>CAIXHP010000017.1 GCA_903919315.1 uncultured Pseudomonadota bacterium | reverse complement strand
GCCTCGAAACTCTCGCAAGGCTCCTCGCCGGAGCAGAAAACGAAGCCCAAAAAATATTCTTTACCGCCCCCTCAGCCCCCAAAAGACAACCTAACATGCTGATATTACAGGGTGTTCAAAAATGAGTCCGGTACTATGGTCGGTCATACAATGTCTCCAGATTTTGCCAACAAAAAAAGGCGTGAGCTAAAGCCCACGCCTCATATTTGGCAGTCAATAAGGCAATAAGTCTTAGCGGCTCGACTTGATGATGCCCTGCAGTTCGTCCATGCTTTCGCAAACGCGGTTGCTGACGAGCTCCATGGCTTGATACTGGTTGCGGGTCATGACATCCGTGAGTTCCTTGAGGCTCGACAGGCAGCGGCCCATCGTCGCCTTGGTCGCTTCGGCTTGGCAGGCGACTTTTTCTTCGGGTGTCTGAGCCGAGGTCACGGCCTGAACCATGCTCGTGGTGGCTTCAAAGCTCTGTTTGGCCAGTTCAGCTTGACGGCGCGCCAAGGCCTGAAAGCCTTCAATCGCGACCTGATTGGCCGACGTGATGGCTTCCATGTTTTTGCGGTGTACAGCGACGAGAGCCTCGACATTCAGGGTCGGCATCTTAAATTCGCCAAAAGCCTTGGTCGCGTCCATCAGTTTGGACATGTCCATGAACTTCGAAAAATCGGTTTCGGGGAAGGCGGTGGCGGCGGGTTTCGACATTGGGATCCTCATCTGAGAAGGTGGGTGCAGTTAGGACGGCAAGATGAAAAACCGAGCGTCCACATCCTTATGGATAGCGAGATTCAAGGTTAACGTTAACCAATATGCCGATTCTTAACGCGCTTGTCACGCAAATTATTCATCACACACGCGTGTGACCGCGCTGTCGCGGGTGATCGTCGGACGACGCGCGCGCAAAAATTTCGATCAGGCGTTCGGCGCGGCGCAGCAAACGATCAAGTGTTGCCATGGTTTTTGCCATGTCGGATGTGTGGTCATCGCTCCAGCGCCGCAAGGCCAGATCATAGAGCGCGATCAATCCGACTGTTTGAAAGATGCCACACTCGGAAAGATTCGCGAGACGCAGCATCGCGCGCATCGAGTCCCATTGCGTTTTTAGCATCACTGGAATGCGACTCGGCGTGGCGCGGCAAGCGGCGGCGATGGCGAGGACTCCGGCGCGGTGCGATTGCAGGACATCGAATCGCGCCATCAGAACTTCGAACAGGCGATCACGCGCCGCCGCGCTGTTGTCCAGAGTTCCGACCAGAACGGCGGTTTCTTCGTCGATCAAGCGGACAACCGCAGGCAAAAGCGCAGTCGTATCAGGGAAAAGCTTGCGTGCTTGGAGCAATGGACAACGCGCTGCCTTGGCGATCTGCGCCAGCGTCAGATTGTCCCAAGCCGTTTGTCCCGCCAGTTTTAGCGCTGCGAGGGCGAGGGCGCGTTCCCGCGAATTTCTGTTTGCGATCATGGCCCTAGTCTAGACGATGGGCTTCAGGAAGACAATTCCTTGGCCCTCTTTGCCGCCGCTTGCATGGCGCGACGCAACAGAGTGGTCAGGCCTTGTTCGTCCAAGAGATGCTCTAGGGCCGCAGCCGTCGTGCCACCGGGACTGGTGACAGCTTGACGCAGCGCGGCGGGACTCTCTGTCGAAGCGGCCAAAAGCGCGGCGCTGCCGACGACGGTTTGCCGCGCCAACCGCGCGGCGAGTTCCTTGGGGAGGCCGAGCGCTTCTCCCGCCTCGGCCATGGCTTCCGTCAGCGCGAACAGATACGCCGGGCCGCTTCCCGAAAGCGCCGTGACGGGATCGAGCAACGTCTCGTCCTCAACCCACGCCACGTCTCCCACGGCGCGGAGCAGAGCTTCGCACAGCCTTTTCTGATCGGGCGTGACCTGCGCGTTGGCCACCGCGACGCTCATGCCTTGCCCGATACTGGCGGGGAGGTTGGGCATGGTGCGAACGATGGCGCGGTGCGAGTCGGCCAGCAGCGATGCAAGCCTCTTCAACGTCTGCCCCGCCGCAATCGAAAGGAACACGGCATCGTGATAACGCGCGTAAGCGGGAAGCGCCGCCGCCATCTGCTGCGGCTTGACCGCAAGAACTATTGCATCGGGCGCGAACGATGGATCGAGGGCTTCAGGCGTTTGATGCCACGCGATGTCGGCGTTCGACGGAATTTCTTTTGAGCGCTGCGAAGGATCGACGACTGCGACCGAGCACTGGTCCAACCGCGTCCAGCCCTTAAGCAGGGCCGTGCCCATCTTGCCGCATCCGACAAGGAGGATACGTTGAATCAGGCTTGCCCCGCCGTGTCGATCATCGCGGCCGCCATGGCCTCGGCAGGACGCTTTCCGCCCCAGATGACGAATTGGAACGCGGGATAAAAGCGTTCGCATTCCGTCAGCGCGATTTCAACGAGGTCTTCCAGAGTCTCCACCGTCGGCATGCGCTCGCTGCGCGCCAGAATTGTGTAGCGGAACAGCGGCGTGCTTTGCTGCGGCTCCAGATCAAAGTGGCCGAGCCACATGCGATTGTTGAGCATGGACAGCAGATCGTTCACGTCGCCGCGCTTAGCATCGGGCACGCGCATGTCGAACTGGCAAGAGAACTGCAACGCGCCGATGTCGCGTTGCCAGACGAAGAACAGACGATAATGGCACCAGCGGCCCGCCAGCTCGACGATCAACTCGTCTTCGTTGGCGCGGTCGAACAGCCATTCGTTGGCGGTCACAATTTCTTCAAGAATGTCGAGCGGGTTGTGAACCTGACTCGTCTCGTGGGCAACAACGAACGACATAACCCGACCTCCCAATAAGAACGGCACAAGACGTATCAAACCTGGGAGTCGCGCCGCAAGAGTCTACACGGATCAAATACGCACAGAGCCTCGCGCCGTGTGGTTTGAGTCACACGCGTCGTGGTGCGAACAAAACCTTTCGCTTCCGCATCGAACGATTTATGGGGCGTGATAGTCAAGCTATTTCAGTGGGTTGAATCCACGCCGTTTTTGTATTGCGCTGCTTTTGGCTCGTTAGCGGCGTTTATTATGCTTAACGGAACGTAAATTTGCTTTCGCCCCGTTTTTTGCTTTCTTTGTCTTTTTCGCCGGAGCCTTGGGCGCGGTGGCGATGTTCAAGTGGGCTTCGATCACGCGCAGACGTTCGTCGAAATCTTCCTGCATCGCGCGCGCTTTGGCCAGCATCGCAAAGGCGACATCAAATTCGCGGCGGCTGACGAGATTCAGTTTCTGCGCCACGTCATCAAAGCGCGAACGCGCCTGAGCGCCGAATTCGTGCCGCGAACTCAACAGCTCGCCGAGCGCATTTTTGCCCAATTTCAGAATATCCTCAACAATCGAACCGTCGTCACGCATCACTTTCTCCTCTTCGCCCTAGGCAGGACAGGCTATAACATGCCTGTCATTCTTGTACAGCCGCCCGTTTTTCAGAGGTCGTTCCGTGTTAGCCCTTGCCTTTCCGCCGCTTGATCCCGTTTTGATCCATATCGGCCCGTTGGCGATCCATTGGTACGCGCTGGCCTATCTGGCCGGTTTCGTTCTGGGGTGGCGCGCCTGCATGCGTTTGGCGCGGCAAAACGCAGAGGGGCCGTCACCGCAGCATTACGACGACTTTCTGACGTGGGCGGTGATCGGCACGCTGCTGGGCGGCCGTCTCGGCTACATCCTGTTCTATCAGTCCGACATGTACATCCGCGATCCTCTGGAGATGCTGAAAATATGGCACGGCGGCATGTCGTTTCATGGCGGCATGCTGGGCGTGATCTTGGCCGCATGGCTGTTCACGCGCCGCAACAAGCTGTCGTTCTTCGCGTTCAGCGATCTGCTGGCGTGCGTGGCTCCGATAGGTTTGGGGTTGGGTCGCCTTGCGAATTTCGTCAACGGCGAATTGTTTGGCCGCGCCACGGATGTGCCGTGGGGCGTGGTGTTTCCTCACGGCGGTAATTTGCCGCGCCATCCGAGCCAGCTTTACGAAGCGGGGCTGGAAGGTGTGGCGCTGTTTATCATTTTGATGTTTCTGGCAAGAAAGCCTTCGCTTCGCGCCCGTCCCGGATTTCTCTCGGGCGCGTTTTTGTTGGGCTATGGCGTGTTCCGCTTTGCGGTCGAGTTCTTCCGCGAGCCGGACGCGCAACTCGGCTTTCTGTTCGCCGGGGCGACGATGGGGCAGTTGTTGTGCGTCCCGATGATCCTGCTCGGCGCATTCCTTATCCTGCGCCAGCAAAGGCGGCCCGCATGACGCAACTGCTCGCCCTGATCCGCGACGAGATTGCCGCCAACGGCCCGATCAGCGTCGCGCGTTACATGGAACTGGCGCTCCAGCATCCGGTTCACGGCTATTACCGCCAGCGCAATCCGCTGGGCGCGGAGGGCGACTTCGTCACCGCGCCGGACATCAGCCAGATGTTCGGCGAACTGATTGGCCTGTGGTGTGCCGACGTTTGGCGACAGATGGGCAAGCCCGACGATTTTCTCTTGCTGGAACTCGGCCCCGGACGCGGCACGCTGATGCAGGACGCGTTGCGCGCCACGGCCAAGATCGCGGGTTTTCATCAGGCATCGCATCTGTGGCTGTTGGAAAGCGACGCGCCTCTGATTGCGGAGCAAAAGAAACGATTGGCGGCGCACGATCCCGTCCATTGCGCCGACCTGACGCAGTTGCCTGCTTTGCCGTTGCTGGTCGTCGCGAACGAATTCTTTGACGCGTTGCCGATCCGCCAGTTCATGAAAACAGGGGCGGAATGGCGCGAGCGCATGGTGGCGAACCAAGACGGTGGCTTGGCGTTTGTGGAAGGCGAGGCGGTGGACGCGCCGGAAGTCTCTGACACAAGCGCAACGTCTTTCCTTGAATCATCGCCGCTGTCGTTGGCCTTCATGCAAAAGCTCGCCACGCACATCGCGCGTCACGGCGGCGCGGGATTGTTTATTGACTATGGCTACGTCGCGCCGAACGGTGGCTCGACCTTGCAGGCTGTGGCGCGGCACGCGTACGCCCCTGTTCTGGAGCGCCCCGGCGAAGTCGATCTGACCGCGCATGTGGACTTTACCGCTCTGCGCCAAATGGCCGAGTGGTCGGGCGCGCGAGCGTGGGGGCCGGTGGGGCAGGGAGCTTTTCTGGAGTCGCTGGGCATCGAATTGCGGGCCGCGCAGTTGAACCACAACGCCACGCCGGAACAGGCGGAAGCGATCCGCGCGTCGGTACATCGCCTGACGGACTCGTCGCAGATGGGCGTATTGTTCAAGGTGCTGGGCATCGCTTCGCCCGCCTTGCAAGTGGCGGGATTCCCATGATCGAAGCGCTGCTGGCCGACAATCTGAAAGATGCCTATGGCATTCGTCACGGCTTTTTCGCCCGCTGCGGCGGCGTGAGCGAAGGGATCTACGCCGGATTGAACTGCAACGTATCCAGCGCCGACAATCCGGCGCATTTAATCGAAAACAGGCGTTTGGTCGCGCTGCATCTCGACGTCGCGCCTGAGAACTTGCTGAGTTGCCATCAGGTGCATTCGCCGGATGTTGTGACGGTGATCGAGGCTTGGCGAACCGCTGACCGCCCCCATGCCGATGCGATGGTGACGCGTCAACGCGGCTTGGCCTTGGGTATTCAGACGGCGGATTGCGTGCCGGTGCTGTTCGCGTCGGAACGGTCGGGCGTGATCGGCGCGGCCCACGCCGGATGGCGCGGCGCGCTCGGCGGCGTGATCGAAAACACCATCGCGGCGATGGAAAAACTGGGCGCGGAACGCGCGACGATCAAGGCGGCGCTCGGTCCCTGCATTGCGCAGAATTCCTATGAAGTCGGGCCAGCATTCCCCGCGCCGTTTCTGGCCGAGAGTCCCGCGCATGGAAAGTTTTTTCGTCCATCGCTCAGGCCCGAACATTATCATTTTGATCTTCCGGGCTATGTGATGGCCAAACTGCGTGGGCTCGGTATCGCCGACATTCAGCCTCCCCTCGCCGACACCTGCGCCGACGAAGCCCGCTTTTTCAGCTACCGCCGCAACTGCCTCGCGGGCGCGGACCGGTCGGGCGGCCAACTCTCCGTCATCATGCTCATCGCCCCCCAGTCCCGCCCCGTGACGTTCGACGACATCGGGAGAGAAGAGGAAGACACCGTGAGGGAGTTCATGCCGTGGAACGGCGGCCTGTAACAAGCCGCCGACGACAAAAACGGTTAGGGACGCAGCGCACGGATTTGCATCGGAACGATATCCGGTTTGTCTTGCAAAATAATGACGGCCAAGACGACCAGCACTAAGGCGAGCACGATAACAGCGATAACGGCTCCGGAAAGAGCGCCACGCGACTTGAGGCGAAAGTCAGGCTCGCCTTGAACGAGTTCGGCCAGAGTGGTTTGCATCGATCCTTGAATATTCCAGCTTTTGGGGGCGTAGACTCTGTTATAGCGACCTTCCTTAAGCACACGCGTCAAGTGCTGCTGTGCTGAGGCCGCGTCCGGGTAGAACATATCGCCATCGGGGCTGATCAGGTCGTCATACCCGATCATGACCACCACGCCGCCAGAGACGAGGAAGGCTCCAGCCCAAGACCCCGTCTGCTGCCTGGCGAAATTGGGGGCTAGAGCCGGAAGGCCACAACCGGCATGCAATTTGCTGTGCCATAAACCAAACTGAGGAATCCGTTCCTTCCGCTTGTTGCCGGGGCGGATCGTGTAGGCATACACGCGCTGTCCCCCTCCGCGCATCGCCGCCTTTGCCGCCTTAACAGGACTGTCATCAGGGCAATTTTCCCAGTAAAGACCAACAACATACTTTTGTTTTCCAATAGTAACGATGCTTCCGGTCATAAAGCAGACTCCACACATTTTAGGACGACGGCAATCATTATCACAATCGGTTAAGCATGTAGAGGGAAATGTCACAAAGGAAGCCACGCGAAGCTTGCCCCGCCAATGTCAATCTGGTTGTTCCGGTACGGCGGCTGCGTTAATCTTCACGACGAAAAAGGGAGAACGTAACAATGAGCCGCGCCAAAACACTCTACGACAAAATTTGGGACAGCCATGTGGTGAACCGGCAAGAAGACGGAACCTGCCTGCTCTATATCGACCGTCATCTGGTGCACGAAGTGACCAGCCCGCAGGCGTTCGAGGGCCTGCGCCTCGCTGGACGCAAAGTGCGGAGGCCGGAACGCACGCTGGCGGTCGCGGATCACAATGTGCCGACCACGCCGGATCGGGCGCAGGGCATCCGGGAAGAGGAATCCCGCCTTCAGGTCGAAACGCTCGAACAAAACGTCCGCGAATTCTCTGTCCCCTACCTGCCCATGCTGGATGCGCGGCAAGGCGTCGTGCATATCGTCGGGCCGGAGCAGGGCTTTACGCTGCCGGGCCTCACCATCGTTTGCGGCGACAGCCACACGGCTACGCACGGCGCGTTCGGCTCGCTGGCCTTTGGGATTGGCACCTCTGAGGTCGAGCATGTGCTGGCGACGCAGACCTTGATCGCGAAACCATCTAAGACGATGCGCGTGGACGTGACGGGCGCTCTGCCCTCCGGCGTGACGGCCAAGGATTTAATCCTCGCCATCATCGGCATGTTGGGGACGGCGGGCGGCACGGGCTATGTGATCGAATACACGGGCGAGGCGATCCGTTCCCTGTCGATGGAAGGCCGCATGACGGTCTGCAACATGTCGATCGAAGCCGGAGCGCGCGCTGGTCTGATCGCGCCCGACGACGTGACCTTCGCCTATCTGAAGGGCCGAACTCACGCGCCGCAAGGCGCGGACTGGGACGCTGCCGTCGCCTATTGGCGCACGTTGCCGAGCGACGCGGACGCGACATACGACAAGACGATCACGCTCGAGGCCGCGATGATCGTGCCGACCGTAACATGGGGAACGTCGCCGGAGGATGTAGCGCCGATCACAGGCGTTGTGCCTGATCCCGCGAAGGCGAAGGACGAAGCGAAGCGCGCATCCATGCAAAGGGCGCTCGACTATATGGGCTTGACCCCCGGCACAAAGCTGACCGACATCAAGGTGGACAAGGTTTTCATCGGCTCCTGCACCAACGGGCGGATCGAAGATTTGCGCGTGGCGGCGGCGGTGGCAAAAGGCAAGCATGTCGCGGCGCATGTTCAGGCGATGGTCGTGCCCGGCTCCGGCCTTGTGAAGCGACAAGCCGAACAGGAAGGTCTCGATAAGATTTTCATCGCGGCCGGTTTCGATTGGCGCGAGCCGGGCTGTTCGATGTGCCTCGCCATGAACGAAGACCGCCTGCAACCCGGCGAACGCTGCGCCTCGACATCCAACCGCAACTTCGAAGGCCGCCAAGGCCGCGACTCCCGCACCCACCTGATGAGCCCCGCGATGGCGGCCGCAGCGGCGGTGACGGGGAGATTGGCGGACGTGAGGGAGATCGTAACATGCTAGATTGGTTTGTTTTTGCCTCAATTTTGAGGTACGCGGTTCCTGCGACCTTTGGCATAATTTTTGTGGCTATCTTGTTGGGTCTGTTTGAGAGCAGAGCAAACGGGGACTACCGCCTACACGGAAAAAAACTTCTTCTGCTGATGGCGGGGTTGGTTTTTTGTGGTTTTTTATCAGCAAGCTTTATTTTGCCCTATTTATTGAAATTATACATATCCGATGCAGTCGTAACTGGAGAGACCTCAGTTTTGCGAAATCGCGCCGCGACGGAGTACGCATCGCGTAATTTACAGGAGATGTTCCCGGATGTTTGGCCATCCTCAAAAGCGGATTGCTACAGAGCAGCCGTTTCAAACTATATTGAAGATCATTGGGAGACAATACGACGCGAAGAAGCTTGTAAAGAATGGCCTGAAGAATGCTCTGTAGCCAACAATGATTCGGCATTATTTGCGGCACTCCGCACGAGGGCCGCTGCGGAATGTCAGGCGGGCAAAGATACTTGCTCTATGGGTGAGCCAGACTTTTTTGCTATAGGAGTGCTGATTGGGCAGGTTTGGGTTGTTGCCTCGGAGATGTATAAGCTGGAGCGGAGACAATTTGGGATACCCACAGACGGAAAACCAGCCGAACCGTTTGAAAACTCTATGCGCGAAAATTACCAAAACTACATTGCGACATGCTCCTCGTTGATGCCAAAATCATGGGTCTCGTTGAATCAAGCGCTGGTCACAACTTATCCGCAATTTTGTTGGGGGAAGTGTCTATGAGCAGCTCGAAAATTGAAGCCGTGACTGATGTCTCATTGGCATCTGATCAAGGCAACTGTGGCTATTGGCCCGTGTTGGAGGGGATTGCATCCCATTTTTCGTCGGTGATGTCGCTGGTACTCTTGGGGCTTGAGTTGGCGTGCGCTGCCTACTTCTTGTATATCTTGTTTAGGCCACATGCCGGGTGGGTGCGTTTTGCACAGCGCAGAAAGCTGGGGTCGCGCATAGTCTTGTGTATGCTTGCCTACATTTCCTTGATACCCGTAGCGGAGGTGTCGAGGGCTGTACAGAGAACAGTTCCCTTTCACCTATCTCCTGAATTTCCGTCTGTGATCCAGCAGGCCATTAAACTTGGCATGTATGGTCTGTATGTTGAACATGAGGTTGCTTCTCAATTGTCTCCCGACAAGGAAGTTCTGGTTCGTTGCGTTCGAGCATGGAGTCTTGAGGGCTTGCGGCAACGTCAGGACAAGTGCGGCGAGGATCGTGCATGTCTTGAAGCCATTCCCGTGACAACCCGCGAGCAGATTATTGCAGGCATCAAGGAAAGTCAGGTTAAGGCCATCGAAGATGTGTCCAAGGTGTGCAAGGACGTGGATGTATCAAAACTATAACGCTGAACAGGGGCATCTCTCGTGCGTGAGGGCGATGTGCAAATGGATGGATTGGGAAACGTGACATGCAAAAATTTACGCAACTGATGGGTGTTGCCGCGCCATTGCCGATGATGAATGTCGATACCGATGCGATCATTCCCAAGCAGTTTCTCAAGACGATCAAGCGCACGGGGCTGGGGCGGCATCTGTTTCATGAATTGCGGTTCACGCAGGATGGCGCGGAAATTCCGGGCTTTGTGCTGAATCAGCCGCCTTACCGTGAGGCGAAGATTCTCGTGGCGGGCGCGAATTTCGGCTGCGGCTCAAGCCGCGAGCATGCGCCGTGGGCCTTGGCGGATTTCGGCCTTCGCTGCATCATCGCGCCGAGCTTCGCCGACATTTTCTTCAACAACTGTTTCAAAAATGGCCTCCTGCCTCTGGTCTTGCCGCCGGAGCAGGTGGAGCGCCTGATGGCCATGGCGCAACAACCCGGCACGTCCTTCACCGTCGATCTTGAGGCGCAGCGCGTCACGGCGGGCGGCGAAGCTTACCCCTTTGTCGTCGAATCCTTCCGCCGTCACTGCATGCTCAACGGTCTCGACGACATCGGCCTGACGGAACAGCAGTTCGACAAAATCACCGCCTTCGAGACGACGCGCAAAACCGCGCAGCCTTGGGTTTAAGTATGGTCTTTCAGGGCATACAAATTCTGCGCGCTTTGGCGGCGAATGGCGTTCTGGCTTCTCATCTGCTGACGGTCGAGGGAAAATACGGTCACGCCGAGCCGTTGCTGCCGAACTGGGCGCATTTTGGAGCCGTCGGCGTCGATCTGTTTTTTGTGATTTCCGGTTTTATCATGGTGACCATCGCCGGTAAATTGTCGTGGCGTCGGTTTCTCTATGCGCGGATCACGCGCATTTATCCCGCCTATTGGGTCTACACGTTGTTGGTGTTCGGCGCAGCGCTTGTTATGCCCGCCGCCGTCAACGCGTCGTTCGAACATGCTCCTTCGCTGTGGCGATCTGTGTTTCTTGTACCGGATACGGTCAAGCCATTGCTGGCCGTCGGTTGGACGCTTGTGCATGAAATGTATTTCTATGTCGTCTTTGCCGCCATTCTGGCGCTGGGCGTAGCGCAGCGCTGGGCGCTGGCGGCATGGGCGTGCGTTGTCGTTTTGGCGGGCCTGTTTTTCGCCGCTGAATCATACCGCGCCGTTCAGCCCATAGCCTCCACATTGTTCCATCCTTTGACGCTTGAATTCATCATGGGCGGTCTGATTGGCCATGCCGTCATGGGGGGATATGTACGCTTTCCGCGTGCGTCCCTGTGTCTGGGTCTGGTGGGATGGGTGGCCGCCATGATAACCGCCGATGATCTCAAGTCGCTGGTTGATGTTGCCGACTGGGAACACGTTTTGAAAATGGGCATACCCAGTGCGTTGATTGTCTATGGTGCCGTCGCGTTTGAAAAAGCGAGGGGAAGCTTCGGACGTAGTTGGCTCGTGTTGTTGGGCGATGCGTCGTATTCGATATACCTTAGTCATATTCTGGTGTTGTCGCTGGTCGGGCGCATTCTGACCCGAATGACACTTCAAGGAGCCGTGTTCGAAGGCTTGCTGATCGTGCTGTGCGTAGCGGGCGGAAATTTGTTCGGCTTGCTAAGCTATCGGTTCATGGAGCGTCCGCTGATGGGGCTCAGTCGCAAGGCGCTGTCGAAATATGTTTCATGGAAATCTAAGGCATTAACCCCGATCAACGAAAGTCGATAGCATGACGAAAAACATCCTCGTCCTCCCCGGCGACGGCATCGGCCCCGAAGTGATGGCGCAGGTTGGGCGCGTCTTGGATTGGTTTGCCGCCAAGCGAGGCCTTGGCATGACGATCACGCAAGACCTGATCGGCGGCTGTGCCTACGACCGCGACGGCGTGCCTCTGGCTCCCGCCACGCTCAAGGCCGCGCGGGCGGCGGACGCGATTTTGCTCGGCGCGGTGGGCGGGCCGAAATGGAGCAAGGTGGCCTATGATAAACGGCCCGAAGCCGGGTTGCTCATGCTCCGTAAGGAGTTGGAGCTGTTCGCCAACCTGCGCCCCGCGATTGTGTTCGACGCGCTGCTGGAAGCCTCGACTCTGAAACCCGAAGTCGTGCGCGGCCTCGACATCATGATCGTGCGCGAATTGACCAGCGGTGTCTATTTCGGCGAACCGCGCGGCATCGAAACCCTGCCGAACGGCGAGCGGCGCGGCGTGAACACGCAGGTTTACACCACTTCGGAAATTCTGCGCATCGCCCGCGTGGCGTTTGAATTGGCGCGGCAAAGAAGCAAAAAGGTTTGTTCCTGCGAAAAATCCAACGTCATGGAATCCGGCATCCTGTGGCGCGAAGAAGTCACCAAGCTTCATGCGGCGGAATACGCCGACGTGGAGCTGTCGCACATGTACGCCGACAATTGCGCCATGCAGTTGCTGCGCAACCCCAAGCAGTTCGATGTGATCGTCACCGACAATTTGTTCGGCGACGTGCTGTCGGACGAAGCTTCGATGCTGACGGGATCGCTCGGCATGCTGCCTTCGGCTTCGCTGGGCGCGGCGGACGCGTCGGGCAAACGCCCCGCGATGTACGAGCCGATCCACGGCTCCGCGCCCGACATCGCCGGAAAGGGTATAGCTAATCCATTGGCGAGCATTCTCAGCGCCGCGATGATGTTCCGCTATTCTTTCGGTTGGATGCCGGAAGCCGATGCTTTGGAGTCGGCGGTCGAATCCGTCCTCAACGCGGGCATCCGCACACCCGACATCGCGCAACCCGGTCTGAAGACCGTCGGCACGGCTGCGATGGGCGATGCGGTATTGGCGGCGTTGGAGGCTTAACCACGGATCGTCTTGAACCGCTCCGTCGCGTCGATCAGCGCCGAGCGAATGCCCGGCTCCATCGCCGCGTGTCCGGCATCGGGGATCAAGCGATAGTCGGCCTCAGGCCATGCCCGATGCAGCGCGTCGGCGGTGACGACCGGACAAACCATGTCATAGCGCCCCTGCACGATCACGCCGGGAACAGGGCGCAGAAGCGCCGCGTTGTCCAGCAGTTGGCTGTCGGGCGTAAAGCGGTTGTTACGGAAATAATGCGCCTCCATGATCGGCAGCGCGGAGCGGGAATCGGAGTCGTCCGGTTCTTCCGCGCCTTCGGGGAGATAGAGCGAGGAGCATGACGTTTCGTAACGAAGCCAATGCCGGATCGCCTTGCGCCGCTGGGTTTCATCCGATCCGAACAGGCGCTTGGCATAGGCTTCGAGCAAATCGTGCCGTTCGTCATGAGGAATGAAAGCGGCAAAACGCGCCCAAGCATCAGGAAACACGTTGCGGATGCCATAAAGAAACCAGTCGATTTCGCTTTTTTGCAATAGGCAAATGCCGCGCAGGATCAGCCCAAGGCAACGTTCAGGGTGCGTTTCCGCATAGGCCAGCGCCAGCGTACTGCCCCACGACCCGCCGAACACATGCCAACGGTCGATGCCGCGCGAGCGGCGCAACGTTTCGATGTCGTCCACCAACAGCGCAGTCGTGTTCTGCCGCGTTTCAAACAAAGGCATAGAGCGTCCGGCCCCGCGTTGATCGAAAATGATAATGCGCCACGCGGCGGGATCAAAGAAACGGCGGTGAACGGGCGAGGCTCCGGCCCCCGGCCCGCCGTGGAGGAAAACCACAGGAACGCCGAGCGGATTGCCGCACTCTTCCCAATAGAGCGTGTGCAGATCGTCAACGCGCAGCAGACCTTGCGCAAAAGGTTCAAGCGGCGGAAACAGTTCGCGTAAGCCCATAGGAGCATCCTAACGAAAAGAACCGAACAGAAAGTCCCTCCCGCGCGGGAAGGCCATACGCCTTTACAGCACCAGACACGACCGTTTGACCAACGCGCTCAAATGGCGGCTGGCGAGCGTCAGCATGGCGAGGTCAAGCGTACCCGTGGCGCGAAGCTCGTTCAACAGCGCGTCGTAATGCTCCAATCGCTCGGCGTGCTTTTCCGTCCATGCGGGCAGCGGATCGCAGTGACAGCCTTTCTTTGTGTCGCCGCTGACCTTGATGCCCATCATGTTGGAGGCCAGAGCGCGTTGGCTTTCGAACACGTCGTCGAGCAAAAGCGCCACGGCTTCACGTTGCCACGGCGTTTCAATGCCGGTGACGGATTCCGCGCGCTCGCGCAGCCAATCGAGTCCGAGCCGTCGGCCTAGGCCGAAGAAGGCGGACGAAGCCTGTTCGATGCCGCAAGCCGACTGCTCGGCCAAAAGCGTCATGTCGGGCGCGGCCGCCAGATAGGGCATGATGGCCAAGCGCCCTGACAAGGTTTCGGGTACGCCGCGTTCATCCAGCTCCGACATTGTCCTGTGGCTGGGCGTGTCGAGGGTGGATGGATTTTTACCAAGCCATTTTGTCATGCGCTCCACGCCGTCGCGGTATTGCGCGATGGCGTTGGACAACTTGAGCGGCATCTCGGCCTGTGAAAGGAACCACGGCACGACATGGTTCATCGTCCGGTTCACGGCCAAGAGCATCATGGTCTGAGTCGCCGCCGACACCTTGTTGTCCAGCTTGTCGATCGCGTCCCACAACGTCGGCATGTCATACGAGGCCCGCACGATCAGATAGGCCCGCGCGATGTCGATAGCCGTCTTGCCGGTGCGATCCATCATCGCAAACATGAAATGGCATCCGGCGCGGTTGACGAGGTCGTTGGTCAAGCCGGTGGCGATGATCTCGCGCCGTAACTGATGCTGCGCGATCTCATGGGCGTATTTCTTTTGCAGTGCCTCCGGGAAGTAATGCAGCAAGTCATCCTGCAGGAAAGCGTCGTCGGGAAGGTTCGAGGCCAAAATCTGCTCGTACAGCCAAATCTTGGCATAGGACAGCAACACCGCGAGTTCGGGGCGCGTGAGGCCCTTGCCCAGCCGTTGCCGTTCGGCGATGTCGGCATCGTTCGGGAGAAACTCGACCGCGCGGTTGAGCAAGCCCGCCTTCTCCAAAACGCGGATGGTGTGCGTATGGAGCGGCAGGAGCGTCGTGGCCTGCGCCTCCGCCATCGTCAGGGCTTCCGTCTGGCGGTAATTGTCCTCCAGCACCAACGCAGCGACATCGTCCGTCATGCTGGCCAGAATCTTGTTGCGGGCGTTGAGCGGCAAAGAGCCGCCGGTCACCATCTTGCGCAGCAGGATCTTAATGTTGACTTCGTGGTCGGACGTGGCCACGCCGCAGCAATTGTCGATGGCGTCGGTGTTGATGCGCCCGCCGCGCTTCAGCGCGTATTCGATGCGCCCGCGTTGCGTCATGGCGAGGTTAGCGCCTTCGCCGACGACGCTGGCTTGTATCTCGCCGCCGTCGATGCGCAGGGCATCGTTGGTGCGGTCGCCGACCTCTTCGTGCGATTCCTCGGCGGACTTGACGTAGGTGCCGATGCCGCCAAAGTAGAGCAAGTCCACCTTGCAACGCAGCATGGCTTGGATCAGCTCAGACGGAGTCAGGCTATCCACCGTGATGCCATAGGCGCGTTTGATTTCGGACGACAGCTTGATGACTTTGTCGCTACGCGCGAAGACTCCGCCGCCCTTCGACATTTTCTTGCGGTCGTAATCGTCCCAACTGCTGCGCGGCAGATTGAACAGGCGCTTGCGCTCGGCAAAGCTTGTGGCCGCGTCCGGCGATGGGTCGCAGAAAATGTGCCGATGATCGAACGCGCCGATCATGCGCGTGTGTTTGGACAACAGCATGCCGTTGCCGAACACGTCGCCCGACATGTCGCCGACGCCGACGCAGGTAAAGTCGGTCGTTTGAATATCCTTGCCCAACTCGCGGAAATGCCGCTTGACCGCTTCCCACGCGCCCCGCGCCGTGATGCCCATTTGCTTGTGGTCATAGCCGACCGAGCCGCCGGAGGCAAAAGCGTCGTCGAGCCAGAAGCCATATTCCTGCGCGATGCCGTTGGCGATGTCGGAGAACCGTGCCGTTCCCTTGTCCGCCGCGACGACCAGATAGGGATCATCGCCATCGTGGCGCACGACGTTGTCCGGCGGCACGATCTTGTTGCCGACGCGGTTGTCGGTGAGGTCGAGCAACCCGCACATCATGGTGCGATAGCAGGCGATGCCTTCAGCCTGAAACTTGTCGGACTCCTGCGGCGGTTGCTTGACGATAAAACCGCCCTTTGAACCGACCGGTACGATGACGCTGTTCTTGACCATCTGCGCCTTAACGAGTCCGAGAATTTCGTTGCGGAAATCCTCGCGCCGATCCGACCAGCGAATGCCCCCTCGCGCCACTTTGCCGCCGCGCAAATGCACGGCTTCGACGCGCGGACTGTAAACGAATATCTCCACCAGCGGCTTCGGCAACGGCATGTAATCGACGGCGCGGCTATCGAACTTGATGGAAAGATAAGGCTTGGGCGCTCCGTCCGCCGTGCGCTGGAAATAATTGGTGCGGAGCATGGATTGGATCAAATTCAGGTAGCGCCGAATGATGCGATCTTCCTCCAACGCCTTAATGCCGCCTAACGCCTCGTTGATCGCGTCGGTGAGGACGGCAGCCTTCTGCTCGCGGTCACCATGCAGATCGGGATCGTGGCGCACGAGGAACAATGCCGCCAGATTCCGCGCCGTATGCGGATGCGCGAGCAACGTGGTGATCATCAGCTCGTGGCTGTACGGAATGCGCAACTGCCGCAGATAGCGGGCGAGGGCGCGCAACACCATGACCTCGCGCCACGGCATTCCGGCGCGAAGCGTCAGGGCGTTAAAGCCGTCGTCTTCGGCCTCGTTCATCCAGACCTTTTCAAAAGCGTCCTCGAACAGCGGCTTGATCTTAGCAAAGTCCACGATGTCCGGTTCCCCCGGACGGCAGACGAATTCGTGGATATAGACTTTACGATCACGGTCTTGCGGCGCGACTTCATGCGGGCCGTCCATATATTCGACCTTCAGCCCCATATTTTCGATCAAGGGCAGGACGTTGGACAGCACCAGCGGGTAACCGGGCTGGAACAATTTGAAATGCAACAGTCCCGCTTCGTCCGGCGACGAGAGCTTGACGATCAGGCGGTCGCCCGCCTGCGCGCGTTCAATCGCATGAATGTCGCGGAGGGCGATGTCGGCGTTTGTCCGTTCGCGGTAGGCGGATGGGAACGCCGCGCCGTAACGGCGAAGCAGATTAAGCGCCTGCACCTCGCCATGTTGCGCGACAAGCCCGTCGCGCAGGCGATCCGTCCAACTGCGGCAAATCTCGCGCAGCTGCGCTTCGAGCTTGGCATGATCCGGCTGCGTCGAATCCGGCATGATGGACACGGTCAGGAACATCCTTGCGAGCGGGCTATCGTCGATGCGGATGTTCTGGTCGGTGACGTGGCCGGAAAAAGCTTCTTCAAGAAGGCGGTGAATGCTCTTGCGCACGCGCGTGTCGTACCGGTCGCGGGGCACATAGATGATGCAGGTGTAAAAACGATTGAACGGATCGCGCCGCAGGAACAAGGCCGCGCGGGCGCGTTCCTGCAACTGCACGATGGCGACGCAGTTGTGATACAGCGCGTCGCTGTCGATCTGGAACAACTCCTCGCGCGGATAGCTGTCGACAATGTGCGTGAGCGCGCGGCCATTGTGACCCGTGGGGTCGAAGTTCGCCTGAGCGATCACATGCGCGATTTTCTGCCGCAACAACGGCACCATGCGCGCGCTTTGGGTATAGGATACGGATGTGAACAGGCCGACGAACAAATGCTCGCCGATCACCGCGCCCTTGGTGTCGAAGCGTTGCACAAAGATGGCTTCCATCGGCACCGTGCGATGGACGCGTGACCGCTGGTTGGTCTTGACGATGGTGATGAGGCGTTGCTCTTGCAAAAAGCGCCGGACTTCGGTGGGCTGCGTGGTGAGGTCGCGCAGGCCGCCGAACATATGCGCGTCGTCGTTGCGCAGAATGCCAAGGCCGCTGCCCGGCACAATGCGCCACTGCATCCGTTCCCCCCGCTGCGACAAATCGAGCATGCGATAGCCGAGGTAGGTGAAATTATTGTGGTCGAGCCACGTCAGAAAGTGGCGGGTCTCGTCCACCTCGTCCGGCGTGATAGCGGCTCCGCCGGGAGCGTAGATTTCCGCCGTGATTTCGGTCATGCGGTGGCGCAGCTTGGGCCAGTCCTCGACCGCCGCGCGCACGTCGTCGAGGATCGAGCGCAGGCTGCTGGCGAGGTGTTCGTGCATATTCGGATCAACGCCATGGTCGATCTGAAAATGCATAAAGGATTCGGCGGAATGGGCGTGAGCCTCCGCCGAGTCCTCCAGCAAATTCTGCAATCGCCCTTTCGTGTCGCGTTGGACGAACAGGACGGGGTGGATCGACATATGCACGGCCAGCCCGCGCCGTTGCAATTCGCCGGAAACGGACGCGACGAGAAAAGGCATGTCGTCGCTGATGATCTCGATAACGGTGTGATCGACCTCCCACCCGTCTTTTTCGAGCGAGGGGTTAAACACGCGCAAGCTGACGGAGCCGCGCAGCCGTTCCTGAGCCAACTGCCAGATCGAGGCGGTCAGGCGTTGCTGCAATCCGCGCGGCATGGCGGCCAGATCGTCGGGCAGAAGGCGAGCGAGAAATTGTTTGGTAAAAGCGGCGGGGGCGGCGGGGCGCTGCGCGGACAGCTGTTCTTCGGATAAAGTCTTGGCTGAAATGGTCTCGGCATCTTTGCGGGCCATAGATCGTGACTCCCTAAATTTTCGCGTCCAATAAGACGGCACGATACGTCTCGCGAAGCCGTCGGGGCAAACTAGTCGGCGGCTCGCGCGTGGTCAATGGTTTGTGAATATTTTCAACACCTGCGCCTACATTGGCCTAATGATCAAAAGGCGGCGTGTTAGCCGCGCCAGAACCCCACGATGTCCTTGACCTCGCGCAGGTGCTTGGCGGCCAGATGGTTGGCTTTTTCGGCGCCTTTGGCGAGGGTGCGGTCGATTTCCGCCGGATCGGCCATCAACTCGCGCATCGTGGCGGTGATGGGGCTTAGCTTGGCCACCGCCAGATCGGTCAGGTCTTTCTTAAACTGCGAGAACTGCGCTCCGGCGCTGGTTTTGAGGACGGCGGCCCGTGTGCTGTCGCTCAAGGCGGCGTAGATGGTGACGAGATTGTCGGCTTCGGGCCGCTTTTCCAGTTCGGCCAACGTGGGCGGCAAAGGCTCGGCATCGGTTTTGGCCTTGCGGATTTTGAGGGCGATGGCATCGGCATCATCGGTCAGGTTGATGCGCGAATAATCGGATTCGTCCGACTTGCTCATCTTCTTCGTGCCGTCGCGCAGCGACATGACCCGCGTCGCCTCGCCCATGATCTGCGGCTCCGGCAACGGGAAATATTCCGTGCCATAGGCGCGATTGAACGCCGCCGCGATGTCGCGGGCCAGTTCCATATGCTGCTTTTGATCCTCGCCCACCGGCACATGCGTCGTCTTGTAAAGCAGGATGTCGGCGGCCATCAAAACCGGATAGCTGTAGAGGCCGAGCAGTTCCAGATCGCGGCTCTTGCTGGATTTCTCCTTGAACTGCGTCATGCGGTTCAACCAGCCGAGCGGAGTCTGTGTTCCCAAAATCCAGCCCAGCTCGGTGTGCGCCGGAACCGCGCTTTGCGGAAACAGGATGTTGCGTTTGGTGTCGATCCCGGCGGCGATATAGGCCGCCGCCGTCTCGCGCGTCGCGTTGCGCAGCTTGTGCGGGTCTTGCGGCACGGTGATGGCGTGCAAATCGACGACGCAGAACAGGCACTCGCCGTCCTGCTGCACTTTGACCCAGTTTTTCAAAGCGCCGAGGTAATTGCCAAGATGAAGATTGCCGGTCGGCTGCATGCCCGAAAATATGCGTCGCATAGTGTTATTGCTCCTTGCGTTTCATGATGCTGAGGGCTTCCTGCCAGCGCATCGCTCCCGTGAGTTGGAGGAGAATGCCATAAATCAGACAGGAGGCGCCAATAATAATACCGAGGCCCATGACGGCATAAAGGGAACTGTGGCCCACATACCAGTCCCGAAGGCCATGAACCGCCGCCAGCGTCACAATCCCCATGCCCAGCGCGCAGATCATCAGGCGCGGCAGACGGTAAACGAGCATGGTGTCGCCCAGCCTCTCGCCCGTGCGGCGCAGGTGGGTGAAGAGAATGATGGCGTTAACCCATGTGGCGATGCTGGTGGCCAGCGCGATGCCGACATGCTGCAACGGGCCGATCAGGAGCAGGGAGCAAACGACATTGGTCGCCATGGCGGTCACGGCGATTTTGACCGGGGTCTTGGTGTCCTGCCGCGCAAAGAACCGCGCCGTAAAGACTTTGACCAGCAGAAAGGCGGGAATGCACAGCGAATAGGCCGCCAGCGCCCGCGCGGTTTCGATGGTGTCGGTGTGGCTGAACTTGCCATGCTCGAACAGGGTTTGAATGATCGGCTGCGCCGCCAGCCCCAGCCCGATGGTCGCGGGAAGCCCTAGCGCCAGACAAAATTCGATAGCCCGGCTCACATAGTGCCGCACCGAGGCGTCGTTTCCGGCGGCGGTGTGGCGCGACAACAGAGGCAGGAGCGTCGTCGCGACGGCAATGCCGACGATCCCCAGCGGCAATTGGTTCAAACGGTCGGCGTAAAACAGATACGACACCGCCCCCGTCTGCAGGGTCGAGGCGAGGATCGTCGAGATCAGAATGTTGATCTGCGTCGCGCCCGCACCGATGGCCCCCGGCCCCACTTGGCGGAACAGGCGGCGGCTGGCCGCCGTGAGGCGCGGACGGAGCAGGGGGATGGAACATCCGGCGCGGCGGCAACTCCATGCCAGCCAGACGGCCTGCGCCACGCCCGAAATCGTCAAAGACCACGCCAGCGTTTCGCCGACCGGATAGCCCATGACCTTGGCCACCAGCAGGCCGGTGATCAGAACGATATTCAGCGCGATCGGTGTCGCCGCCGAAGGCCCGAACCGCCCCTGCGCGTTCAGCACGCCGCCCTGCAAGGCGGTGATCGAGATCAGCACCAGATAGGGAAAGGTGATGCGGCTGAATTCGACCGTCAGCGCGTAACGTTCGGGATCGTCCGAAAAGCCGGGGGCCATCACCTGAATGACCGTCGGCATAAAATACATCATGACGAGCGTGAAAGGCGTGAGAACCGCCAGCAACAGCGCAAAAGCCTCGCCCGCGAAGATTTGCGCGGCATCGCGCCCCCGCTTTTCCGCCTCTTCGGCATAGAGCGGGACAAAGGCCGCCGCGAACGCGCCCTCGGCGAACAGGCTGCGGAACAGGTTGGGTAAACGCTGCGCCACGAAGAAAGCGTCCGCCGCTGGCCCCGCACCCAGCAACATCGCCGTCAAAGTATCGCGGATAAACCCAGCCACCCGGCTGACGACGGTCAAACCGCTGACGGTAAAAAGGGCGCGGGCAAAGTTCATGGGATGATCAAAGACGTCCTGTCGTGGTCAGAGCGCGGAATATAGCTGATAAAAGACGCATCCCGCGAGCGATAAACACAGGGCCGGAGCAAAGGGGAACTCTTTCCCGCCCCCGCCACGCTGCCACAGCAGGCTAAAGACGATGCCGACGAGGCCGGAGGCGGCCAGAAACCACGGCACATGCACCGCAGGCAGCCATAGTCCGGCGGCGGCAAAGAATTTGACATCCCCGATGCCAAGCATCTCGCGCCCCCGCCATTTGCTGTAACCGAGCGCAAGCAGCAAGCCCAAAGCCAACAGACCCGCCGAACTGACAAGCCCAAGGAAAATGTCGTTGCCGCTCCCCACCAACCACCCCAATCCGGTGAGCGCCAAAAGAGCATTCAACTCGTCCGGTATCAAGGTAAAGGCGAGGTCAACCGAAGCGATGGCGGGCAACAGCCCCAAGCCGAGGCACAGAGGCAGAATAGCCCATGACCACCCCGCCAGCGCCACCGCGCCCATTCCCAGCAAAAAGCCCAGAATCTCCGCCACAGGCTGAGGCCAAATACCCCGACGCTGGCCGCAAGGACACGGCAGGGTTGTGGGGGCTGAACGCAAAAGCCAGCCGAACAAAGGAAACAGCTCGTTCCACTGAAGGGGGCGCAGGCAATAGACGCACTCGGGCCGACGGCTTTCGCCCGGCAGCCGGTCGGCGGAACGATACCCGAAATGCGCGGCCAGCCCGGCGCTGGCCAGACCTAACGCGCCTCCGGCCAAAAGATGGAGAATGGTGGGCAGAATGATCTGGTGCGCCATATGCAACTCAACGAGTGAGAGACCCTGAAGACAGATAGCCAATGTCGGATAAAATGATTAAAAAATGGGATGCCCGCCTTCGCGGGCATGACGGAATTTTCTTTTAAAATTCAATTCGCCGTCGTCATCCCCGCGTCTCCGTCGTCATCCCCGCGAAGGCGGGGATCCCATTTGGTTTCTTCTGCACGTTCATTTTATCCGGCGGTAGCTATACCAACGAATTAGGAATTGAAACACAAAATTTATTCTGTAGGTTTAACCGCCGTCCGTTCGGGCGGGTCTTCCACGGAAAGAAAGCCGCATGTTCTCGTTTTTTAGCCGTCGCCCCAAAGGCGTTCTTGGCGTTAGCGCCGAGCAAGTCACCCACATCACCCACACCACTTACCGCCCTGATGTCGACGGTCTGAGGGCCATCGCGATTCTTGCGGTGATGCTGTTCCATGCCTTTCCCGGAGCGGTGACGGGCGGATTCGTCGGTGTGGATGTCTTCTTTGTGATTTCCGGCTACCTGATCTCCTTGGTCATCTTCAAGGAACGTGCGCAGGGCCGTTTCAGCATTTTGAAATTCTACCAACGCCGCGTTCGGCGCATCTTTCCGGCTTTGTTCGTGGTGTTGGCGACCTGTCTGGCGGTGGGTTGGTTCACGCTTCTGCCCGACGAATATATGCCGTTGGGCAAGAACACCGCCGGAGGCGCGGGATTCGTCGCCAACTTCCTGTATTGGAAAGAGTCCGGCTATTTCGACGTGTCCGCCGACGTGAAGCCGTTGCTGCATTTGTGGACGCTCGGCATCGAGGAGCAATTTTACATCGTCTGGCCGTTGTTGCTGATGCTGGTCTGGCGGCGCAAGGCCTTTCTTCCCGTGCTGACGGTGGGCCTGCTTGTGGCATCCTTTGCTTTTAACGCGGCCCGGATCGGCAGCGACCCCGTCGCCACCTTTTACCTGCCCGGTTCGCGCTTTTGGGAGTTGCTGATCGGCAGCGCACTCGCCGCATCGGTGTTTCTGGGCAAGGATTTGAGCTATCGTCTTCGACCGAGGGTTCTCAGCACGATGGCCGCCTGCGGTCTTGTCCTGATCCTCGCCGCCGTCTTTGGCCTCAAGAAAGCGGACGCTTTTCCGGGCTGGTGGGCGTTGCTGCCGACGGTGGGCGCGTTCTTCATGATCGGCGCAGGGCCGAGGGCATGGGTGAACAAGAAACTGCTGGCCAACCGCTTCATGGTTTTCGTCGGCCTGATCAGCTTCCCGCTCTACCTCTGGCACTGGCCGTTATTGTCCTTTGCGCGGATTCTCTGGTCGGGAGCCCCGCCGCAGCACGTCATCCTCATCGCCTTGGCGCTGGCGGTGGTGTTGGCATGGCTTACCTATATGTTCGTGGAAAAGCCGTTGCGCTTCGGCGGTCACGCCGCTCAGAAAACAGCGGCTCTGTGTTTGGGCGTGATCCTTGTCGGCGTCGCGGGTTTTGCCGTCTATAAAAAAGGCGGCGTTCCCGACCGCGCCTTTTTGAGCGCGAGCGAAGAAGCGCGGCTCAACGCCAACGCCTTTCACTGGCTGCCGGGACAGGGCCAAAGCTGTCTAGAGCGGGTGAATTTGACCGAGGAGCCAAAGCAAGGCGCGACGATCTTTTGCCATCTCGACCCCTTTATCACCAACCCCAGCGTCGCGATTATCGGCGACAGCATGTCGGATCATTTCTACCCCGGATTCAGCAAGCTCTTTGAACGGTATGGACATGGCGTGATTCAGGTGGGGATGTCGAGTTGCAACCCCTTCAACGGCATGATGGGCACCCGCCCATGGAACAAGGCCTGCGAGCAGGTCAACCGCAAGATCTATGACTATCTGATCAAGAACAAGGACATCAAAACGGTCATCCTCACCTTTGCGGCCTGGGACATCCAGAACATGGCGTTCCATGATGTGGACATGAGGGCGAAACCCGCCGAGAAGTTCGCGGTGATGGAGAAACTGGCGGTGGCGGACATGGCGGCGCTCAAAGCCGCCGGGAAAACGGTCATCGCCGCGTTCGATCTGCCTGCGGTAGGAACAGACCCCCGTTCGTGCGTCCCGTTAGCGCCCTTTCGAACGCCCAACTGCCACATCACCACGACGCGTGTGCAGGCCTTGATGGAGCCATACCTGTCGAACTGGAAAAGGATATTCGCCACGCGTAAGGAAGTCTGCATCTTTGATCAAGACCCCTTGTTCCGCAAAGGGGAGACGTATGTCCTCGTGAAGGACCGAAAGCTGCTCTACCGCGACGACCACCATCTGACCGTTTACGGCTCGGACTATGTGGCCGATTCCTTCGCCGGGACGGATTGTTTCCGCAAAGCTCTCGCCGCGTTGCCCAAGCCCATGGGCGCGGCACCGCTGAAACAGCCGCGCTGGGAGGATATTGAGATTCCTCTGACGCAGAATACCGTCGAAGCGCCCGCCGCGCTTCGCAGGAAGGCGGAAGACGGCTTTCAAGAGGCGCAGTTCGCGATGGGCTCCTTGTGCCTACAGGGCCAAGGCGAGGCGCGAAACCCGAAACAAGCCTTGATGTGGTATCGCAAGTCCGCCGAGCAACTCTATTCACCGGCACAGGACGCTTTGGGCGATCTGTATCGTCGAGGCACGGATGTTCCACAAGACTTTGAGGAGGCGAGGCGCTGGTACCTGCGTGCCGCCGATTTGAATTTCGCGCCGTCCCAGAACTCGCTGGGCGACATGTACCGCGACGGGAGCGGCGTGGCGAAAGATGCCGCGCAGGCCGCGAAATGGTACCGCAAAGCGGCTGAGAACGGTTTTGCTCCGGCGCAAAACGCGCTCGGCAATTTGTACCGCGACGGCCTTGGTGTGCCCAAGGACATCGAGCAAGCCAAGCTATGGTTCCGCAAAGCCGCCGATCAAAAGAACGCGTCCGCCAAGAGCGCTCTTGAGGCGCTCGCGGCGATGGAGAAATAGCCTCTACGTCATTCTTTTGCGGCTTCTTCGGCCCTGCGTTGGATGATTTCGTCGGCGAGACGGCGGCAAGCGTCAGGATCCTTGGCGGCGATGCTTTCCAACACGGCGGCGCTTTCCGACAATGTGGCGTTGATCCGGTTGAGACGCGCCGCGATTTTCGTGCGCGATTCGCTGCCTTCATCGAGAATCCCTGACTCCGTCCCCTGCGTTTCGACGAAAGTCAGGACATCGTTCACGAATTTTTCCTGAAGCTGGTTCACCATCGCATGCGTCTTGCTGGCCAGTCTTTGCGCGCTGGTTGCTGTGGCCGAAGGCGAGACATCGACGGCGCGTTGGGTTTCGACCGCCAGAGCGGCCAGCGAGCGTTCGGAGCCGTCGACCGCGCCGGGCGTTTTCGGCGCTCCGAATTTTTCGAACAGAAAGACGATCAAGCTCCGCAGCGTGCCGTAATCCGGGGCGTAATAGTGGAATTGCCCCTCTTTGCGCTGCACGATCAGCTTGGCATCGAGCAGTTGCATCAAGTGAAAGGAAACGTTGGACTTTGACAAGTTCAGACGCTCGGCGATGCCGCTCGACTGAATGTCCCTGCCGTCGTTTTGCACAAGAAATTCAAGAATGCCCAGCCGAACATCCTTTGACAGGGCGGCCATGATGGACAGAACGTCCGTGCGGGCTGTGTGATTACTCTCGGCGTTCATACTTTTCCGACCCTGTCGCGCAACATGACTTTTTATTCTAGATACAATACATCTTGCCGTCACGATAATTTTGCCGCAGATACAATCAAGTAGCGCTTACGCCCATGACCCGCCGAGGCTCCCCATGATCAAGGCCGCATCAAGACTTTCCATCGCCAAACTCGTCATCGGCCAGAATGCCATTATCCTCGCCTGCATGATCGCGGCCTTCGCCGTCTTTCTAATCGGGTTGAATCAGGTCAAGGTTAATGGGCCGGTCTATGGGCGCATTATCGACGCCGCCGACCTGACGGCGGACATCCTCCCCCCGCCGCTGTATGTCATCGAAACCTATCTGTCGGCGCACAGGATAGCCATGGCGAAGACGGACGGCGAGATAGATGCGTTGGCGCAACGCATCGACGAGCTGCGAAAACAAAACGCCGAGCGCGTCGCCTATTGGCAGCGCCGCGACCTGCCGGAGCAAGAGCGCCAAATCCTGTTCAACAAGACCATTCCCACCGGCCAAAGGATTTTTGACATCATCGACGCGAAGTTCCTGCCTGCCATCCGCGCCCGAAACGCGAAGGTCGCTGATGACGCTCTGGCCGTCATCGCCGCCGAATACGAAGCGCATCGCGCCAGCGTCGATCAATTGGTTCTCATGGCCAACGGATCGTTGGACAACGCCGAGGCCGCCGCTGCCGCTACGGACGCGCGGACGATGGCGCTCATCTACGCCTTTATGATTCTGGCGCTCGCCGCCGCCATCGCCGGAGTTGTGGCGCTGTATTTCGCGAACGTGAAGCCGTTGAAGCAAGTGGCTCAAACGCTCGACCTGCTGGCCAAGGGCGACGAAGATGTCTCGATCGGCGAAACGTCCGGCAAGAGCGAAATCGCGACGATATGGAAGGCCGTCGCTGTCCTGCGTACCGCCGTAGGCGAAGCTTTTCGGTTGAAAAAGACTTTGGACGAAATGCCCGTCAACGTCATGGTGGCCGATCCGAAGTCGGGCGTTGTGACCTATATCAACCGCGCCACGCTCAACACGTTGGAAGGATTGGCTCTTATTCCGGGCGGGTTAAGCGCGTTTGCGGACGAAGGCCGTACCATCGACGTTCCCGCGTCCGTCGCCCAGCGCCAGAACTCGGTGATCGCGGATGTCGCGCGCGCGCCATGGCACACGCGATTCAAAGTCGGCGACGAAACGTTGTCGCTGCGCATGGACGCCATTCTCAGCAACGACGGCCGCTATCTCGCGCCGATGCTGACGTGGGAGATTGTCAAAAGCGACGAAAAGAAGGTGCTGGACGGGCGCGAACTGCTGGCGAAGCCTGCCGCAGAGCCAGCGGCGACGGCGGAACATATCGGGGATATGGCGCAGATCATCGCCGACATCGCCTCAGAGGCCAACCTCTTGGCGCTGAATGCGGCGATCACCGCGCAGGACAAATACGCCACGCCCGATGCGCGCGCCAACGCCCGCGTTTTCAGCACGCAGTCGGAGCGCCTGTTGGCGGCCGTAACCGCCTATCTTCAAAAAACGGGAGCCTGAGGCGGAAGCGTCAGCTTCCCGCCTTTTCCTGCACAATAACACCGTACCAGCCCAGACCTTTGTAGGTCTCATAGCCGGGCGTGAGCGCGAAGCCTATGGTGCGATTCTGCGAATCCATGTAATTTCCGTTCGGCTCGTTGCCGGTCTCCAGCGCGAAACTGTCCGAAAGGATGCCGTTGCGATCCGATGCGGCGATGATCTTGTGATGGCGATCCACCAGCAGGCAGCGCGTCCGGCCCTTTTCATCCGCCTCAAGGCGCACGTTGTCCACGACGGTCTGGGATTGCGACTCCCAGTCAAAGAATATGCCGAGAACGCCGATCGGCGCGCCGTTGACCTCCGCGTTCTCGCGTACCGCTGTGGCATAGACGGCGACCAGTTGATTGTTCAGGATGTCGTTCCGGGAAATATCCGCGACAACGAATTCGTCCCCGCTCTGCGTCGCCATGGCCTGCCGGAACCAGTCCTCCTGCGCGACGGAGGATCCTATGGCGTGAGGATAGCGATCCGGCCTCCCGTTCGCGATGACCTGCCCATGCGCGTCGGCCACCCATATGTCCAGATAGACGGTGTAGGCGTTGAGAATCACGCCAAGCCGCTTGTTGGCGAAATCGATCTGCATCGCGTCGGGACGTCCCAAACAATCGACGACTGCCGAATCGGTCGCCCACCAGCGCACGTCGCAGGAACGCTCGTAGAGATTGCGGTCGATGATCTCGATCATGTTGAGCGCGAGGTCGGTGAGTCGCCGACCCCGGACGCTGGAAATAAGCCGCTGCCCCAGCCGGTCTAACTCGGCGGTCTGTTCATTCAGCTTGGCCGTGAGCTGGTCGGTGAGTTGCCCGATTTGGGCGGAAATGGACTTCACTTCCTGCGCGACGACGGCGAATCCGGCCCCGTGCTGTCCCGCGCGCGCGGCCTCGATCTGCGCGTTGAGCGCGAGAATACGCGTGGCCTTGGTCGCATTCTGGATTTCGCCGACCTTTTCAGTCGCAACGCTAGAGACGGCGCGTGATAAGGCGAGGATTCTCTCTGGCATTTGGTTCACACCTGTGTTGGTAGCTAAACGGCGGAACCCACGAATAATACAATGGTATTAACAATGCATTAACCTATTATCTAGTATCTCATATCAATAGGATAAGCTGTTGTGGCGGCGCAGCATACGAAGATACTAACAGCGCAGTATCATCGCATTGTGTGTCGATCTGAGCCTGACCTAACCACCCTGAGGCTTTTCAAAAAGCCTTTTTGCAACTCTGTGAAGCGAGGAACCCATGCCCAACAAGATACTGAGTGGTTTACCGGGGAGGCTAGCTGCCTTTCTATGCCTGCTTCTTCCAGCCGTCCTTGTCGCAGGCGGCGCACAGGCTCAAGATGCCAAAATCGACAGCGGCGACACCGCGTGGATGCTGACATCAACGGCGCTCGTTCTTCTGATGACCATCCCCGGCCTCGCGTTGTTTTACGCTGGTCTCGTCCGCCGCAAGAATGTTCTGGCGACGGCGATGCAAAGCTTTGCCACGACCTGCCTTGTGGCCGTTTTGTGGGTTATCGTCGGCTACAGCTTCGCCTTCACGAACGGCGGCAGCTTTAGCTCCTTCCTCGGCGACACGAGCCGCCTGTTCCTTATGGGAATGGACATGAACGCTCCGTTCGTGCTCGGAGCCGGAACGGACGCCGCCGCCGCGACGACCATCCCGGAATCGGTCTTCATGATGTACCAGATGACCTTTGCCATCATCACGCCCGCCCTGATCGCGGGCGCGTTTGCGGACCGCATGAAGTTTTCGGGCATGCTGTGGTTCATGGGCCTGTGGTCGCTGGTCGTCTACGCGCCGTTGGCGCACTGGGTCTGGCAGCCGAATGGCTTTCTGGCCAGCGCGGGCGTTCTGGACTTCGCCGGTGGCACCGTCGTGCATATCAACGCCGGCGTTGCCGGTCTGGTGTGCTGCCTCTATCTCGGCAAGCGCGTCGGGTATCCGGTGGCCGAAGCCAAGCCTTACAGCACGCTGTTGAGCCTTGTCGGCGCATCGCTCCTGTGGGTGGGTTGGTTCGGCTTTAACGCCGGTTCCGCCGTCGCGGCCAATGGCCGTGCGGGTATGGCCATGACCGTCACCATGATCGCCACCGCCATGGCGGGCCTCACATGGATGGCTGCGGAATGGAAAATGCGCGGCAAGCCCAGCGTCGTCGGCATCATCTGCGGTGCCGTCGCCGGTCTCGTCGCCATCACCCCGGCTTCGGGCTTTGTCGAAACGCCCGGAGCGCTGGTGATCGGCCTGATCGCCGGTTTTGGCTGCTGCTACGCCTCGAACGTGATCAAGAATGTCTTCAAGTACGACGACAGCCTCGATTGCTTCGGTGTCCACGGCGTGGGCGGCTTCATCGGTGCGTTGCTGACGGGCGTGTTCGCCACGTCCGCCGTCACCGGCAGCGAAGCCATGCGCGGCCTGATCGATGGCAACCCCGGACAAATCTGGGTCCAGTTGGAAGGCATCGCCGCCACAATCGCCTGGTCGGGCATCATGACCTTGGTGATCTTGGTGGTCGTCAACGCCATCGTGGGCGTCCGAGTCTCGGCCGAAGAAGAAAAAGTCGGCCTCGACATCACGCTCCACGGCGAAGCGCTCGACGAAGCCGCCTAACCCCACCGCGACGCTGGCGCAAGCCACGCCGCAAACAAAGAAGGCCGATGCAGCAATGCATCGGCCTTTTTGTTGGGGAAGCTTGGGAGCTTCGTCCGTCTCAAATCGGATAGCCAGCGAATCACTTTGCTTTGAGTTCAGCGCCGAGGGGCGACAGCGGCGGCTTGTAAATGCAACGGAGTGCGATAATCTGAGATGCGAATCAATTATATCCTGCGGGTTCGTCGGGATGATGGGGAGGTTTCTATGGCGGCGAATGAAATTTTGTCTCAACGGCTCGGTCAGAGTCTGATCCTGACTTTCAACAGGCCGGAACATGGCAACGCCTTTACGTTCGATATGGCGAACCAGCTCCATCTTCTCCTTAAAAATGCGACGACGGATCGCAGCATTCGCGCCGTCATGCTGTGTGGCGCGGGCAATAATTTTATGGATGGGTTGGACGGCAGCTTTTACGTCGGCGACGTGACATCTTTGCAGGAGCGTTCCAATCAGCTGATCTTGCCCTATCACTCGGCCATTCGCGAGATTCAGGCCATGGACAAACCCGTCTTGGCGGCGGTGGAGGGCGCGGTGGCGGGGCCGGGGCTGAGCCTGATGCTGGCGGCTGATATTGTTATCGCCTCGCGCCATACGCAGTTTAATTGCCGCTCCACCCAATTTGCCATTTCGCCCGATGGGGGCTGTTCCTATTTCCTGCCGCGCAAGGTCGGGGCCAGCCGCGCGCTCGAACTGTTGATGTTGTGCGAGGACTTTGGCATCGAGGAGGCTGAAAAGATCAATCTGGTTAACCGCGTCGTGGATAGCGAAGCGCTTCAGGAGGAGGCCTTGGCGTTTCTGGATCGACTGGCCAGCGGCCCGACGCGGGCCTATGGCGCTATCCGGAAATTGATTATGCAGTCGTTCGATCATGATTTGAACGGCCAGCTTGGGCTGGAACACACTTACATCGGCCAATGCGCGCGCAGCTTTGATTTCCACGAGGTTGTGAAAGCCTATGCGGCGCGTCGTCCGCCTAAATTCACTGGCACATAAAGGCTATTCTGGATGATTTTTGTCGGTCGTGCGGCGGCGTTTGCGCGTTCATTCGCCGCCTTTCCGCCTGTTCGTTATATCGCCCGCCATCCGTTTTCTGTTTTGGCGCTTGGCAATATCGTGGGCGATATGGGCTATCTTGGCTTCGCCTTTTATGCGGAGGGCTGGGTCAGCGGGCCCAAATTGGGCGGAGCGCTGTTTACGATGTTGGCGCATATCATTCTGCTGGCGCACGGCGACCGTCAAGCGGAGGCTGTGGCCCATGAGTCCGGCGTTTTGGCGCGCGCGGTGTTGAGGCTTCGCGCGGCCTCCGCGTGGATGGTCGGACAGATTCCTTTGGGATTGCAGCGTTGGATTAAGGCGAAGCCTGTCGGGGTGGCCTTTGGCATGCTGACGGTTAACGGGGTAGGGCTTGCGGTGGATGCCGGGTTGCAGCTAGGCGACCAACCGATTCCGGCGATGGCGGTGCAGGCGCTGTTGGGCGTTTTGATCGTTTTAGGCTGCGGCTGTTTTTCGCTGGCGGATTTTGTCAAAGGGCAAGGGCTGGCCGATCTTGCGACTCGGTCGGCATCTCTTTTGCTCATGGGGGCGACCGTGGCGGTTGTTCTGTTGGCCTTGGCGACCATGAATCCGTTCGTCGTTCTCTCGGTCCTGGCCTTTGGAACGTCCAACTTTGCCGCCTTTTTCGCGCGTGTTGACAAAAAAAGGTATCAGGAAGCGGTTCTCTAGCGGGCCAACCCCTTGAAGGGGCGGCCAGAGTGGGCTAAAGACCTCGCGATTACTCCATGAGGATGTGTGAAAACGATGACGAATCCTACCGAAGCCGTGGCGGCGCAATCTCCTGTTCAAACCGATGTCATTATTGTTGGCGCGGGGCCGGTTGGCCTGTTCGCTGTGTTTGAGCTTGGGCTGGGCGACATGAAATGCCATCTGGTCGACATTCTCGACCGCCCCGGCGGCCAGTGCGCCGAGCTTTATCCCGAAAAGCCGATCTATGACATTCCTGCCGTGCCGGTTTGCACCGGAACGGAGCTGACCGAGCGGCTGATGGAACAGATCAAGCCCTTCCACCCGACATTCCATTTCGGCCAAATGGCTGAAAAGCTTCAAAAGACAGCGGAAGGCAAATGGCAGCTCACGACCGATCGCGGCACGGTGCTGGAAGCTCCGGTCGTGGTGGTCGCGGCGGGCGGCGGCAGCTTTATGCCGAAAAAGCCGCCCATCAAGGGCATCGACGATTATGAAGGCACGTCCGTGTTTTACGCGGTGCGTAAGATGGAGGCCTTCCGGGGCAAGAATCTCGTGATCGCGGGCGGCGGCGACTCGGCGCTCGACTGGGCTTTGAATTTACAGCCTTTGGCCAAGCGCATCACCCTGATCCACCGCCGCGACGAATTCCGCGCCGCGCCCGATTCCGTCAGCAAGATGCGGGCGCTGGTGGCCGAAGGCAAAATGGATTTGAAGATCGCCAACCTGACCTCGGTCAGCGGCGCGGACGGCCAGCTCGCCAGCGTTACGCTGGTGGAGGAGGGCAAGGAGCCGTATCAGCTTCCCTGCGACTCCATGCTGGCCTTTTACGGACTCACCATGAAGCTGGGGCCAGTGGCGACGTTCGGCATCGGACTGCACGAGAACCTAATCCCGGTGGACACGTCCACGTTTGAAACCAATGTGCCGACGATTTTCGCCATTGGCGACATCAACACCTACCCCGGAAAGATGAAACTGATCCTGTCCGGCTTCCACGAAGCGGCGCTGATGGCAAAGAAGGCCTTTGCCATCGTGCATCCGGATCGTCGTTACCGCTTTCAATACACCACGTCGTCGAGCGACCTCCAGCACAAGCTGGGCGTTGACGCGGCTTGATCCATTAACCCCTAACGGAACATGAGTTAGCGCTATGCATGTTTACTGCACCGATTTAGACGGCAAGACCCACGAGCTTCAGGCCACCGACGAATGGACTGTGATGGAAATCATCCGCGAGGGCGGGATTCCGATTTTGGCCCAGTGCGGCGGTTCGTGCGCCTGCGCGACCTGCCATGTCTATGTGGACCCGTCGTGGAAATCCAAGTTGCCGGAACCCTCGGAAGAAGAGGTCGGGATGTTGGACGGCGCTTTTGAAGTCACGCAGGACTCGCGTCTGGCCTGTCAAATTACCTTTAACAAAGACCTCGATGGGCTTAAAATAAGCTTGGCTCCCGGTTCGGTTTAAATTTTAACCGTGTGTTGTTGAGGAGTCTGTATGTCGGAATTTGAACGGCGAGAAAGAGCTTTTGAGCGCAAGCATGAACTCGATCGCGAGATTGGGTTTATGGTGGCTGCTCATGCTGCCAAGGCGATGGCCCGTTGGGCGGCCGAGCAAATGGGGCTGCGAGCCGAAGAGGCTCAGTTGTATGTGAAGTCCGTTCTCGATATTGATCTGATGATTCCCCACCATGCGGCGCTGGTGGCTAAGATCGAGAATGATTTTAAAGCGCGCAATCTCGACATTTCTCGCCATCATATCGTGCAGGAACTCGCCGATAAGGTCGACGAGGCGCGCAAGGTTCATCTGGCGCAATAAACCGATTTTCTGTCCCTAGTGCCAACGGGGAAAATGTCTGAATGAAAGTATTTTTACCCTACATAGGGTATTTACTTTCCAATAATGGTAGGTTATCTTCTAAAAACGGTAGTTAGTTGGCCTGAGGGTTGTTTTGTTTTTTAAAAACAACATGTTGTGGGGGATAATATGCCGAGCCCATTGAGCATTGAACCGCTCCATTTTTTCGAGCTTGAACAAAGATTTGGAAGAGACAATGCTAGCTCCATCCTGCGCATGCTGGAGCAGTTCGAAGGCATCCACAAAGATCAGGTTGCCCATTTGACGCCGGAGCAACGGTTTGAGAACGTTGTGCGGGCGATGACGGACAATATGCTGTATCAGACGAGGCACTGAGCCATGATTTTTGACGAGCTCCAGCAACGTTATGGTGTTTATGTCGCCGAGATGGTGCGGCAGGCGCTGACGTTGCAGCAGTTTGAAGAGCTCGAAATCGAAGAACTCGCGCCTTATTTCGAATGGCGCGCTGAGAAGGTCTATCAAGAATACCGTACACGTCGCGACGCTCCGCCGAAAGGTGACGTGAGGGGAAGAGAGCGCGAAGTATATTTGAACATCCTCCGTCGTCGTTGGCAGGAAGCCGACGAACTCGCTACGCTCGTTCGCAAAGCGGATCAGACGGTGCTTGAGATTGAGCAGTCCTCTATAAACCGGGCGTGATTTCAAGGGCCGTGCATTTGGGTGGTTGGTGTTGTGAGTGAGCCGCGTGTTCTGACGTTTCAGATTTCTAGTGCCGATGAGATGCAGCGATTGGGATCTGTGCTGGGGTGGTCGTTCGTAGAGCCACTTGTAGCGGATCGAAAATTTCCGTCAAATCCCGTCGTCGTCTCATGCTGGGGACCGAAAGCATCTGGGAAAAGCACGTTCCTGAAAGGTGTTGTCGCGACACATCTTCCAGAAGACCATGCGTTCCTCTCCGCGCTAGGCATAGCGGGAAATTCGGCGCGAAGATGGCGGGGCAGGGAATATTATCGGGCGGTCGATTTGGGCTTTACGACATATCCCCTAAAAAACAATATCGAGCCCCGTCCGTTTACGTTAGAAAAGAGCGGTGGTTGCCGCGTACGGGGGCGCAGCGGCAAGAGCATGGAGCCCGTTTATCGCGAAGGCGCCCGCATTGTTCTTTCTCCCGCCGAGAAACCCCGTCGCGGCGACCGCGTCGCCGTGCGCACGCGCAACGGCGAGGTGATGGTTAAACAGCTGGGCCGCGACGGCGGACAGAAAATCGAGCTGCTGTCCTTCAATCCTGACTACCCTCTCATCACCCTCCTG
>CAIXHP010000016.1 GCA_903919315.1 uncultured Pseudomonadota bacterium | reverse complement strand
TCTTCCAGCTCGCCGATCCCCCACGGGCGGCCCGCGCGTTCCTTCGGCTCGACAACGCGCTGTTGCCATCGGGCGCGAACCCGCTCGACCATGTCCAGAAAAAGGGATGCCTCAACGCCCGTCAGTCGCTGAAATTGCCGCTTGCGTAAAAGCGCCGCGCTATTAAACTTTGCCATCGGAGAGGCCTCCAACGCCTCTCCACCCTTGAATCACAAGCCGGTTAACAAAGATTCAATGCCACTTTCGCAACGAGTCTATTGGCTCCAGCATTCTTGAATAGACCTGTTGCGAAAGTCGGACGGTATTTCTAACCCCCTGAAAAGCCTCAATTCAACCCATGGGCAAAATTGATGCATTTCAAAGAGTTGATGTCACATAATTTCTAGACGCAGACTTTCACAACACGTCTAATACGCCGTAGCCACAGTTCCCGGCACTGGTGTTACCACCAGCGCCCTTAGGTCTTACGCTTGAACAATCAATCTCTGCTTTCTTAACATCGTTATCATGGTTTTTGTCGTGATCGTAATCATGGCGTTTATCAGAATGGTCATCTTTTTTACTATTATCATTATGACTGTCTGTAGAACTATAATACTTGTCCCCCTCAGGCTTCAAAGCCCCGGCGGAAATAGCCCGCGACCGCTCCCGATTAGCTCTGGCATCCTTGTCCGCAGCGTTGGCAAATGTAATCTCCGCAAACGGATGGGCAAAGGCTCCGATTCCATCTCTGGCTGCACGCGCGGCGGCAGCCGCGACATCGGTTTTGGTCAGACCGGTGATAGAGTAGGAAACGTGCGCTCTCTCAATTTCGCTGGCGCGCACGGGGGCTGAATACTCAGAATGAACGGGCGGCTTCGTCCATGTTGCTTCGGATTGATGTCCGGCGACGATAGGATCGCATTTGCCGGTTCTCACGTCTTCCATGCTGCCGACGACGGCTTTGCTGCCCTTGGCGCAAAGAGGTCTGTCTTTGCCCAGTGTGATCACAACGCCGCCTGCCTGCTCCGGCATATTGTTCGCTCCGGGGGGGGCCGAGGCGCACCCACCCAACCCCATCAAGCCAAGCGCCAATCCGGCAGAACAGAGAAGCCGGCCATTTTCCAAAAATTGAATACGCATGTTCTTCATTTTATTACTCCTTTACCTAGGTTACAGCTTATGTTGCGTTATGGTCGTTACAGTTTGACCGATCCGGCCGATCCTGACGCGACGGCCACCAAGCCGCGCGAAGATCGTGCAGGAGGACGGTCTAAAGTTTCAATAGCGGACAATTTAACGGCGACATCGGCCCTCCCCGCATTCCAGAAGTCCTGCAGACTGCCCGCGCACCCGCCACGACAAGTCGCCGATCGATCAGGATCTGTCGTCAACACGGCCTTGATCCCTCTGAACAACTCAATGTTTTGCCGACAAGCCGCTCTTGCCAAACAGTCTTTATCCTCAATCACAACCCGTTCAACGGCGACACCGCCATCGTATTTCACGCGCACATCCTGAACAGCAGCCGCATACAAGTCTTTCACGCTCTCAGGCCCGGCGGATAATTTCGCGCTCACCATCTTAAGCGCATAGCGCACCGGCTCAGAGTCGAGCTTTGCCGCCGTGCGCGTTTTTCCGCGTCCGCCCCCTTGATGACCCTTCGACACTGTGGGGCGTACCAATCGCGGGGTTGCAACCGCTTCGGCTCTGGCCGCCGTATATCGATCCGAAGACAAGAACCGCTTCACGTCAGCGCGATTCCCGTGCTTCGCGAGGTAATCCGGCATTGAGGCGCGGACGGCTTGCGCGATGGCTTGGGCGTGGACGTGATTGCCCTTTGCGGCATACATCATCTCGTTGGCCAACCAGAGTTTCATCCTGGGCGTGGCCGTTCCTTTTAGGACGCGTTCGGCGACGCGACGCGTGTATCCCTTCAAATGGCTGGGGTTCACTACCCCCTGAAACGAGGTGCCTTCTCCGCCCATGCCACGGGATATTGTCGCAGCGTGTGGCCTGCGGGGAGCCGACACCGAGGAGCGAGGCGGCACGACCTTCACAGCGGTCTTTACGACTTGCACGACTTGATGGGACGGCTTAGGCGGATGGGCCAAACGATACAGATCGGCCCGCGGGTCATCGCCGAAACCAAAGGCTTGAGCCGTCACCAACACCGCCGCCGCAACGAACATCGTCGCCGCGTTTCTCGGCACCAGAAAAAGGTTCCCTGTTTTCAGGGCGTTCACGGCCGTGATGGCGCGCGCGCAAAGTTGGTTGCACAACGACCGAAACGCGGACAGAGGCGATGCGCGCCGATACCGAGCACTGACCTGGCGACGACCGAAACGACCGCGCCGCCGCTTAACGGACGGGGCGTACGATCTGGGCTGCATAGAGTGTCCGGCAATACAAGACATGTTAAAAAGTCGCTAAGTTGAACGGGGGCAAGTGATACTTACTTACACAACCGCAAAGTGGATGCAATAATTTTTACGCATAGCGTCCTTCAGAAGGCCAATACAGACCGGCACGAAAGCCAGTAGAACGAATATGGTAAATAAATCTATTTTTTAACCATAACGTATATTCGCCAATCCACGCACGAAAGTCACCCCTACAACCCTAGTGGCGGATTCGCGCTGCGTTCGGCAGCGTTCTAGGGGGTGATTACTGCTGTCGGGTTACTTTTTGCTTTTCATTTTGTCGGCAATCTGGTTGTGTAGACGTTACGGTTTCATAAGAGTTTAGAGTTTGGCAAGAGTCGCGACAACCCATCCGCAACCATCGCTGGCGGAAGCATGTAACTCCGGTGCCCCCTCCGGCCATCTTGTGTTCCGATTTGGTATCCCTCAAAAATTTTCTGAATTGGTGTTGCCATGCGTTTTGTAAAAAGTTCCCGGCTCATCGCTCTGGCCTTACTCATGAGCGTGGCGGCGACCAGCCGTCCGGCGCATGCGGATTATTTGGACGTAAAGACTTACCACAGCGAAGCGGTAAAGCTGGCGCGGGAAGGAAAGACCGACGCGGCGCTGCGAATTCTTCGCACGCTCCATCAGCAAGCCCCCGACGACCTAAACGTCACGCGCGAAACGCTTTTGGTATCAGGTTGGGCCGGGCTAAACGCCGATGTCATACATTTGTATGAGTCCATGCCGAACGTTCCACAACCTGACTTTGTTTTGGAGGCGGTCGGACGCGCTTATCGCGATATGTCGTGGACGAACGAAGCGATAAAAATATACCGCCAAGGACGTGCGCAGTCGCCCTACAACGCCAACTTTGTCGCGGGCGAAGTGCGCAGCGCGGTTGACTCCGGAAACCAAGAAACAGCGGCGCAGATGGCCGAAGATGATTTGCGCGCCCATGGCGACCGCGTCGAAGTGTTGCTCGCCGCCGCCTATGCCGCCACGGCGCAGAAAAAGACAGCGGATGCCGTGCGCTATTGCAAGCGAGCGCTGCAAGCCGACCCGAGCAACCATGATGCGCAGCGCGATATGATTTTGGCCTTGCAGGCGGATGACGCGCCGGAAGAGGCTCTGCAATTGGTTGGGCAATACCGCAGGGTCGTTACAGCTGAAGAATACCGCCGCCTCCTTGCCGACCGCGCTGCGAAATTGGTGCGCATAGGGACGAACGAACCCGACACCAAGGAACGGCGTTATGCCACTGTTGACCGCGCTATCGCCGAAGAAGATCGCCTCCTATCGCATTGGAGCGGCAAGCGCGTCGCGACGACCAAGGAAGTCAACCGTCTGCGCTTCGACCGCATGGTCGCGCTGCGCGACCGCACGCGCATGAAGGAAGTCATTGCCGAATACGAAAAGTTGCAGCAAGAAGGCGTGGACATTCCCCCCTACGTCATGCGAGCGGTGGGCGACGCCTATTTGGCGTTGCGCGAACCCCAAAAGAGCCGGGATGCCTATTTGGCGGTTCTGAAATCCGATCCGAAAAATTACGGGGCGAGAAAACAGCTCTTCTACGCCTATAACGAAATGTCCGACTATGACAACGCCTTCAAAACCATCGACGCTTTGGCCGAAGAGACCGCTCCCGCCGGGAACAGGGAAGCCGCCGCGCAGCGCGAAACGGCGGCGACCATTGCCGGACTGGCGCGGCTGTACGCAGGTATGCCGCGCGAAGCCGAAAAACGACTGGCTCCCATCATCGACTCCCCGCCCAACACGCCTTACAAGCGCGAGCTGCGCGGCAATCTCGACATGGCGCACGGACATCCGCGCAAGGCCAAGGAAGAATACCTCTCAGGCCTTCAAATGGCGAACGGACAGAACCGCGACAATGAAGTGGGGCTCGCCAACAGCGCCCTCGCCCTTCAGAATCTCGCCGAATCCGACGCGCTCGTCGACAGCTTGACAAAGCGCTTCCCCGACAACAGCAACGTGCAAAGGTTGGCCCGCGACTCGAAAGTCCGAAAAATGGCCGAACTTCAAGCCTATGGCGAATACGGGCAACCGATCGGCACCGGCAGCGTGAATCCGACACGCGCCCTGTTTATCGGCGGCAAGTTTTTCTCGCCTTTGATCCACAACAAATGGCGTGTTTTCGTCGGTACGCAGTATGCCAACCAGAAAGAGCCGGGGAACGAAGGCTCGATCAGCCTGTCGCGCAGCGCTTTGGGCGTGGAATATCGAAACGGCGACTGGGTCGTGCGCGGCGCTCCGACTTTCAGCGCTTTCCATGATGAAAGCCGTCTGGGCTTCGAAGCTGATGTTACGCGCACGCTGAACGATTACTGGACTGTGGCGCTAGCCGGAGAGAAGGAAAGCAACGCCACCCCCCTTCGCGCCATGAACCAAGGCGTGACCGCCGACTCGATCAACGCCAGCGCGACGTGGAAAAAAGACGAGACCCGCAGCGTCCGCGTCGGTGCGCACATCATGCCGTTTTCGGACGACAACCTCCGCACCGGAGCGGATGTCGATTTCATGCAACAGCTGCATGTTATCCCCAAGTTCAGGCTAGAGGGTCTGGCCTCATTGGGCCTTGAGCAAAACAGCGCCGACTCCAACCGCTTCTACTACAACCCCTCCAGCGACTTTATCGCGCTGGCCGGAGGAAGAGCGGTTCACACGCTTTACCAACGCTATGCGACGCTGTGGCAGCACAATCTGCACGTCATGGCCGGTGTGAACTGGGAAGACCATTACGGCAGCGCGCCCGTTCTGCAGGCGCGCTATGAACACAGACTCTTCCTTAACGACACCGCCAACATCGGCGCGAACGCGCGTTTCCTCCACAGATCCTACGACGGCGCAGCCGAAGACGACATCGCGGTCGGCTTCGATCTCGCCCTGCGTTTTCAGCCATGACCCGCGCTCTTGCCCTTTGCGGCCTTTTGCTCCTGTTGGGAGGATGCTCCACCGCAGTCGAGCAAGACACCAAGCGCACGTCTGAGGCCACGCCTGTGAAACCCGTGCGCGCGGTGCAGGTTGACCTCGATTATGTGTATGACGAAAATCCGGCGCAGGAAGCCAGCAACCTTGACGCGCTCGTCGTCCGTATGCGCGCCCTGCGCGTCAACACGATTTTTCTCCAAGCCTTCGCCGATCCCAAGGGAACAGGCTTGGCCAGCGCACTGTATTTTCCCAACCGCCATTTGCCGATGCGGAAGGATTTGTTCAAGCATGTCGCGCAGGAACTCGCGTCGCGGGCGGATGTCGAAGTCTATGGCTGGTTGCCCGTCTTGTCCTTTGACTTCAAAGGCGATGTCGCGCCCGTCCTCGCATGGAACCCCGGCAGCGACGAAGCGAAACGAGATGCCAAAGCCTACCGCCGCGTCTCGCCATTTGACGAAAAGGGGCGCAAGCGAATCGCGGAAATTTACGAAGATCTGGCCGAAAACGCGCCGATCAAGGGACTGTTGTTCCATGACGACGCTCTACTGTCGGATTTCGAGGATGCGTCCGAACCCGCGCTGAAAGCCTATGAAGCCGCAGGTCTTCCGCCGTCAATCCGAACCATCCGCGACAATCCCGACCTGATGCAACGCTGGACAGACTATAAAACGAGCAGCCTGATAAGCTTTACGCATGAACTCGCATCGCGAGCGCGGCAATACCGCGATCCGCTCAAAACGGCGCGTAATATCTATGCGCCGATAGCGCTCATCCCCGCCCGCGAAACGTGGTTTGCGCAAAACTACGGCCGCTTCTGCGAAGCCTACGACTACACGGCCGTCATGGCGATGCCCGCTTTGGAAAACATTCCCGATGCCGAAGCGAACGCTTGGTTGCGCAAGTTGGTCTCCGCAGCGTCTCATCAGCCTGAAGGTCTGAACCGCACGATATTCGAGTTGCAAACTGTCGACTGGCGCAAAGGCGAGCGCGATGCTAACCGCTCCATCCCGCCGGCCCGCATCGCCGCGCAAATGCGCCTGCTGCTGGATCATGGAGCCATCAATCTGGCTTATTACCCTGATGACTTCATCAGGGATCGACCATCAACAATAGCTCTGAACCAAGAGTTCTCACCACCAACGGACTAGCATCCAATGAAGAAAAAGATATTTGGCCTCATCGTCGTTCTCGGCGTCGTCCTGATTACCATGGCAAGCGGCCATGGTCTGGACTTTGTCTTTCTGTATCCGATGTTCATGTCCATTCTATGGATCATTGGCGGAATCTATTTTTACTATCACTGGGAAACAAAGCCCGGACGCGATGCCGCTCCACAATTTAGAAATCCGCCTTTGGTCTCGATTGTCATCCCCTGCTACAACGAATCCCTCAACGTCCATGACACGATCGCGGCGGCCGCTGCGCAAAACTACCCGCGCTTTGAGATCGTGGCCGTCAATGACGGATCGACGGACGAGACAGGCGCTGTTCTGGACGGACTGACGCGAACCTACCCCATGCTGAGAGTCGTCCATTTGGCCACCAACCAAGGCAAAGGTTTGGCCTTGCAAATGGGTGCCTTGGCGGCCAAGGGCGATTATCTGGTGTGCATCGACGGCGATGCCTTGATGACTCCGGACACAACCTCATGGTTGATCGCGCCGATGATCCGAAACGCGCGCGTTGGAGCTGTGACAGGGAATCCCCGTATTCGTACGCGCTCGACCTTGCTGGGACGCATTCAGATCGGTGAATTTTCGTCCATCATCGGGCTGATTAAGCGCTCGCAGCGCATCTATGGAAACATTTTCACTGTGTCCGGTGTCATCGTCGCGTTCCGGCGTTCGGCTTTGCAGCGTTGCGGCTATTGGAGCCTCAACATGATGACCGACGACATCGACATTAGCTGGTTGCTCCAGCTCAACCATTGGCAGATACAGTATGAACCCATGGCGCTGTGTTGGATTTTGATGCCGGAAACGTTCAAAGGCCTGTGGAAACAGCGCCTACGGTGGGCGCAAGGCGGCGCTGAAGTGTTCTTCAAAAATGTTCCCAAAATGCTGTCTTGGCGCAACCGCCGCATGTAGGGCGTGATGCTTGAATATATCTTCAGCGTAACATGGGCCTATACCTTCGCCTTGTCGCTGTTGTTGTGGGGCATCGGAAAATTCGTCGAGCTGCCGGTGGGATTGTATGTCCCGACCGTCATTCCGCCGTCTTTTGTCGGTACGTTGCTCGCCGTCCTGTGCTTGCTACAGTTCGCTGTTGCGCTCAAGATCGAGTCGCGCTACGAGGAAAAATTGTTTCGTAACATTATTTGGGCCGTTTGGTACCCACTGGCCTTTTGGATGCTGTCGCTTGCGACGAGCTTGGTGGGATTCACAAAAGCCTTTTTAAGAGACTCAAAACAACGCGGTCTATGGCACACTGCGGATCGAGGGTTCAGATGACACAGCGCGATTACATAGTCGAATCCCAACACAACCCGCCGCCGTTGTGGGTGCATATCCGCGATGTTATCCTGACCGTTTTGATGTGGGTGTACTTTGTCTATCTTACAAAGGATGTCTACAGCAACGCTGTGAAACTGTGGGACTGGGTCGTCTTTGACGTTCAATCCGTCGACATGCCCTCTATCCTCGCCACGCTCCGGCTCATCGCCACTTACGCATGGTTTGCCATTCCCATCGGGGCATCGTTAATCGGCTGGGCCATATACAACCAGTTCCGTTTTGGCAGCCGTGACAGGGAGCGCCGTCACATGGTTCCCGCTCTGGAACTCAATGAAGTCGCCGACTCGTTCCAGATTCCCTCAAAGCAAGTGGCCACGATGCAATCAGCTCGCCACATTACACTGCACCACAACAGCGCAGGCAAAATTGTTAAGATTGTAAGCCTGCGCAGCTGAGACAGCAGTTAGACAAACCTCGGAAAACGGGTCGCCGGGGACGCGGAACGCGTCATCCGGAAATTTTGCCGCGCCCGATTGAGCTATAAGCGAAGCCCTGCTTCTCCACTTCGTCCGGCTTATAGATGTTGCGAAGGTCGACCAGAACCGGAACCGCCATGAGTTGCTTCGCGCGGTCAAAGTCGATGGAGCGGAATTCGTTCCACTCCGTCAGGATCACGGCAACGCTCGCGCCTTGCAGCGCATCATAAGTGTCTTTCATCCAATGGACTTCGGGTAAAAGCTTGGAGGCTTCCTTCATCGCCACGGGATCGAAGGCCTGAACAACCGCGCCCGCTTTCTGCAGCGCGGGGATGACATCCAGCGCCACGCTGTCGCGCATATCGTCCGTGTTGGGTTTAAAAGACACGCCCAGAACGGCGACTTTCTTGCCCTTCACATCGCCACCAGCGGCGGCGATCACGCGCTGGGCCATGGCTTTCTTGCGCTTGTCATTGACGGCGACGACCGTCTCCACAAGGCTCACGGGCGCGCCAACGGCCTGCGCCGTCTTCACGAGCGCCAGCGTATCCTTGGGAAAGCACGAACCGCCATAGCCCGGCCCGGCATGCAGAAACTTTTTGCCGATGCGTCCGTCCAGCCCGATGCCGCGCGCCACATCCTGCACGTTCGCGCCGACCTTTTCGCAAAGATCGGCCATTTCGTTGATGAAGGTGATCTTCGTCGCCAGAAAAGCGTTGCCCGCGTATTTTGTCAATTCGGACGACTCCAAGGTCGTCTGCACAATCGGCGTTTCCAGCAGATAGAGCGGGCGGTACAGCGATTTCATGACCTCGGCGGCCTCTTCGCTGTTCGTGCCGAACACCACGCGGTCGGGACGCATGAAATCGCCGATGGCCGAACCCTCGCGCAGGAATTCGGGATTCGATGCTACGGCAAAACGCGCGGCGGGGTTGGCTTCGCGAATAATCCTCTCCACCTCGCGCCCCGTTCCGATCGGCACGGTCGACTTGGTGACCACAACGGTAAAATGGTCAGAGGTCAGATAGGCCGCGATGTCGCGCGCCGCCTGATAAACATAAGTCAGGTCCGCATGCCCGTCGCCGCGCCGCGTCGGCGTACCGACCGCGATAAAGACCGCGTCCACCTTGGGCGCGCATTTGGAAAGGCTGGTAGCAAAACTCAGACGCTCAGCGGCCACATTCTTGGCGACAAGTTCATCAAGGCCCGGCTCAAAAATCGGAATGACTCCGTCATGAAGCCGCTTGATCTTCCCCTCGTCAGGATCCACGCAGGTGACCTGAACGCCAAATTCGGCAAAGCAAGCGCCTGAAACAAGGCCGACATAACCGGCCCCAAGCATCACGATCTTCATGGACTCGCGTCCCTTTCGTTCAAATATTTTCACACAAACAGTCCGGCAGGCCCATGAAAGATGCCTCCGTGTCGCGCCCAAGGTTACCGATAGAGCGTCTGGGCCACAAGTGTTCGTTTCGAAAATCACATCCCCTTTTCCGGCAACGGTTCCTCTCAGGGACTTTCGCTTTTCGAGGCAACGGACTAAGGTGGGGCGACTGATTCCTCAGTTTTTATGGAGTTCCTTAATGAACGCCCCGACGCCCGATAACGCCTTGCCTATGTTCTACAACGCTCCGCGCCCCCTCGACCGTGTGCGCGACGTAGGCCTGCATGTTTCGCGCCCCAAGAATTTCCGTTTCGCCTCCAACACCAACGCTATCCCGCTGTTGGTCGACGAGTTTCCCATGGCGGCGGCGCACTACCCCATCGTGTTTGCGGCCGGGCCGATGCCCATTCCTGCGGCGGTTGTAGGCCTGAAGAACGATCACAATTTGTTTATTGGGGCCGATGGCCAATGGCGCAACGGGGGCTACCTGCCCGCCTATGTCCGCCGTTACCCCTTCATCCTGATGGACGACCCCGAACAAAAGCAATTCGTTCTGTGCATCGACGAAGCCAGCGAGGTGTTGAGCGAACAAGGCGAGTTTCCTTTGTTTGAAGGCGAGAATCCCAGCGGTTTCACCCAAAGCACCATGGAATTCTGCGGAGCGCTGCGCCAGCAGGGCGATGTGACCGACGAATTCTCTACCGCGCTGAAGGAGCATAATCTGCTGGTCGCCAACGACGCGCAGATCGACCTGCCGGACGGCTCGCGGTTGCAGCTTGGCGGTTTTCTCGTCATCGACCCGCAAAAGTTCGATGCCCTGCCCGACAATGTTTACCTCGATTGGCGACGCAAGGGCTGGATTGGCTTGATCTACGCCCACCTCTTGTCCTCGCATCGCTGGCAAAATCTGATCGCCATGTCGCAAGAATAATCGGACGCGCCCCTCTCATTGGGGAGGGGAAGCCCTCGTTCCTTGGAAGGTGCCACGCATGAAACGACTGTTCGGATTCGTCGCCGTACTGGCCTTTGTTCTCGCGCTCCCCTTCGCCGCCGTGGCACAGCCCGCCAAACACGGCATCGCTCTGCATGGCGAACCCAAATACGCCCCCGGCTTTACGCACTTCAACTACATCAACCCCGACGCTCCCAAAGGCGGAGAAATGCGGCTGGCCGACATCGGCACCTTTGACAACGTCAATCCGTTCATCCTCAAAGGCATGGCCGCCGCCGACTCCAGCATCGTGTTTGAGACCCTGATGGCGGCATCGCTGGACGAGCCGTTTAGCCAATACGGCTGGGTGGCGGAAAGCGTCACGGTCGCGCCGGATCGCAGCTGGGTCGCCTACAAACTGCGTTCCGAAGCGCGGTTCCACGACGGCAAGCCGATTACGCCCGACGATGTCATCTTCTCGTTCGAAACGCTGCGCGACAAAGGCCACCCCTTCTACCGCAGCTACTACAAGGATGTCGCAAAGGCGGAGAAAACCGGTGAGCGCGATGTCAAATTCACCTTCCGCGAAGCAGGCAACACCGAGTTGCCGCTCATCATGGGCCAATTGCCGGTGTTGGCGAAACACTTCTGGCAAGGCAAGGATTTCGCCGCGACGACGCTGGAGCCGATCTTAGGCAGCGGCCCCTACAAGATCGAAAGCCTCGTCCCCGGGCGCACCATCTCCTACAAACGCGTGGCGGACTGGTGGGGACGCGATCTTCCCGTCAACAAGGGGCGCTACAACTTCGATACGTTGCGCTATGACTATTATCGCGACGTGACCGTGGCGCTCGAAGCGTTCTTCGCGGGGCGCTATGACTTTCGCCAAGAAAACATCGCCAAGGAGTGGGCCACGGCCTACACCGCGCCTCCCGTCAAGCAAGGCCTGATCCTCAAGCGCGAAATCAGAAACGAATTGCCGACGGGGATGCAAGGTTTCGTCTACAACATGCGCCGCGCGCTGTTCAGCGACGTGCGCGTGCGCGAAGCGCTCGACTACGCTTTTGACTTCGAATGGTCGAACAAAAACGTCGCTTTTGGCGCGTACAAGCGCACCAAGAGCTACTTCGAAAATTCCGAGCTGGCCGCGCAAGGCCTCCCCTCGCCGGAAGAACTGGCCGTCCTTGAGCCGTATCGCGGCAAGATTCCGGACGAAGTTTTTACAACGGCATACACGCCGCCCAAAACGGACGGCAGCGGCGACAACCGTGATAACTTACGCAAAGCCGCCGAATTGTTGCGTCAAGCCGGATGGAACCTCAAGGACGGCAAGCTGGTCAACGCGAGTGGCGAGCCGTTGAAATTCTCGATCCTGAGCGACTCCCCCGCCTTCGAACGGTGGATCCAACCCTTCGTCCGCAATCTTGAACGTCTCGGGGTGCAGGCGAGTTTCCGCATCGTCGACACGTCGCAATACCAAAACCTGATCGACAACTTTGACTATGACATGATCGTCCACGCCTTTGGGCAATCCCTGTCGCCGGGCAATGAGATGCGCGATGTCTGGTCGTCGTCACGCGCCGACCAGAAAGGTAGCCGTAACCTGATCGGTGTCAAAGATCCCGTGGTTGACGCGCTCGTGGAAAAACTGATCCACGCGCCCGACCGCGCCAGCCTTATGACGCTGTGCCGTGCGCTGGATCGTGTGCTGTTGTGGAACCACTACGTCATTCCGCACTGGTATCTCGGCGCTTATCGCGTCGCCAACTGGGACATCTTTGGCCAACCCGCCACCGCCCCCAAATACGGCCTCAACGCCGTCGACGCGTGGTGGATCGACGAAGCCAAATTCCAGAAAAATTCCGCTTTGCAGAAGCGCAACAGGTAATCACCGAATTGCGTTCATTTCCCAACACACCTGACACTAAATAGCCCACGGAGACACAGATGAATCCGCAACTCCTCACCTTACCAACAAGCATTGCAACCGACCGCCTTCTTTTGCGCCCGTGGGCCATAAGCGATGTGTCAGAGCTGCATAAATTGCAGCAAGAAAGCTGGGAACAGCTTAACAAGTGGTACGGTGGCATCCTGAGCAAAGAGCAGACGACAAAAGACGATATTCAGGTTTATATCAATAATGCACTATCAAGTTGGTACAACCGTGACTTCCTCGAATTTGCAGCTTTCTCAAAAGACACAGGACAGCTGATTGGAGCCTGCTCATTCCATCATCTCGACTGGACTGTTCCAAAAGGACGTATCGGGTATATCGTCCGCAAGAGCGCAAGCGGGAAAGGTTATGCCACAGAAATGGCAAATATATTTACGCGCTACGGCTTCCAGCATTTAATCATCAAACGCCTCGAACTGCGAACGGCTCCGGGAAACCAAGCTTCATGCATGGTGCCGCGTAAGCTCGGGTTCCAGTTTTTGACCGTATTTGAAAAAAACAAAGTCGGCGCTCAAGGGGACTTATGGGATTTGGAAATTCACGTTCGGTTTAATGCGGATAATTTACCTCACCTGCACATAGACTATTCGCAGACATAGCGACAAATGCACGATCCCTGATCACATTCCAACAAGCTATCTCATCAAGCTCTACAAATAGAAACAGCCGACTTCCTGCTTTCGCAGAGAGTCGACTGTTCCCAATAGAACATGCCTGAGTTGAGCGGCGCTTAGGCCTCAACCTCGGCAAGCTTTTGCGCTTCGATCTGAGCGGCTTCACGCGCGGCGGCCTGTTTGGCATCGAGCCTGTCGGCTTCCAAATCACGCGAGGCGGCGATGCGGCGCAGGCGATTGACGACCGAGCCTGTTCCGACCGGCACCAAACGACCGACGATCACGTTTTCCTTCAGCCCTTCGAGCGAGTCGACTTTGCCTGCCACAGCGGCCTCGGTCAAAACGCGCGTCGTTTCTTGGAACGAAGCGGCAGAGATAAAGGAACGCGTCTGCAAGCTCGCCTTGGTGATGCCTTGGAGTACCGCGCGACCCTGCGCCGGACGCAAGGTTTCCAAGATCGCCTTGTTGTTGATTTCAACAAACTCCGTGCGGTCGATCTGTTCGCCGACCATGAGCGTGGTGTCGCCCCCGTCGGTGATTTCGATCTTCTGCAGCATCTGGCGCGTGATGACTTCGATGTGCTTGTCGTTGATCTTCACGCCTTGCAGACGATAGACCTCTTGGATTTCGTTGATGAGATACTCGGCCAACGCCTCGACCCCCATCACCGCCAGAATGTCATGCGGCACAGGGTTGCCGTCGATCAAAAGATCGCCACGGACAACCAAATCGCCTTCCTGAACGGCAACATGCTTGCCCTTCGGGATGAGATATTCGCGCGCTTCGAGGGTTGTGTCCTCCGGACGAACGATAATGCGACGCTTGGTCTTGTAGTCCTTGCCGAACTCGACGCGGCCTTCGACATCCGCGATGATCGCAAAGTCCTTGGGACGCCGCGCTTCGAACAGTTCCGCCACGCGCGGCAGACCACCCGTGATGTCGCGAGTCTTTGAACCTTCGCGCGGAATACGCGCCACGATATCGCCCGCCTTGATCTTCGCGCCATTCTCGACGTTCAAGATGGCATCGACCGGCAGGAAGTAACGCGCTTCCATGCCGCTGCTCAGCGTGATGGGCTCGCCCTTGTCGGTGTGCAGGACAATGCGCGGACGCAGTTCGGCACCACGCGGTTGTTGACGGAAATCGATGACCTTCTTCGAGGAAATACCGGTCGCTTCGTCCATGACTTCGCGCACCGACAGGCCTTCGATAAGGTCGGCGTAATGGGCGATACCTTCGCGCTCCGTGATAATCGGGAGCGTGTAGGGATCCCACTCGGCCAGTTTCTGACCCTTCTTGACCATCTGGCCTTCGTCAGCCAGCAGCTTGGAGCCGTAGGGGATGCGATGGCGCGCTTTCTCGCGGCCCAGTTCGTCCACCAGCACCAATTCGCAGTTCCGGCCCATAACGATCATGCGGCCTTCGCTGTTGGTGACGACGGTCTTGTTCTTGACGACCAGCTTGGCATCGAACGCGGCTTCCACCGAATTCTGTTCCGCGCCTCGTTGCGCCGCGCCGCCGATGTGGAAGGTACGCATGGTCAGCTGCGTGCCCGGCTCGCCGATGGACTGCGCGGCGATGACACCGACAGCTTCGCCGACATTGACCGGCGTTCCACGCGCCAGATCGCGGCCATAGCACTTCGCGCACACGCCGTTTTCCGATTTGCACGTCAAGGCCGAGCGAATGCCGACCACGTCGATACCGGCGCGGTCGATAGCATCGACCTCCGCTTCCTCGATCAGCTCGCCCGCCGCGACGATCAGAGCGCCCGTGACGGGGTGCTTGATATCCTGCGAAGGCGTGCGGCCCAAGATGCGTTCCGACAACGGCGCAATGACTTCGCCGCCTTCGATGACCGCCTTGACCGTCAAACCAATGTCCGTGCCACAATCCAGCTCGGTGATGATGGCATCCTGCGCCACGTCAACGAGACGACGCGTCAGGTAACCGGAGTTCGCGGTCTTCAGAGCGGTATCGGCCAAACCTTTACGCGCGCCGTGGGTTGAGTTGAAGTATTCGAGAACCGTCAAACCTTCCTTAAAGTTGGAAATGATCGGCGTTTCGATGATTTCGCCCGACGGCTTCGCCATCAAGCCACGCATGCCCGCCAACTGCTTGATCTGCGCGGCGGAACCACGAGCGCCGGAATGGGCCATCATGTAAACCGAATTGATGTGGCCCTTGCCGGTGTCGGAGATGCCCTTCATCATTTCTTCGGCGACGCGCTCGGTGCAGCTCGACCAAACGTCGACGACCTTGTTGTATTTCTCGCCGCGCGTGATGAGGCCGTCCTGGTATTGCTGTTCGTATTCGCGCACTTGGCCTTGCGCCTTTTTGATGAGCGTCTGCTTGGCGGGCGGAATGACCATGTCGTCCTTGCCGAACGAAATGCCCGCGCGGCAAGCGTGACGATAGCCGAGGCCCATCAGGCGATCGGCGAAAATCACCGTCTCCTTCTGGCCGCAATGGCGATAAACGATGTCGATAACGTTGGTGATGTCCTTCTTCGTCAACAAGCGGTTGATGAGGCTGAACGGCACGTTGCGGTGACGCGGCAGAATTTCCGACATCAACATGCGGCCCGCCGTCGTCTCGACGCGCACGGTGCAGGGCGCACCTTCGGAATCGACGCCGTGATAACGCGCCTTGATCTTGGTGTGCAGCGTGATGATCTTGCTGGCCAAAGCCTGCTCAATCTCGCCGATGGTGGCGAAGGCCATGCCTTCGCCCGGCTCGCCGTCACGGATCATGGTGATGTAGTATATACCGAGGACGATGTCCTGCGACGGCACGATGATCGGCTTGCCGTTCGCGGGGCTGAGAATGTTGTTGGTGGACATCATCAGCACGCGCGCTTCCAACTGGGCTTCCAGCGAGAGCGGAACGTGGACGGCCATTTGGTCGCCGTCGAAGTCGGCGTTAAACGCCGTGCATACCAACGGGTGAAGCTGAATGGCCTTGCCTTCGATCAAAACCGGCTCGAACGCCTGAATGCCGAGACGATGGAGCGTCGGTGCGCGGTTCAGCATCACGGGATGCTCGCGGATGACTTCTTCGAGAATATCCCAAACCTCAGGACGTTCCTTTTCCACCATGCGCTTGGCCGCCTTGATGGTCGAGGCCATGCCGTAGACTTCCAGCTTGGCGTAGATGAAGGGTTTGAAGAGTTCCAAAGCCATCTTCTTCGGCAGACCGCACTGATGCAGCTTCAGCTCGGGGCCGACGACGATGACCGAACGGCCGGAGTAGTCGACGCGCTTGCCGAGGAGGTTTTGACGGAAGCGGCCCTGCTTGCCTTTCAGCATGTCGGACAGCGACTTCAGCGGGCGCTTGTTCGCGCCGGTGATGACGCGGCCACGGCGGCCATTGTCGAACAAAGCGTCGACGGATTCCTGCAACATGCGCTTTTCGTTACGGACAATGATGTCCGGCGCGCGCAGTTCGATCAGGCGCTTGAGGCGGTTGTTGCGGTTGATAACGCGGCGGTACAGATCGTTGAGATCGGAGGTCGCAAAGCGGCCACCGTCCAAGGGCACGAGAGGACGGAGTTCCGGCGGAATGACCGGAACGACATCCAGCACCATCCATTCCGGACGCGCGCCGGATTCGATAAAGCTTTCGATGCACTTCAGGCGCTTGACGATCTTCTTGCGCTTCGCGTCCGAAGTCGTGTCGCGCATTTCGTCGCGCAGCTTGACCTTTTCTTCATGCAGGTCGATGCCGGACAGCAACAGCTTGATAGCCTCGGCGCCGATCATGGCGGTGAAGGCATCGTCGCCGTATTCTTCCTGCGCCGTGTAGAATTCTTCTTCGCTCAGCAACTGGCCGGGCTTCAGCGCGGTCAGACCGGCTTCGGTGACGATGTAGTTTTCGAAATACAGAACCCGTTCCAGCTCCTTCAGCGTCATGTCGAGCAGCAAGCCGACGCGCGAGGGCAGCGATTTCATGAACCAGATATGCGCGACGGGCGAGGCCAGTTCGATGTGGCCCATGCGCTCGCGCCGCACCTTTTGCAGCGTGACTTCGACGCCGCACTTTTCGCAGATGATGCCGCGATACTTCATGCGCTTGTACTTGCCGCACAAACATTCGTAATCCTTGATCGGCCCAAAGATGCGGGCGCAGAACAAACCGTCGCGCTCCGGCTTAAAGGTGCGATAGTTGATCGTCTCGGGCTTTTTGATCTCGCCGAACGACCACGAGCGGATACGCTCAGGCGACGCAATCGAGATCCTGATCTGGTCAAAGCTCTGCGGCGCGCTCTGCTGATTAAAGATGTTCATAAGGTCGTTCATCACTTACTCTCCCGATTGCGTGAACTTACGCGATTAATCTTGGTTTTCGACGTGGGGCCTAAGCTTGGCCCGTTATTGTGACTGCAAAGATTGGGTCATATTGCGTATTCCAACAATCCGTCCTCGTATGGCTCTGCCGCCGCGCCGCTCAACGAATTCTAGCCGCAAATCCAGAGAACCAGCGTCAGCCTCATTCATCATGCGTGTCGTTCTGGCCCAATCAAATCCGCCTCCTTCATGCCGCTGAACCAGATTCACCCGCGTAGCAACAATCTGACTCCGGCTCAAGAGATCAGGGATAGAGCGACAGGGAACGTTACACTCCATATAATGGCAACGCTTGATTTCATTTGGGTCATGCGGATAGCCACCTTGATATGTCAACACTTCCCCCCCTTCAGCCACCACCGTGTCAGCAGCCTGCTTCCAATCGCCACTATAATAGACGCAAACCTGAATCCTCTCATTCTGGTGATGATTGAGGACATGCTCCAAATAGATATCGGCTTTGCCCGTCATGGATCACTCCGCCGATTCCGGCAACGCGGCCTGAGCTTCGTTGTCCTGCTCCGCCACCAGCTTTTTCTGATCCAATTCGACGTTGAGGCCAAGTGAACGGAGTTCCTTGATCAACACGTTGAAGGATTCAGGAATGCCGGACTCGAAGTTGTCTTCGCCGCGCACGATGGCCTCATAGACCTTGGTGCGGCCCGACACGTCATCGGACTTGACCGTGAGCATTTCCTGCAGCGTATAGGCCGCGCCGTAGGCCTCCAGCGCCCAGACTTCCATTTCCCCGAAGCGTTGGCCGCCGAACTGCGCCTTGCCGCCCAAAGGCTGTTGCGTCACGAGCGAGTAAGGCCCGATGGAACGCGCATGGATCTTGTCGTCGACCAAATGGTGGAGCTTGAGGATATAGATGTAGCCCACCGTGACCTTGCGGTCGAAGGGTTCGCCGGTGCGACCGTCGATCAGGGTTTCCTGACCCGACTTGTCGAGGCCCGCGAGTTCCAGCATCCGTTCGATGTCGGCTTCGCGCGCGCCGTCAAACACAGGCGTAGCGACCGGCACGCCGACGCGCAAATTGTGCGCCAGCTCCAGCGTTTCGTCGTCCGACAGATCGGCGATGTCGCGCTTAAAGCCTTCGTCGCCATAGATCGTCTTCAGCTGCGCGCGCATGTCGACGAGGCTGGCCTTCTTATCCTGACGGATCAAAGCCTGATATTGATCAAGCGCCTGCCCGACTTGCTTGCCGAGGTTGGCCGAGGCCCAACCCAAGTGAGTTTCCAAAATCTGCCCCACGTTCATACGCGAAGGCACGCCGAGCGGGTTCAACACGATGTCGACCGAGGTGCCGTCCGGCAGATAGGGCATGTCTTCCACGGGCAGGATGCGCGAAACGACACCCTTGTTGCCGTGGCGACCAGCCATCTTGTCGCCAGGTTGCAGCTTGCGCTTTACCGCGACGAACACCTTGACCATCTTCATCACGCCCGGAGGCAGTTCGTCGCCGCGCTGCAGCTTTGAGACCTTGTCCTCAAAACGTTTTTTGAGCGCGTTGATCTGGTCGTCGAAGACTTTGCTGATGCCTTCGACCTGCTCCATCACCTTGTCGTCTTTGACGCTGATCTGACGCCACTGGCCCTTGGTGTAGTCTTCAAGCACGTCCGCCGTGATAACCTTGCCCACGGGGAAGTTCTTCGGCCCCGCAGCGGCCTTTTGGTTCAACAGCAGTTCGCGCAGACGGTCGAAGAAGCTACGCTCCAGAATGGCGCGTTCGTCGTCGCGATCCTTCGCCAGACGTTCGATTTCCGAACGTTCGATGGCGATGGCGCGTTGATCCTTTTCGACGCCACGGCGCGAGAAGACCCGCACTTCGACAATCGTTCCGGACACGCCCGGCGGCAGACGCAGCGACGTGTCGCGCACGTCGGCGGCCTTTTCGCCAAAGATGGCGCGCAGAAGTTTTTCTTCCGGCGTCATCGGGCTTTCGCCCTTCGGCGTGACCTTGCCGATCAGAATGTCGCCCGGATTCACTTCCGCGCCGATGTAAACGATGCCCGCTTCGTCGAGGTTCTTCAGCGCTTCCTCGCCGACGTTCGGAATATCGCGCGTGATTTCTTCCTGACCCAGCTTGGTGTCGCGGGCCATGACTTCGAATTCCTCGATGTGGATCGAGGTGAAGACATCCTCGCTGACGATCCGTTCGGAGATCAGGATGGAGTCTTCGAAGTTGTAACCGTTCCAAGGCATAAACGCGACCAGCACGTTGCGGCCCAGAGCCAGCTCGCCGAGCTGCGTCGAGGGGCCGTCGGCGATGATGTCGCCCTGCTTGACCACGTCGCCCACCTTGACCAGCGGACGCTGCGTGATGCAGGTGCTCTGGTTCGAGCGTTGGAACTTCAGCATGTTGTAGATGTCAACGCCGGGCGCAGCGGAGTCGCTGTCGTCCGTGGCGCGAATGACGATACGCGTCGCGTCCACCTGATCGACCACGCCGGAGCGCTTGGAGGCAATCGCCACGCCGGAATCGCGAGCCACAACGCCTTCCATGCCGGTGCCCACCAGCGGCGCGTCGTTGCGCAGCAAGGGAACGGCCTGACGTTGCATGTTCGAGCCCATGAGGGCGCGGTTCGCGTCGTCGTTTTCAAGGAACGGGATCAGCGCAGCGGCGACCGAAACAATCTGTTTCGGCGACACGTCGATGAAGTCGATGCTTTCCGCCGGAGCGGCGATGTTTTCGCCGTTCTTGCGGGCGATGATCGTTTCGTTGACGAACTTGCCGCTCTTGTCGAGTTCGGCGTTCGCCTGCGCGATCGTGTACTGGCCCTCTTCCATCGCCGACAGATAGACGACTTCCGCCGTCACCTTGGCGTTCTTGACGCGGCGATAGGGGCTTTCGATAAAGCCGTATTGATTAACGCGGGCGTAGGTGGCCAGCGAGTTGATCAGACCGATATTCGGGCCTTCCGGCGTTTCAATCGGGCAGATACGGCCATAGTGGGTGGGGTGAACGTCGCGGACTTCAAAGCCTGCGCGTTCGCGGGTCAAACCGCCCGGCCCAAGGGCCGAGACGCGACGCTTGTGGGTGATCTCCGACAGCGGGTTGGTCTGATCCATAAACTGGCTGAGCTGCGACGAGCCAAAGAACTCGCGCACGGCGGCGGCGGCGGGCTTGGCGTTGATGAGATCGTGCGGCATGACCGTGTCGATCTCGATGGAGCTCATACGCTCGCGGATCGCGCGTTCCATGCGCAGCAAGCCGACTCGGTATTGGTTCTCCATCAATTCGCCGACCGAGCGCACGCGGCGGTTGCCGAGATGGTCGATGTCGTCGATTTCGCCGCGACCATCCTTGAGATCGCAGAGAATACGCAGAATCTTGATGATGTCTTCCTTGCGGAGGACGCGCACCTGATCGTCCGTCTTGAACTCAAGACGGGCGTTCATCTTGACGCGGCCCACGGGCGAAAGATCGTAACGCTCCAGATCAAAGAACAGACCATGGAACAAGGCATCGGCGGACTCAAGGGTCGGCGGCTCGCCGGGGCGCATGACGCGATAGATGTCGATCAGAGCTTCTTCGCGCGTGGCGTTCTTGTCCGCCATCATCGTGTTGCGGATATAGGGACCGACGTTGACATGGTCGATGCCCAACAGCGGGATTTCCTTCATGCCCGCTTCTTCGATTTGTTCGAGAATATCGGCGGTGAGTTCATCGCCCGCTTCGAACATCACGACGCCGGTCTTCTCGTCGATCATGTCCGCCGCGAGGTAACGGCCCATGATTTCTTCGGGTTGAACCAGAATGTCCTTCACGCCCTGTTCGACCAGCTTGGCGATCAGACGCGGCGCCATCTTCACGCCCGCTTCGGCCAACGTCTTGCCGTTCTTCGCATCGACCAGATCGGCCAACAGCTTTTGCCCCTTCAAGCGCTCGGCATTGAACGAAGTCGTCCAGCCGTTCTTGGCGCGTTTGTAGGCGATGGTTTCGTAGAAAGCCGAGAGGACTTCTTCCTTCGGCATGCCTTGCACGTCTTGCGCGGCCAGCGGCTTGCCGTCCTTCTTGTGCTTGGCGCGGAGCTTTTCAGTGTCCATGCTGTCGAGCGCGTAAAGCAGCGTCGTAACCGGCAGCTTGCGGCGACGGTCAATGCGGACATAGACCAAATCCTTGGCATCGAATTCAAAGTCGAGCCACGAACCGCGATAAGGAATGACGCGCGCGGCGAACAGATACTTGCCCGACGAATGGGTCTTGCCCTTGTCGTGATCAAAGAACACGCCGGGGCTGCGATGCATCTGGCTGACGATCACGCGCTCGGTGCCGTTAACGACAAAGGTGCCGTTGGCGGTCATGAGCGGCATGTCGCCCATGTAAACGTCCTGTTCCTTGATGTCGCGGATCGACTTCACGCCGGTGGTTTCATCAACGTCGAACACGGTGAGGCGCAGCGTCACCTTGAGCGGCGCGGCAAAGGTCATGCCGCGTTGTTGGCATTCTTCGACATCGTATTTCGGCTGTTCGAGTTCGTAAGACACGAAATCGAGAACGGCGCGTTCCGAGAAATCCTTGATCGGGAACGCGGATTGCAGCACTTCCTGCAAGCCCATGCGTTGGCGCTGCGGCACCGGCACGTCCATCTGGAGGAAATTGTCGTAGGAACGGCGCTGCACCTCGATCAGATTGGGCATCTCCGCCACTTCGGGAATTCGCCCGAAGCTCTTGCGGATCTTTTTACGACCGGTGAAGCTCTTGCCCAACGCGACGGTGGATGCACTCTGCGCCATGTCTTGCCTCTCGTACTGTCAGCCGCCGCGCGGGGATGCGCGGCCTGTTTGATGTGAACTCAAAAAACGCCCAAAAGCGCCGTAAAAAACAAAAAACACCGCACGACAACACAAAGGCCTCAGCCCTCGCCGCCTGCGGAATTCGTTGCATGTCTGCAATTTGAGCGGAATATGGCGGGGATAACGGGGGGAAGCAAGGAAGATATTTTCCGACCAAACGCGATTAGGCCACAAAAATATAGGAAACATTACCTAATTTAGGAAAAAGCAATCAAATCGCGCCATCAATCAGCTTACACCCCAGCCCATGCCGTCAGGCATGAACCGGGGTGAGAAAGGCCGATATTGCGCGGTGGGTTAGTCCATTACAAACGTCTTATAAGGATCTCCATAAACCGTTCTCGGACGCTGGGCGCGCTGGGCATCGGCGGACACGGCTGTCTGGCCAATAGCGGGTACAGCAGGCAGGGCTACGCCGGTTCGGCTATTCGGAAGCAATTGCAATCCCCCGCCGTCTTGCACGAGGCTACCATTCGGGCCATAGGTATAAAATCCGGTATTCAACCCTACACCAAAATTGATATTCACGTATCCTCGCTGGTCCGTCGTCATCCCGGTCACGCGAATGGCGGGCGAAAAACCGCCCACCTGATCTACAACCACCCCCGTCTTCTTATCGACCGCAGCGGCCACATAACTTTTACTCGTGGATACAAAAAGCGTTGGACTGCTGGAACCAACAAAGCACTTAACAGCACCGCCCTTAATTTCGGCAGGCAAGGATGTCACGATGCCCGGCGTATACGTCACGCTGGCAAAGCTATCGACAACAGTCGTCCTTTTGTTGAACTGATGCACTTTAACAAGAGTCGTGCCATCACCGGCATCCACGACATAAAGTTTGCTTGCGACAACATTCGTTCCAACGAGCGTATTTCCGCTTTCAATCATTGAGCATGGATTGACGAAAGGCCCAAGCTTCCCTCCAGCGAAACAACCGCTGTACTTATCCGTTTGTCCACAGGTCGACCAATTAAGGACAATCTTCGCGGAGGATGCCGACTCGCGGGTTGGCGGATCATAGGTCGTGATCAGTCCGGCATCAGGCAACGGAGCGCCGTGCGCAGAAGCCGCTGTTAACAAGGCAAGTGCGGCACCCTTAAATGTTTTCTGAATGACTCCCATCACAAAAACCTCCCGTTCAAAGTGTTGAATTGCACATTTTGTTAACAAATCAGGGTGTATAGGTCAATCCGCCAACAACTTGCGCCAAAAAGCTGCCTTGAAGCACAGGGCGAAAAAGGCTAATCCTTTGCGTATGCTGCGTTAACCAAGACCTGCCCGTCCCAACCCCTCATGCCGGATCCTCATAATGAATATCCATGAATATCAGGCCAAGATTTTGCTGAAAAAATACGGCGTGGCCGTGCCGCGTGGCGGTGTGGCTTTTACGGTCGACGAGGCGGTTGAAGTCGCTCGGTCGTTGTCCCACGACATCAAGGAACCCGTCGTGGTCGTCAAGGCGCAAATCCATGCCGGAGGGCGCGGCAAGGGCGGCGGCGTTAAGGTGGTGAAATCGCTCGACGCTGTGGCCGCCGAAGCCAAGCGCATGCTCGGCATGAAGCTGGTGACGCACCAGACCGGCCCCGAAGGGCAGGAAGTCCGCAAGGTCTATATCGAAGAAGGCTGCGACATCCGCCGCGAGTTGTATCTGAGCCTGTTGGTTGATCGCGCCACGAGCCGCGTCACCGTCATGGCTTCGACCGAAGGCGGCATGGAAATCGAAGTCGTCGCCGCCAAAACCCCTGAGAAAATCATCAAAGTGGCCGTTGATCCGGTCACGGGCCTGCAACCGTTCCACGCCCGCAACATCGCGTTCGGCCTCGGCCTTAAGGACAAGCAAGTCGGCAAGTGCGTGGCGTTCCTGCAAGCCATGTATAAGGCCTTCGTCGATCTGGACTGCTCCATTGTCGAAATCAACCCGCTGGTCGTCACCGGCACGGACGACGTGATCGCGCTCGATGCCAAGGTCAATTTTGACGACAACGGCCTCTTCCGCCACAAAGACGTGGAGGCGATGCGCGACGAAGCCGAGGAAAACGCGGCGGAAATCGAAGCCGCCAAGCACAGCCTCAACTACATCAAGCTTGACGGCAGCATCGGCTGCATGGTGAACGGCGCGGGCCTCGCGATGGCCACGATGGACATCATTAAGCTGTACGGCTCTTCGCCCGCCAACTTCCTCGACGTAGGCGGCGGCGCGACCAAGGAGCGCGTCACGGCGGCGTTCAAGATCATCATGTCCGACAGCAACGTGCGCGGCATTCTGGTCAACATCTTTGGCGGCATCATGCGCTGCGACATCATCGCCGACGGCATCGTCGCCGCCGCGAAGGAAACCTCGCTGCGTGTGCCGCTGGTCGTCCGCCTCGAAGGCACCAACGTCGATCTGGGCAAAAAGATATTGGCCGAAAGCGGCCTGCCCATCCTGTCGGCGGACAATCTCGCCGATGCCGCCGAAAAAATTGTCAGCGCTGTGAAGAAGGAGGCCGCATAACATGGCCGTACTCGTCAACAAAGACACCAAAGTCATCTGTCAGGGCTTCACCGGCTCGCAGGGCACGTTCCATTCTGAGCAGGCCATCGCCTATGGCACCCAGATGGTGGGCGGCGTGACTCCGGGCAAGGGCGGCACCAAGCATCTCGACCGCCCTGTGTTCGACACCGTGGCGGAGGCTGTCGCCAAGACGGGGGCCAACGCCTCAGTCATCTATGTGCCGCCGCCCTATGCCGCCGATGCCATTCTGGAAGCCATCGCGGCGGAAATCCCGTTGGTGGTTTGCATCACCGAAGGGCTGCCCGTCCTCGACATGGTGATGGTCAAGCGCGCGCTGCAAGGCTCCAAGACACGCCTGATCGGCCCGAACTGCCCCGGCATCATCACGCCCGGCGAATGCAAGATCGGCATCATGCCCGGCCACATCCACAAACGCGGCAAAATCGCGATCGTGTCGCGTTCCGGCACCCTCACCTATGAAGCCGTGGCGCAGACCACGGCGGTGGGCCTCGGCCAGACGACCTGCATCGGCATCGGCGGCGATCCCGTCAACGGCACCAACTTCGTCGACTGCCTCGATATGTTCCTTGCGGACGACGAGACGCAGGGCATCATCATGATCGGCGAAATCGGCGGTTCCGCCGAAGAAGAAGCCGCCGCCTTTTACAAGAGCAGCAAGCATAAAAAGCCCATGGTCGGCTTTATCGCGGGAGTCACGGCTCCTCCGGGTCGGCGCATGGGCCACGCCGGGGCCATCATCTCCGGCGGCAAAGGCACCGCCAAGGACAAGATGGAAGCCCTGCGTTCGGCAGGCATCCATGTCGCGGAAAGCCCTGCCGCGCTGGGAACCACCATGCTCAAGGCTATGGCGGCCTGACCCCCGTATCCGCAAGGTTTTGACCGAAATGGCGGGAACTGATAGCAATATCATATTGTCTTTATCCGTTGCCGGATAGTGGAGGAAGCATGGAACCGCGCAAGCTTAGCGAGATGGAATTCGTCGACCTCTACGTCTGTCTGGAGGGCGATGGTCAGGCGCACTACAACAAATCTTCGACCGGAAAAATTCAAGAACAGGACATCAATATTCCGGAGGAGTTTCAGGAAGATGTCGATGCGCTGGTAAAATTTCTTCGCGACCATTTCAAAGATGATGAAATGGGCATGACGTACAACGGCCTGCGACTACGCGCTGCCAAGGTGCGAACGGCAGGCGGCCTGTTGTGGGCCTCGCTGCGCAAAATCAGCGATGTCCCGCCGCCGCTCGACAAACTGGGTTTCCTGCCTGCCCTCCTCCCGCATTTACGCGCCTTGGGCCAACGCGGCGGCCTGATCCTTCTCTGCGGCGCGACCGGACAGGGCAAGACGACCACGGCATCGTCGCTGCTCAGCGAATACCTCAACATGTACGGCGGCGTAGCCTTCAGCATCGAAGACCCCGTCGAATACAATCTGGAGGGCCGTCGCGGCCACAGCGGCACCTGTTATCAAATCGAAGTCCGCGAAGACCACGAGTGGTCGGACATGCTCAAACGCAGCTTGCGCTGGCATCCGCGCTATATCTTCGTCGGCGAGATCCGCACGCCCGATGCCGCGAACCAGTTGCTCCGCGCGGCGACCTCCGGCCATCTTGTCATCACCACCGTCCACGCGGGCAGTGTCGAAGAGGCGCTTGAAGGCGTGCTGCAACTTGCTGAGCAAGCCTTGGGCGACAGGGCCACGCTCCTTCTGGCGACAGGTCTGGCGGCGATCATCCATCAAACCATCACGCCGATAGGCCTCAAGGCGCATTTCTACATCACGGATCCATCCAACCACGCCTCGCCGTTCCGCGCCTGCATCCGCGACAAAAAAATCGGACAAACCCGAACCTTTGTCGATCAACAATCCGCGTTGCTGATGCAAACCGGAAAGATTTTCCGCGACAACGGGAACGCGAACTGACCGACGTACCGTCACGTTCTTCCAAAAAGAACTTAACAAGCGCCTCGGATGCTCTATGATTGCGTGAGCCACATAGGTTGGCCATGCCGCGAGCCGCTTGACATCACAGTCCTTTCCAGAGGGGCGACCACCTGCGGTTGCCATTCATCATGACGCTTGAAGCCCTATCCTTCCTGAACAGCGCCAACGCGGATTTTATCGCCGAGCTGTACGCGCGTTATGCCGAAGACCCCGCCTCGGTGGATCCGACGTGGCGCACGTTTTTTGCCGAACTGCACGACGACGCGCGCGGCATGTTGCAGGAACAGCGCGGCGCGAGTTGGTCGCCCGGAAGCGCAAAAAAGGTCATCCGCAACGGAGTCGTCTCCACGACCGAAGCCACCTCACCCGTAAACGCGCCGCGCGACAGCCTCCGCGCCTTGTCGCTGATCCGCACCTATCGCCTGCGCGGCCATCTGCTGGCAAAGCTCGACCCGCTGGGCATCGCGCCAGCGCCCTATTACGCCGAATTTGACCCCAAGAACTATGGCTTCGCGCCTGACGATTACGACCGCCCCATCTTCATTGACGGTGCGCTCGGCCTGCAAACCGCCACGATCCGCCAGATCATGGCTATTCTCGACAAGACCTACTGCCGCTCCATCGGGGTCGAGTTTATGCATGTCCAAGATCCCGACCAGCGCCGCTGGATTCGCGATCATGTCGAGGCGGATCAAAACCAACCGGCCTTCGACAAAGCGACGAAAATCAACGCGCTGGAACGTCTGACGGCTGCGGAGTCCTTTGAGCGATTCCTTCAGGTGAAGTTCCCCGGCACCAAACGCTTCGGGCTCGAAGGCGGGGAAACCATGATCCCGGCGCTTGAGGCTCTCATCGCGCACGGCGTGCCGCTGGGTCTGCGCGAAGTCGTCATTGGGATGGCGCATCGCGGACGGCTCAACGTCCTGACCAACTTCCTCAACAAGCCCTTTGCCGCCATCTTCGCCGAATTTCAGGGCGCGTCGCCCAACCCGAACAGTTTTCAAGGCTCCGGCGACGTGAAGTATCACCTCGGCGCATCGACCAACCGCTTGTTCAACGGCGAGTCCGTTCACCTCACCATGAACGCCAACCCGTCGCATCTCGAATTCGTCAACCCGGTCGTCATGGGCCGCGTCCGCGCCAAGCAACGGCAACGCACAAGCGGCGGCCCCATCAGCAGCGAAGCGCGCGATCAGGTCATGGGCCTGTTGATCCACGGCGATGCCGCGATGGCGGGCCAAGGAATCGTGGCGGAAACCCTCATGCTGTCGGAATTGCGCGGCTACTCGACCGGCGGCACAATGCACGTCGTTGTCAACAATCAGGTGGGCTTCACCACCAGCCCGCAATATTCGCGCTCCGGCGTCTATTGCACCGATGTTGCCAAAATGATCCAAGCGCCGATTTTCCATGTGAACGGCGACGATGTCGAAGCCGTCCTGCGTATAGCGCAAATGGCCGCCGCGTTCCGGCAGATGTTCCATAAAGACGTTGTGATCGACATGGTGTGCTACCGCCGCCACGGCCACAACGAGAGCGACGAGCCCGCGTTCACGCTGCCCGTCATGTATCAAAAGATCAAAGATCAGCCGACCACGCGCGAACTCTACGCCCAAAAACTGATTGCCGAAGGCACTCTCACCGCCGCCGAAGCCGAAAAGATTCAAAGCGACTTCCTCGCAAAAATGGAACAAGACTTTTTGGCCTCCACGACCTACACGCCGCGCAAAGCCGATTGGCTGGAAGACCGCTGGAGCGGGTTCGACATCGCGTCGGGCGAAGAGCGCAGCGGCGACACCGGCGTTGACCCCGCCATCCTGCGTGAAATCGGCCTCAACATCGCCCGCGTTCCCGAAGGCTTTAACATCAACCCCAAAATCGCCAAACAGCTCGAAGCCAAACGCGCGATGATCGACTCCGGCCAAGGCCTCGACTGGGCGACGGCGGAAGCTCTCGCCTTTGGAACGTTGGTCACAGAAGGCACCCATGTGCGCCTGTCCGGTCAAGATTGCGGGCGCGGCACCTTCTCGCAGCGGCATTGCGTCCTCTATGATCAAGCGACCGAGCAACGCTGCGTGCCGCTGAACGGCCTACGCGCCCAACAGGCCAACTTTGAGGTGCATGACAGCCCCCTGTCCGAATTGGCGGTGATGGGTTTCGACTATGGCTATTCGCTGGCGGAACCGAACGCCCTCGTATGCTGGGAAGGCCAGTTCGGCGACTTCGCCAACGGAGCGCAGGTCATGATCGACCAATTCATCGCCTCCGCCGAATGCAAATGGCTGCGCATGTCCGGCCTCACGCTCCTGCTTCCCCACGGCTACGAAGGCCAAGGGCCGGAGCATTCCTCGGCGCGGCTGGAGCGTTACCTGCAATTGTGCGGCGACGATAACTGGCAAGTCGCCAACTGCTCGACACCCGCGAACTATTTCCACATCCTGCGCCGCCAGATCAAGCGCAACTTCCGCAAGCCGCTGATCCTGATGACTCCGAAATCGTTGCTGCGCCATAAGCTCTGCGTGTCGCAGCTGAGCGAACTGCAAACCGGTACGACATTCCTGCGCGTGATTCCCGAAGCCGTCGCGAATCTGGCTGACGACCGCAAAATCCGCCGCGTCGTGTTGTGCGGCGGCAAGGTCTATTACGACCTGCTGGCAGCAAGGGAGGTGAAAAAAATCACGGATGTCGCCATTGTCCGGTTGGAACAATTCTACCCCTTCCCCGACAAGCCACTCGCCAAGGAACTGGCACGCTATTCCAAGGCGGACGTTGTTTGGTGTCAGGAAGAGCCGGAAAACATGGGGGCTTGGAGCTTCCTCGACCGTCGTCTCGAAGCCGTCCTGACGGCCATCGACCACAAGTGCAAGCGGCCCGTCTATGTCGGCCGTAACGCCTCGGCCTCGACCGCCTCCGGCTCGCTGAAAAAGCACAACGCGCAACAGGACGAACTGGTGGAGAAGGCTTTAACTGTCGGCTGATTTCGTCTATGAAGAACGATACTCTGGAACGAATCCCCCGATGAACCGAGGCGCACCATGACCACGCAAATCGTCGTCCCCCCGATGGGCGAATCCGTTTCCGAAGCCACCGTCGCCAAATGGCTCAAGGCTGTCGGCGACATCGTGCGCATGGACGAACCTCTTGTTGAGCTGGAAACCGACAAGGTCACGCTCGAAGTCAACGCGCGTGCCGCTGGCACGCTCAGCGAGATCAAGGCTCCGCCCGGCTGCAAGGTCAATGTCGGCGCTGTCCTCGGCCTTATCGCCGAAGGTGCCGCCGGAGCCGCTGTGGCAAAGCCCGCCACGTCGAGCGCCCCCGCGCTGCAGCCCGCCAGCCCGCCGCCGCTCGCCCTACCCACAACTCCCGCCGCGCCCCCCATGGCCGCACCAACAACAGGTATCGCCGCCATGCTGATGCCCTCCGCTCGGAAACAAGCCGAAGATCGCGGGTTGAACCCCTATGAAATCAAGGGTACCGGACGCGATGGACGCGTGACGAAGGAAGATGTTTTAGGCATGACATCCTCTGCCGCGCCGACGACCTCGCGTCCATCAACGCTGGGGCCGCGCCCGCGCGTTGCCGAAGAAGAACGCATCCGCATGACTCGCCTACGCCAACGCATCGCCGAACGCCTCAAAGAGGCGCAAAACACCGCCGCCATGCTGACCACGTTCAACGAAGTGGACATGAGCAACGTGATGGCGCTCCGAGCCCAGCACAAGGATGCGTTTGAGAAGAAAAACGGCGTGAAACTTGGCTTCATGTCCTTTTTCGTGAAAGCCTGCGTGCAGGCGCTTAAGGAAATTCCGGCCGTGAACGCCGAAATTGACGGCGACGATCTGGTTTACAAAAACTACTATGACATTGGCGTTGCCGTCGGAACGCCCCAAGGACTCGTCGTTCCAGTCTTGCGCGATGCGGACAAGCGCGGTTTCGCCGACATCGAGAAAGCCATCGGCGAACTCGGCCAACACGCCCGCGACGGCAAGCTGTCGATGGCGGAATTGACGGGCGGCACCTTTACCATCACCAACGGCGGCATCTATGGCTCGCTGATGTCCACGCCGATCCTGAATCCGCCGCAGTCCGGCATTCTCGGCATGCACGCGATCAAGGAACGCGCGGTCGTCGTTAACGGCAAGATCGAAGCGCGCCCCATGATGTACGTCGCCCTCAGCTATGACCATCGCGTCATCGACGGGCGCGAGGCGGTGACGTTCCTCGCGCGGGTCAAGGAGTTCGTCGAGAACCCCGAACGCCTGCTTTTGGGCGTCTGAGTCCCACACCATCCCCCGACAGGAAACATGAGCAACACTTACAATCTCATCGTCATTGGCGGCGGCCCCGGAGGCTATGTCGCGGCCATCCGCGCCGCGCAGCTCGGCATGAAAGTCGCCTGCGTCGAAATGCGCGGCGCGTTGGGCGGCACATGCCTCAATGTCGGCTGCATCCCCTCCAAGGCGCTGCTCACCAGCTCGGAGAAATACAGCGAGGCGCTGCACGGTCTGGCCAATCACGGGGTGAAGGTCGGCGCGGTTAGCCTCGACCTCGCGGCGATGATGGCGCACAAGGACAAGGTGGTCAAAGACAACACCGACGGCATCGCATACCTGTTCCGCAAGAACAAAGTCGACTGGCTGCGCGGCAAGGGCACCATCACCGCCCCCAATCAAGTCACGGTGGACAGCGGTCAAGGCACCCTGACCTACACCACCGACCGCGTTCTGATCGCCACCGGCTCGGAAAGCATGCCGCTCAACGGTGTCACCATCGATGAAAAGCGCATCCTGACCTCGACCGGAGCGCTCACGCTTCCCGCCGTGCCCAAGAGCATGGTGGTAATCGGCGGCGGTGTGATCGGGCTGGAACTTGGCTCTGTCTGGCAACGCCTCGGCACCGAAGTGACGGTGATCGAATTCCTCGACCGCATCCTCCCCGGCATCGACGGCGAAGTCGCCAACCAGACGCAAAAAATCCTCGCCAAGCAAGGCATGAAATTCAAGCTCGCCAGCAAAGTCACGGCAGCAAAGAACGAAGGCGCAAGCGTCACCCTGTCGCTTGAAGCGGCAACGGGTGGCTCGCCCGAAACGTTGCAAGCCGAAACCGTTCTTGTTTCTATTGGCCGCCGTCCCTTTACGGCTGGGCTTGGTCTGGAAAATCTTGGTGTCAAACGCGACGAACGCCAGCGCATCGCCGTCGATCATCGCTTTGAAACCAACGTCAAAGGCATCTATGCCGTCGGCGACGTGATCGCGGGCGCGATGCTGGCGCATAAAGCCGAAGAAGAAGGGGTCGTGTGCGTGGAGATGATGGCGGGCCAGACCGGCCACATCAACTACAACGCCATTCCCGGCGTGGTCTACACGTGGCCCGAAGTCGCCTTCATCGGCAAAACCGAAGAACAACTGGTCAGCGAAGGCGTGAAGTACAAGGTCGGCAAATTCCCCTTCTCCGCCAACGGACGCGCTCGCGCGATGAGCGACACCGACGGCTTTGTGAAACTGTTGGCGGACTCGACCACCGACCGCATCCTCGGCGCTCACATCGTCGGCCCAGATGCCGGAACCATGATCGGCGGTCTCGCCCTCGCGATGGAATTCAACGCCAGTTGCGAAGACATCTACCGCACCAGCCACGCCCACCCCACACTCAACGAAACCATCAAAGAAGCCGCCCTCGCGGCCGACGGCCGCGCGGTGCATATCTGATACGATCAGACCTTCGCGCGAGGGTGCGCCGCGCGGTAGGTTTGCGCCAGCTGCTCGGACTCGACCTTGGTGTAAAGCTGCGTGGTGGAAAGTGAGCTGTGGCCAAGCAGTTCCTGCAAGCTTCGCAGGTCTGCGCCGGATGCCAACAGATGCGTCGCGAAACTGTGGCGCAAGGCATGGGGCGTGACGGTGTCCGGCAAATTCAACAAACGCCGCAAGCAACGCAAGTGGCGTTGCGCCACGCCAGGATTTAACACCTCGCCACGCGCTCCGACAAAGAGGAATCCCTCCGCCGGATATGGACACGCTTTCAGGTAACGATCCAAACTTTCGCGCACGATAGGAAGGAGTGGAACGCTGCGCTGCTTGTTGCCCTTGCCCGTCACGGTGAGGCGATCCTGCGTGGTCAAATCGGCATGACGCAAAGCCAGCGCTTCGCTGATACGCAGCCCCGCGCCGTACAGCAAAGTGAATAACGCTTCGTCGCGCAATCCGACCCAATTCTCTTCCGTCGCATTTTTGGCCAACGCCAATATATCCTGCGCCCCGTCCTCAGAAACCGGACGCGGCAAGCGTCGCGCCGTCTTCGGAGTCTTCAGCAAGTCGATGGCGGCGTTGTGCAGCTGTCCGGTGCGGTCGAGCCAGCGGAAAAAATTCCGCACTCCCGCCACCGCCCGCGCCCGCGAAGCCGCCTGCTTGTCGTCATGCGCCCCCTGCGCCAGCCACGCGCGGAAGTCGGTCAATGTCAGGTTGGCAAGCGCCGCCAAGGCAACGCTCTTCCCGCGATACGCGTTGAGAAACTGCAAAAGATCAGCGAGATCATATTGATACGAAGCCAACGTATGCCGCGAAACCCGCCGCTCATCCCGCAACCACGCCGCCCATTGCGTCATAGCGGATTGAAGATCATCGGCAACGGAAAACGTCATGGCGGTAGCCCTTGAAACACGGGAAGACAGCATACTCACAGCCTGAGGCGCAGGGCGCAAGTGATGCACAACATGCGCAATGACGTTTGCATCGCACCACAATCTATGGTTGATTATAGATGTGCTTTGGCTAGATACAAAGAGAGTCCCAATGTATCGCAACAATTACTTCCTTTGGTTAGCGCTTGCGCTCGTGCCCATCATTGCCGTTTGGATTTATTTTAGTGGGCCTCAGGCCATCATTACGTCACAAGATGTGGGACAACAAGAACAACAACCGATCGATAACAAACCGTCGCGCTACCCCCGACTTGAGGCCCACAGTCGTATCAGCGAAATGACGTTGGACTCGATCAGGTACGAATGGGCACCGTATTATTACCGCCATCCCAATCCTCAGAAAGCTATCAAAGCATTCGAGGTTTTACAGAATTCCGCCGACACGCCACCACCCAACACTGCGCAGAGACATGAGAGACCTGATCTTCTGCTGAAATTCTACCCCCATTTTTTTGCCGCCCTTTTCTCACGCAATCCTGAAGAGTTGAAAAAATTTATAAATTCCAGCGCCAACTACACGGGATTGATGAAGGAGAACGCACTCGCCATTATTGCGGAAACCGAACGCTACCAGCCCGTCACAGACATCACGACGCACAGTCTTGAATATCTGCCCATGGAATTTATGGTAACGGGGGATACGAACCTGATTGATCGGCTGGTAGCGAAGCTGGATGAAATCAAACAAAAGGGATCGTCAATTTCACCCGACGAAGCAAGACTATCTTCCGACATAGAATCGGTTCTGTGTTTATTAATTTCAGCCTACAGCGACGCGGGAAGTGCCCTCGAGATCGCCAAAGCCAAAGCATCAGGTGCTACGAAGACGGCTCTGAATGCTGTGTCGGATGTCTACAACCGCTTTTTCAGTCAACCTGCAGAGATGCATCTGCAAAAAGCTGACCTATACATCAAGCAAGGCAATCCCAATGCGGCGTTCAACGAATTCGAAAGCAGCCTGAATTATGTTCCTGACTACACAAACGTCTTTAACAATGCAGCCAATTTATACGAGGCGCAAGGCGACTATACACGGGCATCGCGCGCTTTGGAAAAAGCGCTTCAAATACAGCCTAACAACGCCTCGGCGACGTACAACATGGGGCGCATGGCCTTTGCCCAAAGACGCTATAACGATGCCATCCATTGGTACTCGCAATCGCTAATAGCTAAGCCGGACAATTATCTAAGGTGTCACGCATTGGCTCGCGCTTATCAGGAAAGCGGGGATACTGCCAACGCTGTTAAATATTTCCACCAATACCTCCAGTTGGTACCCAATGGCGAACATGCGGCGCTGGTGAAAAGCTATCTGGCATCAGTTAACGCGACAATCCCGCAGAACACCTCGGTTCTGGGCGCATTGCAGGGCGGACAATATGACGTTTTGGAAAATCGCATGGCGACGCTATTGCGGGAAAAGAAAAAAGACGAAGATGGCCACAGCCTGTTGGCAAACGCCTATGACGAATTGGCCAACAACCCCGACGCGCAGTATGACATGGAGAAAAGCCTCGCCTCGTTCGAAGGGTGGGTTCGCAACAGCCCTTCATCTCATTTCGCCAACGCCGCCGCCGGAGTTTTTTACATCACCTACGCATGGTCGGCGCGGGGGAAAGGCTACAGCGGCTCGGTGACCGAAGAAGGAGCCCGTTTGTTTCATGATCGGCTTTTGAAAGCAAAAGCCTATCTGGACAGAGCCTATGATCTGGATCCATCCGACCCCTTTGTCCCGGCGGCCAGCATGAAGGTCGTGCGCGGGCTGGGGCCGAACGATGGCGGCATCAAACAGTTCATACAAGACGAACGTGCCTATTTCCAAAAAGCCCTGAATGCCGATCCTTCGGAATTTCGCGCGTACCTGTCTATGCTGACATTCCTCATGCCGAAGTGGGGCGGCTCCAACGAAATCATGCTCGCCTTCGCGCGGCAAACCGTGGCGGAAGCGCCAAAGGACTCGCTCGCGCCGCTGGTGCTACCGCTCGCCCACTTTGAAATCTTTAACGGCATCTATGAAACCGAGCCGGATTACTTTAAGCGCCCCGGCGTTTGGACGGAGCTAAAGCCCGTCTTCGTCGAGTTGCTCAACCGTTTCCCGAAATCAAAGGAAATCCACAACTGGTACGTGCGCGCCGCCTATCTCGCGGGCGATGCGGAAACGGCCAGACAGGAATTCAAAATCCTCCAATTCAGCTGGCATCCGGATGTGTGGGCGAGCTATGGGGCTTTCTACAACACGAGAAAGGCCGTTCTGGGCGAACCCTGATCCATCGGCCAGCCGCTGGCAGCAAAGAAAGCTACGGAGCACGATAAGACGTGCTGACCCTGTAGTACGCCCCCGGATAAGGTTCGTACTTCGCGATGATCGACTCAACAATGCCGCCGTTCACAAGCTCGCTCAACGCAACGTTCAGCATGCTTTTCAATTCTTCCTCGCGGTGCGGCAACATAATGGTATTTCCAAAGGCACGAATGGGCTTGTCTCTGAATATGGCCTTCAGCTTGCCGGGATTGGCCTGATCATATCGGAAAAAATTTGCCATATAGGTGAACGCAACGTCGCTCTTCCTCACGGCCACATTTTCCAGCAACATCGACACATCGACGTTCAACGGCATGGAATGTTTCTGGGCCTTCGGGAAATCCAGACTGCTGACTTCTTGCGATGTGTCACCGTCAATTATGGCAATGGAAACTGCCGCGTCATTGATAGCGGCAGCACTTTTGTCAAACCGATGATCATCGGCGCGAACAAAGATTCCTACGGGGGTATACATAAACGGAACGGTAAAATCGGCCTGACGAGCCAACGGCGCACGGTTAAAAACCGAAGAACAGACAGCATCATAGCGCCCTGTCGATAGCCCCGTTGTCATTTCACCTACACCAACCTCTTCTGTCCAATCAATGTGGAGTCCTAATAGACGGCCAGCCGCCTCGGTGACCTCATACCCTATCCCGGACAGTTTTCCGGTGTTTGGATCTTTAATAAATTCAGGGGGCACGACAAAATAAGCGCATCGCAGCGTTCCCGTACGCATTACTCTTGCGTAGGTAGATTCTTTACCCTGCACCTCCGCCCGCACCGAACCGACCGAAAACAAGATGATAAACGCAGAGGCGAAGATGAATTTTACCCAACACATTGTACGTCTCCCCATCAAAGTTGCATTTAAATCCAAGCCCTCAATCGCCGTTCCAGCACCGCGCCGAGGCATTCCACCTGTTCGGTGGCGAGGCCGGTGGCGTAGTACATGGAGTCGCGGTGGCCGAGGGCCAAAAGGCCGGGCGGCAGATCCTCGCTGACATCCAAACGCACGAGCGCTTGGGAACGGATGCCCCGCGCTTTGTCGCCGAACAGCTCCGGCGCGGCGCTGGATTGTTCCGACAAATCCACGTCCTCTTGTCCGATCCATTGGCTGACAAAGCCTTCGGGCACCACCGTCAATCCGTGATAGGAACCGACATGCAGCTTGCCCCCCGCTTCCAGAAACAACCCAACCGATTCCTGATCGAGCAAAAACGTGAGATCGCGGTCGATGAAGCGCAGCGTCGCCTCGAAACTGGACGCGTCGAGCAACGACAGGGTCGCGGCGTTGAAACGATTCTGGCGCTGCAAATGCTCCTGCATCAACGACAGCAAATCGTCGTGTTCGCCCTTGATAGCGGCAAAGTGTTCCTGCAACCGCGCCAGCATATAGCGTTGGAAATCCTGCACCCCTTCGGCGCGATGCGCGGCAGGCGGCACGAGCGCCGCCAGCAGATCGCCATTGTCGGCAAGAAAGTCAGGGTGCGCGAGAAGGTAATCGCGCACATCCCCCGGCATGACAGAGCTTAAAGCGTGAGCGTTGTTGCTGTATTCTTCACGCTTCAAGGGAACCTCCCCCCGCTAGGTGCGACTGGACTTCAACGGTTGAACATTGCCCGCCGTGGGAATCGTCTGACCGGTCTTGGCCCAATCGGCCACGAACTGCGCCAAGCCCTTGTCCGTCAACGGATGCGAAAACAACTGGCGGATGACGGCGGGCGGGATGGTCGCCACATCGGCGCCCATCTTGGCCGCTTCGACCACATGCATGGGGCTGCGCACCGAGGCCACCAAAATCTGCGTGTTGAACTCTGGATAAGCGCTGTAGATCGTGCAGATGTCCGAGATCAGCTGCATCCCGCTTTCGCCGATGTCGTCCAACCGGCCCACGAAGGGCGAAACGAACGTCGCCCCGGCCTTGGCGGCCAGAATGGCCTGCGCCGCCGAAAAGCACAAAGTCACATTGACCATCGTGCCTTGCTGCGACAGATGCTTGCAAACCTTAAGGCCCGCCGGAGTCAGGGGAACCTTGACCGCGATATTCTTGGCGATTTTGGCCAGATAAAGCCCTTCGGCCAGCATGGTGTCATAATCCGTCGCGGCGACTTCGGCGCTGACGGGGCCGGGCACGACAGAGGCGATTTCACGAATCAGGCTGACAAAGTCGCTGTGCCCCGATTTGGCGACCAGCGAAGGGTTCGTCGTCACGCCGTCCAAAAGGCCGGTCGCGGCAAGGTCTTTAATCTCGTTGAGATCGGCTGTATCCACAAAGAACTTCACGTGCAAAACTCCCTATCGAATTGAATCGCTAAGGTCATAGTCTAGCCAATGAACCCCGCCCCCACCAGCCCCAAAAATCCGCCGACAGTGCGCGTGTTGTTGCCGCTGCCTTTGGGCGATGGCTACGACTATTTGTCGTCCCAGCCAGCCCCAGAGGCGGGAACGCTGGTCGAAGTTCCCTTGGGGAAAAAAATCGGTATCGGCGTGGTCTGGGGCGACGGCGGGGGGGACGTTGCGGCTGAAAAGCTGAAAGCAATCGGCCGCCTGATCGACCATCCCCCCTTGCCGGAAGCCACCCGCCGCTTTGTCGATTGGGTCGCCCACTACACCGTCACGCCCCCCGGCGCGATCCTCAAGATGGTTCTGGGCGGCAAACTGCGGGAGCTAAAGGCGAAAGATGCCGCGCTTGGGGGAACAGCTTTTGGGGAAACAGCTCTGGGCGAAACGCCCCCCGCGCTCTCCCCCGAACAGCGCGATGCTGCCAATCAACTGATCGCTTCGGTCGATGCGCGGGCCTTTTCGGCGACCTTGCTGGACGGTGTCACCGGCTCCGGCAAAACGGAAGTGTATAGCGAAGCCATCGCCGCCGCGCTGCGCCAAGGTCGTCAAGTGCTGGTGCTGTTGCCCGAAATCGCCATGACGGCGGCGCTGATCGACCGGCTCACAGCGCGTTTTGGCATGCGTCCCATCGAATGGCACTCGGAACTCACGGAAAAGCAGCGCCGCCTCAACTGGCACGCCATCGCACGTGGGGACGCGCGTTTTGTGCTGGGCGCGCGCTCGGCCTTGTTCCTGCCCTACGCCGACCTCGGCCTGATCGTCGTCGACGAAGAACACGAAGCCTCGTACAAGCAAGAAGAAGGCGTCATCTATCATGGCCGCGACATGGCGGTGGTGCGGGCCAGTCTCGGCGCGATACCCGTGATTCTCGCCTCGGCCACGCCGTCGCTGGAGACGATGCACAACGTCCAGCAAGGGAAATACCGGCATGTGATCCTGCGCCGCCGTTATGGCAAAGCCTCGATGCCCGCGATCAAACTGGTCGATTTGCGGGAAGAAAAAATGCCCGCGCAAAACTTTATCAGCGCGCCGTTGATCGAAGCGCTCCAGCAAGCCGTCGCGACGCAACAGCAAGCCATGCTGTTTCTCAACCGGCGCGGCTATGCGCCGCTGACGCTGTGCCGGGCCTGTGGCCATCGCTTGCAGTGCCCCCATTGCAGCAGTTGGCTGATCGAGCACAAGCGCACCAAGAAACTGCATTGCCATCACTGCGACTACAACATGCCCTTGCCCAAAGCCTGCCCCTCGTGCCGCGTCGAAGACAAATTCGCGGCCTGCGGCCCCGGCATCGAGCGCATCGCCGAAGAGGTCAAACACCGCCTGCCCGACATACGCTTCGCCATCATGGCCAGCGACACGCTGGACGGGCCAAAAGCCGCGCAGGTCTTGGTCGATCAGATGGACAACCGCGAGCTTGATCTGCTGATCGGCACGCAGATCATGGCGAAAGGCTATCACTTCCCGCGCCTGACGATGGTGGGGGTCATCGATGCCGATCTCGGCCTGAGCGGCGGCGACCCCCGCGCCGCCGAACGCACCTTTCAACTGCTGCAACAGGTGGCGGGCCGCAGCGGCCGCAGTGAAGACGCGGGCCACGTCTTCCTGCAAACCTACGCGCCCCAGCATCCGGTGATGCAAGCGTTGTTGAAAGGCGACCGCGATGCCTTTATGAAGGCCGAGTTGCGTGAACGCGAATCCTACCGCCTGCCGCCCTTCAGCCGTCTGGCCAGCATCATCGTTTCAGGCCCGGATTCGCGCCAAGCCCTCGATGTCGCCAACCAAATCGCCGCCGCCGCGCCGCGCCTTGATGCCCTGCGCCTGCTCGGCCCCGCGCCCGCGCCCTTTGCCATCCTGCGTGGTCGCCACCGTTACCGGCTGATGCTGCAAGCGGCGCGGAATGTGGCGCTGCCGGTTATCCTGCGCGACTGGTTGGGCGCGTTGAAATGGCCGCGCTCCGTCAAAGTTCAGGTGGATATTGACCCCTACAGCTTTCTGTAAACCTACGCGCGTATTCAGCCGCCTAAGGCTTTCTTGATACTATTCCTGTTAGTTGAAGAATGTTTCAACTCTTCGGGATACGCCGTGCTTCGTTCTGTCACGCAATCGTTGTTCATCTGGCCGACACTGCTGCTCTGCGGCTTTGTCGGCATGTTCGCCTTCACGCAGTACCAGATGGCGCAAAGCGACGAAACCATACGTCAGGCGCTCGCCGCGCCGACATCGTCGCAAGCGCTGAAATTGCAAGATACCATCTGGGCCTTTTGGCAAGAGCTTGAATCCTATGATCCGGCCACGGCAACACCCGAAGCCTTTGCGGCGCTCACGGAACGCCTCTATGCCATGAGCAGCCAACTCGAAACGCAGGACGCGGCCCACGACGGCAACACCGATCTTGATGAGGGTGACCGAAAGGGGCTGTCCGACCTGCGTCAGGAACTGGAACGTTTGCGCGCGCAAATGCCTGAGGATTTTCCTCTCCGTCAGGATGTCTATCAGGACATTCGCCATCGCATTGATGCCATTGCAAACGCCGCTCACGGCTTTAACCAAGCGATAATCGACACACATCACGACGAACTCCAGAGGCTTCTGGATTTGACGAAGCAAAAAGAATCCCGGCGCAACCTTTTGTCGATCCTCATCTGGATCAACGCCATCGTCCTGATCGCGCTCCTGCTCCGCAACACCTACAATTGCCGCCGTAACGCGGCTTTGGCCCAGACGGTCGAGGATCGCAACGTCCTGTTCGCGGCCGCCCTTCAGTCCACCCACGTCGGCGTTTTGATCCGTGCGCTGGACAAGCCTGAACATCCGGTCGTGTTTGTGAACCAAGCCATCACAACCATGACCGGCTACACCACGAACGACATAGCGGCGATCGGCGCGGATTTCCTGTTCGGCTGGGGCACCGATCCCGCGACGGTCGACCAGTTCCGTCAAGCCACACGCCTCAACCAGCCAAGCCGGTTCGAACTGCTCGTCTACCGCAAAAATGGTGCGCCATTCTGGAGCGAATGGCACATCAGCCCCGTCTTCGACCGATCCGGCGAAGTGACGCACTATGTCAGCCTCCTCACCGACATGACCGGACTGCGCAAGACGCGGGAGGAGTTGCTGTCCGCCAAGGATCAAGCTGAACGCGCCGGGGCCGTCAAAGCCAACTTCCTCGCGACGATGAGCCACGAAATTCGCACCCCCATCAACGGCCTTTTGGGTGTCCTCAACCTGATGGGCGACACGAGTCTTGATGCCGAACAGCGTCGCCTTTTAAACGTCGCGACGACATCGGGACATGCGTTGCACGCGATTATCAACGACGTGCTGGACTTCTCCAAGATCGAAGCTGGCAAGCTCGACATCGCCTGCGCACCCTTTTCATTGCGTGGTCTGCTACGCGCCGTTCTCGACCTCACCAAACCCCTGTCTTCCGACAAGGGGCTGACGCTGGGGCTTGATGTCGACGGCTCCGTGCCGGATCATCTGTTGAGCGACGAAGGCCGCATCCGCCAAATCCTCCTCAACCTCGTCACCAACGCCATCAAATTCACCGACCGTGGCGGCATCACGCTGCGGGTCGTCCATCTGCTGAATCAAGAGCGTAACGGACAACCCGCCGTTCTGCTGCGTTTTGAAATCGTTGATACCGGCATCGGCATCAGCGCCGCCGACCAGAACAAGCTCTTCAAGGAATTCAGCCAGATCGAACGCTCCTACAACCGCCGCTTTGGCGGCACCGGCCTTGGTCTGGCGATCACGCAACGGCTGGTCAAGCTTTTGGACGGCGAAATGGGCGTCGAGAGCAAGCCCTCGCAGGGCAGCAAATTCTGGTTCATCCTGCCGCTTGCCGTCCTGCCTGCGGTCCATGTGGCGGAAGAACATTCAGATCCGCACAAGAAACAGAATCCTGTCGCACCGTTACGCGCAGGATTGAATATCCTGTTGGTCGAAGACAACGCAACCAACCAGTTGGTGGCGAGCCGCTATCTGCAAAAGGCCGGATGCAACCCCGATCTGGCCGCCAGCGGCATCGAAGCCATCCGCATGGCCCAAGCCAAAGCCTACGACCTTATCCTGATGGATATTTCCATGCCGGAGATGGACGGGCTGGAAGCCACGGGCCGCCTGCGCGCGCTGGGGGGATGGGCGCAATCCGTTCCTATCATCGCGCTCACGGCGCATGTCTTGCCGGGCGACAAGGAACGGTGCCTTGACGCGGGCATGAACGACTTTCTCAACAAGCCGCTGGACTACGATGTCTTGCTGCGCACGCTGGCCAAATGGACTCTGCCGGACACCCCCAACGCTCTGGCCGTATTCGACGCGCCCTTTTTCCAACGCTTGGTCGACGAACTGGGCAAAGCCACCGCCGTCAAGATCGCGGACGTATTTCTCGGCGAATCAGCCCGTCGCGTAACCAGCCTCACGAACACGTCTTCGCCCAAGCTCAAAGACATCGCGTTCACCGCGCACACGCTCAAGAGCAGCAGCGCCAACTGCGGGCTTCAGGCTTTCGCGGCCTTGATGGCCGAGCTTGAATCCGCCGCGCAAAAGGATGATGTGCGCCTCGTCCAGTCTTTGCTGAAACAGACCGCTCCGGCCTACGCCGCCGCCTGTCAGGCGCTGAGCGAAGAATATCGCCGCCACAAAACCTGAATCATCGCCTTAGCCGTTTTTTTGTGCTATTCACGACGGCATCAGGCTGGCGGATTTTCCTTGGCCTGAATGCCCACCTTATGCCTTCTCGCGCCCCTGCCCATGATCTCTGAACTCACGCTGACCCTGCATGAATCGTCGGACACAGACGACGGCACCGTTCGTCTGGATCAATCCGACATGCGCCTTTTGGGCATCCTGTCGGGCGATATTCTGGCTCTGTCGGGGAGCAGGACGACCTACGCCTGCGCCCGCCCTGCCTTTATGGAGGACAGGAACCAGCGTCTCGCCAAAGTCAGCCCCCTCCTCCGACGCAACCTCGGCGTGCAAGCGGCGCAGAAAATCCAAATCCTGCCGCAACTCCACAAACCCGCTTTGGCCGAACGAATCACGCTTCAGGTGGATGACGACATCGACAACCTGCATGTTCTGGCGCGTCAACGGCAACTGCCCTCGGCGTGGCATGGCCGCTGCGTCGTCGAAGGCGATCTGCTGCGTGTGCCGACGCTCGACCGCCAACCGTTGTTGGTCAAAGTCACGGCCACGTCGCCCGGCGGTCTGATACAGATCGGCAGCAGCACCGAATTCGGTTTCGTGACCAGTGCCAACGACGAAACGCTGCCGGGAATCGGCGCGTTGCGCGAGACTTACCGCACCTGCCATGCGCTGGCGACCACGCGGCTTAAAACCAACATCCCGACGGCGACGCATGCCGTCTTGCTGACGGGCCCCGCCGGTTGCGGCAAAGCGCGGCTCGTGACGCGGCTGGCGCAAGACCTTGACGTGTCGCTGGTCACGCTCGATGCCCACCAATTGCTGGACCGCCAGCAAGCGCAGGGCGGCGCTCTCGATATATCGCTGACGGCGCTGGCAAGGCGCGGGCCGACCATCCTCCTTCTCGATCATCTGGATGCCCTGACCTTTGCGGTAAAACAATCGCCCATCTTGGCCGCCGCGCAACACACGGTTACGGCGCAACTCAGCGGCCTTTTGGATGAGCTGCCCGGCCACGCCAATATCATCGTGTTCGGCATCGCCTCCGCCCCGCTGGAGGCGCGGCTTCGCGACCATCCCAGCATCAGCCTGACCCTTCCCGTGGACGCGCCCGGCCGCCCCGGCCGCCATGAGATTCTTTTGCTGGAAACCCGCAACTTGCCGCTGGCGGAATCGGTCGATCTGGCCCGTCTGGCCGCCATGACTCCGGGCGCGACCGCCCGCGACCTGCGCCACCTCGTGACGACGACCTCTTTGCTGGCTACGAACGTCAAGATCACCGAAAACGACTTCGTCACCGCCTACCGCCCGATGCAGCCCTCCGCGACGGAGCGAACGACCCTCGTCTGCGACATTCCTTCGGCATCGCTATGGGACGACGTCGCGGGCCTCGAAGACATCAAGCGGATGATGCGCGAAACCCTGAACTGGTCGACCAAGCATTACGACAAGTTCCGTGATGCCGGAGTCCGTCCGCCGCGCTCGGTTCTGCTGTCGGGAGGAACCGGAACGGGCAAAACCTCGCTGGTACGCGCGCTGGCGGGCATAACGCCCATGCACCTGATCGAATTGTCCTGCCCCGTGCTGGCGGCGGGCGATCCGGCGGACACCGCGCGGCATATCCGCGACGGCTTCGCCATGGCGCGGCGCAAGACACCCTGCGTGATCTTCCTCGACGACATTGACGTTCTGTTTGAAACCGACCCGCCTGTCGCCGATTCGTCCAACCGTCTGCCGCCCGCCGTGGCGCAGCTGCTCACCGACATGGACAGCCTCGCGATGACTCAGGGGGTCGTCGTGATCGCCGCGACCAACCGTCCCGACCGCCTGACTTCCGACATTCTGCGTCCGGGCCGCTTTGACTTCGCCGTGACGTTGCCGCTTCCCGATGGCGAAGCGCGCAAGAAAATCCTACAAATCCACGCCCACAAACTGCCCTTGGCGGCGGACGTGGATTTCGACGTTCTGGCCAACGCGACCAAAAACATGGCCCCCGCCGAAATCGCCAACCTCTGCAACCGCGCCGGTCTGATGGCGTTGAGCCGTTCCCTGAGCGACGAATCCGGCGGTGTCATTCCCCCCATGGTCAACGCGGCGCTGTTCGAGCAAATTCTGCGCGGTCGAAAAAGCTAAGCGCCGTCAGTTCTTGTCCCGCATGATCCGCGCCTTGTCGCGCTGCCAGTCGCGTTGTTTGATGGCCTCGCGCTTGTCCGCCTTGTGCTTGCCCTTGGCGAGGCCGAGTTCGACCTTGGCAATGCCGCGACTGTTGAAATAGATGCCGAGCGGCACGATGGTCATGCCCTCGCGCTTGATCTCCATCAAAAGCTTGCTGATCTCGCGCTTGCGCAACAGCAACTGGCGCGGGCGATGGGTTTCGTGCTGCAGATGCGCGCCCGCCTGCGTGTATTCGGGAATATAGGCGTTGAGCAAAAACAACCCGCCGTCCTTGCCGCTCGCGAAGGCTTCCTGAATGCTGGCATGCCCTAGGCGCAGCACCTTAACCTCTGTCCCATGCAGGATGATTCCGGCCTCGATGGTGTCGGTGATGAAATAATCGTGCCGCGCCTTGCGGTTAAGCGCGACGTAACGTTGCGCCTTGGCGCGTTCTGAGGATGTTTTATCGGTCATGACAAAGACTTACCGTAAATTTCTTTTTTCAACAACCACCTGCCCTTGCATTGCCGCGCCGAAAGCTTTAAGCCCGAAGAAGCCCCCGCGACTCCCTCCGTTTTTCCGGTTTATTGTTCATGCTCCGCTTGTGCGCTCTTTTCCTCGTTTTGGCCCTCCTTTTTCCTGCCGCGCCGACGTTCGCCGGACGCACCGACACGCCCGACTATCGGAAAGCCTTTGAAGCGCTGGATGCCAAGCAATTTCAGGTGGTGCGCAGCGTCGCCAACCGTGGCTCGGACGTCGTTCTCAACAAAGTCCTGCGCGCCACGCTGATGGCGCAGCCCGGCAACGACTTCAGTTTTGACGAGATGGCGGGCTTTGTCACCGAGCACCCCGACTGGCCCAGCCTGAGCGGCATCCTAATGATAGCCGAGCAGAAAATTCCGTCCAACGCCACCGCCGCGCAGATCATCAACTGGTTCACCGCGCACCCGCCCCTAACGTTGCCTGCCTTTTACCGCTATACCGAAGCCCTTGATGCGATGGGGCAAGGCCCAAAGGCGGCCACGCTCGTCCGCGACCGCTGGGTTAACCGCGATTTTTCCGGCGATGAGTTGGCGGCATACCAAGCCCGCTTTGCGCCCCTGCTGACCGCCGAAGACCACAACGCCCGCCTCGACCGCCTTTTGATGGCCAACAACATCACGGCGGCGCGGACCATGTATGTCTACGTCAGCCCCGACATGAAGACCGTGGCGGAGGCGCGGATGGCGCTGGCCAACCAATTGAGCAACGCGGAGGCGCTGCTGGCGCAAGTCCCGTCGCATCTGCAAAACGATCCCGGCTTGTTGTACGAACGGCTGCGCTGGCGGCGCAAAGCCGACCAGAACGAAGGCGCGATTGAAATCCTGACCCACGCGCCCGAACAACTCGCGCACGCCGATGCTTGGTGGGATGAACGCGCAATCATCATCCGCCGCGTGATGGAGCGCAAAAATTACACGCTGGCGTATCAGCTGGCCGCCGACCATGGTCAAGAATCCGGCTTCGACTATATTCAGGCGGAATTCATTGCGGGTTGGCTGGCGCTGCGCTTTCTAAACCGCCCCGACCTTGCCGTTGATCACTTCCGGTCATTGCTGGACAACGCCGGTACGCCCATATCCCGCGCACGCGGCGCCTATTGGCTAGGACGCACTCTGGAAGCCCTCAAGCAAAAGGCCGAAGCCGAGCAAGCCTACGAGACCGCCGCAACGCTCAACACGACCTTCTACGGCCAGTTGGCGGTCGCGCGGCTGTACGCCAAACCGATCATCAAGGCCTCGCCGGAACCCGCCATTCCGGCCAACGTGCGCTCCGCGTTCTTTGCGCGTGATTCCATCCAAGCCACCGAAAAGCTGAGCCGCATCGGCCAAATCGACCGCGCCCGCAGCTTCTTCAAAGCCGCGACCGAGGCCGCGAACCAGCGCGTGGAATTCGTCCTCCTGATGGAACTGGCCTACGAACTGCAACGCCCCGATTGGGCCATCAATGCCGCCAAAGCCGCCAACCAAAAGAACATGGTCGTCGCCGCCGGAGCCTTTCCCACCTTGGCGATGCGCCTGCCCGCGCCGCCCGATCCCGCCTTTACGCACGCGCTGATCCGTCAAGAAAGCCTCTTTAACGCCGATGCCGGAAGTCCCGTCGGCGCGCGCGGTCTGATGCAGCTCATGCCCGCCACCGCCAAAGATGTCGCCAAAAAGCTAGGGCTTCCCTATTCGCCCGCGCGGCTGACGGATCCGGACTACAACGTGCGGCTCGGCACCACCTTTGCGCAGGAACAGCTGGATCGCTTCGACGGCTCTTACATCCTCGCGCTGGCAGGCTACAACGCCGGGCCGCGCCGGGTGCGGGAATGGATGGATCAATTCGGCGACCCCCGCAGCCCGCGCGTCGATCCCATCGACTGGATCGAAATGATGCCGATCTATGAAACGCGCAATTACGTCCAGCGCATCATGGAAAACTTCCAGATTTACAGGGCGCGGCTCAACGGCGGCAGCGCTCCGCTGACTTTGTTGCAGGATCTCAAACGATAGCCCCCATTCCGTTTGGGTATTTGTTCCGCCGCTGGAACCGAACGACCGGCTGTGCTAGTCTCGCGACGGTTTTCCCGAAACGATGGAGAGACCGATGCTCAGCGATTTAGTACTTGGTTTTGCCGCTCTGACCGCCGTGGCCGCGACGGGCTTTGTCGGCGTGGCCGTCTTCTGGCTTAAAAAGCTGCGCGAAACCATGTCGCTCGCCTTGGCCGAGTCCGCCAGCCAGCAAGTCCGCGCCGCGCAACGACTCAACGAAACCGTCGGCCAAATGCAAAAGCAGCAACAGAACTATGAGCAGCAACTGCAAGGACTGACGCAAGCCAACGTCCGTCTGCGTCAAGAAGTCCTCACCCTCAACAACCGCATGGAACACAGCGAGCGCGAATTGCATTTGGCCCAGCCCTCCGACCGCACACTGCATTGAATTTTTCGACCGACAAGACGACTTTTATTTCAAATTTTATTATTTGCGCGGCCCTGCGGAAATAGTTGCGCGGCATTTTAGGCTAACCTCTTCTGAAAAAACGGTTTTTTTGGCTTTTTACGCCCCAAATTAAGCGTTGTTTAAGCACACCGGTGTTAAACAAAAAGGGTAGCCAACGTGATTTGATTTTTTACAGACTTTGACGGCAACGTGATCATCAGGGGATTTGAAAATGACGACGCCCTCGATCAAAGAATTCACCGAAGCGGAAATGGTGCATCTCACCCGCAACGCCCTTCTGGTGGCGGGCGAGGAGATGGGCGCTGATGGCGACCACTGGCCCGTGATCAAAGCCACGATCCGCGACCTGATGAAAGATTGGGAAGAGCTGCAGACCGAACGCGCCGTTCAGTCTGAGATGAAAAGGCATCTCTACGCCCAGCTCGAAACCATGGAGGGCATTCTCCCCACCTGCTCGCCGGACGTTCAGGCCGAAGTCGGGCCGCAGCTGGCCGAACTGCGCGAAGTCTATGATGCCTATTTCACCGAAGCGGACGACGACAACGAACTTATTCTCGTCGACATCGAGCCCCCCATGCATGTGAAACGGGCCGAAGCCATTATCGAAACGCTGGAGGCGGAAGATGAATAGATTGAGCAACGAAGGTGAAGTTCTCAACAGCATCAAGAGAACTCCGGCCAGAACGTGGGCCGAACTCACCAGAACGGGGAAAGATTTGATCGAAGTCGCCCCGACATTCACGGCCATGCTCCAAAGAATCGCGGCCCAACCCGCGTTTACCGGCCCCGCCCAAACATCGGCCGCCGTCATCGAATCAGCAACGGCCCCCGTGAGCAGAGGCCTCGAACTCGTGCAAAGCCACAGGCCCACCGTCAGAAGCTCCGGCACACCACCAGCGCTAAGACAATAACAGCTAACGGACGCGTCACGCCCGCAAAGGCGCGGCCCTATCCCTGTTATGCCCCTGAAAGCAATGGGATTCCCGTCTTCGCGGGCATGACGTAAGGGCAAAATACCGCTCTCCACCCCGCCAGCGCCCCCATAGCCCCACTTTCCTTGAAAGTCGGGGTTGCGCTTGGGCGCGGAATCGCCAATTATGCGGTCAGTCTTAACGGGAGATTCCGATGCGCCGTCTGTTGGTCAGTCTTTTTGTCGTTGCCCTCGCCGCCTGCGCGCCTTCGCAGATCGCCGAATTCTGGCGTCCCATCAGCGAGCCGAATTTGCAGATGCCTTTGGAAAAAGCCCAGATCAAGCTCGACTTTGACCTCAGCCAGTGCCGTTGCGGCATCTTCCCCTCCAACGTCCTGCAACCCGATCAGGTGGCATGGCAGCCTGACCAGCAGCGCATGGTTGAAACCGGCGTGAACATCACGGCGGACGATCACGGCGATTGCATGCTGCGCCCCAGCCTCGTCGTGGCGGAATGCATGCGTTCGCGCGGTTGGGAAATCACCAAATGCTCAGGCCGCATGCCGTTGGCCGGTGGCGGTGCGCTCTGCACGGCGACGGTGTTTTAAAGCACGATGATCCCGCGTTATTCCCGCGCCGAGATGGCGCAAATCTGGGAGCCTGAAAACAAGCTCCGCATTTGGTTCGAGATCGAAGCCCACGCCTGCGATGCGCAAGCAGCGCTGGGTGTCATTCCGAAATCGGCCGCCGAAAATGTCTGGAAAAAAGGCAAGTGGGAACTGGATCGCGTCGACGAGATTGAAAAGGAAACGCGGCACGATGTCCTCGCTTTCCTGACCAACCTCGCCGAACATATCGGCCCCGATGCCCGCTTTGTGCATCAGGGCATGACTTCCAGCGACATCCTCGACACCACCTTGTCGGTGCAGTTGAATCAAGCCGCCGGGATTCTTCTGCAAGACCTCGACGACCTTCTGGAAGCCCTCAAACAACGCGTCGATGAGACCATCGACTTGCTCACCATCGGTCGCAGCCACGGCATTCATGCCGAGCCGACCAGCTTTGGGCTGAAGCTCGCATCGCACTACGCCGCGTTCAAACGCGCCCACAAGCGCCTCAAGGCCGCGCAGGAAGACATTGCCACTTGCGCCATCTCCGGCCCGGTCGGCACCTTTGCGACCATCGACCCGCGCGTCGAGGAGCATGTCGCGGCCAAGCTCGGCCTCAAGATCGAGCCGATCTCCACTCAGGTCATTCCCCGCGACCGTCACGCGATGTTTTTCGCGACGCTCGGCGTTGTCGCCAGCTCCATCGAAAATCTGGCGCTTGAAGTCCGCCACCTGCAACGCAGCGAAGTGCGTGAGGCCGAAGAGCCGTTCGCCAAGGGCCAAAAAGGCTCTAGCGCGATGCCGCACAAGCGCAATCCCATTCTGGCGGAAAACCTGACCGGCATGGCGCGCATCGTCCGCGCCGCCGTCACGCCCGCGCTGGAAAACGTGGCGCTGTGGCACGAACGCGACATTTCGCATTCCGCCGTCGAACGCATCATGGCCCCCGATGCCACCATCGCCCTCGATTTCGCGCTGGCGCGGCTAACCGGCCTTGTCAAAGGCATGGTGATCTATCCGGAACGCATTCAGGCCAATCTGGAGTCGCTGGGCGGCTTGCATTTCTCGCAACGCGTCCTTCTCGCCCTCACCCAAGCGGGCGTGAGCCGCGAAGACTCCTACCGTCTGGTGCAGTCGAACGCGATGGCCGTGTGGCATGAGCTTCAGTTAGGGAAACCGGCGCAGTTCCAAGACCGCCTCAAAGCCGATCCGGAGATTGCCCAGCATCTTTCGGAAAAACAACTCGCCGAATGCTTCGACCTCAAATTCTACATCCGCCACGCGCGGACGACATGGAAGCGCGTGCAGAGCCTCAAGGCCTGATCGGACGGCTCCATCTAAGCTGGCATCGTCCGGAAGTGTATCGCGCACCGCGTGAAATGATCAAAGGCCTTTTGCCGATCAGGTGCGGAGGACGTTAAAACAATCTTCATGACACGCGGTTTTTCATCGTCCCCCGACCTTGCAACGGGTTTTAGCATATCGGCCCGCATGACCTCGGTCAGCCGAGCCAGCCGCTCCAGAGATTTACGCGCCGCTAGCCTGAACGTTGGCAGGTTATCCTTGATACGATCACCAATTTGGCTGAAATAAGATTCAGCGCACGCAAGCGGCTGCTGCGCCGAAATGTCAGCACTTAAAATAACTATCCCCCTCACACCTGAAGAGTTGGCAAAAGAGGGGATTGGACAGGGGTAAAGTTATCGGAGAGTCTGTCGATCCACAAGCGAGCCTTTTCGGGGAATGTTTTGGTTAAGAAGTCGAGCGTAGCGTCGGCGAACGCTT
>CAIXHP010000015.1 GCA_903919315.1 uncultured Pseudomonadota bacterium | reverse complement strand
TCCCCCACGGGCGGCCCGCGCGTTCCTTCGGCTCGACAACGCGCTGTTGCCATCGGGCGCGAACGCGCTCCACCATGTCCAGAAAAAGGGATGCCTCAACGCCCGTCAGGCGCTGAAATTGCCGCTTGCGTAAAAGCGCCACGCTATTAAACTTTGCCATCGGAGAAGCCTCCAACGCCTCTCCAACCTTGAATCACAAGCCGGTCAACAAAGATTCAATGCCACTTTCGCAACGAGTCTATTGCAGACAAACCAAAAAAACGCCGCCTTGGAAAAGGCGGCGCTGGAATTTTCGGCAAGGCCGGTCGCGCGTCATTCAGGCTCAGGATGCGGCAAGCGACCTGCCGTGTGGCGAGCATTGGCCCTTTCAACACTCTCGCGCGCGCGAAAAGCTTGCTGACCTGTCGCGACCGTCTTGATGTCAATGCCTTCCGCTCTGAATTCTGCCTTTACCCATGCCGGCTGTCTGTGGGCTTCGTCGACCATTTTTAACTCCCTTCGGAAAATTACCGTCAGTCTTCTTGAAGTCTTTTATCATAAACCTCGGTCTTTCGCAATATTTGCTTTGTTGACTTTCTTTGCCTATATCCTTCCGGCTATGGAAAAATATGATGTCATTATTGTGGGCGGGGGGCATGCGGGCTGTGAGGCCGCCGCCGCTGCCGCGCGGGTGGGGGCGCGAACGCTGCTGGCGACGCACAAGCTCGCGACGATCGGCGAGATGTCGTGCAATCCCGCCATCGGTGGGTTGGCCAAGGGCCAGTTGGTGCGCGAGATCGATGCGCTCGACGGCGTTATGGGCCGCGTGGCGGATGCCGCCGGAATCCAGTTTCGCCTGCTCAATCGCAGCAAGGGGCCAGCTGTCCACGGCCCGCGCTGTCAGGCGGACCGCAAGCTTTACCGGCAGGCGATGCAGCGGGCTTTGGGCGCTCAGTATAATTTAAACATAAAAGCGCTCGCCGTCGAAGATTTGCTGTTTGACGACAAGGGTCATGTTGCAGGCATCGTCGCCGCCGATGGCGCAACGTTCGGGGCCGGAGCCGTGGTTATCACGACCGGCACCTTTCTTTCCGGCCTCCTCCATGTCGGCGAGGAGCAAACTCCCGGCGGGCGCGTTGGTGAGCCGCCTGCGCTGGGGCTGAGTTCCGCGCTCAAAAAGGCGGGGTTTCCTTTGGGTCGCCTCAAGACCGGTACGCCCGCGCGGCTCGATTCGCGCACCATTGACTGGGCGGGGCTGGAGATGCAGGCGGGGGACAATCCGCCTGTGCCTTTTTCCACCCTGACCCGCGCCATCACCACGCCCCAGATTTCCTGCGGCGTGACCTATACCAACGCGGCGACCCACGCCATCATCCGCGCCAATTTTCACCGCGCCCCGCTCTATTCCGGCCAGATCAAGGGGATCGGGCCGCGTTATTGCCCCTCGATCGAAGACAAGGTCGTGCGGTTCGCCGACAAGGAACGGCACCAGATTTTCCTTGAGCCGGAAGGCCTTGACGACTTTACCGTCTATCCCAACGGCATTTCGACCTCCCTGCCCCGTGATGTTCAAACGGACTTTATCCATACGATTCCGGGGCTGGAAAAGGTGACGATCCTGCGGCCCGGCTATGCCATCGAATATGATTACTGCGATCCGCGCGAGCTGCGGCCAACGCTGGAAACAAAACGCGTTTCCGGTCTGTATTTCGCGGGCCAGATCAACGGAACCACCGGCTATGAAGAGGCGGCGGCGCAGGGGTTGATGGCCGGGATCAACGCGGCGCGGAAAGTCGCGGGAGCCACGCCTTTTTCGCTCGACCGTTCGCAGGCCTATATCGGCGTGATGATCGACGACCTTATCACGCGCGGGACGACCGAGCCTTACCGCATGTTCACCTCGCGGGCCGAATACCGGCTCACGCTCCGCGCGGACAACGCTGACCAGCGGCTCACGGGGCTGGGTATCGCGGCGGGCTGTGTGGGGACTGAGCGGCAACAGGCTTTTCATGCCAAAACGGACGCGCTGGAGAAGGCCCGCGCCCTCGCCCGCACCCTTTCCGCCTCGCCGAACGAATTGGCCCGCCACGGGCTGAAAATCAACCGCGACGGGGTTCGGCGTTCGGTCGCCGATCTGCTGGCGTATCCGGACATTTCCTTTGCCCAGTTGGCCGTGATCTGGCCGGAGCTGCTGGCGTTTGGCGTCGGGGTGTCGGAGCAGTTGGAGATCGACAGCAAATACGCTGGCTATATGGGTCGGCAGGACGCCGACATTCGCGCCTTTCAAAAGGACGAAGCCTTGGCACTGCCCGCTGATCTTGATCTGGATGCCATCGGCAGCCTATCGACGGAAATCCGGCAAAAGCTACGCCACGTCCAGCCCGCCACACTGGGGGCGGCCGCCCGCATTCCCGGTATGACCCCCGCCGCCGTCATCGCGCTGTTGCGCTTTGTCAAGCGTCCGAAAGAAGCAAAGGAAAATTCGTGTGATTGATGTGTTGGCCGCAGGGCGTGAAACTTTTGTGAATCAGTTTTCAGTTTCACATGAATACCAGAATAACCTCGACCGCTACGCCGCGCTGCTGCGCACGTGGAACGAGAACATCAATCTGGTGGCAGCCAGCACCATTCCCGATCTGTGGACGCGTCATTTTCTCGATTCCGCCCAGTTGGCAAGCCATCTTCCGGCCACGGCGCGGTGTGTGGCCGACATAGGCAGCGGCGCAGGCTTTCCCGGTCTCGTGCTGGGCTGCATGGGCGTGCCGGACGTGCATTTGATCGAGAGCGTCGGCAAAAAGGCCAAATTCCTGCAGGCCGTGGTCGATGCGCTGAAGCTAACCAACGTCACGGTGCATAACGCGCGTGTCGAAGACCTGCGCGGGCTGCAAGTTGACGTGGTCACCGCCCGTGCCGTCACAGCCTTGCCGCAGTTGCTTTCCTGGTCAAAGCCCCTGATGCAAAAAGATAGTTTATGCTTGTTTTTAAAGGGCCAGAACGCCGATGCGGAATTGACAGAGGCGCGGAAATATTGGACATTCGATTGCGAGAAGACGACAAGCCTCAGCGATCCGTCGGGGGCGGTCCTCAAAATCAGCGCATTGAAAATCCTCCGCCATCATGGAAACAAACCGCACCGCAGCAACCGATAACCCGTCCCGCGCCGCCGAGCTTCCGTCGTGCCGTGTTTTAGCGGTGGTGAATCAAAAAGGCGGGGTCGGCAAAACCACAACAACCATCAATCTGGCGACCGCCATGGCCGCTGTTGGCAAGCGCGTCCTGATCGTCGATGCCGACCCGCAGGGCAACGCCTCGACCGGCTTTGGCATCGCGCGGTCGGAGCGCGGCACGGGCTGCTACGAACTGATGTTCGACGGGCTTGCGGTTCAGGATGTCGTGGTGCCGACGATTATTCCCGGCTTGTCCATCATCACTTCATCCGCCGATCTCGCGGGCGCGGAAATTCAGTTGGTGAACGCCGAGCGGCGCGAGTATCGGATGCGCGACGCGCTGGAGCGCAGCGCCAAGGATTATGACTTCATCCTGATCGACTGCCCGCCATCACTCAACCTCATCACCCTCAACGCGCTCGTGGCGGCGGAGGGCCTGTTGATTCCGCTGCAGGTGGAGTTTTACGCGCTGGAGGGCCTCAGCAGCCTTTTGCAAACGGTCGAGGCCATTCGCGCACGCTTCAACCCGATGCTTGAAATACAAGGTGTTGTGTTGACGATGTATGATAAACGCAACAGCTTGAGCGATGCCGTGGCCAATGATGTTCGCGCTTATTTTGCCGAGCAGGTTTACGAAACGATCATTCCGCGCAACGTTCGCGTGTCCGAAGCCCCGTCCCACGGGAAACCGGTGTTGCTGTACGATCTGAAATGCCCCGGCAGCCGCGCCTATATGCAGCTTGCCAGCGAGCTTCTCAAGCGCGAAGCCAAGCGCCTTACCAACGATCCGACCGACCAAAAGGTCGCCTGAACATCTTTCGCTCCGCCCAACCGTCTGTATCGAGGATTCCCATGAACGCTATCAAGCCCCTCACCAAACCCGCCCCGCTTGGCCGTGGTCTTTCCGCTTTGTTCGGCGATGCGGACGCGTCCTATCAGCCCAAGCCGATGGGGGGCGCTCCGGCGGCGCGGGATGAAAAGGCGGGCGCGACCGTCCGCACGTTGCCGATCGAATTCGTGCAGCCGGGCGCTTATCAGCCGCGTCGGCATTTCGATGAGGAAGCCATCAACGGGCTGGCGGAATCGATCCGCGAGCGCGGCGTGCTTCAGCCGCTGATGGTGCGGCCCATCGAGGGCGAACGGGATTCGTATGAAATCATCGCCGGTGAGCGTCGTTGGCGCGCGGCGCAACTCGCGGGACTGCACGAGGTTCCGGTGGTCATCCGCGCCATGACCGACCGCGAGGCCATGGAAGTCGGCTTGATCGAAAACGTGCAGCGGCAAGATCTGTCGCCGCTCGAAGAGGCCGAAGGCTATCGCCGCCTGATGGAAGAATTCGAACACACGCAGGAAGGCCTGTCGAAAGTGGTCGGCAAGAGCCGTTCGCATATCGCCAACATGATCCGCCTCCTCACCCTGCCCGCGCCCATCAAGGATATGATGGAGAGCGGCAAGCTCCAGATGGGTCACGCCCGCACGCTCGTCACCGCGCGCGATCCCATGGCTTTGGCGCAGGAAATCGTGCGCCGGAATCTGAGCGTGCGCCAAGCCGAAGCCCTCGCGCAACGCACGCTCGGCAACGCGCCCCAGTCGCGCAAGCGCCTTGGCAAATCCGCGACCGAGGCGGACGCCAATTTGATCGCGCTGGAAAAAGAATTGGAACGTCTCGTCGGCCTGAAAATCAAAATCCACGCCGACGGCACCGCCGGATCGCTGACGCTGTTCTACAGCAATCTCGACCAGTTGGATGGGATCATCCGGAAACTGCGGGCCTAACGCAGGGCCACATAGCCCCCGTTCGCGCCTCTCAAAAATCGTCGTTGCGCTGTCGCCGCAGGATAACATACCACGCGCCGTCACCGCCGTGTTTGGGGGCGGCTTGTTTGAGAGTCATGACGTGGCCTGCCAAGGGCGGCTCGGCGCACCAGCGGGGCAGGTTGGCGCGAAGGACGGATTCGCCGCCTCGGCCTCGGCCGGTGATGATCAGAAAATAGCGCCGCCCCGCCTCCATCTGCCTCGCCATAAAGCGCAACAGTGCCGAATGCGCCGCGCTTTGCGTGAGGCCGTGAAGGTCAAGCGTGGCTTCGATGGATTGTTTCCCTTGGCGCAGCCGCCGTTCCGTGCCGGGGTCAAGCGGGACGGGTGCGGAAAGATGTTTCGCGCCTTGACGCAACCGCAAAGTCGAAAGAACAGGGTCGACCTGCGCCGCCATCGTGACCGGGAAACGCGGCGGCTTTTTGGTTTCCGGCTTGACTTTATCCTTGCGCAGCTTGGCGGGCTTCACGCCTTGCGCGTAGCGTTCACACGAGTCATCGTCCGGCATCGTCATGCGCGGCCTTGGGCAGCAGGAGGTAATAGGTTCCGGCGCTTTGCATCATTCCGGCGTTGGCCTCGGCTTCGGAGCCTGCACCCCAGAACAAATCGCCGCGCACAGCGCCCTTGATCGCGCCGCCCGTATCCTGCGCGACGACGAGGCGTTGCAAGCGTGGGCCTTGTTTCGCAGGATTTTCGGCATCAAGCCACACGGGAATACCCAACGGCACAAAGGCCGGATCGACGGCGAGGCTGCGTTGCGGGGTTAGCGCGACACCTTGCGCACCGAGCGGGCCGTCTCCTTCGATTTTGCGGAAGAAGACCACCGAAGGGTTGTGGTTCATCATGGCTTGCGCTTGTTGGGGGTGGGCTTTCAGCCATGCGCGGATTTTCGCCATCGTCACCGGTTTATCCACTTCGCCTTCGTCCGCCAGAACACGCCCGATAGGGACATAAGCTTGGCCGTTCTGCGCTTCATAGCCGATGCGCCATTCGTTGCCGTCCGTCAGGCGCACACGACCTGATCCTTGAATTTCCAGAAAGAACGCATCCACCGGATCGTCAACCCACAGCAGGGGTTGAGCGCGACCGGTTAATGAACCTCGCGTCACGACGGCGCGGTCGTCATAGGGTTCCAATTTATGCGCGGCGACCTTGCCAGCTATACGCTGGCCTTTCCATTCCGGTTTGAACGCGCCCAAATCCACCGTGACCAGATCGTCTGGGCGTTGCCAAAGCGGCGTTTGGTAAGGGCCGGTTTGCTGCACCGCACCATTCAGGCGGGCTTCGTAGTAGCCGGTAAAGGGACCGCTCGTGACGTTACGGACGGCGTAGGGGGCAAACCATTGCTCAAAGAAAGCGCGGGCTTCGGCATCATCAGCGAATCTTGCGGTTGCGAGGGCGGAACAGGCCGGTTTCCATGTGTCGAGCGTTCCGGCGATTCCCAGTGACTTTGTTGACGGCTGTTTGGAGAACGTCGCGCACGAACGCTGGAGCGCGGGAACAGCCTCCGTCACCCGATCGTTCGTCCAACCGGGCAAGTCGGAAAAGGCTATCGGTTGCAATATCAATTTGTCCGGCGCGGCGGGCTTTGGCGCACAGGCGGCAAGGAGCAAAGGCAGAAAAGCCGCCGCCGCGATTTTCAGCGCCAACAACGAAGCGTTGCCGCGCGTGATCATCAGCTTCTCGTCTCGACCAGTTGCCAGTTCGGGTCGTCCGATTTCATGTCGTGGGCGAAGACCCAACGGTCGTGGATTTCTTCGGCATGATTCGGCGTGCCGTCGATGATTTGTCCCTGCGCATCGCGCAAGACATTGATCTGATAGCTGACGAAATCGACGGTGAGGAGCGCGCGGCCCTCTTCGAGCCGGGCAGCGACGACATTGGCTTCGGCCACGCGATCCATATGGCTTTCCAAAGTCTGGCCCGCCGCCGTGCGATCCGTGATCACCTTTTGGAATTGTTGCAAGACAGGCTCGGCCAAGATGCGCGAGGAACGCGCCAATTCGCCTTTCGCAAATTCCTCAACAATCATGGCAAAGGCCGCCTTTGCGCCTTGCAGGAATTTCTTTTCGTCGAACGCGGGGTCAAGGGCTTGGATCTGATCCAGAACGCCCGCCAACGATGCCGGGGCGTGGGCCAGCGGCGCGAGCGGCGGTGGTAGAGCCTTGGCGCGGTCGGGCAAAACCATCACGTCTTCGTCGTCGTGCGACGGCGCGGCGGGTTTAACAAACGGATTGGGCCGCTGCGTTTCGTCGTCGCCGCGTCGTCCCAACACAGACCACAACCGCACCAGCAGAAAGACGCTGATCGCGGCAAAGATGATGATGTCCATATAATCCATCCCCGAATTCTAGCGCAAACCGCAGGCGTTTCACAATCGTTTGCGGCGCGATTGTTTGCCGTCCTTTTCCGTGCTATTCCGAGCCTTCCTTTTCTCGCAGGAGCTCTCATTCATGACCGAACAAGCCTCGTCGCAAGCCCCCGTTCATGTTGCCATCAATGTGCAATACATCAAAGATTTCTCGTTCGAAAGCCCAAACGCGCCGCAGGTGTTCGTCTCTACGAACGCCGCGCCCGTTTTGAACATGAGCGTGAATGTTCAGACGCGCAGCCTTGCGGAAAACACTTACGAAGTTCTGCTTCTGCTTAAACTGGATGCGCAGGTCGAAAGCAAGGCCGCCTTCATCGCCGAGCTTAGCTATGGCGGCGTGTTCACCGTACCGCCGATGTCGGAAGAAAACCTCAAGATCGTTCTGCTGGTCGAAGGCCCGCGCCTGTTGTTTCCTTTTGCGCGCAGCATCATCGCCAACGCCGTACGCGAGGCCGGTTTCCCGCAGATTCTTATCAACCCCATCGACTTTGCGGGCCTCTATCAGGCTAACTTGCAAAAATTGGATAACACGGCCGCCGCCGGAACCGCCTAAAGGAGAACGCCATGACGCAACGCGCGCTTTATCTGGCTCTGACTCTTTTGCTGATCCCGTTGTCCACACAGGCCGAACCCATTCCAGCCGAGGTGTTGGCCAAGGATTACCAAGCCTGCCTCGGCAAGATCGCGGCGGATCCGAACGGAACGAAGCGGGAGAAAGAGGTTTACTGCGGCTGCGTGCGCGACAAGATCGCCGCGACGTGGGACTTGAAAACCTATACGGATGTCGCGCAACAAGCCGCCTCCGGCTCGCAAGCGGGCATGATGCAGATGGAGACTTTCGCCGCCGACTGCATCATGAAATCGCTGGGCGGTAAGCCGTAAGGGGCCGACCTGTTCGCTTGAGCGTTACTCCGATCCGCGACGCGGTTTGGCGATGTCGTTGGTGTTTTGGCTCATGCTCTCGAAGAAGTCGCCGTTCGTCTTGCTGTATTTGAGCTTGTCGACCAGGAACTCCATCGCGTCGGTGACGCCCATAGGCATGAGGACGCGGCGCAACACCCACATCTTTGACATGGTGCCCTTGTCCACCAACAGCTCTTCCTTGCGCGTGCCCGACTTGGTGATGTCGATGGCGGGGAAAGTGCGGCGGTCGGACAGTTTGCGATCGAGGATGATTTCCGAATTGCCGGTGCCTTTGAATTCTTCAAAGATCACTTCGTCCATACGGCTGCCTGTGTCGATCAACGCGGTGGCGATGATGGTCAGCGAGCCGCCTTCTTCGATGTTGCGCGCCGCGCCAAAGAAGCGCTTAGGACGCTGCAGGGCGTTGGCATCCACACCACCGGTCAGAACCTTGCCGGACGACGGGACAACCGTGTTGTAGGCGCGCGCAAGGCGCGTGATGCTGTCCAAAAGGATGACAACGTCGCGTTTGTGTTCGACGAGACGCTTGGCCTTTTCGATCACCATTTCAGCGACCTGAACGTGGCGCGTGGCCGGTTCGTCGAAGGTGGAGGATACGACCTCGCCCTTGACCGAGCGGGCCATATCGGTGACTTCTTCGGGGCGTTCGTCGATCAGGAGGACGATGAGATAGACTTCCGGATGATTTTGGGCAATCGCGTGCGCGATGTTTTGCAACATCACCGTCTTGCCGGTGCGCGGCGGCGCGACGATCAGAGCGCGTTGCCCCATGCCGAGCGGCGCGATCAGATCGATGACACGGGTCGTGTATTCCTTTTTGGTCGGGTCGGAAAGTTCGAGTTTCAGGCGGCGATCCGGATAGAGCGGCGTCAGATTGTCGAATCCGATGCGATGGCGCGTGTTATCGGGGTCTTGGAAATTGATGCTGTTGACCTTGAGCAGCGCGAAATAGCGTTCCGCTTCTTTGGGCGCGCGAATTTCGCCTTCCATCGTGTCGCCGGTGCGGAGCCCGAATTTGCGCACTTGGCTCGGCGACACATAAATGTCGTCGGGGCCGGGCAGATAATTGGATTCGGGCGAGCGCAGAAAACCAAAGCCGTCGGGCAGAACTTCCAGCGTTCCTTCGCCGTAAATCGCGTTGTTCTTTTCCGCCTGCGCTTTCAGGATGGCAAACATCATATCCTGTTTGCGCATCGCGCCAGCGTTTTCAATCTGCAGTTCTTCGGCAAACGCCAGCAGACCTGCGGGTGTCATGGCCTTTAATTCGCGTAAATTCATGTTGACCTTGTGCGGTGGTTGACAGGGATTCAGAAATGAGGGCGCAGGGGGCGGGGAAATCTCTGCTTATCGGCAGACGGCCCACATCGCGCTAAGGCGGTTCGTTATCCAAGGAGATAAAGGGAAAATTTTCGAGGCGGCCTTAAAACTACCGCATCAAAGTTAAGCTCCACTTAAAGGATTTGCGGCGCGGAGTCAAAAGAATTCCGGCTCGAACGCTTGCAAAAGATGACTTCTGTTAAAAATTAACCAAAAACCCCGTCAAAACGGCTTCAAAACCACCAAAATGACAATGCCGATCATCAAAAGGGTCGGGATTTCATTCAGAACGCGATAGAAACGGTCTTTGTGCGGGTTGGCATCAAAGGAAAATTTCTTGCGGCAATGCGCCAGAAAACCATGCACGCCCGTCATTCCCAAGACGAGCGCCAATTTGGCGTGCAGCCACGGTTGGCTCCAAAGCTCCGGGTCAAGTTTCATCAACCAGAAACCGGAGAAATACGTCGCGATCATGGCCGGATTCATGATGTAGAACAGCAAACGGCGTTCCATGGTTTTCAACGTTTCCGCCAAATCCCCGCCCCGTTTCGCGTCCGCGTGGTACACGAACAGACGCGGCAGATACAACAGGCCTGCCATCCACGAAATGACGGCGACGATGTGCAAAACTTTAACCCATTCGTAAGACATTGCCGCACCTTTCACAAAAAACGGTAGGTTTTAACGGTTTATACTTTCATTGTCTGTATGTATAGTATGGATGTCTTTTCTAAGGAGATTTTTGATGAGCCATGATCAAACCGTACGCTCCGCTTATGAACATCTTGGCGTAAATCGCGCCGCGTTTCTGGAACAGTACGCCGAGCAGGTTGTGACGTTTTCCGGATCGAAGATTGGGGCTACCGTTCTCCTTGGTGTAAAAGCAAAAGACGAGTTTAAAACGGCGCCTCTCCTCGTCGCCGTAGCCGATGCCGTCATTCAACATTTAACCGCTACGCAGAAAAGCGGCGGTTTTGAGAAAGTCTCGGCCGCTTTGGATGATAGTCCTGTTCTCAATCTCGGCAAATTCGCTGAATCAGGTGTTTTGTCAGAGCAATCGTCACAAGCCTTGCGCGACTATAAAGCCATCGACCCAACCAAAGACACCGACATCAATGCGCTTGTGACATACAATTTTAAAAGCCTGCCGATTGCTATGGAAAACACCCGCATGGCACTGTTGGAGGTTGTTGCGCTCAAAACTTTTGATGCGCTTCAGGAATCCAAGCATTTCTTGAGACCACCCATGCAGGTTCGGCCTGTTTCTGCTTTGAAACCGCCAGTTCCTAATGATCTGAAGCTCTGATCTTATAACACCGCCCGTACCAAACGCGCCAAACCGGCTATAAAAGTCGGGGTTGTGGATACGGTCGGAACGACGGCGAAAAAGGGCACTCCTGCTTGTTCCGCGCGGTGGCGGTATTCGATGCCGATTTCCACGAGCGTTTCGGAATGTTCCGACACAAAAGCGATGGGCGCGATCACCAGCGGGGTTTGATCCTGTCCGGCGTGGTCGATTTCGGCATCCGTGGCTGGGCCGATCCATTTCATGGGGCCGACGCGGCTTTGGTAACAAAGGACGGCATCAAGGTTAGGGATTTTGAGCGCATCGATCACAGCTTGCGCCGTTTGTTCACATTGTTGCGGATAGGGGTCGCCGGACTGGACAATCTTTTCCGGCAAACCATGCGCTGATAACAAAAGGCGCGGCGGTTTAGCGCTGTGTCGTAGGGCTTCGTCATAGGCGATACGGATATTGTCCGCCAAAGCCTTGATAAAACCCGGCTCGGTCGGATAACGATCAATGATTTTCGTTTTTACGTCTTTGAGCGAGCTGTTTCTTATTCGCACCGTTTCGTGAAAATCTTTTAACGACGAGGCCGTCGTCGTCGCGGAAAATTGCGGATAGAGCGGGAGAAACACCAGTTGATCCGGCTTGAATTTTTCAATCGCCAAAATGGTTTCGTAACAGAACGGATGCCAATAGCGCATGACGATAAAGCATTTCACTTCGCCCAAATCGGCTAACTGAAGTTCCAACGCCCGCGCTTGCGCTTCGGTGTTGGCAAGGATGGGGGAACCGCCGCCGAGGTGCGCGTAAATGCTCTGCGCTGTTTTCTCCCGCCGCGACGAAATCAAAAAGGCGACAAAAGCGCGTAGCGGTTGCGGAAGATGAATGATCGCCGGATCGCTGAATAAATTATAGAGAAACGGGCGAACGGCTTTGGGGCAGTCCGGCCCGCCTAGGTTAAACAGGATAACGGCTGTTTTCATGCTGGTTGCTGTTGGGCATCGCGCACCAATTTGACCAGTTCGGCGACATGTTCCAACGGTGTTTGTTGCAAAACGCCGTGGCCCAGATTGAAGATGTGATTGGGATTGAGCGTCTTAAAGATGTCGTTCACCGCGTTGCGCATAGGATCGCCGCCTTGCACCAGCAATTCAGGATCAAGATTGCCCTGAACCGGTTTTACGCTTTGCAAATGACCGCGGACATAGGCGAGCGGAATGTTGTTATCGACCCCTAAAGTATCAACACCTGTTTCCAAAACGAAGGCGCGGTAATTTTCCGGACTCGTGCCGCGCGGAAAACCAATCACTGGGATGTCGGCGTATTCCGCTTTGAGGGCGCTAATCAATTTCTTGGTTGGCTCGATAACCCAGCGGCGGAATTGCTGATCGTCGAGCAAACCCGCCCAGCTGTCGAACAATTGGACAGCTTCGGCTCCGGCCTCAATCTGGCAGCCGAGATATTCGAGCGTTGCCTGATGAAGAACAGTCATAAAATGTTGCAGAAAATCAGGATTTTGCGACGCGGCCGCCAACGCACGAGGGAAACCCTGTCTGCCGCGCCCGTCGATCATGTAGCAGGCCACTGTCCATGGCGCTCCGGCAAAGCCGAGCAAGGTCGTTTCGTCCGGCAGTTCTTTTTTGACCATACGTAGAGTCTTAAAGACGGGTTCCAGAAGTTCCATATTCCAGACGAGGTTGCGGAGCGCGGCTTCGTCGGTCACGGCTTCCAGAACCGGGCCTTCGCCGTCAAGGAATTGCAGGTCTTGGCCCAAAGCGTGCGGCACAAGGAGAATGTCGGCGAACAGAATAGCCGCATCGAAACCGAAACGCCGAATGGGTTGTAAAGTCGCTTCTGTTGCCAATTCTGGCGTAAGGCAAAAATCGAGGAAATTCTTCGCCTGCACACGCAGCATCCGATACTCCGGCAGATAACGTCCTGCTTGGCGCATCAGCCAGAGCGGTCTCTGCAGAACCTCTTTTCCTTTTAGAAGGTCAAGAACGAGCTTGTCGGATTCACTCACCGGCTTTTTCCCCTTACATATAAAAAGATAATTTAAGAGGTAGATGATAGTAGGTGAAGCGGAATATGGGGATAATTTATTTTGCGGCGATAGGGCGCGGCTATACTTGAAGTGTTAAGGGAAGGTAAAGAAACAGGTGAGGATAGAAATGTGAACAAAAAATTAAAAGCCCCTTAAAACCCTTGCGTGGATAATCCTGTGGATAATGGGGAAAACTGAGGCGCGAGTTATCCGGACTTTTCACAGGGGTGTGGTGGAAAATATCCCCTTGATGAATATGTGGGGATAGAAAGGGCGGAGAGGGAATAGAATTTGCAATCCGGTCGCCGGAGCGTAATTATCCCCACTGTCCGCATGGTCGTGTGGATTAAAACAGGAGACCCTTAAAAAAGAATGAACTTACGCGAAGATGGGGTGGTTTTCCCTTCTTTGCGTTTCAACGGGCGCGGACAATCTTTCACAAGAGACAGAGAGTGACTTGATGATCAGTGGAAAAGCATTCGTGGCGGGCGTGATGGGTTGGCCTGTCGGTCATTCGCGTTCGCCACGGTTGCATCACTATTGGCTGGAGCGGCATGGCCTTGACGGAGCCTATGTCCCTCTGCCGGTCGAAACGCAATATCTGGAACAAGCGTTACGCGCCCTGCCTGTTTTGGGTTTCCGTGGCGTGAGTTTGACTTTGCCGCATAAGGAAGCGGCTTTGTGGCTGGTCGATCAGGTCGATCCTTTGGCGCGACGGGTGGGCGCGATCAACACGGTCGTCGTTCGGGAAGGCGGAACGCTCGAAGGCTACAACACGGATGTGTACGGCTTTGCGGAAAATTTGCGGTCGTCCGGCTTTGCCTTGATGGACAAACCGGCCATTGTTTTGGGCGCGGGTGGCGCGGCGCGTTCGGTCGTTGTGGCGTTGCAAGACATGGGATGTCCGGAAATTCGGATCGTCAACCGCAGTCGACAACGCGCCGAACAATTGGCGGCTGGGCGCGGCGACGGGATTAAGATTTTCGACTGGAACGAAAGCGCTCAGGCTCTGCAGGAAGCGGGACTGTTCGTTAACGCCACGTCGTTAGGAATGACGGGGCAACCGCCGTTGGAGATAGATATGTCGCCTTTGTCGGCTGAAGCGTGGGTCACCGATGTGATTTATGCGCCTTTGGAAACGGATGTGTTGCGTCACGCTCGCTTACGCGGGCTTCGCGCGGTGGATGGCTTGGGGATGTTGCTGTATCAGGCTCAACCGGCTTTTCATGCTTGGTTTGGCGTGAAACCGGATGTGGACGCGGCGTTGCGCCAGTTTGTTCTTGAGGATTTATGAAACGACGACCGCTCATCATCGGCCTGACCGGCTCAATCGGTATGGGGAAAAGCACGGCGGCAAAGGTCTTGAGCGGCTTTGGCTTGCCGGTGCACAACGCGGATGCCGCTGTGCATGCGTTGTTAAGTCCGGGTAGCGCGGCGGTCAAGCCGGTGGCGCGGTTGTTTCCGAATGCGCTTAAACGCGGCGGAATTGATCGCGCGCTTTTGGGGAAAGAGGTTTTTGGCGCGCCGAAAAAACTTAAAGAGCTTGAGGGCATTCTTCATCCTTTGGTGGGAAAGAAAGAACGGGAATTTTTGCGTCGGGCGCAGAAAGACCGCGCTCCTGCCGTGGTGTTGGATATTCCTTTGTTGTTTGAAACGGGCGCTGAAGCTCGGTGCGACGTGACTTTGTGCGTCACGGCATCCAAAATCGTGCAGAAAGAGCGTGTGCTCAAACGGCACGGGATGGATGCGGCGCGGTTTCGTGCTATCCTCAAACAGCAAATGCCGGATAAAGAAAAACGGAGCCGTGCCGACTTTGTGATCAACACCAGCAAGGGCATGGCAGACACAAAACGACAACTGGCCGCTTTCTGGATCGTGCTTCAAGAGGGGGAATGATCGTGCGCGAAATTGTGCTGGATACCGAAACGACCGGCCTGAATCCCTTGCAAGGCGACCGCGTGGTGGAAATCGGTTGCGTCGAGGTGGTCAATCTGTTGGCAACGGGCAACACATGGCATGCCTATCTCAACCCCGAACGCGACATGCCGGACGAGGCGGCGCGGGTGCATGGACTGACGGCGGAATTTCTGGCGGATAAACCGATTTTTGCCGAAAAGGTGGAGTCGTTTCTGGAATTTATCGGCGACGCGCCGTTGATCATTCACAACGCGCCGTTTGATATGGGGTTTTTGAATGCGGAATTGACGCGCACGGGATTTCCGATTTTACCTATGACGCGGGCCGTCGATACGGTGGTTCTGGCGCGCAAGATGTTTCCAGGCGCCCCCGCTTCGCTTGATGCTTTATGCAAACGTTTCGGTGTCGATCTGTCGACGCGATCGCTGCACGGCGCGTTGCTGGATGCCCGGCTGCTGGCGGAAGTCTATTTGGAACTGCGCGGCGGTCGTCAGCCCGGTTTGACCATGGGCGTCACACTGGAAACCGAAGCGGCGCAAATGGAAACGCGCCCACGCGAACACCGCCCTCCCCGCCCCCACGCGCCCAGCGACGAAGAACGGGCGGCGCACGAAGAATTTTTGATGCTCATTAAAAAGCCGTTGTGGAAGCGGGCGTGAGGATAAGGAATTAAGAATATTACGGTTGCGAGGATGCTAAAGCCAAAACGGCCGTACCGAAATTCGAATGGACATTGAGTTGGATATGGGACGGGCGAGAGGCCGCGCTTTGTTGGGGCAAGGGCGCGGTTGGTGAAGACAAAGCCGTGTGAGACACGAGATTCCGGCTTGACCACACAGGCACGGGGTTGTCGTTGGGGACGATTGTGTGGCCGGGGGTTCCTTTTTCCCACCAAATGAATAAATGGTTGGGCGTGAAGGCGGCCTTTGCATTTTCCATGGCGGACATTTTTGCAAGCGCGATGTCTCGATTCGGCTTTTTGGGCGATAACGCCTCCGGCATTTGTTGATTGTTAAGAATCCATGATTCTCCGTTGATTGAAATGGATGTCACGGCATGATAGCCGAAGGAAATCGTATCGATATACCGTCCTTTGCCATGCACTTCGCTCGAAAGACCGACCAATTCCAGATCTTGTTCGGAGAAGCCAACGCGTTTCGCTGTTTCATAATTCAAAAGGGCTTGATCCCCGCAAATGCCCGTTCCTTTTTCTAAAGTTTCTTTGGCGGTTTGGTAAAAGTTATCGACGGTATCTTCTTTTGGGGCGTGGTCGTAGGCAATTCGTGCGTTGACCCAACCGTTTATGGCGGCGGCTTTTTGGTATGGGTCCTGAATTTTCTTAACGATGTCCATAAATTGAATCCAGGCCACCATATCGGGCGCACAGGTTTTTTTGTGGACGCGGCAGTATTTGATATCTGCGTCTGTGCTTTTGCTTCTTTTTTGGTAATCAGCGAACTGAAGCGACCAATGACTCAGCAGCTCCTTATCGGGGTAGGCACGGGTAAAGTGGTCGCGCATAGTTATTGTTGTGGACAGATTTGCCAGATTATGACCGATATCAACGCAGACCAAGACGGCAGCAGCTGCGCGAAACCGTTTTCCCCACTTGGCGCGAGATTGTTTTGAAGGGGTTTTTCTCATATTTAAATATATGACAGTCGGTTAAAAACAAGAAGTGCGACGGAAATGAGAATACTATGCAGTAATATAGCAAAACAATGTTAAAAAGCGTTTAAATGGTTTCAGGGGCCTTCCTTTGTATCAATGGCGGTTACTTTGACTCCGGCTTCGGCGAGTTTGGTGAGGCCGATTTCGATGCTGTGTTTCCATTTGGTCTTGAGGCGGGCGTAGCGGCGCATGGCGTTCACGGGGACGAACACGTCGCGCAGGCCCAATTCGGCGATGATCCCGGCGCAGACGGCGCAGGGTTCCAGCGTAACATAAAGACGTGCGCCTTTGAGACTTACGCCGCGCCGCTCGGCTTCGGCGACGGCCATTTGTTCGGCGCAGTTGATCCAGAGCGATTTCGCGCCTTTGGCGTAGCGTTCCGGACGACGGCGATCCACGCCGGAGGCGAAACGGTTGGAGGCGGCGGCCAATTCATGGCCATGGCGATCCACCAAAACGGCCCCGACTTGGACGGTGGGGTGTGGGCTGCCGCCACGGCTGACGGGCTGTCCGGCAACGGCGGCGGCGCGGGCCAGCCAGGCGCCGTGAAGAGCCAACACATCGCTTTGGCGCGAGGGGGCGGTGCGTGCTTTGTGGGGTGGCGACGCGGTTTTCGGCATATCGGGTAGCCCAAGGTTCAGGGCCGTCCATTATCCATCTTTTGGCTTGCGAATTGGTTAAGGCCAACGCTGGACATAGGGGGGTGGAACAGGATATGAACGGCGGACAGGCCGCTTGAGCGCCCGCCTCTTTTCTCCGACCCTTGAATGTGTCCGATGTTTCATCCCCTGCACCTCATTCCGCCCAACACGAAAATCGACTTTGTTGCCAAGCGGTGGCTGGCGTTCGGCGTTACGATCCTGTTGGTGCTGCTTACGGTTGCTTCGCTCAGCACCAAGGGGCTTAACCTCGGCATTGATTTTAAGGGCGGCATTTTGATCGAGGCGAAGGCGCCGCATGCGGTGGATGTGTCGGCTCTGCGCGCGGAACTGGGACTGCTCAATCTTGGTGAAACCTCGTTGCAGGAATTCGGCGGGCCGGACAGCGTTTTGATCCGCGTTCAACGGCAAGAAGGCGGCGAAGAGGCGCAACAACGCGCCGTCGAGACCGTACGCGCCAAACTAGGAGCCGAATATGAATACCGGCGCGTCGAAGTCGTCGGGCCGACAGTGGGTAACGAATTGCTTCACGCCGGGATTTTGGCGACGGTGCTGGCCGTCCTCGCTATCGGGGTTTATGTCGGGGTGCGGTTTGAATGGCAGTTCGGGCTTGCCGCCTTTATCGCGACGTTGCATGACGTGTTCGTGACGGTTGGGCTGTATTCGGTGTTGCAGCTCGATTTCAATCTGACGGCCATCGCGGCGTTGCTGACCTTGGCGGGGTATTCGATCAACGATACCGTGGTTGTGTTTGATCGTATCCGCGAAACGTTGCGCCGCCAAAAGGCGACGGATCTGCGCGCCGTGATCAACGACGCGGTCAACCAGACCCTGTCGCGCACCCTGATGACCGCCGGAACGACGCTGCTGGCGTTGTTGCCGCTGGTGTTGATGGGCGGGACGACGTTGATCAATTTTTCGGCGGCGCTGACGTGGGGCATTCTGGTCGGAACTTATTCGTCGATCTATGTCGCCGCCGCGTTGTTGATCTATATGCCGCCGTTGCGCCGTATCGAAACGCTGCGCCCTGCTCCGGCGAAAAAGTAGCTCAACGAACGGTTAAGATATACAGGCCTGCCAGCAGGCCCAGAAAGAGGAAGGGCGTGAAGTGAACGCGGGCGCGGAAGTTTTTCCGGCCCCGCGCCTTTGCGAAAAGCCATGCGCCTGTCAGCCACAGGGCGCCGAGCCAAGCGCCCACGATCCACGCAAAAGCAGCGGGCATCCAGCCAAAACCGATGACGGCCAAAAGCGTCCATTTGGCGTCGCCCATGCCAATGGCGTCGTGTTTGAGGAATCGATAGTAAAGCTGGTTCACACCCCAAATCAACAATGACGCGCCCAGACCCCACAGCAAATGATGCGACGCTTCAGGCCAATCGGCGTAGAGGCCCAACGTGCCCAAGGCAACGACCGAACCGGCGAGGATGATCCCATCGGGCACGCGGCCGCGAACGGCATCATAGGCCGCGCCGCTTCCCAAGATCAGGAGAAGGATGCCCGGCAACCACCAAGCCTCGGCAGGCAAATGCACGAGTTGGGGGTCGAGGAGTCGTGAGAGCGTCGTTCCGTCCACGATGGGGAGCCTTGCTGAGAGGTTAACCTGCCGAAGCGGCTTTTTCCGGCAGCAACAAACGCTCCACGCGCTCGCCACGTTGCAGGTGGGCGGTCAGGATTTCGTCGATGTCTGCCTCGGTGTGCGGCGCGTACCAGATGCCTTCGGGATAGATCACGAGGCATGGTCCGTGACCGCAACGACCCAGACAGTCCGTACCGTTGACCTTGACGTCGCTGAGGCCCAGTTCTTTGGCCTTTGCCTTCATGTAATTGCGCAGGCGTTCGCCGTTCTTGTCGGCGCAACTGCCTGCGGGGTGTCCGGCGGGGCGGCGGTTGGTGCAGCAAAAGACATGGGCGCGGTAAAAGAGGGTCACGGATGATCGTCCTTTTTCGGCTCGGTGAAATTGATCATCGAGCCGGAGGTTTTGACGACACCGGACAGCATTTGCTGAATTTGGCCCCAGAACATTTTTTGCAGATGTTCCGCGCCCTGAAGGCTGGCGGGGAGCCATGTGTTGAGCATGGTTTCGGGACTCATGGCTTGCATGTTGGAACGCAGACGTTGTTCCAGATCGGCCATCAAGGCTTCCTGCATCGGCTTAACGTCCGGCAAACCCATAAAGGAGCGGGCTTCGTCGGGCGTGCATTCGACGTTGACGGTGACTTTCATGGCCTATCCTCCCGATGTTGTCGTTGCAGTCTAGCGCAAGCTTGCCGCCGGGAAAAGGGCGGCGTAGAATCTCGCTTCATGATCGACACTTCCCTCCCCGCTGATCGCGCGTTGTCTATCGTTGTGCCGTGTCACAATGAGGCCGACGCGTTGCCGTTGCTTGTGCCGCGTTTGCTCGCCTTGTGCGCGAATGTTTCGGGGGCTAGCGAAATTCTGCTCGTCAATGATGGTTCGACCGATGCGACGGCGGCGATCATGGAACAATTGGCGGCGGCGCATCCGCAGGTGGTGGCGGTGCATTTGGCGCGGCGCTATGGCCAACAGATCGCGCTGAGCGCCGGGTTGTCGCTGTGCCGAGGCGCGCGGATTTTTATTATCGATGCCGATTTGCAGGATCCGCCGGAACTGTTGCCGGACATGATGCGCCTGATGGACGAAGGCGCGGATGTCGTGTACGGGCAGAGGCGAAAGCGCGACGGCGAAAGCGCGTTCAAGCGGCAGTCGGCGCGATTCTTCTATCGTTTCATGCGCTTGGCGGGCGACGAGGCGTTGCCGCCCGATACGGGGGACTTTCGGCTGTTCAACCGCCGCGTTTGGGAATTGTTGCAGCGCATGCCAGAGCGGCAACGCTTTTTGCGCGGCATGATCGCGTGGATCGGACTCAAGCAAGTCGCCCTGCCCTATGACCGCAAGCCGCGTCCGGCGGGGGTGAGCAAATACCCGTTACGGCGGATGCTGCATTTCGCGATGGACGCGATCACCAGCTTTTCCGTGTTTCCGTTGCGGCTCAGTTTGTGGCTGAGTTTTGGGTGCAGCCTGCTGGCGGCGGCGCTTTTGCTCTATGTGCTGGTCGTTTGGCTGTTTGGGGCGACGGTGTGGGGGTGGGCCAGTCTGGCGACGATCCTGCTGTTCTTCTTTGCTTTGCAATTCTTCTGCATCGGCATGATCGGCGAATATGTGGGGCGCATTTATCTGGAGAGCAAACAGCGGCCATTGTTCATCATCGATCGCGTCAGCGGCGGAACGACGGCATGAAGCTTGGCGCTCCGTTTCACGTCGCGGTTGGCGTGTTGGCTGTGGCGCAGTTTTTGTTTGTGGCGGCGTTTGTCGGCGCGGAGCGGACGATTTATTTCTGGGACTATGCCATGTATCACAACATGGCGCTCAATCTGCGTTACGCGTTGGGTGTGGGATTTGCCGAAGGGTGGGCGCAGTTCCGGGCATCGTTGGGGCAGGATTACAACCTGATCTTTGCCCTGCCCGCGCAGATCGGCTTTACGTTGTTCGGCGAAGGACGGTCGGTTTTTGTCCTGACGAATTTCGTCGCGTTCTTTCTGCCTTTTGAAATTGCGGTCGCCTTTGTTGTGCGACGGGTGTTTTTGCTGGGCTGGCCGATGGCGCTTGTAGCGGCGTTCGGCGGGTGTTCGCTGATTCCGGCCCTGTGGCGGCCTTTGCTTGATGGATTTCCGGATGTCGCCAGCGCGGCGCTGATCACATTTGCGCTTGGTCTGGCGCTGGAACGTCCGAAGAGCTGGCGCGTTGCGTTGGGTCTGGGCGTGCTGGTTGGACTGGCCGTTTTGCTGCGGCGGCATTTTGCCTATGCGGGCTTGGCGTTGCTGGTGGTGATGACGGTGTTTGACAGCGTTGACGCGTTGAGGACGCGGGGCGCGGAATCCTTGGGTCGCGTGTTGCGGCGGCTGACGGCGCGGTTGTTCCTCAGCGGTTTTGCGGCGCTGGCGGTTTTGGCCTTGGTGATGCCGGACTATTTGCTGCAGATGCTGTCGGTGAATTTCAACGCGCTTTATGCATCCTATCAAAGCCCGGCGGCGGATTTCTTTGCTTTTATCGTCGAGGCGTGGGGGCTCCTTTTGTTGGGCGCGACGGTGGCGGGATGGGCTGTGGCCGCTGCGTTGTTCCCGCCGTTGCGTTCGGCGCTTGCGTTCGTGGGCGCTTATACGGCGGTGTGGCTGCTGGCGTGGGGGTTTGCGTCGCGGCAGGTTGAATATCACTATATGCTCCCTGCCCTGCCGCTTGCGACTGTGCTTGGTTTGACGGGGTTGGTTTTGGGAGTGCAACGGATTGCGCCGCGTTGGCGGGTTGCGTTGCTGGGTGCGGGCGTTCTTGTGTTGGGCGGGAATGCCGTTTGGGCGCTGTGGCTTGCGCCGCGCGATCAGGTGTTGCCGCCGGTGACGCAGGACTGGGGCATTTTCTCCGCGCCGCGTCCGCCGATGGAGCGTTTGGATATCGAAGCGTTGGCGGCGTTAACGCGGCATCTGGCCGCCAGCGTGAAGCCGGACGACCGGATTGTGCTGGTCGGCTCGTCGCGGGTGGTAAATCAGGATTTGCTGCGCACGGTGTTTCTGCAGCTTGGCGCGCGTGATCTTGCGGCGCGGCTCTTGATGGCGCCTGAGGTGGATAGCCGCGAGGGGCCGCCGCTGAACGCTTTTGCCGCCGCGTCGGTCTATATCGTGCCGGAGCCCGCGCAATATCATCTTGACCCTTCCGGGCAAAAAGTGGTGACGGCTTTGGCGGAGCGGTTTCCGCCGCAGGGAGCGAGCGCCCCCCTCTTCCGCCGCGACGACGCGGTTTTTACATTGGCCAACGGCGTGCGTGCGTCCGTCTGGCGGCGCGATCCTTGGACACCCGGCGTTTTGCATGACCAGCTCACGGCGATCCGCCGTGTTGCCGGAGGCGCGGAGGCTTGGGTGGAAAGCCTTGCGCCGCGCAGCCTGAATCTCGCTTCGACGACGGATGGAAAGGCGTTCGCTTTGGCCGCGTTCGACAGAGACAACGCGACGCTCGAATTGTTCTTTGATGCGCCGCTGACGGCGGGAAGCCATCGTTTGGCGGAAGATGTGGAGGCCGAGCCAAGCTGCCGAAACCGGCGTTTTACGCTGATCCTTGCGACGGCGCGGGGCCGCGTTTTGCGGCAAGAGCCGTTCGCGCCGATTGTTCTGCCGGGCGCGCTCGTCCGTCATTTTGATGTTGCGACGGGAGAAGATGCGTTTCTGAAGCTTCGTTTGACCGTGGAATCCGCCACGACGCAGGGGTGCCGGGTGGCTTTGCGGAATTTGCGGGTCGAAAGACAATAGACGCGGCGACAAAGCGACGCGGGGATTGCCAAGCGGGAGTCGAGGGCTTAACTTGTCCTCCGTTCGCGTCTTTTCGCGCTTTTCGCGCGGCTTTTCCCGACGAGGTTCTTCATGCCCGATATTGTCATCAAATCGCTCGACGGCAAGGAGTTCGGCGCCTATGCGGCGCTGCCTAAATGCGGCTATGGCCCCGGCATTGTCGTCATTCAGGAAATTTTCGGGGTTAACGTCGTCATGCGCGCGGTTTGCGACGATCTGGCGGCGCGGGGCTATATCGCCGTTTGTCCCGATTTGTTCTGGCGGCAAGAGCCGGGCGTGCAACTGACCGACCAGAGCGCAGCCGAATGGGATCATGCCTTTGATCTCTACAAATCTTTTGACGTAGAGGCCGGGGTGCGCGATCTGCTCGCCACGCTGGCGCATATCCGCCGGATGAAGGGGTGCAGCGGCAAGGTCGGCGCGGTCGGTTACTGCCTCGGCGGCAAACTGGCGTGGCTCGTCGCGTCGCGCAGCGATGTGGACTGCGCGGTGAGCTATTACGGTGTCGGGTTGGAGACTCTGCTGGGCGAGGTGTATGACGTTCGCATGCCGCTGATGTTGCACATCGCAGGGCAGGACAAATTCGTGCCGCCCGCCGCGCGTGAAAAGATTTTGACCAGCATCGCGCGCAATCCCGTCATTACCGCGCACGTCTATCCTAACGCCGATCATGCCTTTGCCCGGTTGAACGGTCAGAATTTCAACAAGGAAGCCGCCGAGCTGGCCAACGGCCGCGCGACTTCGTTTTTTGCAGAAAACCTCCAAGGCTGATTTTCCAAGCCTTGGGACATAAACCACCGGCTTTTAGCCGGTAAAGTGGACTTTAGGGTCCCGCCTCTGGGATCTGCCCCCCCCCCCGGCTTTAGCCGGAAGGGATAAGGCGATATAAGGGGAGGATGGAAAGCTACAAAGCAAGAAGCCAAACGGTGTGGGACAGCAAGTACCACTTGGTGTGGATTACGAAGTATAGGTATGGGGTTTTGTCTGGGGATGTGGGGCAGCGATGTCGCGAGTTGCTGCGGGAGATTGCGCGAAGCCAAGAGATGACGATCTACGCCGGGGCGATCAATTGGGGTCATGTGCACATGCTTATCGGCATTCCGCCGAATTTGTCTGTGGCGAAGGCGGTGCAGTTTCTGAAAGGAAAGAGCTCGCACAAGCTATTGTCCGAGTTTCCTGTTCTGAGGAAAAGGTACTGGGGGCAACATTTGTGGGGACGAGGCTATTGGGTTGTATCAAGCGGCAACGTGACCGATGATGTGTGGCAGGAGTATATAGAAAATCAGATGTCAGGGCAAAAAACTAAAATTGCTCCCCTATATATAGGGGGACAGACTCCGTTTTTTGGACTTAGATTAGACCTGTTGCGAAAGTCGGAGGGAATTGGGCGCGGGTGGGCCTTGGGCGGATGAGCTGGGTTCAGAAACCGGCGATGAGATTGACGATGCCCGCGATGGAGGAGAACTTGGCGGCGTAGGTTGCTTTGGAATAGCG
>CAIXHP010000014.1 GCA_903919315.1 uncultured Pseudomonadota bacterium | reverse complement strand
CGTCAGGCGCTGAAATTGCCGCTTGCGTAAAAGCGCCGCGCTATTAAACTTTGCCATCGGAGAGGCCTCCAACGCCTCTCCACCCTTGAATCACAAGCCGGTTAACAAAGATTCAATGCCTCTTTCGCAACGAGTCTAATATGTGGCTTGAAGGTAACGGGTGGCTTGCAATTACGCCCGATAAGGGGCTAAGCATTCCGCCCTATGGCTGAAAATGCTATCCAATTTGTCGAGTCGCGCCGACCAGACGCGCCGTCATGACCAGAAACAGCCCGGCGACATATTTCCAAGGGAGAGGCGCTTGACCACATCACCCAAGACCAAGGCAAAGCACGAGCCATTGCAGGAAACCATTTTCAAGGATTGCGAGATCGAGGCGAAAGACGTTCACCCGCAGAACCCCGGCAAGCCCGCGACGCCGCTGCTCGACACCATCAACCTGCCGGAGGACGTGCGCAAGTTGGAAGAAGCTCAGCTGCCGCAGCTGGCCGACGAATTGCGGGCCGAAACCATCGACACGGTCTCCATCACCGGCGGCCATCTGGGCGCAGGCCTCGGTGTCGTCGAACTGACGACGGCGCTGCACTATGTCTTCGACACGCCGGACGACATCCTGATCTGGGACGTGGGCCACCAAGCCTATCCTCACAAAATTTTGACCGGTCGCCGTGACCGCATCCGCACTTTGCGCCAAGGCGGCGGACTGTCGGGCTTCACCAAGCGCACCGAAAGCGTGTACGACCCGTTCGGCACGGCGCACAGCTCCACCTCCATCTCGGCGGGCTTCGGCTTTGCCGTGGGGCGCGATCTCAAGGGCAAAAAGAACAACGTCATCGCCGTGATCGGCGACGGCTCGATCAGCGCGGGCATGGCGTACGAAGCCATGAACAACGCGGGCGCTTCCAATTCGCGCCTGATCGTCATCCTGAACGACAACGACATGTCCATCGCGCCGCCGACCGGTGCCATGAGTTCGTACCTGTCGCGCATCGTGTCGTCGAAGGAATACCGAGGCCTGCGCCACATCGCGAAAGAATTCGCCAGCATCTTCCCCCGCCCGCTGAAAGAAGCGGCGCGCAAAGCCGAGCATTACGCGCGCGGCATGGTCACGGGCGGCACGTTGTTCGAAGAACTGGGCTTTTATTACGTCGGCCCCATCGACGGCCACAATCTGGAACACCTCGTGCCGGTGCTGGAAAACGTCCGCGACGATCCGCAGGGCGGGCCGGTGTTGATCCATGTGGTGACGGAAAAAGGCCACGGCTACGCCCCGGCGGAAAACGCCGCCGACAAGCTCCACGCGGTGCAGCCCAAATTCAACATCATCAAGACCGAAGCGGAAAAGGCGCAGGAAAAGCCGAAGCCTTCGTTCCCCAGCTACACCAAGCTGTTCGCCGACGCGCTCGTCAAGGAAGCCGAACACGACGACCGCATCCTCGGCATCACGGCGGCGATGCCGTCGGGCACGGGCCTCGATATCTTCGGCAAGCGCTTTCCCGACCGCCTCTTTGATGTCGGCATCGCCGAACAACACGCGGTGACCTTTGCGGCGGGTCTCGCCTGCGAAGGCTTTAAGCCATTCTGCGCGATTTACTCCAGCTTTATGCAACGCGCTTATGACCAACTGGTGCACGACGTGGCGCTCCAGAAACTGCCGGTGCGCTTTATGCTGGATCGCGCCGGTCTGGTGGGCGCGGACGGCGCGACCCATGCCGGAGCCTTCGACCTCGCCTTTCTCGCCTGCATCCCGAACATGGTGATCATGGCGGCGGGCGACGAAGTGGACATGATGCACATGGTGGCGACCTGCGCCGCCATCGACGACGCGCCCACCGCCCTGCGCTACCCGCGCGGCGAAGGTTCGGGCTTGGCTCTGCCGGAACGCGGGCAGGTTCTGCCCATCGGCAAAGGCCGGATCGTCAAGCAAGGCGACAAGATCGCGCTCATCAACCTCGGCACCCGCCTCGGCGAATGCCGCAAGGCGGCGGACGAATTGGACGTGCGCGGCCTCAGCACCACAATCGCCGACATGCGCTTCGCCAAGCCGCTCGACATGGAGCTGATCCAACGTCTGGCGCGCAACCACGAAGTCCTGATCACCATCGAAGAAGGCTCCATCGGCGGCTTCGGCAGCCATGTTCTGCACCACCTCGCCAACGACGGCCTGATGGATCGCGGCCTCAAGATTCGCGCGATGACCTTGCCGGATGTCTTCCAAGAACAGGACACGCCGTTCAAGCAGTACGATGCCGCCGGACTGAACGCGAAGCACATCGTGGCGAAAGTTCTCGAAACGCTGGGGCGCGACAAAGCGGAAACCATCGCCGCGCTCGCCTGATTTTCGACGCAATAAAGGACAACAACCGGGCCGAACGCCCGGCTCACGGCCACGGACGAGGACAGGAATCGAAACCATGACGTTTATGAAATCAACCGCGCTCGTCCTTCTGGCCTTGTTCGCGCTGGCCTGCCCCGCGCGAGCGGAGAACGCCGCGGCCAGTGACCTCGTCAAAAGCTTCTACGCCCAACTGAGCGACACCATGAAGCAAGGCGATCGTCTCGGCTTCGACGGACGTTACAAAAAGCTCGACCCGGTGGTGCGAAAGACCTTTAACCTGCCGTTGATGACGCGCTTTGCTGTGGGGCCGTCATGGGCCAAAGCGCAACCGGACGAGCAAACGCAACTCGTCGCCGCTTTTTCGGAATTCAGCGTTGCCACCTACGCCAGCCGCTTCGCCAAATACGACGGCGAGACCTTCGACGTTCTGGGCGAAAAGCCCGCCAGCGGCGGCGGCGTGATCGTCGAAACCAAACTCACGCCCAAGGGCGAAGAAGCGGTGGCGCTCAACTACCTCGTCCGCCCCGATGAAAGCGGCACGCTGCGCATCGTCGACGTTTTTCTGGATGCCACCATCAGCGAACTGGCCACCCGCCGCTCAGAATTCACCGCCATCGTCAAACGCGAAGGCCTCAACGCCCTCGTCACCGCCCTAAGCGAAAAATCAAAGAAAATGGGCCCATCTTAACCCCGCCCGCACCCCTCGTTTGGCCTACACTTACTTTGGCGTTAACCCGTCAACACGACAATGTTGGAGACGAGCATGTCTGTCACTAAAACTTTGGCTCTCGCATTTCTTTCAGGTTTAATTGCTGCTGGCGCTACTTTGATCGTCACGCCCAGACTCATTTCTTCTCCTCCGCAACACACAACGCGTGATAAAGAAAAAACGGCGTTTGAGCGAGTTCGTGACACAGGCGAGTTGCGGTGCGCCTACATCAGTTGGTCAGCCTCCTACTTCATGAAAAACCCTAACACCGGCGAATACCAAGGCGTTGGATACGACCTAGCGGAAGCTATGGCGCAGAGCATGAACGTCAAAATAATATGGACCGAGGAAGTTGGTGTTGGAAATATGTACGAAGGATTGCGGACTGGCCGATATGACGCAATCTGCACACCTGTTTGGCAGGGGCCAACGGATGGTGCACACGCAACATTTACTCGGCCTGCCTATTATTCTCCAACTTATGCCTATGCGCGTGGCGATGACAGCCGGTTTGACCTTCATGATCCGCAGGTAATCGCTAACATCAACAAGAAAGATGTGATCGTTGTGGATGTTGAGGGATCAAATGGGGTGGAGATTCACAGAAACAGTTATCCTCAAGCAAAGAAACTCTTTTTGCCGGGAATGACTCCCGCACCAGATATTATAGCTAACGTTCTAACGAAAAAGGCCGATATTACCCAGCAAAACCCAGCCTTCGTTAAAGACTTTCTTGTTCACAATCCTGACGCTTTAAAACAGGTCACAAAAGCTTTAATGGTGTTTCCGACATCTATTCTCGTCGTGCCAAAAGGCGATCAGAATCTCCAAGAGTGGGCGGATATGGCGGTTGAGGCGATGATCCAGATTGGCACAATGGACCGCATCCTCAATAAGTACGACCCGGATAAAACCTTATTTCTAAGGGCAGATCACGGTTATACAAGGTAGCCCTCCGCGAGGAGGAGGGTAAACCAGCGATACGCATGCCCCCCTCCCCCGCCCACTTCTCGCGCCGCCACTGCCCCATGAACCTCCTTCGGCGCGACCATATCCAGAAAAAGCGAGGCATCCGCCGTTATAATTGCCTCTTGCGCAAAGGCACCGCACATTTAAACCTTGCCATAGAGGAGCGCCTTCACGCTCCCCGCCCTTGAAAATCATAGGCTCCCAAACAAACATTCGACGCGGCTTTCGCAACGGGTCTGTCTATGCAGCTATAGATGCAGATTGTTAGGCCCTTGCTTACGTGGAGGGCTTTCTTCTTTCATGCCTCTCAACCTTCTCCATACCGCCACTGGCAAGCTGGTAGCATAGCGCGCATCGAGACCGGTGTGCCCCATTACAACTCGGCCTACGGCATCTCCAACAAAGGAAACATTCAACATGGCTCCATACATTCTCGACAAAAATGGGCTTCTGTTTACAACGCAGCTTGCCGCAAAAAGAAACTGACCCACAAGGTTGTCTGCGTGGACGTTAGCGGCAAAAACATCATGCGAAGAGGCAAGGCTGTCACCCGTAACGCCGCAGGTTACAGCTGTATTTGCGATTATAAACGCGCATTCGATAAGATAGGCTATGCCGCTTTTTTTGTATCTTATGACACCGCTGGCATCGCCAACCATGACATACCTATGTCCCGGATAATTACGCACACCGGGAAATATTGTCACATCAACAGGAATTTTTGAGAGGCACTGACACAACATCCGATCACCAACAAACTTCCCCATTCCTGACATTTCAAGAAAGGATCGGAAAATTGTGCCGATTTTTTGCTTTCGTTCGTCGTCGCTGTTGGCATCCCTCATAAGCTTGGGTTTTGGAGAAACAACGACAGTAACCCATTGTTCCCCATGTGATCGTTTAAGCATGGTTAGAATGGCTTCTGTGTTCGGAACGCCGTACCAATAGTAAAAAACATGCGGAGACATCTTGAGATCAGCAACTTGCTGATCTGTTATTGGGATTTCAAACACGCTTGCAAAATGCGTTGCAGGGGCAGGAGAAAGAATTTTTCCTGGAATGATTTCCCCATTATCGGGATTCGGATGATATCGCATCAGGTCCAAACCCCGGCCGTTTACGCCGGTGGCGTTTATAACAAGCTCGGCATCAAGAATGTTACCGCTGGATCCGGTTTCGTAGCGGACATAGGCCGGATGAGACCTGTATTCAGGAAAGGCAATATGCGTAACGGCGCCGGTGACTATCTTAACGCCGCGCTTTTTGGCTTCGCTGCGCAGAAAATCAGCCATACTGATTTTTTGTCCGCGCGTCCCTAACTGTAGGGCTGCAGGACCAAATCCATGCGAAATAAATTTGAGTTCCGGAGTAGCCTTCGGCTCCACCTTATCTAGGCCAATATTTTCTCTGACATTCACATATCCAATGTGGGCTGCCTGACCTGTAAAAAGGTCGTCCGGAAACTCAATTCCCAGACTTCTAATCATTTCGATGCCTTTGGAAGAAACGCCACCCATGCACCCCTTGCAGGTACAAGGACCACCTACGCATCTTGTGGGGGATCGAGCTTCGACGATGGTTACATCGAGTGACGGATTTTCTTTTAAAAGGGCCATAGCGGCGAGCGCACCCGCATACCCCCCTCCGGCGATCACAACTTTTTCTGTGCCTTGAAGCTGGTACTTGTAGTCAGAAATATCTGCGGGATCAGGGATATAATAATGACCATCTGGAAACCGGCTTTTCAAATTTCCGCAGATATGCGCGATAAAACCTCTGGTTTTATCGTCATCGCTGACTTGTTCACTTATTACAATCGTCTTCATCTTTGAATTTTCATATTGCAAGAATGGTTTTCAATAAATACCTTTCACGATATAGCTAGAAAAGAAGGAAGTCCAAACAAGAAATACTTTCAAATCAGATGGCGCCGTCCCTTGTTTTAGTGTGGGCAGCCTCGCGCTCAACCCACATTTGCAATGCCATGGATTTCAATGGGTTGACGGACGTTAAATTTGCAACAGGACTTAGGCGCTACCCATCCCGCTTCTCGCGCCGCCTTTGCGCCGAAGACGCGATATTCAACGCCTCACGGTATTTGGCCACAGTGCGCCGCGCGATGTCGATGCCTTCTTGGCGTAACAGCTCGGTGATCCGGTCGTCGGACAACACCGCCGTTGGCGCTTCGCCCGCGATCAACGCCTGAATCCGGTCGCGCACCGCCTCCGCCGAAACCGTTTCCGCGCCGCCGGTCGTGGCGATGGCGTTGGTGAAAAAATACTTCAGCTCGAACAGCCCGCGCGGCGTGGCGATGAATTTATGCTGCGTCACGCGGCTGACGGTGGATTCGTGCATCTCGACGGCTTCGGCGATGTCGCGCAGGATCAAGGGCCGCAAATGCTGAACGCCGTGGACAAAGAAACTATCCTGCCGCCGCACGATTTCCGCCGCCACTTTCAGAATCGTCGTCGCGCGTTGGTGCAACGCCTTGACCAGCCAGTTGGCCTGCTGCCAGCGTTCGCTCAGATAATCCTTGTCCGGCTTGGCGCGCATGGCGTTCTGCACCTGCGTGTAATAGCGTTCGTTCGCCAAAACACGGGGCAGATTATCGCTGTTCAACTCGACCTGCCACCCGCCGCCCGGCTGAGGCCGCAGCATGACATCCGGCGTGATGGCGGGCGCGACATCCGAAGCATAGGCCGTCGCAGGCTTGGGATTGAGCGCGCGAAGTTCCTCCATCATCCCGGCGATGTCTTCGGCATCGACGCCGCACAGCTTCATCAACGCCGCGCGATCCCGTTTGGCCACAAGGTCAAGATGCTGCAACATCGTCTGCATCGCCGGATCAAGCCGATCCTTCTCGCGCAGTTGAATCGCAAGACACTCCTGCAACGACCGCGCAAAAATCCCCGGCGGATCGAGCCCCTGCAACTGCGCGATCACCGCCGCGAACTGTTCCGGCGCGGCCCCCATCTGGGCGCAGACCAGTTCCAGATCGTCCGGCAAATACCCGGCATCGTCCAAAAACTCCACCAACGCCGCCGCGATCATCCGCGCCGCCGGATCGGCGAAATCCACCTGAATCTGCCCCAACAGATACATGCGCAAGCTGGGCGCTTCCGCCGCCGCGCCGCCCGCGACGAAATCGCCGTCGCCCCCCGCGCCGCCGCTCCAAACCTCCGCCACGCCGTCATCGGCCGACCCGCCGCTCCGATCGTCGTCATCCCACACGCGTTCGTCGTCGGCAGCCGGAGTCCCCAGATTTTCGCCCGTTAACGGCGCGGGAGCGCCGCCGGGGTCATACGCCTCCGGCTCGGTCGCCACATGCTCGCTGAGAACCTCGTCGCCGGAGCCGCCGTCTTCGGCGCGTTCCAGCAAAGGATTCTGCTCGATCTCCTGCGCCACGAATTCGCCCAGCTCCACATTGGACATCTGCAACAGCTTAATCGCCTGCTGCAGCTGCGGCGTCATAACAAGCGTTTGCGATTGGCGAATATCGAGGCGTTGTGAAAGCGTCATAGACCCAAACTAGGCGTGGAAAGTTAAGGGATTGTTGCCATCCGTCGTCTTGGCACCGGGATTGCATACACCGGTTTGCTTCGCCGGAACAACCGCGCCGCGCCGCCGCAAGCGGCAGCCACCCCTCGTTAACCCCCCGCCGCCCACCACGCCATAAGTATGGTTAAAATAACGATGCCTTGCAACTATTTGACTCCTCGGTTAATCCGAGCTAGGACGAAGCGTGTTTTACAATAAATTCATTCTTTTATTTGAAAGACAGAGATACAAAAATGGACGCTGCAACAGCCCTCAAAGCCGCCGTCGCCCGCGCGCAAGCGACCCGTCCCGTCACGAGAACTGGCGAGGCCCCGACCTTCGCCAATTTTGAAGCGACGACTGCGGTCGAACGGCAAGCTCTCGCCCTCCTGACCAACATGGTAGAAGTCGCACGCGCCCCCGTTGACAAAGCGGACATCACCCCCACACTGGAAGCCGCGCACAGAGGATTCCGAGACGCGACCAGAAGCCTTCTTCAAATTGATAGGCTCAATGAACTTCTTATCTTTCTCGCAGATGACCACAAAAATACAGCCCCAACATAAAACCGGTCAAAGAGAAGCGCCGATTCTGGGGCTTTGGAAATAATACAGACCGGATTCCCGTTAGGGTTTCTGACGATGGCAACCTAAACGCCGTCCTCGCCTACCAAAGAGTTCGCGAAATGAGCGACCCGCTGACCCAAGCCCTAACAGCGCCAAGCTACAGACAAACAGAAAACCTCAACATCGGCGCCACGACATGGTGTGGCTCGGCACGCATCAGCTCATTCATCGCCCTGACGGGAGGGCCGGGGGTTGGCAAATCACATCTCGCCTTCGCGTTGCACAGAGCCATTCTCGCCAGCAACCTCGGTCAGACCGAGATCTGTTGGCCCCTCGACACCAGCGATCCCGTAGCTATGGGGAAATCCGTCGTTACGTTTAAATGCATGGCCACGGGCACCCCCCCGGACATGCCCGGTCAGGACACGCATTTCCCGCCCGGCTCCCTCGACAGGTATCTACGTTGGCTGCCGAAAAATACCGATAGAGTCCACGCCTACAACGCGGGTTGGGAATCCGTCTTTTTTCGCGGAAACTCGTTCGTATGCCCGACCGAACACACGGCGACCGTTCAAATCGCACTCACCCCGGACGCGAGAGATGTCGTTCTCGTGCGGCCGACGATTGCTGAATTCACAGCGATTCTTAAAGACATGCCGAACAAAGACGGCCACCTCCTTATCGTAGACGATCTTGGCTTCGACAGAATGCGTTTGGATACAGTCGTCGCCGACGAAAACAACCAACAAGGCCTGACCCAAAAGGAGTTGTTTGCCCTCGCGAGCGCAATGGCAACCTTCCACGAGAACAACATGACCAAGCCCGAAGAAAAGAGGTCGCTGGTCATCATCACCTCCAACCAGCCATTCTTCCGGAACGGTTGGCCCCTCCTTCGACGCCCCGGCCTTCTCGATCTTATTCATCGCACGGTGGATCCCGATAACCGCCTCGGCTCCCGCTTGCAGGACGGCATGCGCGAGATAACCTTTCGTGACAGCATATCCCGCCGCAACGGAACGGGCGGTCCGGCCCTGCTCCCCTTCAGGCTGGAACGACAAGCCATGGAACGAGCGGCACGGTTTGTTAGTGCTTTGTTAACCCCACGGTTCTAAAATTGACCTGAGGTTCAAGGGGGCCAAGCGCCCCGCCCCGGCTCAGGCCGGGGCCGAACGGGAAAGCGAGGTTAGGCCATTCCTAGGCTGTCGACACTCTCCCCCACCACCCCCGCTCGCGGCGTTGAATCTTCTTTCGCCTTTTTCTCATGTTACCGTCACTTTGACGCAGCCCCGTGGTGGGGCTGCGCTTACGCGCGTCCGGCGTTCCGGCGCGAAGCGAGGTCATAATGGGCAAACGGCACACACGCTTTGAATCGTCCGACCACAAATCGGACAAGGCCCACAATATCGAGCCGCTCTACTCGACCGGCTCGCCATGGGATCCCCTCAATCAACCATCCTTTGAACGGCGCGACCAAAGCTACGTCCGCAAGGTCAAGCCGCAGAACGCCAATCAGGCCGCGCTTCTCGAAACCATGGCCAAGCACAGCCTCGTGATCGCCGTCGGCCCCGCCGGAACCGGCAAAACCTATCTGGCCATCAGCGCGGCGGTCGAAGCCTTGGAAGCGGGGCGCGTGGATCGCATCGTGCTGTCGCGTCCGGCGATCGAAGCGGGCGAAACCATCGGCTTTCTGCCCGGCGACATGCACGAAAAGATGGCGCCGTTCCTGCGGCCGCTGTACGACGCGCTCAACGACCGGTTGGGCAGCAAACGGCTGAAACAAATGCTGGCCGACGGCGCGATTGAAATCGCGCCCATCGGCTATATGCGGGGTCGCACGCTCAACAACGCCTTTGTGGTGATCGACGAAGCGCAGAACTGCACCTACAACCAGATCAAAATGCTGCTGACGCGCCTCGGCTGGCACTCGACGATGGTGCTAACCGGCGACCCGGATCAAAGCGATTTGCTGCAGGGCATGTCCGGGCTGTCGGAAATCACGCGTAGGCTCGAACCGGTTCCGGGCATCGGCGTGGTGCGCCTGACCGACCACGACATCGTCCGCCATCCGTTGGTGGCCAGCATGCTGGGCGTGTTGTAGCCGCGTCGAAGTTTACCCGCCCACCGCGTATTGCACCGTGGACACGACGCGCACAGTCTTGTTGACCTGCGTATCCTCGCTCGCGTCGGGGATAGGATCGCCGGGAAGAATGCTGAAAACCCCCTGATTGGCCTCAACCAGCGTTCCAAGCGGCACGCTAGCGTCATGCGCGAATTGCTCGGCCGCCGCGCGCGCGTTGCGCGTGGCTTCGGCCAGCATGTCCAGCTTAACGTCATTCAGCTTTGTGAACAGAAAGTACGGCGACAACGAAGCGCGCCCCGCGCCCGCCGCCGTGAACACAACGCCCGATTTCACCAACTCGCTGATCCGGCGACTGATCGTCTGCACGGCGTCGACGTTGGCGGAGCGGATCATCACATTGGCGTAAAGGATAAAACGGTTATCGTTGTTCTTCTCCTCGCCGTATTCGTTGGCGAGCTTGTCCACCACATCGGTGCGCCCGACGATGACCTCCTCCGGCGACAAGCCTTGCTCCTTCAGAAAAGCCGTCACGGCCTTCATATCCGCATCGATCTTCATCTGCACCGCCGCGAGATCGCTGCCCGTCGCCACAAAGCGCAACGGCCACAACGCGAGATCGGCCTTCACCGCCCGTTCCGCCAACCCCTTGACCGAGACGGTGTGCGGCTTGTGCAAACGCTCAAAGCCGCGATCCAGCGCCGTCCCAAAGAAATAGCCGCCCGCGCCCAGCCCCAGCGCCAAAACGCACGCCGCCGCGACAAGACCGAGGCTTGATGGATGGCCGCTGTTGATCGTATCGTCGTCAAAGCTCATGAGCGAAACTTTCGGTTTGAGCCTCCCGCCGGGAAAGCCCGCCGTTGCGGGAACAAGATTTGCGCTTTGTGAAAAAGCGCGTCACAATTTACGGCGAAACGGAACGAAGAGCAACATGAAGCCACACCCCAGCGCCGCGCCGCTCGCGCCAGAAGAATTCGCCGCGCTGATGCCCGCCGTGCCGCAGCCTATCGCCATCGCGGTATCCGGCGGCCCCGACAGCATGGCGCTGGCGTGGTGCGCGCAAAGATGGGCAAAAACCCGCGCCGACAACCACAATGAAACAAAGGGCATCATTGCCTTTATCGTCGACCACCAACTGCGCCCCGAATCCGGCGACGAGGCCAAAACGGTGCGGCAACGGCTCGCCGCGCTGGGCATTCCGGCGGAAATCCTGCGCTGGAATCACCCGCCCGTCACCACACGCATCCACGCAACCGCCCGACAGGCACGTTACGACCTGCTGCTGAACGCCTGCCGCCGCCACGGCATCGCGACGCTCCTGCTGGCGCACCAGCGCGAGGATCAAGCGGAAACCGTCCTGATGCGCCTCGCCAAAGGCAGCGGTATCGACGGTCTGGCGGGCATGGCCGCGACAACGACCCGGAACGGCGTGAGCCTGCTGCGCCCCCTCCTCGCCATCCCCAAGGCGCGGTTGATCGCCACCTGCGAAGCGGCCAACATCCCCTATGTCACCGACCCTTCAAACAGCGCGACGAAATACGCCCGTGGACGGTTACGGCAAGTTCTTCCCCTTTTGGCCGCCGAAGGCCTGACCATCGACCGCCTGATCGACCTCGGCGAACGGGCGCAGGAGGCGAAAGACGCGCTCGATCACGCCACCGAAACCCTGCTGCGCACCGCCGTAAAACCGGACAGGGGGGGCCGCATCCTGCTCCAGACCGCCGCCTTCGACGAAGCGCCAAAAGCCATTGCCATCAAAGCGTTAAGCGCCTGTCTTGCCTATCTGCACAAGGACGACTACCCACCGGAACGCGCCGCGCTCCTGCCGCTTGTCGCGGCGCTGCAAAGCGGCAACGCGATGAAAGCCCACACCCTTTATGGGGTCATTGTCAGCCGCGACGCAGCCCACATCACCCTCCTTCGAGAGCCCGCCAGCGTCACCGACCGCCAGCCCCTCGCGCCGGGCGGAACCGTGGTTTGGGATGGGCGCTGGCGCGTCACACTGTCGCCCCATTCAGCGGCGCATAATCTCGAAGTCCGGGCGCTCGGCCCGCAGGAGCATGCAACCCTCGACCGCTTGGCCCCAAAGTTGCGCAAGCAGGTTCCTCAAGGCCGCGCACGAAGCACGCTTCCGGGTCTGTGGCGCGGCGCGACGCTGATCGGGATTCCCGCCCTGACGGACGCGGGCAACGCAAGCAAGGAAAACGCAGAGTCATGGACAACGCCCCTGCCCCCCTTCTGGAGTCAGCCGCTTGCGCCGCGCGATGAGAAAGACAAGGAATAACCCGTCCGCCCGTGTGACTATTTCGCGCCGCCGCGATGGACGAGCAATTGCAATCCCAACAAGCTTTACTATATCTTCAACATGTTCCCCCGATGATAGCGGCCCAGCCGGATCACCGTCATCGGCTTATGTGAAAGGCTGCGCGCTTTGAATAATATCGGAAAAAATGTCGCTTTGTTGGTCGTGATCGGCCTCCTCATGGCCGCGCTCTACAACATGTTCCAAAGCCCCGGCGGAGCGCCGATGCAGAGCATGATGCCGTTCAGCGATTTTATGGCGCGGGTCGAAGAAGGCAAAGTCACCGATGTCCTCATCAAGGGCAATCTGATCTCGGGCCACATCGAAGGCGGCAACGGCGAATTTGCGACCTACACGCCGGAAGGCGCGAGCGTGGTCGACAAGCTCCTGTCCAAGAACGTCAAGATCCGCGTCCAACCCGACGACTCCGGCACGCCCACTTTCTGGAACGTGCTTCTGTCGTGGTTCCCGATGATCCTGCTGGTAAGCGTCTATATCTTCTTCATGCGCCAAATGCAGGGCGGAAGCGGCAAGGCGATGGGCTTTGGCCGCAGCCGCGCCCGCCTCCTCACCGAAAAAACCGGCAAAGTGACGTTCGAAGACGTGGCCGGAATCGAAGAGGCCAAGCAGGAACTGCAGGAAGTGGTGGAATTCCTCCGCGACCCGCAGAAATTCCAACGCCTCGGCGGCAAAATTCCGAAAGGCATGCTGTTGGTCGGCCCTCCCGGCACAGGTAAAACCCTGATCGCCCGCGCGGTGGCGGGGGAAGCCAACGTGCCGTTCTTCACCATCTCCGGCTCCGACTTTGTGGAAATGTTCGTCGGCGTGGGCGCGAGCCGCGTACGCGACATGTTCGAACAGGGCAAAAAGCAAGCGCCCTGCATCATCTTCATCGACGAAATCGACGCGGTAGGCCGCCATCGCGGCGCGGGCCTCGGCGGCGGCAACGACGAACGCGAACAGACGCTCAACCAGTTGCTGGTCGAAATGGACGGCTTCGAAGCCAACGAAGGCGTGATCCTGATCGCCGCCACCAACCGCCCCGACGTGCTCGACCCCGCGCTGCTGCGCCCCGGTCGCTTTGACCGCCAAGTGGTCGTGCCGAACCCCGACATCGCGGGCCGCGAAAAGATCCTGCGCGTCCACATGCGCAAAGTCCCCTTGGGCGACGACGTGGATGCCCGCACCATCGCGCGCGGCACGCCCGGTTTTTCCGGTGCCGACCTCGCCAATCTGGTGAACGAAGCGGCGCTCATGGCCGCCCGCAACAACAAGAACGCCGTCGGCATGGCCGAGTTTGAGTCCGCCAAAGACAAAGTGATGATGGGCGCGGAACGACGCTCGATGGTGATGACCGACAAGGAACGCTCCCTCACCGCCTATCACGAAGCCGGACACGCGCTCGTCGGCCTCAACGTGCCGCAAAGCGATCCCCTGCACAAAGTCACGATCATCCCCCGTGGCCGTGCGCTGGGCGTTACCATGAGCCTGCCGGAACGCGACAAATACAGCCAGACCAAGACCGAACTGGAATCGCGCCTCGCGATCATGTTCGGTGGACGCATCGCCGAAGAAATCATCTTTGGCAAGGAAAACGTCACCACCGGCGCGAGCAGCGACATCCAGCAAGCGACCGCCATCGCGCGGCGCATGATCATGGAATTCGGCATGTCGGACAAACTGGGCCGCGTGCGCTACAGCTCCAACGAACAGGAAGTCTTCCTCGGCCACTCCGTCGCGCAGACGACCAACATCTCGGAAAGCACCGCCCAGATTATCGACAGCGAAATCCGCCGCCTGATCGAAGAAGGTGAAGCCAAGGCGCGCAGCATCCTGACGACGCACATCGACAATCTGCATATGCTCGCCAAGGCGCTGCTGGAATACGAAACCCTGTCCGGCGACGAAGTCGCAGCCCTCCTGCGCGGCGAACCCCTCGACCGCAAGGAAGGCCACGAGCCGCCTCCGGTAGCCCCCGCCGCCGTCAGCGGCACCGGCAAGCGCGGCTCCGTCCCCCCCTCCACCCTCCCGCCCCTGGCCCCCGAGCCGTTGGCGACACGGTCGATGGCGGATTAACCAAACCCCGCCATCAGCAAAAGCGCGTTGTAATTACATCAACTTTTCGGTAAGACAGGAAATATAGTCCTGCATTTTACCGGAGAAATACATGAACCTTGCCACCACTTTCGTTGTCGCTCCACTGGTTGCCACAGGCACGTTCATACTCGGGGCCAACACACTGACCGCCATTTTTCCCACATATATCGACAGTGAGCCTACCTATTCTTTTCCCACAAAAAAATACAATACTCCCACCTATGCCGTCAGGAGCGTCTATAGCTCGCAGAGCTACATCGCCGCTTCAAAGGGAGAGACCGTTACAGAGGCGTTCCAACCCGAAGCGGGACTCGTGTGCCAAAAAAAGATTATCGCAACAACCTTGCTCCTTGTCCCCTTTGTCCGACAGCAAGAATACTGCCGCCCCTTGATCGACAGCGACTTTCCGGAAATGAACGCCGTAATCAACGAGGTCACAAAGCGCCATGGGTACGCATACCCCCCAAACAAGATTATATACGCCTCGACGACAACCTATCGACCCTTCGAAAGGGGATCAGGCTATGTCGCTCCCACAATAAAACCGCGTTGAGCCCAGCCGCGCAAACGACTATCCTCCCCCCGCAACGCAACCGGCAGGAATAGTCCTATGACCCGCAAGCTTTTCGGCACCGACGGCATCCGTGGCCGCGCCAATCAAGAACCGATGACGGCGGCGACAGCCCTCAACGTCGCGATGGCCGCCGCCAGCCTGTTCCGGCGCGGCGACCACCGCCACCGCGTGGTGATCGGCAAGGACACGCGTCTGTCGGGCTATCTGCTGGAACCCGCTTTGACGGCGGGCTTTATCGCGCAGGGCATGGACGTGATCCTGCTCGGCCCCCTGCCCACCCCCGCCGTCGCCATGCTGACCAAAAGCCTCCGCGCCGACATGGGCGTGATGATCTCGGCCTCGCACAACCCCTATGAAGACAACGGCATCAAGCTGTTCGGACCGGACGGCTACAAGCTCTCCGACGACATCGAAGCGCAGATCGAAGCGCGGATGGAAAACGGCATCACCGACCTCCCCCCCTCCGCCGAGCTTGGCCGCGCCAGCCGCCTCGACGACGCAATCGGCCGTTATGTCGAATGCGTCAAAGGCACCTCGCCAAGCGGCCTGCGCCTCGACGGCCTCAAAATCGTCGTCGATTGCGCCAACGGCGCGGCCTACAAAGCCGCCCCGGCCATCCTGTGGGAACTGGGAGCCGAAGTCATCCCCGTCGCGGTGCAGCCCGACGGCTGCAACATCAACCTCGACTGCGGCGCGACGCACCCGCGCCTGATGCAGGAAACGGTGCTGCTGCATCAAGCGGACGTTGGCATCGCCCTCGACGGCGATGCCGACCGGCTGATCATGGCCGACGAAAAGGGCCAGATGATCGACGGCGACCAGCTTATCGCCCTGATCGCCGAAGCATGGAGCCGCAACGGCAAGCTGAAAGGCAACGCCGTCGTCACCACCGTCATGTCCAATCTGGGCTTTGAGCGTTTTCTGAACAGCCGCAACATCGGCCTGACCCGCACGCCCGTCGGCGACCGCTATGTCGTCGAAGCGATGCGCGCGCAGGGCTGCAACGTCGGCGGCGAACAATCCGGCCATATCGTGTTAAGCGACTATGGCACCACCGGCGACGGCCTGATCGCCGCGCTGCAAATCCTCGCCGTGATCCGCGAACGCCACGCGCCCGCCAGCCAAGTCTGCCGCCTGTTCGAGCCGCTGCCGCAAATCCTGCTCAACGCGAAAGCGCCCGGCGAAATCCTGACCCGCCCCGCCGTGCAATCCGCCATCGCCGCCGCCGAGCGCCAGTTGAACGGCGCAGGCCGCCTCCTCATCCGCAAATCCGGCACCGAGCCCCTCATCCGCGTCATGGCCGAAGGCGACGATGCCCAACTGATCCGCAAACTGGTGGAAAACATCATCCAAACCATCGCCGCCGAAGCCGCCTGAAGCCAGCCGATAATCGCTGACAAGCTGTTCGGGTTCTTTGTGAGGCAGGTCATAAAAGCAACCCACCCCGCGATGCTGAATGATGTGCCGGGAAAAAAGCTGAAGGGGTGATGTCTACGTCGGCGCAAAGGCCGATAGTTTGACGCGTGGGATTTTCTTCCCAAGAGGTTCTCGCCTCTCCAGCCCCGCGACGGTCGCCGCGACATCTTCGTCTTGGTGACGAACGGTGTTGACGTAGAGGCTGCGCCCCATCGGCAGAGCGCCCGTGGCGTGGGTCAGCAGGCGGTAGGCTTCGATTTGCGAAGCCATCAGGTCGCCCGGATAGCACACGATGGTTTGCCCCTCTCTGTGTCTGCGCAGCGCGCCGTTTTCGCGCAAGCGCAGGCGGCCTTTGTAGACCAGCCAACCCCAGACAAACTCTTCATTGAGAAAGGCGGTTTTGTCCTCGGTCATCGGCTGGTTCAGGCGGTCGAGGTCGGCGCTGATTTTTTCCCGGTAGCGCGGATTGGTTGTCACCTCGCCTTTCAGCAGGCCAAAGAGTTGACGAAAATCTCCCGAGGCTCGCGCGCGCAAGGCATCGAAAGTCTCGATTTCATAGGCCTGAGGGATGATGCGGGGATCCTTCTTGTGCGCTTGAGCAAGCTCATTGTGAAACTGCCGACGAAAACAGTCGCCCATTTTCCAAAGTCGTTCACGCAACGCATGAGCCGACTCGCCTGCGTTGCACATATAAAGCCCCTCGGTCGTGACGGCGACGACATCCGTGCTGGCTTCGTCTTCCGGGGCGCGGGGAAGCAGCAGGTCTGTGAAGATCCGCATGGTTTCCCGCGCCGACTGCATACCGTCAATCTTGGCCATCGAAATGGGCGCGACAACGAGAGCGCTATGTAAATCAACTAAAGTTAACATGCGGGCATTATAGGATAAGGCGGGGAAAGTAAAAACGCATCATTTGCGTTAAGGGCAGGACAGGCAAGGCCTTGTCCGCCATACGTTCACAACGGTGGTGGGCGATGGGGGGCTCGAACCCACGACCCGCTGATTAAGAGTCAGCTGCTCTACCAACTGAGCTAATCGCCCACACCGTATGAAGACGCGCTGTTTAGCAGCTCTGTTGGCGCGAGTCCAGCCCCGTTTCCCCGTTCCTTGGTTAAGACCGTTTCGCCCATGCGCGACGTTGCAGGATGTACAGGAGGACGGCAAAGACGGCGAGGAAGGCCAGAACGCCCGCGCCGGTGCGCAAACGCGTCGCCTGTAGTGGTTCGGCATCCCAGAGGAGAGACAGCGGGGCTTGCGCCGCTTCGGCTTCGTGGACGGCAGTTGTGGGGCTTGGCGCACTGGCTCCGGCGGGGATGGGCGCTAGCGCGAGGGCGAGCAATAGCAGGGCGGCGGTGCGTTTCATTCCCTCACCGCCTCCGCGATGCTGCTCGGCAAAGGCTGGGGTTTTTCGATGCGGGGCAACAGGGGGAGAAAGATCAGGAAATGGAGGAAGTAATAGGCGGTCGCCAGTCGGCCGAGCAGGCGGCACAGCCCCTCCGGCTCTTGCGCGCCGACATAGCCCAGCAGCGCGAGGTCCAGCACCAGCAACCAGAACAGCTTTTTGTAAAGGGGGCGAAACACCGCCGAGCGCACGGGCGAACGATCCAGCCACGGCAGCAGCAGCAACGTCAGCAACGCGCCGAACAGCGCCAGCACGCCGCCCAGCTGGGCGGGGATCAGCACGATGGCGGTAAAGGGCACGACCAGATCGCCGACAGAGCGCAACATGGCGAAAAAGGGCAGGAAATACCACGCGGGCACGATGACGTCCGGCGTGGTCATCGGGTCGGCGGGGATGTCGCTGGCGGGCGCGACAAAGGCGGCGGGCGCAAAGAACACGATGGCGGCAAAGACCAAGACGAACACGGCCAGCCCGAACAGGTCGCGGCTCGTATAACGGGGATGAAACGGCACGGTGTCCTGCGGGCTTTTGGGGTCGATGCCCAGCGGATTGTTCGCGCCCGCGACGTGTTGGGCCGCGACATGCAAAAACGCCACACCGATCATCGCGAACGGCAGCAGGTAATGGAGCGCGAAGAAACGGCGCAGCGTCGCCTCGCCCACCTCCGGGCCGCCGATCAGCCATGTCACGAGCGGCTCGCCAACGAACGGGATGGCCCTGAACAGGTTGGCGACGACGGTGGCGCTCCAATAGCCTGTCTGGCTCCACGGCAACACGCTGCCCATGAAGGCCGTCGCCATCATCAGCAGGAACAGCACGACACCCAGCAGCCACAGCAATTCACGCGGGCGCTTGTATGAGCCGTAATAGACGCTGCGGAGAATGTGCGCATAGACGATGGCGAAAAACAGCGACGCGCCGTTCATATGAACCGCGCGGAGCAGCCAACCCCAATTGACTTCGCGCATGGTGCGCTCGACCGAGGCGAAGGCTTGCGCGGTCGTCGGCGTGTAGTGCATTGCCAGAAAAACGCCGCTGACGATCATCACCGCGAGCGTGAACAACGCCAGAGCGCCGGACACCCACCACCCGTTGAGATTGCGCGGCACCGGCATCATCGCATAGCGATCGCGCCACAGACTGAACAGCGGCAACCTCACGTCAACCCATTCGACGACCGGATTCTTGAAGGGAACGCGCGGGGCGGCGGGCATTTATCCGATCCTGAGCTTGGTAAGGGCGGTGAACCGATAGGGAGGGATTTCGAGGTTACGGGGGGCGGGGCCTTGGCGGATGCGGCCTGAAGTATCGTAGTGCGCGCCGTGGCACGAGCAGAGCCAGCCCTCGGCCTTGCGGCTGCGCGGGATGCAGCCGAGGTGCGTGCATTTGCCGATCAGCACCAGCCATTGCGGCAGCGCGTGGCCGTCGAAGGCGGATTGGGCGACGCGGTCTTCGTCGCTTTGCGGATCTTTGAGTTGATCGAGCGGCACGGCGCGGGCCGCCGCGATTTCTTCGGCGGTGCGGTGGCGGATGAAGACGGGCTTGCCCTGCCACATCACGGTGAGTGTCTGACCTTCCTTGATGGCGGCGAGGTCGATGTCTTCGGTCGCCAGAGCCTTTGCCGTCGCGACGGCGGGATTCATCGAATCGATGAGCGGCCACGCCGCGCCGACCGCGCCCACGCCCGCCATGGCTTCGGCGGCCAAGACGATGAAGTCGCGGCGCGTGGCGTCCTCTTCGCGCTTTTGGCAGCAGCAATCCGCGCCGGAGTCGCAAAACGGAGGATTCGCCATCAGTTCACCCTTTGCGAAACGAACGGGATGGTGCGCGATAGAATTCCCTCCCCCTCGTGGGGAGGGTCAGGGAGGGGGGAGAACGACCGGGCGCGGTGTAGTCTGTTGGAAAAGGATAACGGTCAGGGAATTTCATTTTCTCCAACATTGCCCTTGCGGAACGCCCCCTCCCCTTTGGTTGGGCCGACCCGATCCGTCTTGAGCGGTGGTTGTTTACCGAGCGTCGTCCTCAGCCTCTTCGACTTCGACGACTTCTTCGACATCCACCGAGTCTTCGCCGAGTTCGTCGGCATCTTCGATGACCGCGTCTTCGGCATCGTCGCCCTCGACGATGGGAAGATCTTCGATCACCTCGGTCGCCGCGGCGGCTTTGCGGGCTTTTTCCTCAGCCGTCACGCGGCCGCGCCGCGATTTCATCAACGTTTCAGGATCAAAGGTGGCCCCGCAGCTCGGGCACACCGGCGGCTTTTTCTTCATGTCGTAATAGCGCGTGCCGCAGTGCGGGCAAATGCGCTTTAGACCCCATTCCGCTTTGGCCACTGTGTGTATCCTCCTGAATTGAGCTTCTTAATCAAGGCGCAGTCCTCTGCCATGAAACCGCGCCTCTGTCAAACCTTTGGAAGAATTGAGGCCTTGGTTCGGGGTGGTTAAGTGTCCGTCCGGAAACTTAAAAAGCAAAAACAATCGCTAAAATAAGGTCATCCCCGCGAAGGCGGGGAACCATCACCCGGTGACGGGCTTGAGCGCAATTTTTCCAGATCGCCGCTTTTCATTCTACAGGAGATGGATCCCCGCCTTCGCGGGGATGACCGTTCCTTTCATAACTCATTGTGAACAAACGACAAGTTTCTGGGCAGACACAAAGAGCGGGGATATGAAAGCATTGAAAGCCCTTTTTGGCGTGGGGGCGCGGTGCTAGAATGCGTCCCACGCCCAATTGAGGCCGGGATTTAAAAAACAGAGGATTATGATGATGCCCTTAACGGAAATGCGTAAGGCGGCCCGAGTGTTCGCCCGTTCCACTTATTTTGGCGCTGTCGCCAGAGCACGGCTTGAAAAGAACGCATGGGTCTCGGTGATTGATTCTGCCCCCGGTTACCATCAGGTGCCTTCCGCCAGAGCGAACGCCGTGCTTATCACGGTTCAGATGGAGGAAGCACAGATGTTTCTTGGTCTTCCTGTGGGAAAGGGTCTGACCAAGGAACAGGAAAAGATGGTCGCCCAGATGGCGCAACACCGCTTGAAGGCGCAACTTCCGGCAGGACTTGGGGATGTGACCTTTTCCGGCTTCGTGAATCGCGAACGTCGCCAATTGACGATGGTGGTCGCGCCTAAGAACGGTGTGCCGGTTAACCGGTTGTATGAGAAAGTGGAGGGCGCGTTCTATGACGGGATTGCGCACGGCAAATTCGGACTGCCGACGCGCCGCGAGGCGTTGGTGGATGGGCTCGTGCACCGGATTGCGCAACACTACGCGCTTTGTGCTTTTTGACGCGGTTAACAAAGCCTTAAAAGGCTGCGGTTCGGACAGCCCCCGGCATCGGGCCTGCTTTGGTGGGCCAGATGCCGGGGGCTTTGTCGTCTTTGACGCGTAAATCGGGATTTGTTAATTATCGGCGGGTAAGCTAGTATCAGCGCGCGGTGTTCGGGGCGCAGCCACGAGGGTTGGTTTTTTGCATGTATTTGTTCGCGTTCATCTTCCTGCTGTTGTCGATCATCGGGTTGTACACCGAAGTACACCTGCTGCAGGTCGCCCGCATCTTCGCCAACCAAAAATCCATCGCCGAGATCATGATCACTTGGCACAGTTCGGGAAAAACGTTGGCGCATGGGTTTGCAATAGCCGGGCCTTGCTTGTTGACTCCTTCTCCTCGTGTGGTTTACGGCATAAACCCTTGCCCCAGCCCCTTGAGCCACAGCACTGTTCCCGACCCCCTTCCTGCGGGATATAACGACACGGCGTATGCGTGGAACTCAGTTTACTATACATCGGGCGGAGCGCGTTATGTTTTGACCTATGTGCCGCCGCCCCCCGGCGGAAACGCTTCGGCACCGGTGCTCGTGCCGCCCGTCGGCTATACGTTGAGCGAGCTTGACCGGCAGCTCCGGAACACAGAGCTGCCACCGGCGCTGTTTGGCACGGTTCAGATGCAGGGGACGTTCAAAGTTTTGGTGACCCATACGGGAATGGCTGTGCCGGTGCCGATGCCTGTCGCGACAGGGTCTTTGGGAATCATAGGCGCGCCGTGATAGGCTGCGGCGTTTGCTGGACGGAATAAGTTTTTTTTGGACAGGGAGACAAGACAATGATGTTGCAGAAATTGGGTATGCGCCGCCGCGCGGGCCGTGGTTTCACCTTGGTCGAGTTGGCGATTGTTTTGGCCGTGTCGTCGCTGTTGTTCGCCGGACTGTGGCGACTCATCGCCGGAGCCAACACCCAGTTGCGCGATCAGAACGCTGCGGATCAACACAAGCAACTGATCGCTGCGGTGCGGGGGTATTTGGCCAGCGGCGAGGGAGTTGGCCTTCTCAGCGGTACCATCGGCCCCAGCGCCAATTATACGCTCCCCTTGCCGACCGGTCCGGGATGCGCCGGACTGCCGCCTGCGGGTACGGCCCCGCATGGATTCTGCGACTTTCTTCCTCCGGGATTCACATCGGCTACTGTCAATTCTTATGGACAACCTTTTGCAATACAGATTCTGACCGCCGGTACCATGCCACAGCAAAACTACTCGTTTATGATTCGCACCAATTCGGCGGCGGCAGGCTCCACCGTGATTCCTGATTCGTCGGGGGGACGCATCGCCAGCATGATTGGTGGGGACGGCGGGTTTGTTTACGCGGTGGATGTCTGCGGTGGCTTGGGCTTAGCTTGCGGTGCCTACGGATCATGGAACGTGAGCCCTACGGCTGCAGCGCTCAGCGGCGGGTATGGTTTTCCCACCGCCGTTTTTAGCGCGGTTGCTTCGCGCACCGTGGTTGGTCTAGGTGCCACCCCAGCCGATCCGTGGCTGGCGCGGGACACCAGTCTGATCACAGCAGGAAACGTAGGAGCACCGCCGACACCAAACTTTAACACGCTGCAAGCTGACACCCACATGGATGGCACCCATAGCTTTAACATGAAGGCGAGCCCGCTTAATCTGCAGGGGGGGACGATATTCGGGGACGCATCTGGTGGTTCTTCCTCATCGGGAGCGATAATGGGGTTGAAGCAGCTCGTCATGAATATGGTTCCTGCGGATGCTTCTTCGGCCGTGGTCATCAATGGCCCTGTCTATCCGCCAGCCGTAATCCCGTGCAAGAAAAACGTCCCCGCGGACCCTTGCCCTTATGCAGTACAGGTCAATGGTAACCAGACCATTTCTGGGCTTCTCTACGCCAACATTTTGTGGGCAGAGACGTTCATATACGATCCTTCGGACATTCGGTTGAAGCATGACATCAAACCCATAGAACATCCGTTGGAAGATCTCTCAAAGATCAATGCTGTCAGTTTTGCCTTGAACCAGAACAATGAGAAAAAAATGGGGGTCATAGCGCAGGATGTTGAAAAAGTTTATCCTGAGTTGGTTCATGGAATTGGAGAAGGCTACAAAGGCGTTGATTATATGGGGTTCATAGGGCCACTGATTGGGGCGGTCAACGAGTTAAAAGCAGCGAACGATAAGTTGCGCGAGCAACTGAACGAGCAGGCGCGGGACATTAAACGTCTTCAGAAACGCGCACACCAGTAACGGTCGCGAAAAATCAGCCGCTCCTCCATTGTGGGGGGCGGCTTTAATTATTATTGCGGGTAACGGTGTATGCGCGGGGGAACTTACCTAATGCCGTAAAGTTCGCATGAGACCTGACATGTGCCGCTAACTTTTGCGGGCACGATGCAGCAGCGCGGGGTCATTGTCCGGCCGCGCTCACTCTTTGCAACGGGGGGCTTGGCGGTTAGACAATTTGAGCCATTTAATCCCATTTCATCCAAGAAAAGACTGCTGCTGCTGACAAAGCCAAAGTTTTGGGACACGCACGAATTGGCCGTGGCAATGACTTTGTTGATGTCCAATCCGTTTTTCATGCCGGCCATGCAGGAGAATGCCGCGCCGCAGGTCGCTCTTCCAAAAATGGGTTCATAGTCCGATGCCTGAACACTCCCCGCAAACAACGTGGCAGCTAAAAGGATGAGGGCGGTGCGGCGCATGGGGGGCTCCTGTTGGAAAAGATTGGCTATCTTAACGGTTAGGGGATTATAGATCAAGGTTATGACGGAGACTCTTACTATTTTTATAACGGCAGGGCTGGAAGCTTCGCGGCTTGATCGGGCGTTGGTGGAGGCTTGGGTTGTGGCCGCGCCTTCGCAGACTCCGCCTTCGCGGGCGGGGGTGCAGCGGTTGATCAAGGCGGGGCTGGTGGCGCGCGCAGGAAACGCCGCGCTGGATGCCAGCGACAAGGTTCATGCGGGCGAAGTTTACACCGTCACGCTTCTGCCGCCGGAACCCGCTTTGCCCGAGGCTCAGGCCATGCCGCTGCGGATCGTTTATGAAGATGCCGATCTGCTGGTCGTCGATAAGCCTGCGGGGCTGGTGGTGCATCCCGCCGCCGGAAATCGGGATCGCACGCTCGTCAACGCCCTGTTGGCGCATTGCGGCGACAGCCTGAGCGGCATCGGCGGCGTGGCGCGGCCCGGCATCGTCCATCGCCTCGACAAGGACACCAGCGGCCTCATGGTGGTGGCCAAACACGATGCCGCGCATCAAGCCTTGTCGCGCCAGTTCGCCGACAGGAGCCTGAGCCGCGTTTATCAGGCCTTGGTCTGGGGCGCGCTCAATCTCGTCGCCGGGTCGGTCGAAGGCGCGATTGGCCGCCATCCCCGCGACCGCAAGAAAATGGCGGTGGTGCGCCACGGCGGCAAGGCGGCTTTGACGCATTACAAACTCGTGGAGCGGTTGGGCGCGGGCGCGACCACGGCGAGCCTGATCGAATGCAAGCTGGCCACAGGGCGGACGCACCAGATCCGCGTGCATATGGCGCATATCGGGCATCCCTTGGTCGGCGATCCGACCTATGGGCGGGGCGGCAAGGTCGCGGGCTTTTCGCGGCAAGCCCTCCACGCCGCCGAACTCACCTTCATCCACCCCCGCACCGGCAAAGCCATGCGCTTCACGACTCCGATGCCGAAAGATATGGCGACATTGTTGGAAAGTTGGCCCAAAAGAGCCGACACAGCAATCCCCTCCCCCTCGCGCGGAGGGTCAGGGAGGGGGGCGCTCCGCAAGGGCGATGCCGGGAATAAAAACGTTGCCCGCTAAAAAGGATCATAAAGAAGGAACCAAACGGGATGCCCGCCTTCGCGGGCATGACGTAATTTTCGTGTGAATTCAACCATCTACCGTCATCCCCGCCCTCACCCCTTCAGCTTTTTCCCCAGCAAATCATTCAGCATCGCGGGGTTGGCTTTGCCGCCGGTCGCCTTCATGACCTGCCCGACAAAGAAGCCGAACAGTTTGTCCTTGCCGCTGCGGTATTCCGCGACTTTGTCGGCGTTGGCGGCCAGAATCTGGTCGATGGCGGCCTCGATCGCGCCGGTGTCGGTGACTTGGCGCAAGCCTTTTTCCTCGACGATGGCGGACGCAGGCTTGCCGGTTTCGATCATCGCCTCGAACACGTCCTTGGCGATGCGGTTGGAAATCGTCGCGTCGGCGATGAGGTCGATGAGGCTGCCCAAAGCCTCGGCGCTCACCGGGCTGCTCTCGATACCTTTGCCGAGGCGGTTCAGAGCGCCGAACAACTCCCCCGTCACCCAGTTGGCGGCCAGTTTGCCGTCGCGGCCCTTGGCCACTTTCTCATAAAAATCCGCCGAAGCGCGTTCCGCCACCAGCACCGAAGCGTCATACGCCTTAAGCCCGAAATCGCGGATAAACCGCGCCCGCTTTTCGTCCGGCAACTCCGGCAACGTGGCCTTGATTTTCTCGACCATCGCGGGATCGAGCTTGAGCGGCAACAGATCGGGATCGGGAAAATAGCGGTAATCATGCGCCTCTTCCTTCGAGCGCATAGAGCGCGTGACACCCTTGCCGGTGTCCCACAACCGCGTTTCCTGATGAACGGTGCCGCCGGATTCCAAAATCTCCACCTGCCGCTGCGCCTCGTATTCGATGGCCTGCATCACAAAGCGGATGGAGTTCACATTCTTGATCTCGCAACGCGTGCCGAGCTTGGGATCGCCGACGCGGCGCATCGACAAATTGACATCGGCGCGCATGGAGCCTTCCTCCATATTGCCGTCGCAGGTGCCGAGATAGCGCAAAATGGCGCGCAGCTTTTTCAGATACGCGGCCGCCTCTTCGCCCGAACGCATATCAGGCTCCGACACGATTTCCATCAGCGCGACGCCGGAGCGGTTCAAATCGACATAGGTTTCGGTCGGACTTTGGTCGTGCATGCTCTTGCCCGCGTCCTGCTCCAGATGCAGCCGCGTGATGCCGACCGTGCGGGTCGAACCGTCGGCGAGATCAAGCAGAATTTCACCCTTGCCCACGATGGGTTGCAGATACTGGCTGATCTGATAGCCCGACGGCAAATCGGCGTAAAAATAATTCTTGCGATCAAACACGGACGTGAGGTTGATCTGCGCCTTAAGCCCCAAGCCGGTGCGCACGGCTTGTTCCACGCAGGTGCCGTTGATGACGGGCAACATGCCGGGAAACGCGGCATCCACAAGGCTGACATGCGCGTTTGGCGCGCCGCCGAACGCGGCGGAAGCGCCGGAAAACAGCTTGGCCTCGGACGTAACCTGCGCGTGAACCTCAAGCCCGATCACCATTTCCCATGGGCCGGTCGTACCTTGAACGATGGACATATCTTGCACCAATAGAGTTGGAACCGAATAAGCGCTAATGTGCTTGCCAAAGGGGCCGATTGTCAAATCACAAACAACAGCCCCGCTGCTACCGCTTTTTCGCGCAAGGAAACGACTTCGCATGACCGTTATCGAAGAAAATCTAAGCTTTATAAGGGAAAAAATCGCCACCGCCGCCTTCAAGGCTGGACGCGACCCCGGCGGCGTACGGCTGGTCGCGGTCAGCAAATTTCACCCCGTCGAAGCTATCACAGAGGCATTGCAGGCAGGACAAACCCGTTTCGGCGAAAACCGGGTGCAGGAAGCGGCCGCCAAATTCCCCGCCCTGCGCCGCGCTCATCCGGGGCTAGAGCTGCATCTGATCGGCCCGTTGCAGACCAACAAGGCCGAAGCCGCCGTGGAATTGTTCGATGTCATCCAAACGCTGGATCGCCCCGCGCTGGCAGCGGCCTTGGCGAAAGCGATCCGCAAAACCGGACAAAGCCCGCGCCTGTATATCGAGGTCAATCTGGGCCGCGAACCGCAAAAAGCGGGCGTAATGCCGGAAGCCTTGGATGATTTTCTGCGCCAATGCCGCGACGAACACGGCCTGTCCCCCTGCGGCCTCATGTGCATCCCGCCGCACGGCGAAGACCCCGCGCCGCATTTCCGTGCGCTCAAAACCCTCGCCGACCGCCACACCCTCGCGCATGTCAGCATGGGCATGAGCGCGGATTACGAGGCCGCCATCGCCTGCGGCGCGACCGAAGTCCGCATCGGCACGGCGCTTTTCGGCGAACGCCCTCAGTCCTGATCGTCCAGCTCCAACGCGCTCGCCCCCAGAATCTGGCGTGAAATGTCATAGGAAAATCCGGCGCGCGCGAACGAAGCGATATCCTTGCGAAGTTGATCGGCATCCGCCGCCTTCTTGCGATAGGGGCCAAGCCCGCGACGGCGGGCAAAGGCCCGCGCGGCCTGAAGCTCGTCGCCTTCGGCATCGCCGTCGTCCTCCGGCAACAAAGCGGTGGCGATGGTGGCGGCGGCAACGCCCTTGTGCTGCAACTGTTGCGTGATGCGCCGCGCGCTGCGTCCGGCGCGGCGCAAGCTGCGAACTTTCATCTCGGCAAAAGCGGCATCGTTCAGAACGCCCGAAGCTTTGTGCTTGGCGACGATGCCCGCAATGACCTGCTGCAACGCCCCCCGCGCCGCCTCGTCGGCGGCAAAGTCAGGATGCGCCAGCGCCGCCCGCCGCACGCGATTTTCCAGCGCGCGCCGCAAGCTGGCCTCGGAAGCCGCAAAACGGCTGAGGTAATACAGCGCCACATTCACCAGATTGTCGGGCGTTGGAATCCTGATCGTCTTTCGCGAACGCCGCGCCGAAGCTCCCTGAACCATCGGCCAAGAATGCGAGGCGCGAGGCAACTTGTCAAACCGCCCCCACTTCAGTTACGGCTTCGGGTCGCGTGCGCCACGGTGACTGTTTGGAACTGGCGGGAGGAATACCTCCGCATGTTCACCAACAATGCTGCGTCGTTTGATCCGCGTAATTGCGATTACAAGAGCTAGAGCAGATATATTCATCGCCAAAACAATAGGCAAACTTAAAACGAGGCTCAGAGGAACAATGGTGTCGTAGTTGTCATTACGACTGTATTGCAGGGTGATAAAATCGGTTGCTAGAACAACCAAAATGGAAACAGACAACGCATCAAAAGTGTAAGACCATTTACGCGGAGGTTGAACAAAACGCACAAGAAGGTATGCTCCCATAATCGCCACAGCGCCAGAAAACACGATGTCTACAGCGCCCCCATTTATCCCTAAGTAGCCACCAAGGGGATGAGGCAACGGCACAAACCACAAAACGCAAGGAAGCGTCTGCAGGATTAGAACAAGAGCGTCGATGCCGATCCTTCTCATGATATCCGCCTCTCTTTAATAGATTTCCTTATTGCACAGATCCGATTTTCAAGGAATCGGCGTATGAGGGAAGCGACCACGCTGTGATGGGATTGACATCCCAGACAAATCTAGCACGCCCGCATACTGATTGTTCGGCCTAGTTGGAATGTACCTTGACAAAGACTTTCCCGGAATGTTTGCGCTACTCGCTTTAAAAGAGTCATGCACTAAATCCCCACAGTTATTGGGCTTGCCCTCATAAGCGTTTTGATAGTTCGTATAAGCGTATGCTTCAATGAGCAAATCTCGAACAAAACTAGCGTTAATATGAGCTGCTCGATCATACCGTTCAGCAGGGTTGCTCCTGAAAAAACGCCTAGAGTAGGATAAGTGATCAGCTTATCGTTACCAGTGCTGTCCGTGAGGGAGCGCCCAACCACCCCGACCAAAGAAGCCCGCGCCCTAATTCGTCCCGTTGGTCTTCATCGCGCTGGGAGCCATGCCCTCGGCGGTTTTGTATTTGTCGAGCGCCATCAGCATCATGTCATGCACCAGATCGGGCGGCAGAGGCTCGCCCTTTTGCGATGTGCGCGCGGAATCATGCATCATCTGGCCGAGCGTCGCGCTGTCCCCGGACGAAGCCCCCGGCAAAGGCAGCGATGCCGCCGCGCTGGCCAACGAAGCATTGGCCGGAACCGGAGTCGCCGCAGGCCGAGTCGCCGCCACACGCGCCGCGCTGTGCAGCAGCGGCCCCGCATAAACGGTATTGCCGATCCGCGTCATCGACGATGACGAAGCCAAAGCCCCCTGCTGCGCCGCCGGAGCCATCACGCCGCCGTAAGGCTGCTTGGCCGCCGCGACCGTCGCGACCGGCGGCGACGCTGTGGCGGCCGGAGCGGAAGCCGGAGCCGGAGCGGCCTGCGGAGTCGCCTGCGCCAACATCGTCGTGCCGGCATTCGATGGCTCAGCCTCCTCGTCACCGCCGAACAGAGCGTCGGCAACTTGCGTCAAAGGCGACTCGCCGGTCTGTTGCTCAAAAGCGGCGCTGGCAATCGCGCTGACGACGCTGACCGCCACGCCCCCGATCACCAAACCATAGCCAATATCGCCCACGACCTGCGACACCGGCTTGATCGTGTCGCCCGTCACCTCGCGGTAAAGCATGCCGAGAAGCGGAATGTGCTGCAGCGGATTTAGAATATCGAGAACATCGGTCACGCCGAACGACTCGTCGTCCGTGGCCGGGTCGATGAGCGCAGCGGTTGTGTCCGTCCGCGCCGGGGCCGACGGCTTGGGCGCAGCCGCTGGCGCTGCGGCCTGTTTCTGCGTCGCGGCCAGCTCTTGAGCAAAACCCGCGTCCTTCGCCGGAGCGTTGGCCGCAAAATTCCGCGCCGCGCCCGCCGCGCCCCCCGACGGATCGAACCCCGCTGTGACCATCGGTCGGCCCAGCAACAACGGATTGACAAAATGACTCATGCAGCCCCCGCCCTGTACTTGCAAGCCCCATGCCACCGCATCAATCGTTGCCGATCAAAGCCTTACCTCCGCCCCACGCACCGCCTCCGGCAACAATTGCCGCCCCAACGCATTTCCATTGTCATGAAAGGAATGCTGCCTTAGCCTTCGCGATCACAGCCCTGCTACCCTCCAAGGCCTGACCTCATGACGGACAACGGCGCGATGGCTTCGCTCCACCTTATCATCCCCGATCCCGTTGCGCGGCGCGCGGTGGTCGAACAAACGCGCCTTGCGGGCATAGAGGCGACGGCCTTTGCGACGCTCGACGAAGCCCGCGCGGCTTGGGGCACAGGAACGCCGTCCGTGGTGGTGTTCGACGAAGAAGCGCTGGGCGACGGCCTGACGGAGGCGGGCGAAGCGTTGCGGCTCGTCCTCGGCACAGCCGAAGGCCGCCTTCAGGCCGAAGCCGTCACAGAAGGCTTCCCCAAACCGGTGCGCCTCGGCTATCTGCTGGCACGCGTCCAGTTTTACCTTCAGGCACAACAACAAGCGACGAACGTAAGCTTTGCGCTCGGCCCCTATCGCTTCGCGCCGCGCACGCGGCTGGTGACGGATCGCGACGGCGGCGAAGTCGCGCAACTGACGGACAAGGAATCCAGTTTGCTCGAATATCTCTGCCGCGCGGAACAGCCCGTCGCGCGCGACGAGATTCTCGCCGCCGTGTGGGGCTATGACGGCTCCATCGACACGCACACGCTGGAAACCCACCTCTACCGGCTGCGCCGCGCGGTGCCGGACGGACGCGACTTGTTCGTGACGGACGACGGACGCTATGGCATCAATCCGGCGTGGCGGACGGCATGACAAAACGCTCGGTCGTCCTCCTGCTTCTGGTCACGCTCCTCGTCGGCTGCGGTCGCGCGGGCCCGTCGGGCAAACTGGTCAAACAATACGGCGGCATCAAAACGCGCCCCGATGCCGTGGCCGAGCGCAGCATCGTCGTGGCCCATCCGCGCAGCGGCGAGCGGTTGAATCTCACCTACTACCATGACAACGGCTATGACCCGGCGGCCATGGCGGCCATCAACCGCCTGTTCCGCGACCGCCACGCCGACGTTGTCGGCACCATCGACCCGGAACTGATCGACTTTCTGGTCGACATTCGTTCGCGCCTCGCCCTGCCGCCCACGGTGACGTTCGAGATTCTGTCCGGCTACCGCACCCAAGACACCAACGCAGGCCTGCGGCAGACCAACGGCCAAGTGGCCAAGGAAAGCCTCCACATACATGGGTGGGCGGTGGATTTCCGCGTCCCCGGCGTGAACGGCAGCGCCATCGCCGAAATCGCCAAAACCATGCAGCGCGGCGGCGTATCCTTTTACCCCAGCGACAACCACGTCCATGTGGATTTGGGCAATATCCGCACTTGGCCAACGAAATAGACCCAAAGAGCGGCGCGGTAAGACTTCGGTAACACTCCGCCGTTACGCTCGGCCCCATGACTGTGGACACCGAGGACATTCTCAATTTCTGGTTTCTCGAAGTCGGCCCTGATCGCTGGTTCGCACCCGATCCGGCGCTGGACGAGGCCGTGCGCACGCGTTTTCTCGACATGCACGCAAAAGCGGCGCGCGGCGAATTCAAGAAATGGGAAGAAACGCCCGAAGGCGTCCTGACGCTTTTGCTCCTGCTCGACACCTTCCCGCGCCGCATGTTTCGCGGCACGCCGCAAGCCTACGCCACCGACGATATGGCGCTGGAACTCGCGCGCGCGGCCATCATCCGGCACTTCGACGACCGCATCGACCGCCAATTCAAATTGTTTTTCTATCTGCCGTTCGAGCATTCCGAATTGGACGGCGACCAACGACTGGCCGTGTTCTTTGTCCGCGAACGCACCAAGGAAGCGGTATGGCTCGACACCGCCGAATGGCGGCTGCGCACGATCCTGCGCTTTGGCCGCTTCCCCCACCGAAACGCGCTGCTGGGCCGCGAGTCAACGCCGGAAGAAATCGAATTCCTGAAAACGTCCGCGCCCGCCCGCTAAAACAAGCGCAGTCCTGCGCCGCTCACCAAGCCTGCGGCTGCGGATACGCCCTTTGAGGATACTGTCCGGGATAGCCGTAAGGAACCTGCGGCCCATAGGAATAGGGCTGAGGCCCGTACCAGCCCGGAGCCTGATTTGTATTACCCAAATTCCGTGGCTGGCATTCGTAGCCAAAGGGCGTTCTGCGGCAATCTTGCGATGCGTCCGATCCAACACCGCAGTAAAACTTGTGCTTCCCCGTCCTCACGCATTGCCGTGTGTAGGCCTCCGTGCCGGGAGAAAAATGCATAGGACGGTTCAAGCCCTCACGCATACCCTGATCAATTCCCTCGCGCACGCCCTGCGCGACTTGCTCCGCAAAATTCCCGCCGCAGCCCGAAAGAGCCAGCCCACACAGCGCAACGGGAAGGACGAAGAAAACAACACGCCGCCCAAGACGTTTACCGGCTCTCTTAAAGTTAAGACTCAAACTCATCGTGGCCCCCAATTCACACGCCCATACGCGCCAAAACCCTTTGAAGAGTATCCGTTGTAGTCGCCCCGGATCTGGACATCCTGCAGCAGATTGCGCGGCTGCATGTCATACTCGACGCTCAGAACGCAAAAACCGATGCCGGGAACCCCCACCACGCACCCCTGAGGCGGAGCCGGATACACAGGATCACGCAACGGGCTGGAAAAACCGCCCCGCCCCTGATATCCGCCATAGCCTCCGGAACCGCCATACGGCTGCTGCGCTGCCTGAACACACCCTGTCTCGCCGGGATGATAATAGGGGCCGGAACAAACCGGCGGAGTCGAGGAACAACCCTGAGCCGCCAAAGCAAAAAGAGTCAACAGCCGACCCGCCTTCCCCGTCATCTTCCGTCCTGTGTCACGAAATGCTTCAAACATCTGAACTCCTCAATATGCCGCCCTCCAGTAATACCAGAATACCCGTCGCAACGTCCACAAGCGCAAAACCCCACCGCAGCAACAAAAATGCGATAAAGATCATAGTGTTGCACCATACAGCCGCCGCGACATCCCGCGCCAGCCGCTGAATGGTTTCAAGCTTTTACGCGACGCTCCGGGAAGACTATGCTGGCCGCACGATCCCGACCCGCGCCTTCCGGAGTTTCATGTACGCTCAAACGGTTTTTCCCACGGAGGCCCACGACGGCACGCGCATCGCGCGTCTGTCGCTCAGCCATTTCCGCAATTACCGTGATGTGCGCCTTGAGCTGAACGGCCCGTCCGTCGTGCTGACGGGCGCGAACGGCAGCGGCAAAACCAATCTCCTCGAAGCCATCAGCCTGTTGGTGCCGGGGCGCGGCCTGCGCCGTGCGCCGCTGGCCGAGATGCAACATCACGCGCGCGAAGGCCATTGGGCCGTGGCGGTTGAGCTGGACACGCCTCACGGCCCCCTGCGCATCGGCACCGGCCGCGACCCCGAAGCAGCCGAAGGCGACCGCCGCGTCATCCATATCGACGGGCGCAACGCCAAAAGCCAACAGACGCTCGGCGACCATGTGGCGATGGCGTGGATCACGCCCGACATGGATCGCGTTCTGGCCGAAGGCCCGTCGGCGCGGCGCAAATTGCTCGACCGGCTGGTGTACAGCTTTGACCCGGCGCATGCGGGCCGTGTGCAGCGCTATGAAAAGGCGCTGCGTGAACGGCTCCGTCTTCTGCGCGAAGGGATCGCCGATACCATGTGGCTCGCGGCGCTGGAAGACGAAATGGCGCAAACCGGCGTGGCGGTGGCCGCCGCGCGACGGCACATGCTGCGCCAATTGCAAAGCGCCATCGCGGCCACCGAAGGCGTATTCCCGAAAGCCGACCTCGCCCTGCGCGGGATGGCGGAAGAATTCTTGGAAACGCAGGCCGCCTTGCTGGTCGAAGACCGCCTCCGCGCCGCGCTGGCCCGCACGCGCGGCGACGACGCGCAGAACGGCACCTGCGCCATCGGCCCGCACCGCAGCGACCTGCTGGTGACGCACCGCGCCAAACAATGTCCGGCGGACTTATGCTCGACCGGCGAGCAAAAGGCGCTGCTGATCGCCATCATGCTGGCCTATGTCCGCATTCTGGCCGAGGCGCGGAACATGAAGCCGTTGTTCCTACTCGACGACATCGCCGCGCATCTCGACAGCGCCCGCCGCGCCGCCCTGTTCGAAGAACTCCGTGCGCTGGGCGTTCAAGCGTGGCTCACCGGCACCGACGCCGCCCAATTCCACCCCCTCCTCCCCCACGCCCAACACTTCACCGTCGACCAAGGCCGCATCGTTTAGTTCCACCCTATTCTCCCACTCAATATGCCAAAAATGGGATGCCCGCCTTCGCGGGCATGACAGGATTTGTGTTTCAATTCAATTCCTTATCGTCATCCCCGCGAAAGCGGGGATCCCGTTTGGTTTCTTCTTCACGATCATTTTTAGGGCAACGGCTATGAACGCCCCAAAGCAACAAACCGGTGATAGATCGCCGCCTTCGCGGCGATGACACTCGAGGTGAGAACGGCAAAACAGCTGCGCCCCACAAAACCCGCAATCCGGAAAAGGACATAAAATTTCGTCCTTATGCTGTTTTTAGTTTCAAACTTCTCTGTTATCTTCAAACAGCAAGTTAGTTGCCAATAAGGGTGAATAACCGTTCTTTTTCACGGCCTTCACACCAGTGAACGACGCAGGAAACCATAATTGTAGCAAGGAATGATCTTATGACCATGAATGAACCCAGATATAGAAAACCAAAGAGCACCCCCAAGTCAGCGGCAGCGCAACAAGAAGTGACCGTGCCAGCACGAGGAAAGCTTGAGGGCGCAGCCATACGTTATCTGGAGTCTTTAGGTGATCGCACATCCGATATTGTCGTCGAACGGCACGAACATGGCTTGCCCGTTCTCAATTACAAACTCGACGGATACCTGCGAACGCTTGTGCTTGACCCGAACAAGAACACGAACATGGCTGTCGGCGAGGCCATAAGAAATCTCCGCATATTGGCGGGAGAACCTACTGCTTATCTCCCCCAAAAGCCGAAAAAAAGAGAGGCAGCCTTGGCAAGAATTGCCCTCCCCTACGTCTACCGAGACTAATCCCTAGGCCAAAGCCGAAAGGCAGTGGCCCCCAACAAAAAAAGGCTGCGGTTTTCACCGCAGCCTTTTTTCTTGGCTGAAAGGCGCGACCGGACGCTCCAACGGAACGCCCGGTCGGCCACGGACTTAGAAGTCCATATCGCCCATGCCGCCCATGCCGCCATGGCCACCGGCGCCGCCGGCCGCCTTCTTCTCAGGCTTGTCGGCGATCATCGCTTCCGTGGTGATGAGCAGACCGGCGACCGACGCCGCGTTTTCCAGCGCGGTGCGGACGACCTTGGTCGGATCGACGATGCCGGACTTCAGCATGTCGACATATTCGCTCTTTTGCGCGTCGTAGCCAAAGTTGGTGTCCTTTTGCTCCAGCAAACGACCCACGATGACCGAACCGTCAACGCCCGCGTTCTGGGCGATCTGGCGGATCGGCGCTTCGAGGGCGCGACGCACGATGTCAACGCCGCGACGTTGATCGTCGTTCGACACGCGCACCTTTTCGATCGCGCGCGAAGCGTAAAGCAAAGCCGCGCCGCCACCGGCGACGATGCCCTCTTCCTTCGCCGCCTTGGTGGCGTGCAGAGCGTCGTCCACGCGATCCTTGCGTTCCTTCACTTCGACTTCCGTCGCGCCGCCGACGCGGATGACCGCAACGCCGCCCGCCAGCTTGGCCAGACGTTCCTGCAGCTTTTCGCGATCGTAATCCGACGAGGTCTCTTCGATCTGGGCGCGGATCTGGGCGCAACGCGTCTCGATATCCTTCTTCTTGCCCGAACCGTCGATGATGGTGGTGTTGTCCTTGTCGATGCGAACCTTCTTGGCGGTGCCGAGCATGTCGAGCGTGACATTCTCAAGCTTGATGCCGAGGTCTTCGGAGATGACCTGACCGTTGGTCAGGATCGCCATGTCCTCCAGCATCGACTTGCGACGATCGCCAAAGCCGGGAGCCTTGACGGCGGCAACCTTCAGCCCGCCGCGCAGCTTGTTCACGACCAGCGTGGCCAAAGCCTCGCCTTCGACTTCTTCCGCGACGATCAGCAGCGGCTTGCCCGACTGCACCACGGCTTCGAGCACCGGCAGCAACTGCTGCAAGCCCGACAGCTTCTTTTCGTGGAACAGGATGTAGGGGCTCTCCAGCTCGCACACCATCTTTTCGGAATTGGTGACGAAGTACGGCGAGAGATAGCCACGGTCGAACTGCATGCCTTCGACGACATCCAGCTCGGTCTCAAGGCTCTTGTTCTCTTCGATGGTGATCGGCGATTCATGGCCGACCTTTTCCATCGCGCGGGCGATCATTTCGCCGATTTCCTTGTCGCCGTTGGCCGAAATGGTGCCGACTTGGGCGATTTCCGCGTTGCTGGCGACCTTCTTGGAACGCGCCTTGAGGTCTTCGACGACCTTTTCGACGGCGGCTTCGATGCCGCGCTTGACGTCCATCGGGTTCATGCCCGCCGCGACCGCCTTCATGCCTTCGACCGCGATGGCGCGGGCGAGGACGGTGGCGGTGGTGGTGCCGTCACCGGCGCGATCCACGGTCTTTGAAGCCACTTCGCGCACCATCTGGGCGCCCATGTTTTCAAAGTTGTTCGGCAGCTCGATCTCCTTGGCGACGGTGACGCCGTCCTTGGTGATGCGGGGAGCGCCAAAGCTCTTTTGGATCAGGACGTTGCGACCTTTGGGGCCGAGCGTCGCCGACACCGCGTCGGCGAGGATGTTGACGCCGCGCAGAATGCTGTCGCGCGCCTCAACTTCAAAACGGATTTCTTTAGCAGCCATGTGAGTGTTCCTTTCGTTGAATACAGGTCGTGGAAGTCGAAGCCTCAGAGGGGATTACTTCTTGCCCGCCTTCGCCGCGCCTTCGATCACGCCCAGAATGTCGGATTCCTTCATGATGAGGAGGTCTTCGCCGTCGATCTTCACTTCCGTGCCCGACCACTTGCCGAACAGGACGCGGTCGCCCGCCTTGACATCCATCGCCACGACATTGCCCGCTTCGTCACGTGCGCCGGGGCCGACGGCGACGACTTCGCCTTCTTGCGGCTTTTCCTTGGCGGTGTCGGGGATGATGATGCCGCCGGGGGTCTTGGTGTCGCTTTCGATGCGACGCACGACCACGCGATCATGCAAAGGACGGAATTTCATCGGTCTTGCTCCTTTTGTTGGCGGACTATCGTTCCGCTTGTTAAACAATCCAGACCCGCCGCCCAGCGCCGTTTGGCACTCAAAGGCAGCGAGTGCCAGACATCTAGGCTCATCGGGGGAGCATTTCAAGGGTTTGTTAACAATTATCTGCGCCAAAGCCCCCAAACCCACCCTTGCCTTTTCGGACCCGACCCTCTACAAAGGCCGCCACAGCGCGACGGAGCCTTAGACATGCCCGTCCGCGTCAATCCGCGAGGATTGCATTGATCAACTTCGAACCAAGGATGGAAAATGTCTAAAATGAAGACCCATAGCGGGTCCAAAAAGCGTTTCCGCGTGACCGGCTCCGGCAAGGTCAAGGCGGGGGCCGCCGGCAAACGCCACGGCATGCGCAAGCGTTCCCAGAAAATGAAGCGCGAAGCTCGTCAAGGCCTGATCTTGTTCAAGGCCGACGGCGAGAATATCCGCACACATTTCCTACGCAAGTAAGGGGGACATCACATGGCACGCGTCAAACGTGGCGTTACGGGCAGCGCCCGGCACAAAGAAATGGTCAAACTGGCGAGCGGTTATCGCGGTCGGGCCTCAACCTGCTTTCGGGTTGCGATTGAAAAAGTTGAAAAAGCTCTGCGTTACGCCTACCGCGATCGCAAGGCGAAAAAGCGCGACATGCGCGCCTTGTGGATCATCCGCATCAACGCGGCGGTTCGCGAACAAGGCCTGACCTATGGCCGCTTCATCAATGGCCTCAAGCGCGCAGGCATTGAGCTGGACCGCAAACAGCTCTCCGACCTCGCCGCAACCGAACCCGCAGCCTTTAAGGCTCTGGTCGATCAAGTGCAGGCCACGCTGAAGACGGTAGCTTAAGAACGACGTTGTTTCGGAAGAACCTTCGGACGTTTTGTGTCCGAAGGTTCTTTCCGGACTACGGCTGACGAATGAACCAAGGCCCCGTCGGCACGCCTCTCTCGGAATGCTTGTGACGCAGAGCGCCCTTAATCCGGTCATTCCCGCGTAGGCGGGAATCCATCACCCCAAGTCTCCCTTTGCGCTCCCGTTTCAGAAAACCGCGCCAACGGCCCGCACAGGAGATGGATCGCCGCCTTCGCGGCGATGACCCCTCGTGAAAATCGGACTCCTTGCGGCATGGAAGATAAGATTGATTGAAGAAACCAATCCAAAATGGGATGACTTATTCCCGCAGCTAACGCGTTAAACAGGAGCCTCAACGTCATTCCGGAAAATTTTTTTTCAGAAAATTTTCCGGAATGACGTTGATGATCAGAACAACCGAGAATCCCCATGGCCGACAACGACAACGACCTCTCCCTCTTGAAAAGCGAACTCCTCGCCACCGTCGCGGCGGCCACGGACATCGCCGCGCTTGATGAAGTGCGCGTCAACGCGCTGGGCAAAAAGGGCCGCCTCACCGAGCAAATGAAAACGCTCGGCGCTCTGGCCCCCGACGCGCGCAAGGAACGCGGCGCGGCGCTCAACCTCATCAAGGACGAAGTGGCGCAAAGCATCGACGCGCGGCAAAAAGAACTCGCCGCCGTCGCGTTGCGGCAACGGTTGGAACGCGAACGCCTCGACGTGACGCTCGCCCCGCGCCCGCAAGCCGAAGGCCGCGTCCACCCCACCTCGCAGACCGTCGATGAAATTGTCGCCATCTTCGCCAGCATGGGATTCACCGTGGCCAAAGGGCCGGACATCGAATCCGACTGGCACAATTTCGAAGCGCTGAACTTTCCGCCCGACCATCCGGCACGGCAAATGCAGGACACTTTCTTCATGCCTCCCGTGGACGGCAAGCCGATGGTTCTGCGCACGCACACCTCGCCGGTGCAGGTGCGGACGATGCAAACGCAGAAGCCGCCGATCCGCGTCATCATTCCGGGCCGCACGTTTCGCTGCGATTCCGACATGACGCATTCGCCGATGTTCCATCAGGTCGAAGGCTTGGTGATCGACGAAGTCACGCACATGGGCCACCTGAAAGGTTGTCTCCTCGACTTTCTCCGCGCGTTTTTCAACACGCCCGACCTGCCGCTGCGTTTCCGTCCCAGCTATTTCCCGTTCGTCGAACCGGGCGCGGAGGTCGACATCGGCTGCTCGCGCAAAGGCGGCGAGCTGAAGCTCGGCAATTTCGGCGATTGGCTGGAAATCGGCGGCTGCGGCATGGTGCATCCCAACGTGCTGCGCAATTGCGGCATCGATCCGGAACAATACCAAGGCTTCGCCTTTGGCATGGGGATCGAGCGCATGGCGATGCTGAAATACGGCATCCCCGATCTGCGCACCTTCTTCGAAGCCGATGTGCGCTGGCTGAAACACTACGGCTTCGCGCCGTTGGACATCCCGAACTTGGCGCTGACCGGAGTCGCGCCGTAACACTTATTTGCCTTGGAGCCGGATTATGAAGTTTACCCTGAGTTGGCTGAAACAGCACCTCGACACCACCGCCTCGCTGGAAGCGCTGTGCGAAAAACTCACCGCCATCGGGCTTGAGGTCGAAGGCGTGGAAGATCGCGGCGCGGCGCTCGCGCCCTTCGCCATCGCGCAGATTGTCGCGGCGGAAAAACATCCGCAAGCCGACCGGCTGCAAGTCTGCACCGTCGACACCGGCCACGAGAAAATCCAAGTCGTGTGCGGCGCGCCGAACGCGCGACCCGGATTAAAGACCGTCTTGGCCCGCCCCGGCGACATCATCCCCGCCACCGGCGAAGCCCTGAAACTCAGCAAAATTCGCGGCGTGGAATCCCAAGGCATGATGTGCGCGGCGGACGAACTCAAGCTCGGCGACGAACATTCCGGCATCATCGAACTGCCCGCCGACGCGCCCCTAGGCGAGAAATTCGCGGCCTTCGCCGGACTGAACGACCCCGTCATCGAAATCAACCTGACCCCCAACCGCGCCGATTGCGCAGGCGTGCGCGGCATCGCCCGCGACCTCGCGGCGGCAGGATTAGGCACGCTCAAGCCGTTGGTCATCGCCCCGGTCAAAGGCAGCTTCCCCAGCCCCATCACCGTCACGCTGGACTTCGCAAATGAAAGCCCTCCCCCTCTGGGGGGAGGGTTGGGTGGGGGGTCTCTGGACGCTCGACCTGAAACGTCCGCGCTTACGGAACCCACCCCCCACCTAACCTCCCCCTCAAGGGGGGAGGGATTCGTGGAGCGCTCACGGAACGCCCTCGCCCTTGAGGGGAGGGTTGGGGAGAGTGTTACGCCCTGCCCGCTCTTCACGGGCCGCGTGATCCGCAATATCAAGAACGGGCCAAGCCCGGAATGGCTGCAAAGCCAACTCCGCGCCATAGGTTTGCGCCCCATCTCCGCCTTGGTCGACATCACCAACTATCTCACCTTCGATCAGGCGCGGCCCCTGCATGTGTTCGACGCCGACAAGATCAAGGGCCAGCTTTGGGTGCGCCTTGCCAAGGGCGGCGAAAGTTTCGCGGCGCTGAACGGCAAAGACTGCGCCCTCGCCCCCGGCATGACCGCCATCGGCGACGACACCGGCGTGTTGAGCCTCGCGGGCATCATGGGCGGCGCGTCCAGCGGCTGCGACGCGAACACAACGTCGGTCTTCATCGAATCCGCCGCCTTTGACCCTGTGCGCACGGCCAAGACAGGCCGCGCCCTGCAAATCGCGTCCGACGCGCGTTACCGCTTTGAGCGCGGCGTCGATCCGGCCTTCGTCCTCCCCGGCCTTGAGATGGCGACGCAACTGGTTCTGGATTTTTGCGCCACACCAACCACGGCGGTCAGCGACGTCACCGTCGCCGGAGCCGTCCCCACCGCCACCCGCACCATCAGCTACGCTCCCGCAAAATGCAAAATGCTGATCGGCGTCGATGTGCCGGAGGCAGAGCAAGTGCGGATTTTGACGGCGCTCGGCTTCACGCTCAAAAACCAAAACGGCGCGTACGCCATCACCCCGCCCACATGGCGGCACGATGTCGAAGGCGCGGCGGACATTGCCGAAGAAGTCATCCGCATCAAGGGCTTTGACCATATTCCCGCCACCTCGCTGCCGCGCCCGACGGCGGTGACGACGGCGGCGCTCGACAAACTGGATCAACGCACGAGCGCGGCGCGGCGCGCGCTGGCGGCTCAAGGCTTGCTGGAAGCCGTGACATGGTCGTTCATGCCGTCGAACGTCGCGGCGGAATTCGGCCAAAACGATCCGTCGCTCCGGCTCGTGAATCCGATCAGCACCGATCTCGACGTGATGCGCCCCAGCGTCCTCGGCAATCTGGTTCTGGCGGCCAAGCGCAACGCGGATCGCGGCTTTGCCGATGTCGGCCTGTTCGAAGTCGGCCCCGCCTACCGCAACGCCATGCCGGACGGACAAGACTGCGTCGCCGCCGCGCTCCGCGCCGGAAGCTCGCCGCGTCATTGGGCCGCGCCGCGCCGCGCGGTCGATGCGTTTGATGCCAAGGCCGACGCGCTGGCGACGCTGGCCGCCGCAGGCGCTCCGGCGGGATCGCTGCAAGTCGCGGCGGACGCGCCCGCATGGTACCACCCCGGCCGCTCCGGCAGTCTGCGCCTCGGCGCGACGGTTCTGGGCTATTTCGGCGAACTGCACCCGTCGCTGCTCGCCGCCTGCGATGCCGAAGGGCCGATGGTCGGGTGCGAGCTGTTTCTGGCCGCCATCCCGCAACCGCGCGGCAACGGCACGGCCAAGCCTCTGCTGAAACTGGACGCGTTGCAAACAGTGGCGCGCGATTTCGCCTTTGTGGTCGATGCCGCGATCACCGCCGACAAACTGATCAAGGCGGTGCGCAGCGCGGACAAGAACCTGATCCGCGACGTGACGGTGTTCGATGTTTACGAAGGGGAACGCGTCGGCGTGAACAAAAAGTCGGTGGCGCTCAGCGTCACGCTGCAACCCGCCGACCACACGCTGACCGATGCCGAACTCGAAGCCCTGACCACCCGCATCACCGCCGCCGTCACCAAAGCAACCGGCGCGATGCTGCGGGGGTAGGGTTCGTTGGGTTAGTGGGGAGTGGGAGCTCCAGTCCGCTGTCCTTTCGGGGGAGAAACATCATCCCGCGTCAATACGCGTATAGAACGGCTTGTGTTAACAACGCTCATGCGATCCGACGGATCAAACAAGAAATCCCGCGCGTTCTTTTCGCCAGGAACCTTGACTGTAGCCCGATAACGGCCAAGTAACGACTTTATGGTCACCTGAACACCGGCAGCTTTTGCCGCCGCCACCAGTTCCGCCCGCGCCCGAGTAACCGGATCGGTCGAGGTCGAAACGCCCTTGCCACCGGCTCTAATTTTCTGACGATGTTTTCTTCTATCCCTTTTATCAACCATAAATCTCTCCCCATAATTTGTTGTCACACCAGACCAAGACGGTCGGCGAGAACCTATCAAACGGGTTCGAAAAGAAAAACGCCGATTCGCGCAATATTATTTCCTTTTTGTGCTTATGGGCTTTGGCCAAGAACGGGGAGGGAGCAGCAAAGCCCCCTCCTCCGCCTTATCTTAATGCATAGGCATGTCCGCCATCCCGTCCATCGACGGCGGGGCATAACCAAAGACCTGAGGGTCGAGCATGCCCGCGATCATGGCGACGTGGGCCAGAACAAGAAAAGCCCCGACAAACACCGCATGCCGCGCCATGCGACTGGCCTCAGGCCGCCTGCGATCGAGAAGCTTCATGTCCTGAAGCGCGATCAAGACAAGCGGAATTCCGCTCAACAGGTAAGCCCCGACGGCAAGGACATCGACCGGTGTCCTCCATTCCCCGGCCTGCGTGATGGGCAGAACCGCATGCGGAATCAAATACGCGATAATCCCCGCGAAATAGATTCCGGCCACGATCCCCGCGATGCGGCTAACCAGCCGCGCCCTTCCCTCCATCCGGCGCGTGAACAGCAGATAAAGCTCAAGGATGGCAATCGTCTCGGCCAAAATGACCGGCACGGCCATAAACAAGAGCAGATTCCACGGCTGGTTCGTCGCCAGCAGTTCCATATAGTGAGTCATCGACATAGGGGTTCCTCCCAAAAAAACGTTGAATGTAGGCAATCTGTTTTCTCAAGTGAGGGAGGAACACGGAGGGCGGAAGACATCCGCGCGAACGCGCAAAAACAGGGACTCCGCCTCGCGGAACGCCTGCACGGAACGCTCCGGCAAGAACAGCGAATAGCCATGAACCGTCAGGCAAGCGGAGGCGCAACAAGCATGCTGATCGTAATGACAGCCTTGTTTTTCGGGCTGTCGTTCGGCTCGAACCGTCTCAACCTCACGGTGTCGCGATGGATCATGGGCGGAATCGAAACGCTCCCCCCGATCCGCAGCATGCCCCCGATGTTGGAGGCACGGATCGCCAGATGCCCACGCATCCGTCCCCGACAAAAGGCTTCCCGAAAAAGCCGCAAACAACAGGATGAACAGAACCCATTTCATGGCTCTATTTGGACAGGCTCTTCGACCGAGAGCAAGAAAAAACCTCAGAAAACGCGCGATCAAGGCTCCGAACGTCACGAAAAGCGCTACCATTTCTTTACCCATTCGCGCTATCATCCCCCGTTTTCAAACGGATAGGATTTTAGATTATGGAACAAAGGCCCATAGAAGAATTGAGCCTCCTGAACGCCCTCCACAGCGAAGATGCCGAAGCGAAGCGACAGGCAACGGACAACTGGAACGACCATGTCGCCGCCCTCCCTTCGCTGGAGGAAAAAATTCGAGCGACACAGAACGCCCTGTGCGACGGGCTGAACGATCGGGGACTCGTGAAAATGCTTCAGGAAACGTGGATCGCTTTCGTCGAAGACCCCGCACACAAAACGGCGCAGCGCATCAACTACGCGCACGAAGGCGTTGAAGGCTGTTCGCTCAGTTCCCCCGCCAAGAAATTCTTCACAACCAAATGGATGGCCTACGTCGAAACCCTGAGCAACCCCGTCCCAACGCTGCAATCCGCAGCAGATAACCGGCACGAAGATGCCCAACTCCGCAAGATGGCCCGTAAACGGCTGGAAGCGATGACGGAACAGACCGCGCCGAAAAAACCCAAGTCAAAAACAAGCCCCTCGCGAACGACCAGAGGCCCGACCTAACCCTCCGCCTTCCGAACCGCCAGCACGGCGTTCAGTCCGCCAAAGGCGAAGGAATTGTTCAGCGCCGCGCGGATGGGATGCGGCCGCGCTGCGTTCGGCACATAGTCGAGGTCGCATTCAGGATCGGGGCCGAGGTAGTTCATCGTCGGCGGCGCAACGCCCTCGCGCACCGCCAAAATCGTCGCCAGCATCTCCAACGCCCCCGCCGCGCCCAACGCATGGCCGAACATGGATTTGCTGGAAGACACCGGAATCCGTTTCGCGCGGTCGCCCAAGGCCACCTTGATCGCCGCCGTTTCCGTCAGATCGTTGATGCGCGTGCCGGTACCGTGCGCGTTGATATAATCAACATCGTCAGGGTTAAGCCCCGCATCCTTCAGCGCATTCACAATCGCCCGCGACGCGCCGCCGACATCCGGCGAGGTAATGTCCTTGGCATCCGAACTCATGCCGAACCCGGCGAATTCGGCGTAGATCGTCGCGCCCCGCGCCCGCGCTGCCTCCAGCGTTTCCAGCACGAACATCGCCGCGCCTTCACCCAACACCATGCCCGCGCGGTTGGCCGAAAACGGGCGCGGCACATCGGGAGCCATGACGCGCAAAGCCTCCCACCCCTTGAGCGTGCCGAACGTCAAACAGGATTCCGAACCGCCCGTCACCGCCGCGTCGATCAAGCCTGAGCGCAGCATATGCAGCGTCACGCCCATCGCATGCACCGCCGAAGCGCACGCGCTGGCAACCGTAAAGCCCGGGCCGGTGATGCCCAGGTCCATGCTGATCTGGCTCGACCCCGCATTCGCCATCAGGCGCGGAATGGTAAAGGGATGCACGCGCGGACTGCTGGTGTTGTCCAGCAGCTTCATATAGGACTCCTCCAGCGTGTTTTGCCCGCCGACGCCCGTGCCGGTGATAACCGCCGTCCGCGCCGCCGTCTCAGGCATCAGGCTCAGACCAGAATCGTCAAACGCCTGCCGCGCCGCCGCGACCGCGAATTGCGAAAAGCGATCCAGCATCGAGATTTTCTTGGGGTCAATGAAACGCGCCGCGTCGAACTCTTTGACGGGAGCCGCCGGAAACTTCACCTCGCCGCCGCGATAGAAAAACGAAGCGCTCTCCACGCCGTTTTTCCCCGCGAACAAATTCTGCCGGAACATGGCCACGTCCTGCCCAATCGAGCTGACGACGCCCATACCGGTAACCACAATGCGACGGGAGCTGTTCATCTTAAATCCCCAATCCTCTGCAAAAAGCAGCCCCCACCCAACCTCCCCCTCAAGGGGGGAGGAGTTCGGCTTGCCCTAGCGGCGAGCAAGGGCTTCCCTGACGATCGTTTCCACGACACCGTCAAGATTGCCCGTAACGTCGTCATTGGTAAAACGTAAAGTCACATAACCGAGACGAGCCAGATAAAGATCGCGCTGGCGATCCCGCTCCAGCCTCTGGTCATGCGACCACCCATCGACCTCGATCACCATCCTAAGCCGCAAACACGCGAAATCGACGACATAGGGATGGATCGGTTGTTGACGACGAAAAGCCAACCCCACATCCTTCGGCAAAGAACGCAACTTGTGCCACAACAACTTTTCCGGAAGCGACATCTCCCGCCGCAGCCGCTTGGCCCGGGCATAATCTTCGGACGAAACTTTGTGCGCCGCCGCATGCGGCACGCACCGCTCTAACTCCTCCCCCCTTGAGGGGGAGGCTGGGTGGGGGGTTGCCCCCGCCAGCCCGCCGTTAGCCATTCTTGGCGGCCAGCTGTTTTTGCACGGTCGCGATCACGTCGCCGAGGGTTTGGAATTCCTGCGCGCTGGTGTTGGCGTTGAACGGCATTTCGATGCCGAGCTTATCTTCAAGCGCGAAGATCACCTCCACCATATCGAGCGAACTGATGTTGAGGTCGCTCAGCTTTGCGTCCGGCGACAACTTGTCGCGATCCACCATGGCTTTCTGCGCCACGATATCGAGAATTTCATCAAGCTGGGACATGTCTTGGCCTTTTCGGATGAATTTATTCGGTCACTTATAGCTAGTCGTTTTTGGCCGAACGCTCAAGGGCATCCAGCCGCGCCGTTAACGTTTCGACCTTCTTTATCAAGTTCTTTATGCGGTTGATATTGAAATGCTGTTCGATGACCAAGCTCCTCGGCTTGGCGGGAACGCCCGCGACCAGACTTTTGGGCGCAATGTTACCGGCAATGCCGCTCATGCCCATGGCGATAGCGTCGTCGCCGATCTTGACATGATCCGCCACGCCCGTCGCCCCGCCCAGCACGACGCGGTTGCCGATGGTGGCGCTGCCCGCGATGCCGACGCGGCCACAGATCAGGCAGTTCGTGCCGATCACGACGTTGTGGCCAACCTGCACCTGATTGTCGATCTTGGTGCCGTCGCCGATGCTGGTCGCGGCGATGGTGCCGCGATCAATCGAGGTGTTGGCCCCGATTTCCACGTCGTCGCCCAGAACAACCGTCCCCAGCGAAGCGATCCGCACCAGTTCCGAATTGGTCGCCCCCACCGCGCCGGTGGCCTTGGCCGCCTCGACGCTGCCCAACTGCGGCGTGACAAAACTGAAACCGTCCGCCCCGATGCTGGCGTTGAAATGGATAATGCTGCGCGCGCCGATCCGCACCCGCGCCCCGATCCGCGCGCCGGAATGGATCAACGCTCCCTCGCCGATCACGGCCTCCGGCCCAACATACACTTGCGGATGCAGCGTCGAGTTCGCGCCGATCACCGCGCCCGCGCCGACATAAACCTGCGGCCCGATGGCGACGTTTTCGCCCAACTGCGCCCCCGGCTCGATCACGGCGGACGGATGCACGCCCGGCTGAACCGCGACCGTCTCGGCGAACAGCGCCGTCAACTTCGCCAGCGCGAGGCGCGGCCGCCGCACGACGATGCAAGCGTCCAGCGAACCCGGATCCGGCTCCGCCTCATGCCCGATGACCGCAACGCGCGCGCCGTTGGCCGTGAGCAAGGGCAACAAATTTTTGTCCGTCGCCAGCGCAAGAACATGCTCGCCCATCACATCCGCCGGATGCGCGACGCGTTCGATGAGGATCGTGCCGTCGCCGATCAACTGCGCGTCAAGCGCCTCGGCAATGGCGCTGGTGGTGAATGATTTAGCCATGGGGGTTGGTTTAGCGGGTTTAAAACGGAAAAAACAGAGGGTTTTATGCGCGCCTCGCCGGAAGTTTTCGCTTGCGCCGCCGCCGCAAACCGGACGAAATGGCATCCACCAGCCCGAAAACCCGTCGCCCGATGCCCCTGATGCGCCTTTACCTTTTGCCCCTTTTCGGCGTTCTGTCCGCCTTCGCCGCCCAAGCTGCGCCGACGGCGCAGCCCGTGTTCGAGACGGACGGCTCTTTTGGCCGCTGCCAAACCGACCTCGCCTATGAAGACGGCCGTCAATTGCGCGTGGCCCTGTCGCCCAAGGACGACATCGACCTCAACCTCACCATCCCGCGCGGCGGATTTATGCTGGGCAGCCATTACGACCTGACCTTGACGCTGCCCCCAACAACCACGCCGCATAAAGTCCGCGCGACGGCGCTGAACGGCAACGCGCTGCAGCTCCGGCTCGGCAACGATCAGGCCTTCGGTCAAGAGTTGGGAAACAGCCGCGCGGTCGAGGTCGGCGCGAACGGCACCACCGTGACCTTCGCCGCGCCCGCCATGGCCTCCGCCTTCACCGCCCTCCGCGCCTGCCTTGCGAACAACGTGAAAGACACCGCCGCCAAGGCGGAAAGCGCCCTGCCCAAAGCCCTGCAAGCGCTGCTGGCGACAGCCGGAATGACCGACGTCACGCCGCTGGATCTCAGCCCCATCCCGCCCGCCGAACGCCCCGCCGACTATGTCTGGCAAACCGGCGCTCTGCTGGGCGGTGTGCGCGAGCGCGAAGCGCCCAAAGACAAAAGCCTAACCGACCTGATCGGCCTTCACCTGCAAGGACTAAGAAAGAAATGCGCGGGGAGCTTCACCGCCGAACTGGGCCGCGAGGAAGATGCCCCCGACCTCAAACTGCGCACCGCCGAAGCCGTCTGCGCACAACGCAAGAAGGACTCCACCCCAACCGTAGCCGTCGCGGCGTTGTTCTACCTGACCGCCAACGGCCTCTACACCGTCTTCACCTTTGAAAGCGACGAAGCCAACAACCCCCAAGCCCTCGCCGCCCGCGACTCCCTCCGCCGCACCCTGCACGATCTGGCCCTGCGGGCAAAAACGAAGCCTTAACGCATACGTTTCGGCGGAGCGATCGCGATGCCGTCGAAATACATCGCGCGTGATTGCGCGAAACGCTCCAAACAAAAATACCGGCTGCGCCCCACGGCATACTGGGTCAGCGCGGCATGCGGTGTCGAAGCGCCGGAATCTCCGGCGAAGGCGATGCTGGCAATCCCGCTTTTTTCCAAAATGATTTTCGCGCCCTTGGGGGGAAGGCCGCTCACGGCCTTCGTCCACAATATCCACGGCCCCCTCGCCCACTTCACGAACCAGTAACGGCTGAAAAGACCTTTTTGCTCGGACACGAGCGTATAGCTGGGCCAACGCGTCTTTGCGCCGGAAAACCCCTCCAGCACATAATCATCAATCCCGATCAACGTTCCGACGACCTCAACCTTGCCGACATGAATCGCGATTTTCTCATTCAGCTTGAACATGAAGCCCCGGGACTTTCCATCACGCCGAAACAACGCCCAGCGGTTTCGCCGCCTCGTCATGGATGGCAATATCCAACGAACAACGCTCAAGGCTCAACGCAGGATCGAACTTGGCCTTAAACCGATCCAAATTCGCCGTCTCCGACCCGCCGAGGTTAAGATACCCAACGCCCTGCGCACTCAAAGCCTCGCAGGACTTCACGATCAGCATTTCAGACAAGCCGTTGATCCCAACATTGCAAAAATTGGCAAACAGATTAGCCGTCTTCCGCTCCGCGTTCGAGACATCCCACAACCCGATCGCCTGCAACGCATCGTCCACAAAGATCATCAGGCCGGAAAGCCCCGAATCTTTCTCCAAGCTCCACGCGAACAAGCTTTCATAGGGCGCGCTGAGAGATTCATACTCGTCGCGGTTCGCCGCGTTATGATTGGCCCAGCGATGCAGCAAACCGGCCTGAGCGCGGCGATGCCCGGCCGCGCTGAACGGCTTAATTTTTACGTCGCAACCTTTGAGCTGCCGCATCCGATTGCGCACATGCATGTATTTTCCGCCAGAGAGCGCCGCAACGCGCCCCGTCTGCAGAATCTGAATGGGGAATCTCCAATCCAAAATGGGCTCAATCATTGGCTCTAGCGTCAGCTCGCGCCGCGCCGTGTTTTCGACTCGGTTCAACAACGCGGCAGCGTCAGCGTCAGGGCGCATACGGGAGTAACGCACGCCCTGCGGCGGCTCCGGCATATCATGCAACAAGTCGTTCAGAATGGTCGCGTTCGGGCGGCCGCGCAGCGGAAACACCAAAACCACCCCCGGCAGATTGGGATGCCAACATACCGGCAGGAAAGCGCCCCTGCGCCGGTAAAGCCACAACCCCAACCGCCCGGTAAAAGCGTAATACACCGGCGAGGTCAGAAAGGAATCTTCGTCGTCGTCTCCGGCCAGCAAATCGCGCAACAGGGAAAAATTATCGGCGGTGATCCGCACGACATCCGGGCAGGACTCAAAGGCATCCTCCCAATAACACTCTGCCGATTGGCCCCGGAAGGGCGGCATCGGCGTATGATCGATCCGGTTGAAGTTCAGCACGTCACGACTCCGATTCCGGCAACGGTGGAATCTCAGACCTGTCCCAAACGAAATTGAACAACCGCCGTGTGCTCTCGGCAAAAGTTTCATCGTTGATAATGACGCACCGCGCCATGGGCGCCCATGACACGAGCGCCAGCTTGGGGCCATAAACATACAAAGGATAAGGGCTGAAGTACTTTTCCGGCACCCAACGATAGGCGTGGCGCGATCCGACAAAATTCATGTCGCCGGATTTGATCAAGAGCCTCTCGCGCACCTTGGCCTTCGACAGTCGTTCCAGATGCGAGGCAAGAAAGGTATCGCCAAGATCCTTCGTGGCCTGCGTCTCATCAAGCCCCGCAATCAACACCTCGCCCCCGGTATCCCGCAGCGTCAAATAGATGTCGTCGAGCAGTTTTTGGTTGGCCGTCTCGCCTTCAAAAGTCTGCACCGTCCGGTCGCGTATGCGCACGCCGGAGCCGGGGAGGAATTCGACACCCGCAGCGTCAAACGCGTCTTCCAACGCCTGCATGGTCTCAAGCCGGGGCAGAGACGCGCCGCCCTCGATGTTCCGGATCGTGGCGCGCGCCACGCCGGACGCTTCCGCCAGAGTTTCCTGTGTCCACTCCAACAGAGCGCGGGCCGCACGAATTTGCTTGTCGTTCAACATCTGAATCAGCACATGAAAGGATTGTTACATGAACAGAATTGTTTCGATCCTACATCCATTACCCAAAATGGTCAACAGCCATCAGCCCTCTTTTTTTGTGGTGTTTCTTGCATCAAAAAGGCTAGTTCCTACGAAAAATTAACGCCTTGTTAACCCGCAACACTTAGATTGGAACCCGATAATGACCAAATAATTTTTTTAAATTACGGAGCCGGAACATGGGCACACACCTTAAGAAATACAATGAATTTCAAGAAGTTGAGCTGGCGCACAACGTGGCTGTGAGCGCGGTGCATGAGTATCGCCAATGGCGCAACAACGCCTTTATCGGCACCCAGCTGGGCCTTGCGCGCGGAGCCTATGTCGCCATTTTGCGCCAACGCGCCCGCGATGCCCTCGCGGCGTACAAGCTGGTGCGCACGACCGCCGCCGCCCACATCAACCGCCACGCCGCCTAATCTTTAAGCCCGCTGCCGCGCTTTTAGGAAAAATTAAGGCTAAACCTCCATAATTCCGGAAGGCCAAAGTCTCTGGCCGACAGAACCCGGATTTTTTGGCACCCTGATGAAGCTTTTTTTCCGATCAACAACGCCCCTCGCCGCGAGGCTGTGGCCATGACCCGTTTGGACTCATCGGCATCTCTGGCCGACATCGTCGTCGCCACGGGCCATGTGGGCTATGTCTGGGACCTGCGGGCGGATCATATCGCATGGTTTGGCGACTGGAGGCTGTTGTTCGGGCCGGATCGCGACCTTCCGCCCCACAACGCCAAAACCCTCACGTCATTGATCCAGCCGGACGACCAATACCTCGTGTTCGGCAACAGCGCCGCCAAATTCAACCGCGAATACCGTCTGCGCCTGTCCGGCAACCGCATCGTCTGGGTGCATGAACAAGGCATCACCGAATTCGGCGAAAACGGCGCGCTACGCCAACGCGGCCTGCTCCGCGTCATCGACGCGGCAGGACGGCGCGGCGTGGCCTCGTCGCACGGCGTGTTGGAACGCGACCCCCTGACCGGAAAGCCCAACCGCGCCTATCTGCTGGCGCAAATCGACCGTCTTTTGGAAAACGCGAAGGACGTGCGCCAGCTTGGCGCGTATCTGGTGGTCAGCATCGACAAGATGGCCTTCCTCAACGAAGCCCTCGGCACGCAATCCGCCGACACCGTTCTGTGCGGCATGGTCGAACGGCTCGCCGCCCTGTTGCCGACGCGGGCGCTTTTGGGGCGTGTCGGCGGCGACATGTTCGGCATCCTGCTGCCGGGCATGACCGACGAAACGGCCCCCTTGGCCCAACGCATCCTTGAAAATTTCCGCGATCACCCGCTGACGACGCCCTCGTCCGCCATCCACATCACCGTCTCGATCGGCAGCGCGCTGCTCTCCGGCACGGGGCTGACGGCCGCCGGTCTGATGATCCGGGCCGAACACGCGTTGCACGAAGCGCGCGCCAACGGCCGCAACCAGTATGTCGAGTATCAGGAATCCGAAGAACGCGCCCAGCAAAACCGCACCGAGTTGGAACTCGGCAAACGCGTCAAGCAGGCCTTAAAGCAAGGCACGATGCGCCTCGCCTACCAGCCGGTAATCGACACCCAGACCGGGCAAGTGTTGTTCTATGAAGCCCTCGCGCGGATGTTCGACGATGAAGGCAAGCTCATTCCGGCGGCCGCGTTCGTCCCGCTGATCGAGCAGATGGGCCTCGCGCTCGAATTCGACCGCTATATCCTCAACATGGCGCTGCGCGAGATGGAGGAACACCCCACGCTGCAGTTGGCGGTGAACGTCTCCGGACTGACCGCCGCCGGAACCGGCTGGCCGGACTATATGCAGGAACTGTTGTCGCAACGGCCCGCGTTGGCGCGACGGTTGATCATCGAAATAACCGAAACCGCCGCGCTCGTGGACGTTAAGGAAACGCAGCGTTTTGTTGAAACCCTGAAACGGCTGGGCGGACGGACGGCGCTGGACGATTTCGGCGCAGGCTCCACCTCGATCAGCCATCTGCGCACGCTCGCCTTGGCGATCATGAAGATCGACCGCGAGTTGTTGCTGAATCTGGTGGGCAACGAAGAACAGGAACACCTCGTCCGCATGCTCATCAACCTCGCGCGCGGCCTCAACATCCGCACCGTGGCCGAAGGGGTGGAGACCGAAGAAGTGGCGCAATGGCTGCGTCAGGAAAAAGCCGACATGATGCAAGGCTACTATTTCGGCCGCCCCGCGCTCGGCCGCCCATGGCTCGAAGTGGACAGCCAGCCTTCCAACAAAAAAGCCCCGACCGAAACGCTCAAGGCGCCGCGTTAACAACCGGCAAAACAACATCCCGCGCGGTCGCGTGGGGAGCTATCACGCTCCGATACGGCCCTTCGCTCAGCGGCACGTTGTGAAAATCGGTGGCCGCGCCCGCCCGCTCGGCGATCAGGCGCGTCGGTTCGCTGTCCCACGGAGAATAATACGTGGTGTCAATGACATAGGTTCCAGCCAAGACCATTTGCCGCACCTCGGTGGCAAAGCACGTCATGCAGCGCCGCGCCGCGAAAAGCGACCCCGTTTCGCCGCGCAAGTCCCACTCGCCTTTGCGTTCTGCCGGGTGATAGCCCAAGGTCATGTCACCGGTTGCGCGGTGCGGAATGCTCACGCGCTGCATGGAAACGGTTCCGTCCGCTGCCCACACGATGTGATGCGTCGCGTCATCGACCGAAGCGAACAGCATATCGCCCGTCACGGGGAAGTAAATCCACGCCGCCTGAATCCGCAGCTCCCGCCGCAGCGCCAGCATGATGCCGTAATCTTCGCCCCGGATGAATTGGGACGTGCCGTCGATGGGATCCGCAATCCAAACGTCGCCGCGATCCGTCAGCAACGGCGACGTGCGCCAGTTGCCCACCGTTTCCTCGCCCAACAACTTTGACCCCGGCAACAACGCCGTCAGTTGCTCGGTCAGACGCGCCTCGGCGGCGCGATCCGCCTTTGTCACAAAAGACCCATCGGGCTTGGTTTCCACCCCCAGCGTCCCAAGCTCGCGCCGCGCCGGTTCCGTAATATCGTCCGCCGTCGCGCGCAAAATCGCCGTCACAGGTTCAAACAGAGAAAATTTCAACATACCGCCCCCTCAAAAACAAACGACCCATCTTGGCCTATAGCCGTTGCCTCATAAAATGACCATAAAGAAGAAACCAAACGGGATGCCCGCCTGCGCGGGCATGACGGGATTTGTGTTTGCCTTCAATCCCCTACCGTCATCCCTGCGTTAACGCCAACGCCCGCTGATACACCTCGCTCTTTTTCGCGCCGGTCGCCGCCGTCACCGCCGCGACGGCATCGCGCAGCGTCTGCGTCGCCAAGGCCTGAACCAACAGAGCGTCTATGTCGGGCAAAGCAGCCTCCGCCGCGTCGGGTGGTCCCACCACGATGACGATCTCGCCTTTGGGCGTGTCCTCCTCGGCATACTGGCCCGCCAGTTCCGCCAGCGTGGCCGTCCGCATGTCTTCGAACAGCTTGGTAAGCTCCCGCGCCACGGCGGCGTGCCGTCCGCCGCCCAATACCGCCGCCATATCCGCCAACGTCGCGCCAAGGCGCGGCGCGGATTCGTAAAACACCAGCGTCGCCGGAATGCCCGCCAGTTCCGCCAATTCCTTTTGCCGCGCGGTTTTCTTGGGCGGCAAAAACCCCGCGAACAGAAAACGATCGGTCGGCAACCCGCAGCTCGCCAAAGCGGTCAGCAATGCGCTGGCCCCCGGCACCGCGACCACGTCATGCCCGGCGGCACGGCAAGCCTGCACCAGTTTATAGCCGGGATCGGAAATCAACGGCGTTCCGGCATCGCTGACCAAAGCCACCGCCTCGCCCGCGCCCAGCCGCGCCAACAGCTCCGGCAAACGCTCCGCCGCGTTGTGGTCGTGATAGGACAGCAGCGGCTTTTTCAGCCCATAGCCGTGCAACAGCGCCCCCGTCACCCGCGTGTCCTCGCAGGCCACGACATCCGCCTCCGCCAACGTGTGCAAAGCCCGCAGCGATATGTCCCCCCGGTTGCCGATGGGCGTCGCCACGACATAGAGTCCGGGGGCAAGGTTCCTCGGTTTACTTGCGGCCTCTTCCCCGCTAGCCTCCACCAGACAACGAACCCATGCGGAGTAATCCGGCGATGATTTCTGCTTTTTCCCGTTCATGGTCCCCGTCGTGGCTGTTGGCGGCGCGGTGCGCGAAACCCGCGATGCTCGGCCTGATACTACTTGCGCTTGGCGGCTGCTCGGCGTGGGACAATGTAATGCAGAACGCGTGGCCGTCACAGGCTGAATCGCAACCCGCCCCCAAGCCCATGGCCAAACCCGCGCCGCGCCCGAACACCGGCATGGCCACGTCGCGCCTGCAAAGCCAACCATGGCTTCCCGGCGCGGGGCAACCGTTGCCGCCGAGCTATGCGTTGAACCGGCCCGTCCCCGCGCCCCCGCCGCAAGCCTACGCGCCCAACGCGATCCGCAACGGCAAGATCCAAGTCGCGCTGTTGCTGCCCTTATCCGGCAAAAACGCGGCGCTGGGGCAAGCGATGCTCAACGCGGCGCAGCTCGCGGTGTTTGACATGGCGGGCGCGTCGTTCGAGCTGATGCCGCGCGACACCGGCGCGAGCGCCGACAGCGCCGCGCAAGCCGCCCGCAGCGCCATCGCCGACGGAGCGCAATTGCTGATCGGCCCCTTGTTCGCGGGCGATGTCGCCGCCGTCAAACCCGTCGTGCAAACCTCCGCAATCAACATGCTGGCGCTGTCCACGGACGTGTCGCTGGCGGAGCCGGGAGCCTACGTCATGGGCTTTGCGCCCGCGCCGCAAGTCGACCGCGTGGTGGCCTATGCCGCGCGGCACGACGCGCGGCGCTTTGCCGCCATCATCCCCGCCACGCCCTATGGCGCGTTGGTCAAGCAAGCGTTCGAGGACTCAGTACGCCGCAACGGCGGAACCATCGTAGCGACGGCCAACGTCGCGCACGCGCAAGACATCGCCGCCCAACGCGACCGGATCGACGCGCTGTTCCTGCCGCTGGGCGGCAACGAATTGCGCAGCGTCGCCGCGACTCTGGCCAGCGCCGGGCTGGAAAACGGCAGGCTCCGCCTGCTCGGCACCGGCCTGTGGGACGAGCCGGGCTTGGGCAAAACGCCCTTGCTGGTGGGCGGATGGTACGCCGCCGCCGAACCCGAAGCCCGAGCCCCCTTCATCGACAATTACAGCAAGACCTATGGTCAGGAACCGCCGCGCCTCGCCACGCTGGCCTATGATGCCACCGCTTTGGCCGCCATTCTGGCGCAACGCGGGGGCCGCTATGACCGCGCGGCGCTCAGCAACCCCAACGGCTTCGCCGGACTGGACGGCATTTTCCGCCTGACCCCCCAAGGCTCAACCGAACGCGGCCTCGCCATCAACGAAATCACCCCCGCCGGCAACCAACTCGTGGACCCCTCGCCGTCATCGTTCGCGGGATTTGGAAGCGGCGTTAACTAACCCCCCTGCCCGGAGGCTGCCCAACTTTCCTTTTGCGCAACTAAATCAATGTTGCGCATCCCACCTGATGTTGCGCTACAATACCCCTACTTACGGTGCGTTAAATCTTTTTGCGCCAACCGCCAAAACCAAGGAGACCTTGTCATGCCGCTCACCGATATGCTGGAGCCCATAAAAATAGGTCTTTTGCGCCCCGGCCAAGTCATCGCCCAGACAACCACCGGCGGCAGGCCCATCATTGAAACGGATTGGGTCGTGGCGAGCATTGTCTGTGATAGGGAAAAGCACCTCATTGAATACCGACTGACGGACAAAATCGGCCCCTACAACGAACACAAACCTCCCGTCTATGGTGCAAAACCCTTTGTTCCGGCCGTCAAGCTCTTGAAAAGCGTGAGCGAAGACGAATTGACGCTGCGCTTTGCCACAGCCGTCATCACGCTGCGCGACCCCACAGAAAAAGACAAAGGCCTTTACACGCCCTTCTCGGCTTACAATCTTTTGAAAGATTGTGGTCTGAAGCCCGCAGCGCAAGAATATTCGTCCGAAATTTACTTCGCCTCCCATACCGCATCCCCGGGCCACGACCCCGTGATATGGGTTGCGCCCAATCATGACAACAGCATGCGCAAAATACAGGGAGAATCCGTCCTGTTCTTGGGACAGGCGCGTGGGCACACCGTGGTGGCTTCCGTGGCCGATGCCGTCGTGCAAGCCTTGTTCAAGCCCTCCCAGCACCCCTATTCTCCAACGCCGGCCTTGAGCAACTCAATGGCAAGACATCCAGTCTACGCCCCTGCGCCTTAGTGATCGCAAAGCGGCAGCGCCACCATTTTAGTTGCAGAATTACTTGCGAAGAAAACATCTAAAATTTAGCCCACATTGGATTATTATCGTTATATTTCAATTAGTTGCGTGGCTATATTGAGGCCTTGTTAACCTCCTCCCGTTAATCTAGATTTCAGAGAACGGGAGAAGTTTCCATGATCGCTTCGGCCAGAAAAACACGTCATTACGCCTCGTTGCGGTGCACCACCGTCCCCAGCCGCAACGGCGTGGACAGCATCACCCTGCACACCAGCGACAAACGCGAGATGGCGCGCCAGTTGATCGCCGCCTTCGAATCCGGCGCAAAACGCCCGGAAAACTTCAACTTTAGGGGTCTGAGCCTGAAAGGCGCCGATCTGCGCGGCCTTAACCTGCGCGCGCTGGGTGGCGCGGCGTTGCGCCAAATCGACTTTACCGGCGCCAACCTCTCCGGCCAGAACTTCAGCCGCCTCAACCTGCGCCAAATCTGTCTGGAAGGCGCGACCCTGACCGGTGCGACCTTCGCCTATTCGATTCTTGAAAACGCCAACCTCAGGAACGCGAAACTGGGCAGCGTCAATTTCTACCGCGCCGACGCGCGCGGCGCGGATCTGAACCACGCCGCCGCCCCCGGCGCGAACTGGGAAGGCAATTTCCGTGGTGCGCGTCTGGCCGTGTGCCGGATGGCCTTTGGCTACATCGGCGAAGGCACCAGCTTTGAGAACGCCAGAATGCGCCAAGCCGACCTGACCGGCACGAAAGTGACCCAAGGCGAAGCCTGTTTCCGCGGCGCAGAAATGCAGGAAGCGATCTTGCGCGGCGACTTCCGCCACGCCAATTTCGCCGGAGCCGACCTGACCGAAGCCCGCATGGAAGGCGGCCGCTTCGACCACGTGACCGCCCCCCAAGCCATCACAACCGGAGCCCGCACCGACAGCTTCACGCGCTTTAGCCGCTATGCCTCGCTGCGCATCGAGGAACCTACCCCCACAGCCCCCACACCCCGCCGCCGTCACCTCTTCCCGCAGTTGGCCGCGGCTTAGAACGACAACCGGCTGAAGCCAGAGCAAGTGGCCCAGAAGGGCCGTCAGGGCGATTCCCTCCCCCCTCGTGGGGAGGGTTGGGGAGGGGGGCGTTCCGCAAGGGCACTGTTGCCGAAAATGATGTTCCCTAACCATTATCCTTACCAAATATCACACGCCACACCCCGGTCGCTCTCCCCCCTCCCTAACCCTCCCCACGAGGGGGAGGGACTCTAAACACTTTCTTGTGGCATGATGTTCCGCATCAGGACTTCGTGAGGAGGATGCCTGTCTGTCAGGCGCGACCTATGCTGAACGCGGAACAAAAAATGCACCTGTCTTTTTTCGATGTTTTCCGGTTCGTGGCCGGTTACTGGCGCAGGCAGCCGAAAAAGCTGGCGCTGTTTATTGCGTTGTTCTCTGTCGCGGCGTTCGTTGAAACCATCATTCCAACCAGCCTTTCGGCTTTCCTTGGCGCCGTGCGCGAACAAAAGGGCGCGGCGACGGTTTTGCTGTATCTGGGCGCGTTCATCGGCATCTACACGCTGCAACTCGTCCTACGGTGGGGCTCCTATATTGTTTACAACAAGTTCGAAACGCGCCTTTTTAAAGACCTCATGAACGATGCCTTCGTCCATGTGCATCGTTTGTCCGAGCAGTTCTTTTCGAACAATTTTACCGGCGGGATTATTTCAAAGATCACCCGCGCCCGCACACGCATCGAGCCTTTTCAAGACCACCTTTTCCACCGCATTATGCCAACCGCCATTATCTTGGTGGGGAGCATAGTCTTTCTTGCGTTACGGTTTCCACTCTTGGCCGTTCTCCTCGGTCTGTACGTCGTGTTTCTGGTCGGGGTAAGCGTGGTGCTGGTTCTGCGCCTAGCGGGGCCGGTGCAGTCTGTTTACGCCAACGCCCAAGACACGACCGTCGCGCAATTGGCGGACAGCATTTCCGGCATTGCCACGACAAAGGCCTATGCGCAGGAAAAGCACGAGATTCGTTCTTTTGCCGACCAATTGGAATCGTTGCGTGAGAAAAATCACAAGGCCTATTCCACGGGCACGATGATCGGGACGACGCAGAATGCGCTTTTGGTGGGCATGCTCGCGCTGCTGCTCGGCGGCGGCACATGGTACTTTCTGAAGGGAAAAGCCTCCGTCGAAGACATGGCCTATCTCGTTATGGCCTATACCATTCTCCAGTCATATTTACGCGAGCTTGCGTACCTAATCCGCGACCTCTTGACGAGCTCGTATGACCTGCACGCCGTGATCGGCCTTTTGCGGCAAAAGCCGGAAATCACCGACAAACCCGAAGCCAAAGCGCTTTCCGTTCCCCACGGAGCCATAGACTTCAATCACGTTACCTTCTCTTATCCCGGCAAGTCGAAGCCGATTTTTGAGGATTTCACTTTATCGATCAAGGCCGGTGAACGCATTGCCCTCGTCGGCCATTCGGGCAGCGGCAAGACGACGTTTCTGCGCTTGCTGCAACGCGCCTATGATGTTCAGCACGGCAGCATTTCCATCGACGGCCAGAACATCGCCGAACACACGCAAGAGTCTTTGCGCAGCAACATAGCGTTGGTTCCCCAAGAACCTATTCTGTTTCACCGCGCGATAAGCGAAAACATCGCTTACGCCCGGCCGCAGGCAAGCCTCGAAGACATCCGCCGCGCCGCCGAACGAGCCCATATCGATGCCTTTATTCAGAGTCTGCCGGAACGGTACGATACCTTCGTCGGCGAGCGCGGCGTGAAGCTATCCGGCGGCGAACGGCAGCGCGTGGCCATCGCGCGCGCCCTGTTGGCGGATCGCCCCATACTCATTCTCGACGAAGCGACAAGTTCGCTCGATTCCGTAAGCGAAAAATCCATCCAATTGGCCCTGCACACCCTCATTCAGGGGCGCACATCCATCATGGTGGCCCACCGTCTTTCGACAATACTCGATGCCGACCGCATCCTCGTCTTCGATCACGGAAAGATTGTTGAGCAAGGCACTCACGCCGAACTGCTCGCGAGAAACGGACTCTACGCGAATCTTTTCAAGATTCAGTCGGGCGGTTTTATCGTCGACGATCAGGGCGAGCCGGATCTCGAAAGCCCCGCTGTCTCGGCGAACGAGGAAGAAAGATTGGATCCGTGAGCCAATGGCCGAAATCTTGTTTTATAGCCATGACCCCGCGCGTCCGTATCACCCCAGCAAATACGCCAACACCGCGTTGAGGCGTTGCAGGCCGGACGGCGTGGCGCGGAGGCCGTCGCCCGTGTCCGACAGCAAGCCCTCGGCCCGCAACCGCGCCAGCTTGGCGGACGGCAGGAACTGGGTGACGGAACCGCCGAATTTTTCCCGCCACGCCGCGCCGTCGATTCCGGCGACGAGGCGCAGCCCCATCATCAATGCCTCGCGCTGCGCCGTGAGCGTATCCAGCGCTTCATCAACCTTCAGGCCATGCCCGCGTTCCGCCACCTGCCGCAGCCACGCTTCGGGCGCGCGGTGGTTTTCGGTGGCATAGATTCCGTCCTCCGTGCGCCGTCGGCCATGCGCCCCCGGCCCGATGCCGATATACGGCTCATAGCGCCAATAGGTCAGATTGTGGCGGCTGGCCGCACCCGGCGCGGCGTAATTGGAAATCTCGTAAGCGGGAAGCCCCGCCTCGGCCATCGCCGCGTTCGTCGCCTCGAACATCGCCGCCGCATCGTCGTCCCGCGCCGTCAACACCGCATCGCGCCGCGCCAGCGTGTGAAAAACCGTGTTCGGCTCGATGGTCAGTTGATACAGCGACATATGCGACGCGCCGAACGCCAAAGCCTCGCGCAACTCAGCCGCCCAAGCCTCAGGCATCTGATCACGCCGCGCGTAGATAAGATCAAAGCTGTAACGCGGAAAATGCCGCGCCGCCCATTCCAACGCCCGCCGCGCCTGCGCCGCATCATGGGCGCGTCCCAGAAATTTCAGCGCGTCGTCACGCAACGACTGCACGCCCAGCGACAAACGATTGACTCCCGCCGCGCGAAACGCCGCGAATTTTTCCGCCTCCGCCGAGGTGGGATTGGCCTCCAGCGTAATCTCGACATCCTCCGCCACCGTCCACGACGCGGCGATGGTTTGCAAAACGGCTTCGACCGTCTGCGGTGCCATCAGCGAAGGCGTGCCGCCGCCGAAAAACACCGAGGTGACGCGCCGCCCCGGCAGCAACGCGGCATAATGCGCCAACTCGCGCCGATACGCCGCCGCCCACGCCGCATGATCCACCGCATCCGCGACATGGCTGTTGAAATCACAGTACGGGCATTTCGAAACGCAGAAAGGCCAATGGATGTAGATGGCGAGACGAGTCATTTTATCCAAAATATTTCGCCACCAGCGCCCGCATCGCCGCGCCGCGCTGGCTGAGCGCATGCTTCGCTCCCGCATCCATCTCGGCAAAAGTCATGGTCGATCCGCGTGGTTGAAAGATGGGATCATAATCGTGCCCCTGATCGCCGCGCGGAGGCCAAACGATCACGCCGTCACAGCGGCCTTCGGTCAGTTCCGCATAACCGTCCGGCCACGCCAGCGCCAGCACACAGGCAAAATGCGCGGAACGATCCGCCGCATCGCCCAGTTCCTCGTTCACGCGCCGCATCGCCAAACGAGGATCTTTTTCCGGCCCCATCCACCGCGCCGAATAAAGCCCCGGCCTGCCGTCCAACGCCGCAACGCACAGCCCGCTGTCGTCCGCCAAAGCCACGCAGCCACTCGCCTTGGCAGCCGCCAAAGCCTTGATCAACGCATTGTCCGCAAACGTCGCGCCGTTTTCCTCCGGCTCGGCCAACCCCAACTGCCCCGCCGACACAACCGCGCTCACATAGGGCCGCAGCAACGACTCAAACTCGCGCAGCTTGCCCGCGTTGTGCGTGGCGATGACCAATTTGTCGTGCGGAAACGGGCGCTCCATATGTTACCCTATGGCCTCCGCCTGCATCCGCGTCAGTTCGCCGATGCCCTTACGCGCGAGGCGCAGCAGTTCATGGAACTGCTCTTCGGCAAAGGGTTCATGTTCGGCGGTGCCTTGAATTTCGACGATGCCGCCCTTGCCCGTCAGGACAAAATTAGCGTCGGCCTGCGCGTTCGAATCTTCAGCATAGTCGAGGTCGAGCACCGCCGCGCCGTTGCAAATCCCGCACGAAATCGCCGCCACCGCGTCGGTCAAAGGCAGCGCCGGAATCTTGCCGATCTTGACCAGATAGCGGCACGCCAAAGCCAGCGCGACATAACCGCCCGTGATCGCCGCCGTGCGTGTGCCGCCGTCGGCCTGCAGCACATCGCAGTCGATCTTGATCTGAATTTCGCCGAGCGCCTTGCGATCCACCACGGCGCGCAACGCGCGGCCCACGAGACGTTGGATTTCCTGCGTCCGCCCCGATTGCTTGCCCTTTGCGGCTTCGCGGTCGGTGCGGTCGTGCGTCGCGCGCGGCAGCATCCCGTATTCGGCGGTGACCCAACCGAGCCCCGTGTTGCGCAGAAACGGCGGCACCTTTTCGTCCACGCTGGCCGTGCACAACACATGCGTGTCGCCGCATTTGACGAGGCACGAGCCTTCAGCGTATTTCGCCGCATGGGGCTGAAGAGAGATTGCGCGCAACTGATCGAACGCGCGGCCTGAAGGACGCATAGGGAACACCATTCCAAAAGGGGGGAAACAACCGAATCGCTTTGTACGTCACCCCGCGCCCCAGCGCCAGCCCAACGCATCCGGTTAAGAATTTGCCAAGAAAAACAACAACAATTTGTCAAAATTGGTTAAAAAACCATCTACGCTACTAATTTTTACAAAAACCTTATTGCATTTCGGGAGATCGTGGATTACTTTTAAGTTAGTCATTTCGTAACCAAAAGGTTCGCGCAGTCGTTTTCCGAAGGGTTGGGAGCATAGAATGGCAAGAAATTTTACAGCACCAAAGTTTACGGGCACTCTTTTAACTATTAAAATGGAAGAGTTTAATTTCGACAACGTAATCATGATCCATGAAGACGGCCGTGCACACAGTTTGCGCCCTGTAGACCCAAAAAAGAAGTTAGGGAACGACAATCGGGCTCCCAAATAGCCGTGGAAGTCGTTGTATGGCGTTGTGCGGCTCCAAAGAAGATGGCGCGCCTTTTTGCTGCCCGCCCCACAGCCCCGACAACCCCGCATTAACCAGAACTGAGAAACTATAAACTCAGTTTTATCAAACCCTTAGTAATTAACCTCAAATTAATTCTTTCGCGCTTTAATAGGCATGTAGTTAGGAATATTTGGGTGGAGGCGAAAATGGTCTATGGCGCAAGAAATGTGGCTCGCAGGACAGTGGCTCAATCCGGAGACCTTGTTTTTTATGATATGCCGGAGACCATTTATGACCGCCCGGGCAAACTCAACATAACCACCCCAACGGCTCAGGTTCAGGTCAGCGAAGGCCCGAAAGGTAGACAGCTAGAACATCACATGTAACCCACGCCAAACACTCACCCCAAAAAGGCGCACCCCTGTGCGCCTTTTTTATTTCGCCAGCATCGGCCCCAACGCGCGGCCACCAAGGATGTGCACATGATAGTGCGGCACGTCCTGATGCGCGTTGCCGCCGCAGTTTGAGATTAGGCGATAGCCCCCCTCACTCACGCCCAGCATGTCGGCCACCTTGCCCACCATCCGCTCAAGGCTTGCGATTTCGGCATCGGTCGCCCGCGCCGCAAAATCATTGTGATCGACGTAAGCCCCCTTAGGAATCACCAACGCATGCGTCGGAGCCTTTGGGTTGATGTCGTGAAAAGCCAGCGTGACCGTATCCTCGCAAATCTTTTTGCAGGGAATCTCACCGCGCAGAATACGGGCAAAAACATTGTCGGGATCATAAGCCATGGGATGCTCCGGGGGCCAAAGGACGCGATTCCTCGATCCTACCAAAAAACAAGCCTCTTGCCAAAAGCCGCATTCATCCCCATTTGGAATGAGTACGACGAACGACTTTGGCCCCCAACCCTTTGAGACCGGACACACCATGACCGACAGCGCCATCAACCCCGTGTGGCACGGCACGACCATCCTCGCCGTGCGCAAAGGCAATCGCGTCGTCATCGCAGGTGATGGGCAAGTATCGCTGGGCAACACCATCCTCAAGGGCAACGCGCGTAAAGTCAGGCGGCTCAAATCAGGCGTGTCCGGCAGCGACGTGATCGCCGGATTCGCCGGAGCCACCGCCGATGCCTTCGCGCTGTTCGAACGGTTGGAAGGCAAACTGGAAAAGCATCCGGGCCAACTGATGCGCGCCTGCGTCGAAATGGCGAAAGACTGGCGCACCGATCGCTACCTGCGCCGCCTCGAAGCCATGATGGCCGTGGCGGACAAGAACACCAGCCTGATCCTCAGCGGCAACGGCGATGCGTTGGAACCGGAAGACGGCCTCATCGGCATCGGCTCCGGCGGCCCCTACGCGCTGTCCGCCGCCCGCGCCCTCATCGACCTGCCCGACCTCGACGCCGAAACCATCGCCCGCAAGGCGCTGGGCATCGCCGCCGGAATCTGCGTCTTCACCAACACCAGCGTGACCTTGGAAGCGATCGAGCTATGACCCATCTGTCCCCCCGCGAAACCGTCGCCGAACTCGACCGCTATATCGTCGGCCAAAACGACGCCAAACGCGCCGTGGCCATCGCCCTGCGCAACCGCTGGCGGCGGCAGCAGTTGCCAGAGGCTCTGCGCGACGAAGTCCTGCCCAAAAACATCCTGATGATCGGCCCGACCGGCGTGGGCAAAACCGAAATCGCGCGCCGTCTGGCGAAGCTGGCCGAAGCCCCGTTCCTGAAAGTCGAAGCGACGAAATTCACCGAAGTCGGCTATGTGGGCCGCGATGTCGAGCAGATTATCCGCGACCTGATCGAAATTTCCCTCAAACTCACGCGCGAGAAGAACCGCAAGAACGTGACGGCCAAGGCGCAGCACGCCGCCGAAGAGCGCGTGCTCGACGCGCTGGTCGGCGAAAGCGCCACGCCGGAAACACGCGCCAAATTCCGCCACATGCTGCACAACGGCGAGCTGAACGACCGCGAGATCGAGATTCAGGTTCAGGACTCCGGCGCGGGCGGCTTGCCCACCTTTGACGTGCCGGGCATGCCGGGAGCGCAGATGGGCATGATCAATCTGGGCGACGTGTTCGGCAAAGCCTTTGGCCAGCGCACCAAAACCCGCAAGCTGACCGTCAAGGACGCGCACGAAGTCCTGATGGCCGAAGAATCCGACAAATTGCTGGATCAAGACAAGCTGGTGACCGAGGCGATCCTCAACGCCGAGCAGAACGGCATCGTATTCATCGACGAAATCGACAAAATCGCCTCGCGCGGCAGCGAATTTCGCGGCGGCGGCGACGTGAGCCGCGAAGGCGTGCAACGCGACCTGTTGCCGCTGATCGAAGGCACGACCGTGTCCACCAAATACGGCATGGTGCATACCGACCACATCCTGTTCATCGCGTCGGGCGCGTTCCATCTGGCGAAGCCGAGCGACCTGCTGCCGGAACTGCAAGGCCGTCTGCCGATCCGCGTCGAGCTGCAAGCCCTGTCCCGCGAGGACTTCAAACGCATCCTAACGGAACCCGAAGCCAGCCTCATCAAACAATACACGGCGCTGTTGGCGACCGAACAGGTGACGCTGACCTTTACGCCGGAATCCATCGACGAGCTGGCCCGCCTCGCCGCCGAGGTCAACGCCAGCGTGGAAAACATCGGCGCGCGCCGCCTGCACACGTTGCTGGAACGCCTGCTTGAAGAAGTCAGCTTTGATGCCAGCGACAAACCCGGCACCGCCGTCGCCATCGACGCCGCCTACGTCCAAGCCCGCCTCAACGACTTCGCCAAAAACGTCGATCTGTCGAAATTCATCTTGTAACGGCGCGTCGCCACCAGATCATACCCACCAGCAAGGTATTGCCGACAATCATCGTGATCGGTGCCAGCATCGTCGCGAAAGAATAGGTCTCGCTGGCGGCCAAGGCTAAACCAGCCACAACGATGTAAAGAGCATAGGCATACGTCGCTTCCTCCTGCGGCCGAAGGAAGGACTTCCGCGCCGTCGGATAATACCCGACCACATCGATGCCCACCACGAGGATGATCGCCGTCAACGGATCCGCCGTGAAATACCAAAGGGGAATCGCCGCCAAGGCCCCCACAAAAAACACAACATCGCTCCGCGTGATCCGCTTCTCGCCCCAAAAGATGCCCAACACGGCAACGGAAAAGCAGAAAACCGCGCCAAGAGCATCGCCCCACATGCCCGGCCCCGCTTCCTCGGCGTAACGCCCCGCCGCGCCGATGCCCTCGGTCAAGCCCCAGATGATCCACGAAAAAACATGGGGTTTCGTCTTGCCCAAAAACATCAACCGCCAGTAAGGCACCGCTATGGCGGCAACCAGCGCCATCGACAAATAGCCATAGTCCGCTTTATCCAACATAACGATGCGCTCCCCCTGCGCGAGAACCTTAGGGTATGCCCCGCCCTTGAGGAACCGAATTTTCCCGCCCATGTCATTCCCGCGAAGGAAAGAACCAGCGCCGCAGAAATCGGTCATAAAAGAAGAAACCGAACGGGATCCCCGCCTTCGCGGGGATGACGACAAGTGATTGAATTCAAACACAAATTCCGTCATGCCCGCGAAGGCGGGCATCCCATTTTTTGAATCGATGGATCAGACCTAAACCCTCAATGCCCCACCGCACACGCCTTGAAACGCTGCGGCAAGAAGGTTATAGCCATCCCAACCCCGTAACCCAGAATGGCAAAGCCCCATGACCGACGCCAAAATCCCCGTCACCGTCCTCACCGGCTATCTCGGCGCGGGCAAGACCACGTTGCTCAACCACATTCTGTCGGAACCGCACGGCAAGAAATACGCCGTGATCGTCAACGAGTTCGGCGAAATCGGCATCGACAACCAGTTGGTGGTCGGCAGCGACGAAGAGATTTTTGAGATGAACAACGGCTGCATCTGCTGCACCGTGCGCGGGGATTTGATCCGCGTCATCGCGGGCTTGCTGAAACGCGCCGCCGGATTTGACGGCATTCTGATCGAAACCACCGGCCTCGCCGACCCCGCCCCCGTGGCGCAAACCTTTTTCGTCGATGCCGACATCGCGGCCCGCGCCAAGCTGGACAGCATTGTCACCGTGGTGGATGCCAAGCATCTGCCGCTGCGCCTCAGGGACTCGCGCGAAGCCGAAGAACAGATCGCCTTTGCCGACACCATCGTCCTCAACAAAACCGATTTGGTCAGCGCGGAGGAATTGGCGCAGCTGGAAAACGACATCCACGCCATCAACCGCTTTGCCCGCATCGTCCGCGCCGAACGCGGCAACGCGCCGTTGGAACATATTCTGGGCCTCGGCGGCTTCGACCTCGACCGCATCCTCGCGCACACGCCCACGTTTCTGCACGACGAAGACGAAGACGAACACGAACATCATCACAACCACGGCTGCGGCGGCCACTGCCAATGCGGCCATCACCACCACCATCATGACGAACCCAAACACGAACGCCACGATCCGACCATAACCAGCGTCTCGCTCCGCGCCGACAAACCGCTCGACCCCGCCAAATTCGAAGACTGGATCGGCGAACTCCGCGCCACCAAGGGCAACGACTTGCTGCGCTACAAAGGCATCCTCGACCTGCAAGGCAGCGACCAGCGTTTTGTGCTGCAAGGCGTGCATATGATGATGGACGGCAGCAACCTCGCCCCCTGGCCCGCCGACGCCAAACGCCAAAGCCGCCTCGTCTTCATCGGCCGCAAACTGGACGAGCAAGCCCTCCGCGACGGCTTTGCGGCGTGCGTGGCATAAGCATGCGCCCCGCCTCCGCCATCGCCCGCCAATGGGATTTTCGCGTTTCCGTCACCGCCATCGCCTGCAACCGGCGCGGGAACTGGATCGCGGCGACGCTCGGCGACGGTTCGGTGCGCCTCCTTCCCGCAAGCGACGAAGCCGACGCGCCCAAGCTGCTCCCGCTGCATGACGGCGTGTCGCTGTCGCTGCAAGCGGACGCGGACGACCACGCCTTTTTGTCCGGCGGCGACGATGGCAAAGCCTTTATCATCGACCCCGAACTCGACGCGCCGACCTTGCTCGTCGAGCATAAACAGCAATGGATCGACCATGTCGCCTCGTCCCCCGAAGGCCTCCGCGCCTACAGCATCGGCAAAACGGCGCATGTGTTGAACGCCGAAGGCCAACCGCACGGCCAGCCCCTGACGCACCCCAGCAGCATCGGCGGCCTCGCCTTCAGCCCCAACGGCAAACGTCTGGCCGCCAGCCATTACAACGGCGTGTCCCTGTGGTGGATGAACGCGAAGGACTCCGCACCGTCACGGCTGGAATGGAAAGGCTCGCACCTGCCCGTCCTGTGGAGCCCCGACGGCAAAATGGTCGTCACCGGCATGCAGGAGTCGGCGCTGCACGGCTGGCGGCTGTCCGACATGGCGGAAATGCAGATGCAGGGTTACGCCGCCAAAATCCATTCCCTCGCCTTTACCGCGCGCGGCAAATATCTGGCAACCAGCGGCGCGGAACAAGTGATCTGCTGGCCCTTCTTCGGCGGCGGGCCATGGGGCAAAGCGCCCATGACCTTGGGCGGCAGCGACGGCCACCTCGTCACCCGCGTCGCGCCGCACCCGCGTGACGAACTGGTAGCGGCGGGCTATGACGACGGCATGATCATCCTCGCCCCCCTTGACGGACGCATGGAAGTCATGCTGCAATATCCCCTCGCACCGCAAGGCTGCGCCGTGACCGGTCTGGTCTGGAACGCCGCAGGCGACTGCCTGTTCGCCGGACTGGAAAACGGAAACCTTCTCCTCTTCACCCTCGCCAGCGTAAGCCGGGCGGCACGGGGCATGTAAACGGCTCTTACCAAGGAAAGATTATCAGAATGACGGATTACTTCGAAGTCGGCGATATTGTGGCTGTAAGCAAAGACCACCCCACACTTGGCAATCGCACAGGTCTGGTCACCCGCAATATGTGGTCCCAGGTCCTCGTCGAGTTCGGAGACCCCGACCGCCCGAAAGCTCCGATAAGAAGAGAACGACTGCCGCTTTCGCAAGTAACACGGCTGGAACAGCGTGGATGTTCATATTGCATCGGCTTGAACTGACAAACCTCAAGCCTTCCGCGCTTCCTCCTCCAGTAACATCTTGCGTGACAGCTTGCCAATCGCCGTCTTGGGCAAGTTGTCGCGGAACGCGACCTGTTTCGGCATTTCGATGGGCGAGAGTTTGTCGCGAAGGAACGCGACCAACTCCTCACGCGTCAAAACCTGCCCCGCTCGTAATTTGATGAAGGCTTTGACCGTCTGGCCACGGTATTCGTCCGGCACGCCCACAACGACGCATTCCTCGACGGAGGGGTGGAGATAAATCGCCTCCTCGACATGACGCGGATAGACTTTGAACCCGCCCGCCGTGATCATGTCCTTGATGCGATCCACGATGAAGGTGTAGCCGTCTTCGTCCATATAGCCGACATCGCCAGTGCGGAGCTGCACGGACGGCCCCTCGGCCGCCGCCACCGTCCGCAACACGCCCGCCGTTTCCTGCGGCTGTTTCCAATAGCCCTTCATCACCTGCGGCCCACGCAAACACACCTCGCCGCGCTCGCCGGGCGGCAAAAGGGTCGTGTTGTCGTCCAGCGACACGATGTCGATATACGTCCCCGGCACCGGCAGCCCAATCGACCCCGCCTTGTTCACGCCGTCAACCGGATTGCAGCTCACCACCGGCGAAGTCTCCGAAAGCCCATAGCCCTCGACCAACACGCAGCCGGTCAAAGCCTCAAAGTCCCGCTTCACCTCCACCGGCAAAGGCGCGCCGCCTGAGATGCAATAGCGGATAGAAGACAAATCATATTCCTTCAAGTCCTTGTAATGATTGATCGCCGTGTAGATCGTCGGCACGGCGGGAAAGATCGTCGGGCGCTTTTTGTGAATGGTCTTGACGACCTGCGACAGATCAAAGCGCGGCAACAGAATGATGACCCCGCCCATCAGAATGGCGACGTTCATCACCACCGTCATGGCGAACACATGGAAAAAGGGCAGCACGCCCAGCATCCTCTCCTGCCCGAACGCGACGCGCGGCACGAGCAACCGCGACTGCATCGCGTTGACCGCCAGATTGGCGTGCGTCAGCATCGCGCCCTTGGGCAGACCCGTCGTGCCGCCGGTGTATTGCAACACGGCGACATCGTTGAACGGATCAATCGGCGCAGGCGCATAGTCGCCGTCGTTGTCCAGCAAATCGCTGAACAAAACCGACCCCGGCGCGAGCGATGCCACGTCGCGGAATTTCACCGCCGGATAAACCAGCGCCAACAGCGTCGGCAAAATATCCGTCATGCGCCCCACGACGATGCGCTTGAGGCAGGTCGCGCCGCAGACCTTCACCAGCTTGTCATACAGCAACGGCATATCGAGCGTGACCATCACGCTGACCTCGGCATCGTTGATCTGGTGCTTGACCTCATCCTCGGCGTAGAGCGGATTAAAATTGACGACCGTCGCGCCGATCTTCAGCGCCGCGAAATACGCAATGACGTAAAACGGCGAGTTGGGAAGGAACAGCCCCACACGGTCGCCCTTGCCCACACCGAGATCCTGAAACCCCCGCGCCGCCCGCGCCACAAGCTTGCCGACCTCGCGGTAGGTATAAATCTTCCCCAGAAAATCCAGAAACGGCCGCTTGGGATAATCCCGCACCGCGTCGTCCAAAAGCGCGTACAGAGGCCGCCCAACAAGCTCCGCCCCCCAATCCACCGAAGCGGGATAGGCCTTCGCCCAAGGAAGGTGAGGAGGGATCATGTCGAACCTCTAGGCGGCCTGTTTGTCCTTCATCGCCATCATATCGCGCCGCAGACGCAGCACAACCGTGCCAAGCCCCGCCATGCCGAACAACAGCAACGCGCCGACTCCCCCCGCGACCCACAGCACGACCCCGCCCGTTTGAGGCATCGACAGTGCCGCTGAATCTTCCGTGGGGCGCAAAGCCCCCTTCGCCGCCGTCTCCTGCAACGCCGCGACCTGCTGCCGCAAGTTGTCGTTCTCGGCCTTCAGCTCCTTGATCGCGCCCACAGCCACGGCGACGATCTGGCCGTATTCGACGCTGCGATAGGTATCCGCGCCCGTGTTGACGACCTCCGGCAACACCGTCTCCAATTCCTGCGCAAGGAAACCGACGTGGCGGCGATCATCGCCCAGACCGACAGCGCGCGGATTCTTTGCATCCCATTTAAAGTAAACCGGCTTCATTTCGTCCACCATCGCCAGCGCGCCCTTCACCGGCTGAACCTCTGTTTTCAAACGAGCATCCGACACCGTCGTGTAGTTAACCCAAGCGCCGTTCTGATAAAACTCAAGCAAATTGGTGGTCGAATTGTACCGCGTCATCCCATTGGTCGCCGTCGGCCTCTGCCCGGTCGTCCCCGTGGGCAGCAGCAGCGAGTTCGTCTGCGACGACAAATCCAGCGCCGCGCCGGCATTGATCGTCCCGCTCCCGATCCCCACATGCATCCCCGCCATGTCGGCATAAATCGTGTTCCCGATGTTCATCCAATCGTTAGTGCCCGCCGCAGGCGTATCCACCGCGCTGCTAGTGCCGATCAGAATATTTCAGGAGCCGCTGCCGGTGGGCAGCGTCGTGCTGGCAACCGAAGTCCCGATCACCACATTGTATGAGCCAGAAAACGCTGTGCTTGTGGCATTATTAAGGGCGGAATAGCCGATGGCAACATTGCCCCCACCTGCCACAATGCTCCGTCCTGCAGCAGATCCAATCGCGGTATTAGTGTGGCCCGTTGTAAAATAGAGTGCCGAATATCCATACGCCGTGTTGCTGTTGCCCGTAACGTTGGACCAGAGCGCCGACCTTCCGACCGCCGTGTTAGAACTGCCGGTCGTCAGGACAGCCCCAGCATTATGTCCCACCGCCGTGTTGCCGGTTCCACTCGTGTTGACAGGAAGCGCAAAAGAGCCGACCGCTGTGTTGCTGGAACCCGTGGAGGTTTCACGCAGCGCCTGATACCCCACCGCCGTATTATACAAACCGCCAGTCGAGGTAGCTGTTAGCGCTGACAAAGTGCCATAGCCAATGGCAAGACTTGTTGCTCCGGGATCCGCGCTTGGCACAGACAGCACTTGCAAAGCTGAGAGGTAATACGCCGTTGACGCGTTCACCGCGCCGGTCACGTCCAAAGCCTGCGCTGGTGTCGCCGTCCCGATGCCAACATTGCCATCACCTAAAATGGTAACATCCGGGCTCCCGCCTGCAACAATAAACTGCATAGCCTCCAACACACCAGAACTCGCGTGACTATATTGT
>CAIXHP010000013.1 GCA_903919315.1 uncultured Pseudomonadota bacterium | reverse complement strand
CGCTATTCCAAAGCAACCTACGCCGCCAAGTTCTCCTCCATCGCGGGCATCGTCAATCTCATCGCCGGTTTCTGAACCCAGCTCATCCGCCCAAGGCCCACCCGCGCCCAATTCCCTCCGACTTTCGCAACAGGTCTATTTTGTGTGTGCAGCTTTGGCTGTGTGTGGTTGTGCAAAGAGTCCGGAAGACATGACGGTGCAGGTTGCTCTTTCGCAAAGCCTTGCTGCAGAAGTGGCAGAAGTGAAGGGGAGAACTCTGGAGTCTTATCTAGTGGGCAGGTCGTTTGTAACGAATTTCGACGGCGGCCGACAATTCGTGGTTGCGCGAAAGGTCGACAATGTTCCGGGCCGCTCTGATTGCGCGAAGTTTGACATCACGGTCAGCAGACCGAGCCAGCAGTACTCTTTCGGTGGTAAGGGGGATTCGAGTAGTGGGCAGGGTGTTATGGTTTGTTTGCCTAGGTAAGGGCGGGGCATCAATAGCGCGGCCTATGCCCCCCCCGTTCTCCCTCCATTATTCGGGATTGCCCGTCCTTTGGACATTGTGTTAATCACTCGTCTGGCTCGAAAGCGGCGTTGGGGTTGCTTTCTGTTGCCCTATCCCCGGATTTGCTGAAAGGCTCTCAGGGCACGTCCTGCTTTGCGCTAGGGACGAGGGCGGGGATTTTGATTCACGGTTTGGCCACGGCGTTTTATCAACAAGAACGGGAAAAGCTATCATGCAAGTTCAGGAAGTCAGCAACGAAGGTTTGAAGCGCGAATTTACCGTCAAGGTGCCGACCGCGACGGTGGAGCAGATGTTCCTCGCGCGATTGCAGGAAATCGCCAAGACCGCGAACATTCAGGGTTTCCGTCCCGGCAAAGCGCCGCTGACGATCATCAAGCAGCGTTTCGGCGACAACGCCCGCGCCGAGGTGTTGGAAAAGACTGTGGCCGACACCACGGAAAAGACGCTGACCGAGCGCAAGCTGCGCCCCGCGCTTCAGCCGAAGGTCGAGCTGGTCAGCTATGGCGAGGACAAGGATTTGGAGTTTAAGCTGGCGGTCGAGCTTTTGCCGGACATCACTTTGATGGATTTCTCCAAGCTGAGCTTTGAGCGTTCGGTTGCCGATGTGGCCGACACCACGATCGACGAAGCCATCGCCCGCGCCGCCAAGTCGATGCGCGAGCCGGAAGTGGTGAAGGAAAAGCGCGCCGCCAAGATGGGCGATATTCTGGTCATTGACTTTGACGGTGCGGTGGACGGCAAGGCGTTCCCCGGCATGAAGGCCGAGGATCACAAGCTGGAACTGGGCTCGAAGTCCTTTATCGACACGTTCGAGGAACAGTTGGTTGGCTCGAAGGTGGGCGACAAGAAGGACATCACGGTCAAGTTTCCGGACGACTATCATGCCGCGCATTTGTCCGGCAAAACGGCAGTGTTCGCCGTGGCGGTCAAGGAACTGCGCCAGCCCAAGCCGGTGGAGATGAACGACGAACTGGCGAAGGAAATCGGTTTCCCGTCTTTGGCCGACCTGCGCAAGCGCGTGGCTGACGACATCGGCGCGGACTATAACAAGGTTACGCGTTCGGTGCTGAAGCGCCAGCTGATGGACGCTTTGTCCGCCAAGCACGACTTCCCCGTTCCGATGGGCATGCTGGATGCCGAGTTTAACGCCATCTGGCGGCAGGTTCAGCAGGACAAGGCCAAGGGCGAGTTGCCCGAAGACGAGATGAAGAAGAGCGACGATGTGCTGAAGGCCGAGTACCGCGCCATCGCCGAGCGCCGCGTGCGTTTGGGGTTGTTGCTGGCCGACGTGGCGATGCGCAACAAGATCGAAGTCGGTTCCAACGAGTTGCGCAACGCGATGATCGCCGAAGCGCGCCGCTTCCCCGGTCAGGAAAAGGCCGTCGTCGAATATTACACGCAGACCGAAGGCGCTCTGGAACGCTTGCGCGCGCCGCTGCTGGAGGAAAAAGTTGTCGACTTCGTTTTGGCGCAGGCCAAGATCACCGACAAAAAGATCACATCCGAGGAGTTGATGAAGCTGCCGGAAGATATGGACTGAGGTAAAAGCCCGCACGAAAAGAGATGGCAAGTTCTCGGCTTGCCATCTTCGCGCAATCCGCTAACCTAGCTCGACTTCACGGTTGCGTGGATCGCGTCGATGATCCACATTGACCAACATCCCGCGCGCGCTATTCAGGAGCTTCCGCCCATGACCATCAAGGACCGCGACCCGATCGAAACCCTCGCCAATCTCGTTCCCATCGTGGTCGAACAGACCTCGCGCGGCGAGCGGTCGTTTGATATTTATTCGCGCCTTTTGAAGGAACGCATCATTTTCATGGTCGGGCCGGTGGACGATCATATCTCCAGCCTCGTTTGCGCTCAGCTGCTGTTCCTCGAATCGGAAAATCCGAACAAGGAAATTTCTTTTTACATCAACTCGCCGGGCGGTGTGGTTTCGTCAGGCATGGCGATGTACGACACGATGCAATACATCAAATCGCCCGTTTCGACGGTCTGCATCGGGCAGGCGTGCTCGATGGGGTCGCTGTTGCTGTGCGCGGGCGCGAAGGGTAAGCGGTTCTCGCTGCCCAACAGCCGCATCATGATCCACCAGCCTTCGGGCGGCGCGCAGGGGCAGGCGACGGACATCGAAATCCAAGCCCGCGAAATTTTGAAATTGCGCCAACGCTTGAACGAGATTTACGTCAAGCACACTGGCCAGCCTTTGGAGAAGATTTCGGCGGCGGTTGAGCGCGACAATTTCATGTCGGCGGAAGAAGCCAAGTCGTTTGGTCTGATCGACGAGGTCGTGAGCAAGCGTCCTGGCGGCACCGAAGCCGACCAAAAGGCGGCCTGACGGCTTGCCGGGTTAACAATCCGGTAACCAAGGCCGTCCTAGGTTGTCGTTGAGGGGATGCCGTCGGGTTGTCCCGACGGCGCACAGATGAAAGAGCGAAAGCAATGACCAAGACCAGCAGCAGCGATCCGAAGAACACGCTCTACTGCTCCTTTTGCGGCAAGAGCCAGCATGAGGTTCGGAAGCTCATCGCCGGGCCGACCGTGTTCATCTGCGACGAATGCGTCGAGCTGTGCATGGACATCATCCGCGAGGAAAGCAAGACGACGCTGGTGAAGTCGCGCGACGGCGTGCCGACCCCCAAGGACATCAAGACGGTTCTGGACGACTATGTCATCGGCCAGTCGCATGCCAAGCGCGTGTTGTCGGTTGCGGTTCACAACCACTACAAGCGCCTCGCGCACGGTTCGCGCAATTCCGACGTTGAGTTGGCGAAGTCGAACATATTGCTGATCGGCCCGACGGGTTGCGGCAAGACTTTGTTGGCGCAGACTTTGGCGCGAATCATTGACGTGCCGTTCACGATGGCCGACGCGACGACGCTCACCGAAGCGGGCTATGTCGGCGAGGATGTCGAAAACATCATCCTCAAGCTGCTGCAGGCCGCCGATTACAACGTCGAGCGGGCGCAGCGCGGCATCGTCTATATCGACGAAATCGACAAGATCAGCCGTAAGTCGGACAATCCGTCGATTACGCGCGACGTGTCGGGCGAGGGCGTGCAGCAGGCTTTGTTGAAGATCATGGAAGGCACGGTGGCTTCGGTGCCTCCGCAGGGCGGGCGCAAACATCCGCAGCAGGAATTTCTGCAGGTTGACACCACCAACATTCTGTTCATCTGCGGCGGTGCGTTCGCGGGCCTCGACAAGATCATTTCGGCGCGTGGGCGCGGTTCGTCCATCGGTTTCGGCGCCGACGTGCGCGGGCCGGAGGAGCGTCGCATGGGCGACGTGCTGCGCGAGGTCGAGCCGGATGATTTGCTGAAATTCGGCCTTATCCCCGAATTCATCGGTCGTTTGCCGGTCGTCGCCACGTTGGCCGATCTGGACGAGGCGGCGTTGATCGACATTCTCACCAGCCCCAAGAACGCGCTTGTGAAGCAGTTCCAGCGTCTGTTCGAAATGGAAAACGTCCATCTCGATGTGACCGAGGACGCGTTGAAGGCGATCGCGCAAAAGGCCATCACGCGCAAAACCGGCGCGCGCGGTCTGCGCTCGATCATGGAGGGCGTGTTGCTCGAATCCATGTTTGATCTGCCGGGCATGGGCGATGTGGAGAAAGTCGTCATCAACAAGGACGTGGTGGAGGGCAAGGCCCAACCGCTCCTCGTGCATGGCGACCGTCGCGCGGCGGCGGAGCCGAGTACGGCGACGGCCTGATCCGTTAAGGTTAAGGCGCGGGTGGTTCCCTTGTGCGGACGTGGGCTTTGTTTTCGCTTTCGGCGCGAGGGGCTTGAAACCAGAGCTTCAACACCCAACATCCCGACTAGGCGCATGGAAGGGGGCGATGTGATGTCGTCGTTGCCTTGTGAACAATGCCCCTATTCCCTGTGGTGTTAACCGTCTCGAATAAACGACTCTGTTGCTGGTGAATTCGGGCTGATTTTGCTGTTCCTTATGGTGGAATCATCGCATTCTCTTCCTCGTGGCACTGACCCCGTTTTGAGGGTCGCGAAAGGATGATTTATGGTTGTTCAGGCTCCCGGCGGTGCGCTTTATCCCGTTTTGCCGCTGCGCGATATTGTTGTGTTTCCGCATATGATCGTGCCGTTGTTCGTCGGCCGCGAGAAGTCGGTGCGGGCGCTCGAAGATGTCATGCAGGACGACAAGCAAATCCTTTTGCTCACCCAAAAGAACGCTTCGCAGGACGATCCGGCGCGTGAAGACCTCTACACGCTCGGCACGGTCGGGACGGTGTTGCAACTGCTCAAGCTGCCGGACGGGACGGTCAAGGTGTTGGTGGAAGGCGGGCATCGCGCCAAGGTTGTGCGCTTTACCGAGAATGCGGAGTTCTTTCAGGCTTTCGCCGAACCGACCGAGGAATTCACTGCCGACAAGGCGGAGTTGGCGGCTTTGGCGCGCGGCGTTGTGGGCCAGTTTGAACAGTATATCAAGCTCAACAAAAAGATTCCGCCCGAAGTCATGGTGTCTGTCAACCAGATCGACGATCCGGCGAAGCTGGCCGACACCATCGCGTCGCATCTGGCGCTCAAGATCGCGGACAAGCAGCAACTGCTGGAAATCGCCTCCGTCAATGATCGGTTGGAGAAAATCTTTGGCCACATGGAAGGCGAGATCGGCGTTCTGCAGGTGGAGAAGAAAATCCGCACGCGCGTCAAGCGCCAGATGGAGAAGACCCAGCGCGAATATTATCTGAATGAGCAGATGAAGGCCATTCAGAAGGAGTTGGGCGAAGGCGAGGACGGCAAGGACGAGAACGCCGAAATCGAAGCGCGCATCAACGACATGAAGATGAGCAAGGAGGCGCGCGAAAAGGTTTTGGGCGAGCTCAAGAAACTACGCACCATGAGCCCCATGTCGGCGGAAGCGACCGTGGTGCGGAGCTACCTTGACTGGATGCTGTCAATTCCATGGAACAAGCGCACCAAGGTTCGCCGCAATATCAAGGAAGCGCAAAAGATTCTGGACGTGGATCACTATGGTCTGGAAAAGGTCAAGGAACGCATCCTCGAATATCTCGCCGTGCAGCAGCGGCAGAGCAAGCTTAAGGGGCCCATCTTGTGCCTCGTCGGCCCGCCCGGTGTCGGCAAGACATCCCTCGGCAAGTCCATCGCCAAGGCGACGGGGCGCAATTTCGTGCGCATGTCGTTGGGCGGCGTGCGCGACGAAGCCGAAATTCGCGGCCATCGCCGCACCTACATCGGCTCTATGCCCGGCAAGGTCATTCAGGGCATGAAGAAGGCGAAGTCGTCCAATCCGTTGTTTCTTTTGGATGAGGTGGACAAGCTCGGCTCCGACTGGCGCGGCGATCCGTCGTCGGCGTTGCTGGAAGTGTTGGATCCCGAACAGAACAACAGCTTTAGCGACCATTACCTTGAAGTGGATTACGATCTGTCGGACGTGATGTTCGTCTGCACCGCCAACTCGTTGCGGATGCCGCAGCCGTTGCTGGATCGCATGGAGATCATTCGTCTGTCCGGCTATACCGAGGACGAGAAGGTCGAAATCGCGCAAGGGCATCTGATCGCCAAGACCGTCAAAGAACATGGCCTCAAGAAAGGCGAGTTCTCTATTTCCGAAGACGCGTTGCGTGACTTGATCCGCTATTACACGCGGGAAGCGGGCGTGCGTAATCTGGAGCGCGAGATCGCCAGTTTGGCGCGCAAGTCGATCAAGGAGATTCTGGTCAAGAGTCTGGCCTCGGTTCACATCACGCGGCGCAATCTTGAGAAATACGCGGGCGTGAAGAAGTTTCGCTTTGGCGAGGTGGAGGCCGATGATCTGGTCGGTGTTACCACCGGCTTGGCTTGGACGGAAGTCGGCGGCGAATTGCTGTCGATCGAGGCGGTGGCTTTGCCCGGCAAAGGCAAGATCACCATCACCGGCAAGCTGGGCGATGTGATGCGCGAGTCGGTGCAGGCGGCGGAAAGCTATGTCAAGGCGCGGGCCGCCGTGTTCGGCATCAAGCCATCGCTGTTGGACAAGCGCGACATCCATGTTCACGTGCCGGAGGGCGCGACACCGAAAGACGGCCCCAGCGCGGGCGTGGCGATGGTGACGTCAATCGTGTCCGTCCTGACGGGCATTCCGGTTCACAAAGATGTCGCGATGACGGGCGAGATAACGTTGAGGGGTAGGGTCTTGCCCATTGGCGGGCTGAAGGAAAAGCTGCTCGCGGCGTTGCGCGGCGGTCTGACCACGGTGTTGATCCCCAAGGAAAACGAAAAGGATCTCACGGAGATACCCGACAATGTTAAGCGCGGACTTAAAATCATCTTCATCAATACGGTCGATGAGGTCTTGAAATTCGCGCTCACGCAGCCGTTGGTGCCCATCGAGTGGAACGAGGCCGCCGAACTGGCGGCTGAGAAGGCTCATAAGGCGGCCGGTGAGACGGGCGAGGGCGTGCGGCACTAGTCGGTGGGGATGGCGGGGCTTTTCGTTAAGCGCGGCAGAATCCCCTCCCCCTCGTGGGGAGGGTTAGGGAGGGGGGAGTTTCGCAAGAGCAAAATTGGAGCAAATAAGAAAGTCCATAGCCGTTACTCTGTTACAATATCACACGCCATGCCCAGTCGTTCTCCCCCCTCCCTAACCCTCCCCACGAGGGGGAGGGGACTGATTTTTGTGTTCCGGCTTTGCCGTTGGTCATCGTCGGACAGATGGTTTTTCCCCATGGGAAACGCTATGTTTTCCGGCTCTCGCCGATTGACAGCGGAATTCAACAATGCCTAGATTGGCTTTGCGGCTGGTGGATTCGCGCGTGGCGCGAGTTAGGCTTCAGCTCACGGCTCAAACTTGGGGAGATTTCTCGTGAACAAGAACGAATTTATTTCGGCTGTTGCCGATAGCAAGTCGCTGGCGAAGTTGGACATGTCAAAAGCGGCGATCTCAACCGTGGTCGACGCGGTTCTGGCCACCATCGAATCGAGCTTGAAGAAGGGCGAAGAAGTTCGCCTCGTCGGCTTCGGCAACTTCTACGTCTCAAAGCGCGCCGCCTCAAAGGGCCGCAATCCGCGCACGGGCGAAGCCATCAGCATCAAGGCTTCCAAGCTGCCGAAATTCCGCGCGGGCAAGCAATTGAAGGATCAGGTCAACGGCGTGGCTGGCAAAAAATAAGCCTGCGCTTCGCGATGAATTTCCTGCGGGCCGGATTTTTGATCCGGCCCGTTTTGTTTTGCCATAGCGCCTTGCCTTGCCTTCGTGTGGGCGGTTGCCTAAAGTGTTCGGCGGTGAGATGAGTTCGGAATTGTCGGTTGGCTTCATGTCTGCCTACGCGTGTGTGTTGCGGTCTGTCCTGTTTTTTCCCTCAAGGAGTCTGTGTCCATGTCTGTTCCAGAGAATTTCTTTGCCCAGCGTTTGAAGAATGTGAATCCATCCCCGACGATGGCGATTACGAAATTGGCGATGGAGATGAAGGCGGCGGGCAAGGACGTGATCGGTCTTGCGGCGGGCGAGCCGGATTTTGATACGCCGGATCACATCAAGGCGGCCGCCAAAAAGGCGATCGACGAAGGCAAGACGAAATACACGGCGGTGGACGGGACTCCGGAACTGAAGCAGGCTATTTGCGCCAAGTTTCAGCGCGAGAACGGACTGGACTATAAGCCTTCGCAGATCAATGTCGGCGCGGGCGGCAAACAGGTTTTGTTCAACGCGCTGATGGCCACGGTCAGTCCGGGCGACGAAGTGATTATTCCTGCCCCCTATTGGGTGTCGTATCCCGACATGGTCAATTTGGCCGAGGGTAAGCCTGTGGTCGTTATGACGCAGGCCGAGCAGGGCTTTAAGATGCGGCCTGCTGATCTGGAACAGGCGATCACGCCGCGCACCAAGTGGTTGATCCTCAATTCGCCCAGCAATCCTTCGGGGGCGGCTTACACCCGGGAGGAACTCAAGGGGTTCGCCGAAGTGCTGTTGCGGAATCCGCAGGTGTGGATTTTGACGGACGATATTTACGAGCATCTTGTTTATGACCGCTTTGAATTTTCCACCATCGCGCAGGTCGAGCCACGGCTTTATGATCGCACGCTTACCGTGAACGGCGTGTCCAAGGCTTACAACATGACTGGCTGGCGCATCGGCTATGCGGGTGGGCCGGAGGCGCTCATCAAAAAGATGGCGGAGATTCAGGGACACTCCACCAGCAATCCGTCTTCCATCAGTCAGGCGGCGGCTGTGGCGGCGCTGAACGGGCCGCAGGACTTTATGGCGGGGCAGCTTGAGGTCTTTCGGCAACGGCGCGATATGGTGGTCGAAAGCCTCAACCAGATTCCGGGGCTGACGTGCCTTAAGCCTGAGGGCGCGTTCTATGTCTATCCGAGCTGCGCGGGTCTGATCGGGCGCACGACACCGGACGGCGCTGTTTTGCAAAATGACGAGGGCGTGGCGCGTTATCTTCTCGCCGCCGAGGGGGTCGCGGTCGTGCATGGCGCAGGCTTTGGCCTTAGCCCTCATTTCCGTATTTCCTACGCGACTTCGACCGAGGCGTTGCGGGATGCTTGTACCCGTATCAAGCGCGCTTGCGAAAAGCTGACGTAGGGCGTGTGACGAGGGACGTTGTTGTTTATCTTGTTGTAATTTATGGTTAATATCCGGCGTGGTTGCAGACATCGTTTCGCGCCATGCGGAGGTGTTTTGGGGCGGAGGGGCGTAAATTCCTTGCGTCCGCTTCTTCCGGCGTGGTAGAGCCTGAACCTATCTTGAGTGGGCGCGCCGGTGCCGCGTCGAAACAGTTTTCATGACGATTTTGGGAGGGGAACCATGTTCGGACGTAAGGATGCCAGTGAGAATGCCGCGTCGCAAGACAGCTCAGCGCAAGGCTCGGCCCGCAACGAGTCATCGGCGCGCAGCTTGACGCCCGCCAGCGCCGTTCCGGCCCGTCGTCCTTTGGACATTTCCCATAGCGGGGTCACCCGTCGTGAACCCCGTCCCGTCGGCGGCGCCGAAGAGCGCAAGCTGACGGTTGGTCGCGGTCTGTCGTTGTCGGGCGAGATCACCGCTTGCGACGTTTTGGTCGTCGAGGGCAAGGTCGAGGCGAAGCTCACGGACGGCAAGCTTTTGGAAATCACGGAGAGCGGCCAGTTTCGCGGCAGCGTCGAAATCGAAAACGCCGACATCGCGGGCCGCTATGACGGTCAGCTTACGGTGCATGGTCGTTTGACGGTGCGTGGCACCGGGCGCATCACCGGCATGCTGAAGTACGGTGAACTGGAAGTGAACGCGGGCGGCCAGATCATTGGCGAGATGCAGGTGGTCGGCGGCGGCGCGGGCATGCAGGCGATGGGCGGCTCCAGCTTTAAGAACGCGGCCAAGTTTACGCAGGCCGATGACGAAGACGATATTGTGGACGAGGCTTCAACCAGCAAGGCCGTCAACAGCTAACGCTTCTAGCGACGGAATAAAATCGGGCCGCCCCAGCTTTTCGCCGGGGCGGCCTGTTTTTCGGGGTCGTCGGCGCACTATAGCCAATGTCGGATAAAATGATCCAAAAAATGGGATTCGCCTTCGCGGGGATGATGACGTTTTACAACTTGTTGTGAAAAAACGATGATGGATTCAAACATCAAGTGCAACGCAGACGGTTAAGATTTGAGAGGAGCACCTCGGCGGGAGTGAGGAAGCCGAGGCATTTTCTGGGGGTTTCGTTGTAGGTGGCGATTATGTCATCGAGGTCAGCCTCTGTGTGATCG
>CAIXHP010000012.1 GCA_903919315.1 uncultured Pseudomonadota bacterium | reverse complement strand
CCGACGTTATCCCGAACCAAAAGGTAGGTTCCCACGTGTTACTCTCCCGTGCGCCACTAACGTATTGCTACGTTCGTTCGACTTGCATGTGTTAGGCCTGCCGCCAGCGTTCGTTCTGAGCCATGATCAAACTCTCAAGTTGAATTTGATTTTGCAGTGTACTCCACAAAATCACTTAGCTTTGCCGAAGCAAAACCTTATTCGAGGGTTCTTCATGCTCTCTTTTCCCAATCTTGCGACCAGAAAAAGGGTTCATGTAAAAAACTTTGTCGACTAAGGATGCGTAACGACAAAACCGAAAACCATCTTTTAACCATTGCTGGATAAAAGAGTGGCTATGGATATCCCCAGCCAGAGTCGCCTGATCCGAAGATCAAACAGGCTCCCACCACGGACCGCCGTCTGCGCATCCCTTCTCATCATGTTCACAATGTCCAAGAACCAAGCCAGATTGAAACCTGACCCGCTACCCTACTGAAACAGCGACATTTGTTGGCCGCCTATCCTAACTTTAAGATAGGCTTTGTCAACTTTTGTTGTCGCAGTGTCAAGAAGATACCGACCGGCGTTCCGTTGTTGACCGCCGATGCACACAACCTACCCATTCCCTATCGGTCTGTCTAGAGGAAAAATGAGATTTTTTTGTGGATAAGCGGAATAATTTTAAGACCAATGAAATGATGGGTTTTTCGCGCATTTTGACGCGCCGGAGGCTCCAATTGGACCAGTCGGGCGCGAAACCATCCGGTCTTTTTTTCGGGTCCGTTCCGACCCGCAGCAAGGCGACGTATTCGCCCCTCGTTTTAGAGGCGCTCTAATGGCAAATTTGGCCCGCTTTTCTACGAAGACCAATGAACGCCAACAAAATACCAAATATTAGATTAGAGCAATTTAAGCGTTTTGAAGCTGGCGACATCGTCCCGTCCAACGATGATGTGATCATGCACGGTGATTCCGAGGGGAGAGCAAGCCGCGACGATCGCGCGGGTCATGTCGATGTCGGCTTTGCTCGGCGTGACATCGCCGCTGGGATGATTGTGGACGAGGACGATGGCTCCGGCACCGACCTCTAACGCGCGCTGCACGACCTCGCGCGGATAAACGGGCGTGTGGTCGATGGTGCCGTGTTGATGGACTTCTTCGTCCAGAAGGTGGTTTTTGCGATCCAGAAACAGCAGACGAAACTGTTCCTTGGTCTCATGAGCCATCGCCGCGCGGCAATAGTCGACGATTCGCTGCCAGCTGTTGAGAAGAGGGCGCTCGATGATCGACATTCTGTGCCCGCGCAGCGCAATCGCTCCGGTTACCAGCAAGGTCGCCGCCGCCGATTCGCTCAGCCCCGCCGCGATAAGGCGCTCCGGCTTGGCATGGATCAATCGCCACAAATCCTTGAATTCCGCGAGCAGGCTTTTGGCGATGGGCTTTACATCGCGTCGCGGAATCGCCGCAAAAAGCAGCATTTCCAGCAGTTCATAATCCTGAAACGAATCCGGCCCCGCACTAAACAGCCGCGCGCGCAAACGATCCCGGTGACCGGTGTAGTGGGGCAAATCAGAAGCGGAGTCGGCCATGCAGCGCTCATTTCGTGCTCGGATATACACAGGCTAGCGCCTGTTCACGAAAACTAAAACGATTTTAAGACGAGCGCTGCGAAACGAGCCTAGGTTCTTGGAGCTGTCGAAATTTCAGTTTTTATATATCCACGCGGTCGATCAGATGAGGGCAAACTGATGTCACCCTCCGCAGGCGGGTTCCTCATCAAAAGAGCGGATAAAGCGCGGGCTGCGGCGACAAAACCGCCAGCCCCCGGAACAGCGAGCGCCGCCGGATCGGCAGGTCTTCCGATCTCTTTCTCTGCCGCTGCGCTCGGATGACGACTATGATCAGCGATAGCGTCGAGAATCGTATCGGCTCTCACGATAGGGAGCGGCGATTCAACCTTTCCAAGCCACGTTTCGACATCAGCGCCCACACCGTTTCGCGCAAGGACAAGCACGACCGGATAGCAGTACCCATTCCCAGACCATCGGGTCATGGCGGTCTGCACATGATCCGGGGTCAGTGTACTCGAATCAATTCGGAGAAGACGAGCATCCGTATCAGACATGCGCCCCAACGTCCCTAGGGGAATGAAATTCTTTCCCCCTGCAAAAAAACCAGGGACACGGGAATACCCGATGTTAGACATACGATGCTCCAAGTGAAAAGCTGAACTTACAATTAACCACAAGCCATGACCTGACGCTCGACCTAATGAAATCTCATTCCTGCGGATACGGCGGGCAGGTGTAGCCCTTGGGCGAGAGGGTGAAAATTTCCACGCCGGTTTCGGTGACCCCCATGGAATGCTCGAACTGCGCCGAGAGCGATCGGTCTTTTGTCACCGCCGTCCATCCGTCTTTCAGCACTTTGACATCAAAGCGGCCCGCGTTGATCATCGGCTCGATGGTGAAAAACATGCCGGGCCGCAGCACCTCGCCTTCGCCGGGGGTGCCAAAATGCAGCACAGAGGGGGCGGTATGGAAAACGCGCCCCAAGCCATGGCCGCAAAAGTCGCGCACCACCGAGAAATGGGCCGCTTCGGCGAAACTCTGGATCGCGTGGCCGATGTCGCCAAGCGTCGCGCCCGGTTTAACGACGGCAATGCCGCGCATCATGGCCTCATAGGTGACCTCGACCAACCGCCGCGCCTTGAGGCTGATGCGGTCGCCGACGTAGTACATGCGGCTGCTGTCGCCGTACCAGCCGTCCAGAATGACGGTGATGTCGATGTTGACGATGTCGCCGTTTTCCAGCCGCTTATCGCCCGGAATGCCGTGGCACACGACATGGTTGGGCGAGATGCAGGTGTTTTTTGGAAACCCCCGATAGTTCATCGGCGCGGAAACAGCGCCATGATCGCGGGTGAATTCATCGCAGAGGCGATCCAGTTCGTCCGTACGAACGCCGGGCTGAACATAGGGCGTGATGAAATCCAGCACCTCGGCAGCAAGCCGCCCCGCCTTGCGCATGCCGTCGAAGTCCTCCGGCCCATGAAGATCGATGGGGGGCGAGGGTTCGTGAAGAGAATGATCCTGCATCAGGTGTCGAGGCCGTCTAGGGTTTCCACGGCAAAACTATTACCCCGAACCCAAGCGCCTGTCTTCAGCTAAAACGAACCGGACGGCTTCAGGTTCATGACAACGCCCGCTTTTTCCCATTTCTGCGTGTTGGTCGCGATGTAGTTCTGCGCGGCGGCCGACTGCAGCACTTGGCCATAGTCGGTAGGGGCGCGGTTCGAGGAAGTCTTTTCGGCCAGCAACAGATTGTTGATGATGCCCGGCAGACCGCCATCCTCCGCCTTGCCGCTGCGGATGCCTTCGTCCTGACGTGCCTTGGGGCCCCAGAACAGCTCGGTGATGCGTTGATCGCCTGCCTTTTTCTTCTTTTTCTTGATGGGCAGACCTGTGTCCTCGTCGATTTCATCGCCGCCGACATCCGGCTCTTCCCACTTGCAGTCCTGCCAGTTGATGTAGAGAAAATCCTGAACGGCGCTTGAGATGAAGGGCAGATTGGTCAAAAGCTCGCGGAACATCATGGCGGCGTTGAAGATGGACGTGTCTTCAAGCTTTTGGACGGCAGCTTTTTCCTCATCCGTCTTCATGCCCTTACGCGCGGCCATGACGGGGACCATGCAGTTGTCCTTGAGCTTTTTGCTCCAGTCGTTGGCCAGATTGCTGCGTTCGATCTCGCCGTTTTCCTTGTAGATTTCGGCGATGGTGCGAAAGCGCTTTACGAGGCATTCCGACCAGTACCACCAATCGTTAAAGGGAGCCTTTTGGCTATACGTCTGGGCCATGTCAAAGTCCTTAATCCAAAAATAGCATGAGAATTCAGTCTAACCGCCCCGCCGAACGCAGAAAAGAGCTATTCTGCTTTGTCCATGCGCGTGCCAGCTCGGTGCGCTTATGCTCCGAATCGCTCGATTTCGGCTGTTCGCGCGGAGTCCGGCCGTCGCCCAAGGCTTCCCGTTCCATCAGGTTGGTGATCGTCTCCGGCAGCCGTCCGTGTTCCACCTGACCGCTGCCGATTCCCTCGGCCATACGTCCGGACGGCCCGCGAAAAAGGATTTCGGCCAGTTTGCCCGCGCAATTGTCGAACCACGGCGACTTCAACAGTATCTGCATATCAGCCGACCAAACGGGGAGGCGGCGCAGGACTTCGCGAAAAAGGGGCTGTACATCCTGAACGACATGCCCTTCGCGACGGCCGCCTTCCTTGTGCGACAGCCTGAGGCAATCCTCGTCCGTCAAATTGTGCAGGCGGCGCAGCAAATCCACGGCTTGGGAAATCTTGAGCTGGCTTCCCTCGTGGGCGATCGAAGCGTCCTTGTGCGGCGGATGGCTGTAGACGTGAACAATCGTCGTCAGGCGATCAATAACCGCCTGTGACCAATACATCCATTCGTCGAAAGACGGCTTCAGCATTTCATTGACCGCACCCATGGAGCCCATCTTGATTGGTAAAAAGAGCCTAGCGCAAAACACGCTTTTTCACAAGATGCCCTGTATTTTAGGCATGCGCCGTGGCGCGCTGGCGGAGCAGGGCATCGGCCAAAACACAGGCCATCATGGCCTCGCCCACGGGAACGGCACGGATTCCGACACAGGGGTCATGACGGCCCTTGGTTGAAATTTCGGCATTTTTCCCATGAACATCAATCGTTTGGCGAGTCTGAAGAATCGAGCTTGTCGGCTTGACGGCGAAGCGGACGACGATGTCTTGCCCGGTCGAAATGCCGCCCAGAATGCCTCCGGCGTGATTCGACAGAAAGACAGGCTCCCCGCCCGGCCCGGCGCGCATTTCATCGGAACACAAAGGGCCGGTCATGGCGGCCGAGGCGAAACCGTCGCCGATCTCGACCCCCTTAACGGCGTTGATCGACATCATGGCGCGCGCCAAATCGCTGTCCAGCTTGTCATACACAGGATCGCCGAGGCCGACCGGAACGCCGGAGGCGACCAACTCGACCACCGCGCCTACCGAAGAGCCGTCTTTGCGAATCTCGTCCAGATAATCGCCCCAGAATTTCGCCGCCTTGGCGTTGGGGCTGAACAGGGCGTTGTTGTCGACCTCGCTCCAGTCCCATTCGCTGCGGTCGACGATATGAGGCCCGATCTGGATGACCGCGCCGCGCAGCACGACACCGGTGCCGAGAATTTTACGCGCCACGGCCCCCGCCGCCACGCGGCAAGCCGTCTCGCGCGCCGAAGAGCGCCCGCCGCCGCGATAATCGCGCACGCCATACTTGGCCTGATAGGTATAGTCGGCATGGCCGGGACGGAATTTGTCCTTGATGTCTTCGTAATCGTGGGAACGCGTGTCGGTGTTGGCGATCATCAGGCTGATCGGAGCCCCCGTAGTCACGCCGCCGAAAACGCCGGACATGATCTTCACGCGGTCTTGCTCCTGCCGTTGCGTCGTGAATTTCGATTGCCCCGGACGGCGGCGATCCAACCACGGCTGAATATCCGACTCGCTAAGCGGCACGAGGGGAGGGCACCCATCGATCACAACCCCAATAGCCTCCCCATGGCTTTCGCCCCAAGACGTAAACCGGAAGAGGGAACCGAAACCGTTGGAAGCCATGAGAACCTAACGCGCTGTTGCCACGCCGTAGGTTTTAACAGAGATCATCCGGTTGTCACGAAAATTGAAAGCGGCCACCAGAACGCAAGAGCCTATTACCTCAATTGGATCTTGTACCAGAGCGCATCAGCCACTTGGCCGTCAGCCCACCGCATAGAGCGCGTTTGCCAGTATCTGGCCCCAAATTTCTCGTTGATTTGTTTAGAAAGCCAATTGCCCTCACGGTGAAAAACTACGCCCTCTGTATACAATGGATTCTTCTTCGCCCAATCAATTCGAGCCCCGTATAACAAGGCGGCTAGCCCTTTCCCTCGGTATTCTGGTTTGATAAAGGAACGTCCAAAGAAAACAGTCCTCCCCGTCGCATCTTCCCCCCACGACATCGCCGTAGTAATGCCAACCAATTCAGTTTCAGCAAAAAGACCCATCACGCAGTTGTCCGGACGTTCCGTACACCAGCGCATCCAATGGTCGTCTGTATAGTCTTTTTCTTCCTCATAGGACGCTGCAAAATATCGGCCATCTATAAGTAGTGCCTCCAATCGTATCTCGCGAAAATCAGCGCTGTCACGAGCAGAAAGAACGCGAACGGCCTCAGTTCCCTGTGCTGGACAAATTTTTCCCAGACGAGCTGTCATGGCGTGCCATCAGGTAAATGAGGCGGCATCTGTGCGTTGGCCCACGAGGTTTCAAACGACTGTCGATAGGCCTCCGCTAATGGGCCTGACTGAATGACAACCACATAAGGGGGCGTAGGGTGAACAAAGGAGATAAGCGCTAGACAATTTCCAAACGCATAAAATGAGGTAGGCGCTGCACTTTGTCGCGGTTGCCACTTATATTGAGCATAAGGGGAAACAAAGTTACTTTCTGTTGCCAGAACGCGGAACGTAACATCCCCGCGATCAACCAGTTCCTTTATACGTCGTCGATGCAGGTCAGGATCTCTACGAAATTGAGCCAACAAACGCTCGTCCACAACACTTAGACAAACATCCCCCCCACATTGTCTAAGATTCTCGTAGAGGAACTCATAGAATGCATCAAAACGATCAGGCCCCTCGAAAATACTTACGCCTTGTGGCTTAAATCGGACCCCCTGATTTTCAATAAAATCAATGCCGTTCTCGTCGAAAACGCGCATTATTTTTTCAAGCGTCCCCTCACGCGCCTGCACGAGGTTATTTTCGATGTTGCTCACGGTTGCGCGCGTCAACCCAGCCTTAGCGGCAAGATCAGCTGCATCCCACCCCAAGAGAGCCCTCGCGGCACGAATTTGACATTGTGTAATCATTTGATACCCATAAATTATACGATGCACTTTGCAAAGTATCACAAATTTTGGTTAAAAAACACCTACCCAATAACGTGGCGAAGGTAGTTTCTTATCCATATCTGGCTATTTTTAGTTGCGCAATCACACCGACCGCTCTTTTGGACTAATTATTTTTTACAGCAATGCAAATTGTGATTGCTTTCAAACAGACCGTTTTGTAAATTCGCAACTGTAGGTAGTTCGAAATCATTCTCACGGAGCCACATCATGCCGGATTTTGACGAATTTATCATGCGTCACGGGGAATTTGGGGTTCAGGCGATTGTGGAGCGGTTGGAGCGTGTTGAGGGCGTTTGCGGGGAGAAACTTCTTCCTCTGGAACAGCGGTGGAATGCGTTGATGTCCGACAAAGACGCTTCTACGGATTGCGTAGCGGCCTGAGGCGAACGGGCGAGGCGAGGGGCGACGGTTGTAAATGGCTAGAACGAAAACAGCAGTCGCCTCCGGCACGACAAAGCACCTGTTCCCATGGCGCAGCGTTACGCGCAGCGCCGATTCAGTTATCGAAGCCTATAACGGTAAAAAAAAGCAGTGGGAACCCATCGCCACGCTCGGCGGCGACACCAAACAACCCCACAACGCCTATTCCGAAATGATCGTGCAGGCGATCAACGACCAAGCCACGCATGAGCAGTTGATAACGACGATGCTGAGCGCCTTGGAGTTGTGCCTCGAAAACAACCATCTCACTTGGGAGGCCGAGCAAGAAGCCTCCGTTGTGTGTCGACAAGCGCGTCGGCTGATGGGCCGTTAAGCGTCCTATCCGCCCTGCGCCGCGAAATTGTGCATCAGTTCGGAAATGGCCTTGGCTTCGTCCACGGCCATCATGCCGACGTTGTGGTATCCGGCATCGACGTGCAGGACTTCGCCGGTGACTCCGGAGCCGAGTTCGCTCAGAAGATAAAGCGCACTGTGGCCCACTTCGGTCGTCGTGACGTTGCGCTTGAGCGGCGCGTTGATCTCGTTCCATTTCAGGATATAGCGGAAATCGCCGATGCCGCTAGCGGCGAGCGTCTTGATCGGCCCCGCCGAAATGGCGTTGACGCGGATGTTCCGGCCGCCCAAATCCACCGAAAGATAGCGCACGCTGGCCTCCAGCGCCGCCTTGGCCACGCCCATGACATTATAGTGCGGCATAACGCGCTCCGCGCCGAGATAGCTGAGAGTCAGCAAACTGCCGCCTTCCGGCATCAACGGCACCGCGCGGCGGCACAGCGAGGTGAAGGAATAACAGGAAATGTCCATCGTCTTGAGGAAATTGGCTCGCGTGGTGTCGACATAGTGCCCGTCCAGCTCGTTCTTGTCCGAGAACGCGATGCCGTGGAGCAAAAAGTCCAGCTTGCCCCATTTTTCCTGCAACGTCGCAAACAAAGCATCCATGCTGGCTTCGTCGGTCACGTCGCAAGGCAGCAAAATCTCGGAACCGACAGACGCGGCAAGCGGTTGCACACGCTTCAACAAGGCGTCGCCCTGATAGGTGAAGGCTAGTTCTGCGCCATGCGCCGCCGCCACATTGGCGATGCCCCATGCGATGGAGCGCTCGTTGGCGACCCCCATAATCAGGCCGCGTTTACCGGCCAACAGCTGGCCGGTGAGGGGGGCGTGGGAAACTGCGTTGCTCATCATTGCCTCGTAAAAGTTCAAAACCAGAGGGGTCAATCTACACGATTGATTTAGCGGGTCAAATTTTGTCGTCAAACGGCGTTCTTGAGCGCCAATTCCGCCTTTTCGTCTCTTTTCACGTCATTCCATAGCTTTTCCATTTCATCAAGACTGGCCTCGGCCACGCCTCGCCCCTGCGCGGCGAGGCGGTCTTCGATGCCGCGAAAACGCCGTTCGAACTTGCGATTGGCGCGGCGAAGCGCCGTTTCTGGCTCGATGTCCAAATGCCGCGCCAGATTGATCAGGATGAACATCACATCGCCCAACTCGTCCTCCATCGCGTCTTTGCTAGCTCCGGAAAGAATTTCAACCTCAAGTTCGTCCGTTTCCTCGCGGATTTTGGCGATAATGTCCTTGGCCTCGGTCCAATCAAAGCCCACGGTGGCGGCCCGTTGCTGGAACTTTAACGCGCGCGACGCAGCGGGGAGGGCGGTGTTCACATTGTCCAACGCGCTGGGCCGCCGTTTCTCAGCCTCGGCCTGAGCCGCACGCTTGGCCGCCTTATCCGTCTCCCAATTCCGCAACACATCGTTGGCCGTAGCCGCGTCGCGGTCACCGAATACATGGGGATGGCGTTCGATCATTTTGTCGGCGACGTAGTTCGCGATCTGGTCGAAATCGAAAAGATTTTGCTCGCGCGCCAGTTGAGCGTGAAACACAACTTGAAGGAGAACATCGCCGAGTTCTTCTTTCAGGCCTTTCATGTCCGTATTCTCGATGGCCTCCACAACCTCATAGGATTCTTCGAGGATGTAGGGGGCGAGCGAGCGAAAATCCTGCTTCAAATCCCACGCGCAACCGCCCTCAGGCGACCGCAGCTTGGCCATAACGTCGATCAGACGGTTCAAAGCTTCAGACATACGGAACTCCCCAGTTTCAGGCTTCGATAAGTCGCATAAGATATATTATGTTAAATCATGGCCACGCCAGAACCCAACACAGGCGGCAAAACAATCGTGGTTTTAGCGCGATCCGGGCCAAAGTTCAAACCGCCACAGCGCGACAGAAACAGACAACAAAATGCCCTTGTTCGTTTTATGGAATCATGATGCAATTCCATTCGTTAATACCCCCAGCATGGGAACCCCAAAACAAAAGCAAGGAGACACGGAATGTCCAGCGCACAGCCCTCAAAAGCATCTTCCGATCTGTCACCTCAAGATGCCCTGTTTCGCCTCAACGGCGGATCGCTCAAGTCCCATGAATGCTACGCCGCGCTTGACCGCGAATGCAGTGCTGCGCTCAAAGATCAAGAAAATGGCCGCCAGCGCTTAGAGTATGCGGCTATGGTCATTAACACTTGGCCCATAGTACCGGACGCAGTTGGATAAAGCCTTGAAGAGATTCAAGATAAGGATTCTTTCCGACCAAAGAAGGAATCCAAAATGCAAGGAATACTGTCCAAGGCTCTATCCAGTTGGATAGAGAATCACATTCCCCTTT
>CAIXHP010000011.1 GCA_903919315.1 uncultured Pseudomonadota bacterium | reverse complement strand
GTCAGGCGCTGAAATTGCCGCTTGCGTAAAAGCGCCGCGCTATTAAACTTTGCCATCGGAGAGGCCTCCAACGCCTCTCCACCCTTGAATCACAAGCCGGTTAACAAAGATTCAATGCCTCTTTCGCAACGAGTCTATTGAGAACAGTTTCGGCAATCCCCATAAATGCCTGCAAACGTCCCATCCGATCCGTTAGCACCTGACGTGCTGGCCAGATATTCAGGATCGACTTCTTGAAGCTCTTCTGAAGCTCGGGAATGCACTTAAGGGGTCGATAGAGTCGGCCTTGCAAATTGCCGTTTGAGCCAGAAGCAGGACATACAGGATGAAGCAAAATCTTGACGTTCCGTCGACAAATACCTAGGCTAGATGGGTTAACTCAATTGGAGCCGTGGGTTCATGCTTCTCTGTTGTTGTCCTTGTAACTAACTATTTTCGCGGTCTCCGCGAGGTTAGCGGCGCTTGCGCCACAAGGAACAACAAGCCTGATTTTCAGGCAAACGACAGAGACCTCAAATGAACATTTTCGCATTGTGTGCGCCCAACACATCAAAACCATCCGTCTCCTTTTTGCCGAAGGCCGTTTCCTCGACTTTGGAGGGGCTTTGGCGCGAACTGCGCCTTGCTGCCGAAAACAGGCTTCGACGCGGTTCTTTATCGGCAACTCTGATCCAGACGATCATTCTGGACAGCGATAATTTGCCTCAAAGCCTAAGCCGAACACTTTCGCACCAACAAACGGATGTTCTTCTTGCTCCTAACGTCTTGGAAAAGAGGCTGGTTGGACTTTATGAAAGACACCCCGATCTTGTTTTGGCGGCCTCCCGCGACTTGGGAGCCATTGTCGCACGCGATCCCGCCGTCACGGACGCTTTGACACCATTTCTGTATTTTAAGGGCTTCCATGCGCTTCAGACCCATCGTCTGGCTCATGCGCTCTGGCTGAATGGAGAAACAGACGATGCGTTGCTCCTTCAGAACCGCAGTTCTCTTTTGTACGGCGTGGACATTCACCCCGCCGCCATTATCGGTAGCGGCATTATGCTCGACCATGCGACGGGCCTCGTCATCGGAGAAACCGCTGTGATCGAAGATCACGTTTCTATCCTTCACAATGTCACACTCGGAGGCACGGGCAAGGAGCAAGGCGACCGGCACCCCAAGGTTTGTACAGGCGTTATGATCGGCGCGGGCGCGTCGATCCTTGGCAATGTTGAAATAGGTGTTGGAGCCTGCATTGCGGCAGGAAGCGTGGTGCTTCGGAGTGTGCCACCCCACACGACGGTTGCCGGTATCCCCGCCAAGATCGTCGGCAAGCCAAGAAGCGCACGCCCAGCAGACGAGATGGATCAGGCCGTCATTCCCGAAAACAATTGAAACAGGAGATTCCCATGTCGAACCTTTCCCCCGCACGAGGCACCACTTACCAAAACATCATCGAGACTATCGGCGGGACACCCCTTGTCCGGTTGAACAGGATGCCCCAAGAGGCTGGAAGCGTTGCCACCGTTCTGGCGAAACTGGAATACTTCAACCCGCTTTCGTCGGTTAAAGACAGGGCTGCATTGGGCATGATCGAAGCTGCCGAACGGGACGGCACGCTGGTTCCCAACGGCATTCTTATTGAAGCGACATCTGGAAATACAGGTATCGGTCTTGCGTTTATCGCCGCCGTGAAGGGCTATGGCCTTGTCTTGACCATGCCGGACAATATGTCCATTGAGCGACGCAAGCTTCTGTCCTTCTTGGGCGCTGAAATTGTCCTGACGCCCGCAGAAGAAGGTATGGCGGGTGCGCTCCGCAAGGCTGAAGAGATCGTCAAAACGCGCCCGAATGCGATTATGCCGCGTCAGTTTTCCAATCCAGCCAATCCTGCCATTCACACGCTCACCACGGCAGAAGAAATTTGGGCGGACACAAACGGGAAAGTCGATGTCTTTGTGGCCGGTGTCGGTACGGGAGGAACAGTGCAAGGCGTGTCTGAAGGCTTGCACAAGCACAAACCCGATATCAAGATCGTCGCCGCTCAACCTGCCAATAGCCCCGTCCTGACAGGCGGAAAATCCGGCGTTCACAAGATCCAAGGTATCGGGGCTAATTTTATCCCTGACATTTTGAACGTCAGGGGAATTGATGAAATTTTGAATATCACCAACGAGGATGCCTTGTCTCACGCGCGGGATCTGGCGCGCAAGGAAGGCATCCTTGCTGGTATATCATCCGGAGCAGCGGTGGCGGCGGCGATCCAGCTTGCCAAGCGCCCCGAAATGGCCGGAAAGACCATCGTCACGCTTTTGCCAGACAGTGCCGAGCGTTACCTTTCCACCGAGCTATTTACAGATAACACATAATCGGCGCACTTTTCGACACAGGCCGGAAAGATATCCGCGTTTAGGTTTTCATGGTTTTCTTGATCGCTTCGATTTCGGCAAGAAATTTTGGCTCCATGTCGGCGATGATGTGTTCGATGTCGCGTTGCTGGTGCAAGAGCGTTACGACCACGACCCCCGTCTTTATGCAGTCATACACGACAAAATGCTTTCCTGCGGGAACCATCAAGAAAGGCAATGACCGCTGTTTCCTGAGATTTCCAAGACTGGGTTCTGCCGCGACTTTGTTCATGACGGCGTAAAGATCGGCCACGTAGCGGTCTGCCGTAGCCTCGCCCCACTGCTTGATGGAGCGGGTGTGGATATCAAGAAGCATCCGTAACGCCTGACGAGTCAAATAAAGAACGGGCTTGCTCATTGCCAGCCGTCCGCTTCTTTCTTTGCCATCGTCTTCATGTCCTTATGAAAATCGCCCGATGAAGGAATGATCGCGCCTGCTGCCAGATCACGGTAGCCCGTCATAATGGAGGACAGATCGAGGCGCGCTTCGCGTTGTTCCATATCGCGGCGGATCAGGTCGCGAACATATTCGCTGGGGGTTTCGTAAAGGCCTGTGATGCCCACCATGCGCTCAACGAAAGCGGCTAAGGGGCCGGACAAGCGGGCGTTGATACGAGTTGAGAGCATGCGAACCTCGCTAACAGGTTGAAAACACTAAGAACAATATGCCGGTTGTCGCCAGTAATGTCAACATTGTCGCGTTTGTTGCGACAATAATGACCATAAAATTCGGGCTAATTCTATGACCTTTCATGAAACCCAATTCCCGCTCGATATCACCTATGGGGCGCAATATGCCACAAGAGGTTACGGCCAACGCTGCCTTCGACAGTCTGGATCAAGCCTTGTGTGGCCTTCTGCTTAAGGCCAGGGCGGATGCCGACACCACGTTGGTCAGTGCCGAGTTTCTGACCACGATGTTTCTGCGCCTGACGGGAACGCTGCACTATGCCATTCATAGGGCTGTTCCCATACGCTCGTCCGTAACGAGGGTGTTGCGCCGGGTGGGCTTTGCCTGATAATGGGGTGGTGAAACGCGAGCGCGGCGCGGCGTTTCTTAACCATCAGACCCCGGCGGACGGCCATGGCTTCTTATCAATACATCTGCGTCATGAACGGAGTCACCAAGACCTATGCGGGTGGCAAGACCGTTTTGAACAACGTCCGCCTCTCCTTCTACCCCGATGCCAAGATCGGCGTGTTGGGGCCGAACGGGTCGGGCAAGTCTTCGCTGATGCGGATCATGGCGGGGATCGACAAGGATTTTTCCGGCGAGTTTTTTACCGCCGAGGGCGCGACGGTGGGCTATCTGCCGCAGGAACCAGAACTCGACCCCAAGCTGACGGTCGAGCAAAATGTGATGGCGGGCTTGAAGGATTCCAAGGCTCTTCTCGACCGTTTCGACGAAGTCAGCAACAAACTGGGCGAAGTCGAAGACCCGGACGAAATGCAGAAGCTGATCGACGAACAGGCGGAGCTGCAGGAAAAGATCGAAGCCGGAAATCTGTGGGATTTGAACCGCACCGTGGAAGTGGCCTTGGACGCGCTGCGCTGCCCTCCCGGCGACGCGGACGTGACCAAGTTGTCGGGCGGCGAGCGCCGCCGCGTGGCGCTGTGCCGGTTGCTGCTGCAAAAGCCCAATCTGCTGCTGCTCGACGAGCCGACCAACCATCTCGACGCGGAATCCGTGGCGTGGCTGCAGCATTATCTGGTGGACTATCCGGGCGCGGTGATCCTCGTCACCCATGATCGCTACTTCCTCGACAACGTCACGGGCTGGATTCTGGAGCTGGATCGCGGCAACGGCATTCCCTATGAAGGCAATTACTCGGCGTGGCTGGAGCAAAAGCAAAAGCGGCTGGAGCAGGAATCGCGCGACGAAACCGCCCGCCAGCGCACCCTCGCCCGCGAGTTGGAGTGGATCCGCAGTTCGCCCAAGGCGCGGCAGGCCAAGAACAAAGCCCGCATCACGTCCTATGACAACCTGCTGGCGCAGAGCGGTGACAAGGCTCCCGACACCGCGCAGATCGTCATTCCCACGCCGCCGCGTCTCGGCAACGTGGTGGTGGAGGCGGAACATATCCGCAAGTCCTTTGGCGACCGTTTGTTGATCGACGATCTGAGCTTTAAACTGCCGCCCGGCGGCATCGTCGGCATCATCGGCCCCAACGGCGCGGGCAAGACCACGCTGTTCCGCATGATCACGGGCAGCGAAACGCCGGATCAGGGCAGCTTTCGCGTCGGCGACACGGTCAAGCTCGGCTACGTCGATCAAAGCCGCGACACGTTGCGCGGCGACAAGACGGTGTGGGAGGAAATCTCCGACGGCCTCGATATCATCGACTTGGGCAAACGCACGATCCCCAGCCGCGCCTATGTCGCCGCCTTTGGCTTTAAAAGCGCGGATCAGCAAAAGAAAGTCGGCACGCTGTCGGGCGGCGAACGCAACCGTGTGCATATGGCCAAGATGCTCAAATCCGGCGCGAACACATTGCTGCTCGACGAGCCGAGCAACGACCTCGATGTCGATACGCTGCGCGCGCTCGAAGACGCGATTGTCGATTTTCCCGGCTGCGTCGTGGTCATCAGCCATGATCGCTGGTTCCTCGACCGCATCGCCACGCACATTCTCGCGTTCGAGGGCGACAGCCAAGTGGTTTGGTTCGAAGGCAACTATCAAGACTATGAAGCCGACCGCCACCGCCGCCTCGGCGCCGAAGCCGACCAACCCCACCGCCTGAAATACAGGCCGTTGGTGCGGTCGTAGGCCAATCTCAGCCTGAAATTTGGGCGGCACCAAGACTAGTATATTCGCGCTGTCATAGGCGGCGACTTAGCGAGGATCAATTAACTATGCGCCCGTCTCTGGGTTAACCAAACATAAACTGCTTGCAAGTAAAAAAGATAAACGATCAATGGTGAGTACATGTTACAGCTTATCATGTCGCCGCCCCCTTTGTGTCTGCGGGGCGTTTATGCAACAAGTTTGTACAAGTGGGTGCTTGAATGAGAAATGCCTTACAGTTTGCTCTGACCACATTCTTTTTATTTCTCTCTACAATCAATCTTATGGGAATTCATTCAGCGCAGGCGCAGACTGAGGATGCGCAAACGCAAACTGAAAACGAACTCTCCCCGCAAGACAAAGCTCTTGTTCAAACTCTTCGTTCAGCAATCCAGAAAGCAACCCGCGGGCCAAGTGACGTCAAGTTTATTGATGAAGGGCATCTAAAGTTGCCACAAGGCTATCTGTTTATTCCTGCGGACGAAGGCCGAAATTACATGAGCCTTTTGGGCAACCAGACTGGGCCCGAATTTGTTGGCATGATACTTCCTGAAGAAGATCCGTTTGCGTGGTTCATCACGATTGATTTCATCAAGTCTGGCTATATTAAGGACGAGGACGCAAAGAACTGGAACCCGACCGATCTGTTGGAAACCATTAAGGCAGGCACAGAAGAGGGCAACAAAGAGCGGATCAAACGCAACATACCCCCGATAGATGTCGTCGACTGGATTGAAGCCCCCAAATATGATCCTTCATCACACCACCTAGTATGGTCCATGCTTCTTCATGACAGGGGTTCGCCGCCGGATGCCATGCAAACCGTGAATTACAACACCTATGCCCTCGGAAGAACCGGGTATTTCCAGCTTAACCTTGTGACTTCCGACCAAACCGTGACCACAGATAAAGTACATGCAAACGAGTTGATCGCCGCCCTGGAGTATAATCCAGGGAAAACCTATGCCGATTTTGCCGAAGGGACTGACCATGTTGCAGAGTATGGTCTTGCTGCCCTTGTTGCCGGCGTAGCGGCAAAGAAACTTGGGCTGCTCGCACTTATTGGGGTATTTCTCATTAAGTTCTCGAAAGTTGCTTTGCTGGTAGGCCTCGTATCTTTAGCGACCGCCAGAAAGCGCTTCGCGAGTCTTTTCGGAAAACGGAAAAAAGATCAGGACAGGCCACAGGATGAAAATCCTCCTTCTGTTCCTCATTAAATCACTTAGCCTTGCAAAGTTCTCCAAAGTCTTTGTATCGGCAGGCACCATCTTTTTGTCCATGGGCAGCTATGCTCTGTTGTATGGTTGGAAATACGCAGTTGGCATTGTGGGGTTACTCCTTTTTCATGAAATGGGGCATTATCTCGCCGCTAGGCAAAAGAATCTGAACGTCGGGCTTCCGATGTTTATCCCATTTGTGGGGGCATGGATTGAATTAAAGGAACAGCCCACAAATGCAGAAATAGATGCCTATGTTGCCTACGCCGGGCCGTTTATAGGTACCATGGCCTCGTTTGCCTTGTTTTTTTTGGGTCGGCATACAGACAGCGGGTTGATTATAGCTCTGGCTCAGGCTGGTTTCGTAATCAACTTGTTTAATTTGATACCACTATATCCGCTTGATGGAGGAAGGATAACCTCTTTGCTTTCTCCACGGCTATGGCTGTTGGGCGTTCCCTTATTAGTAATAATCTGGATGTACCGCCCCAGCCCCATGCTGATCATCGTTGCTCTGCTGGCGATCCCACATCTTATTACGGTCTGGAAACGCTATCCGAAAGCGGCGGAAAATCCAGCCTACCATGACGTGGAAGCATCTACGCGATTTGAATATGCCGTGTTGTATCTTGGCCTGACTATCGTTCTGGCTTGTATGATCCAAAGTTTACAGAAAGACTTGATATAAAGGATGACATGCTTCGTAACATCCATCGGAAACACGCCAAAACGGCATACTCGAGCCACGCTCAACGTTCTATAACTCAGGGCACTCAGAGTCCCGCTATTCACAGCCAAAGCCCCCCCATAAAGCCACTGGCGACTCTCACCCGGCTCGCTTAGGCTCCCCCTGCTCGTCCCCAATCCTTTTGAGGATATTTGGATATGCCGGAGCCGACGCTGTTTCTGCTTCTTTCGGTGGTGGCTTTCGCCGTCGCTTTTGATTTCGTCAATGGGTTCCACGACGCGGCCAATTCCATTGCCACCATTGTGGCCACGCGGGTTTTATCGCCTTTTCGCGCGGTGCTGTGGGCGGCGACGTTTAACTTTGCCGCTGTCTTCGTTTTTGATACCGGTGTCGCCAAGATGGTCGGCAACGGGATGGTCGCGCAGGAATTCGTGACTCTGACGGTCATTCTGGCCGGATTGATGGGCGCGACGGGGTGGGGCATTACGACATGGTGGTTCAAGCTGCCGACCAGTTCTTCGCACGCCTTGCTGGGAGCCTATGCGGGCGCGGCCATCACCAATTATGCCTTGCAACACGGGTGGGAACACAGCCTGTCAGTGATTTTGTGGAGCGGCTGGGGCAAAACGCTGTTGTTCATTTTTCTTGCGCCGACGTTGGGCTTGCTATTGGGCGGGGTGGTCATGAAAACGGTCATGCTGCTGACGGCCAAGATTCCGCATGAAAAATCTGACAAGAGCTTTGCCGCGTTGCAATTGCTGTCTTCGGCGTTTCTTAGTCTGACGCACGGCGGCAACGACGCGCAAAAGACGGCGGGCATCATCACCGGCGCGTTGCTGACCTATGGCGCGGTCGATCATTTCGTCATTCCGACGTGGGTGCTGGTGTTGTCCTATGGCACGATGGCGTTCGGCACGCTGTGCGGCGGATGGCGCATTGTCGATACATTGGGGCAACAGCTGACGCGCCTGAGGCCGCCGGGCGGATTCTGCGCGGAGGTCTCCGCCGCGTCGTCCATCCTGCTCGCCACGCTGCTCAAGCTGCCCGTCTCCACCACGCATGTGACGACCGGTGCCATTCTGGGCACGGGCGCGGCGCGGAATGTGGGCGCGGTGCGCTGGAACATCGCGGGCAATATCCTGATCGCTTGGGTGATTACGATTCCGGCGGCGGCCATGCTGGGCGGAGCCATACTCGCCTTGCTGCGCCCACACTTTGCAACCCCCTGACCGCACCGGCGCGAGGGATTATCTAAGAAGCTGGATGCAGATTGTGGCCTAACGCTTTGGAATGCGTTTGCTTTCCCGCGCAGCGTCGCAATATCGACCCGCCGACAAATCTAACCAACTGAATTTCTTTGTCGATTCGCGCGAAGAACGCTTGCGCGAATCAAACGAAAGGCTCCATATGAATGGGCGTTTTTTACTTTGCAGGAGGTCAGTTATGATCAATTTGTCGATGGCGGAGCCAGATAACATGTTGCGTCCGCGCATCTCGGTGGTTGGAGTCGGCGGGGCCGGCGGCAATGCCATCAACAACATGATCCGCTCCACGCTCGAAGGCTGCGACTTCATCGCCGCCAACACGGATTCGCAAGCTCTGGCGATGTCGCTGGCGCCGCGCAAGCTTCAGCTGGGCATCAACCTCTCGCGCGGTCTGGGCGCGGGGTCGAAGCCGGATGTGGGCCGCGCCGCCGCCGAGGAGCAACTCCCCGATATTCTCGCCTTACTTGAAGGCTCGGACATGCTGTTCGTCACGGCGGGCATGGGCGGCGGAACCGGCACAGGCGCCGCGCCCGTCATCGCCCGCGCCGCGCGCGAAAGCGGCATCCTGACCGTCGGCGTGGTGACCAAGCCGTTCCATTTCGAAGGTTCGCAGCGCATGCGGCAGGCGGAAGGCGGGATCGCCGAGCTGCAACAGTATGTCGACACGTTGATCGTCATTCCCAATCAGAATCTTTTCCGCATCGCCAACGAGCGCACCACCTTTGCCGAGGCTTTCCGCCTCGCCGACGAAGTGTTGCATTCGGGCGTGCGTGGCATCACCGATCTTATGGTCATGCCGGGCTTTATGAACCTCGACTTCGCCGACGTGAAAACGGTGATGGGCGAGATGGGCAAGGCGATGATGGGCACCGGCGAGGCCGAAGGCGAGAACCGCGCCATCCGCGCCGCCGAAGCCGCGATTTCCAACCCGCTGCTCGACGATATTTCGATGAAGGGCGCACGCGGCGTTCTTATCAACGTCACGGGCGGGCTCGACATGACCCTGTTCGAAATGGATCAGGCCGCCAACCGCATCCGCGAAGAAGTCGATGCCGAAGCCCAGATCAAGGTCGGCTCGACCTTGGGCGAAGATTTGGAAGGCCGCATTCGCGTTTCGGTCATCGCGACCGGCATCGATGCCGCGCTGGCGGAACAGCAACGGCAACGCGCCGCCGCCGGATCGTCCTCGGTCGCGCCGTCGGTTCGCACCGCGCCGGTCGAAGCGCCGCGCCGCGCCGCGCCGACTCCGGTCCGCAACGTCGCGGCGACTCCGGCCGCGCCGAGCGTGAACGTTTCCACATCCTATTTCACCATGCCGTCCACGGTCACGCCGCAGATGGTGTCGCAGCAACAACATCAACCGGCGGCCGCCGCGCCGCAAGCCGTTCATCAGCCTCAGGCCCAGATGGCGACTCCGGTGGTGGACGAGATTCCCGAACGCGACGTGGCTCCGGCCGCGCCTGCCGAACGGCATCGCGCCGAGCCGGTTGCCGTGGCACCGCGCGCGACGATGCCCCACGCGCCGATTTCACCGTTGCGTCAGGCGGCCAGCCAGCCGGTGGCGGAGCATCGCACGCTCCCCCCGACCGCTCATGCCCAGCACGGCGCGCCCACCCATCGCAGCGAGGCCACGGGAACCACCAACGACATGCGGGTCACGCAGCTGACGACCGCGACGAACCAGAGCACGGCCACGACGCATGTGAACCAACGGTCGCAATCGCTGTTCCAACGCATCACCGGCTTTGGCATGGTGCGCCCCTCCTCGACCCGTCAGGAAGAACTGGACGCGGAAGAGGCAAAGGCGGAACAGGCGCGGCTCAGCGTCGACCCGACCGACCGCCCCGCGTTGTCGGCGGAACCAGCCGATCTGCTCGACATTCCCGCTTTCCTGCGGCGGCAGACCAATCACTGAGCGTGTTACGGTCAACAAAACGGGATCGCCGCGAAAGCTGCGATCCCGTTTTTGTTGGCGGATGGCGCGGCTATCTCTGCGGCACCAGAGCAAATAACGCTGCAAAATCAATACGTTACGCCTGTAACAAACCGTAACCACACTTGAATATCGCTTTGCAGCATCGGGAGCTACAACAGCATCACAGTTCCGGTCGTAACACGAATCGCGTTTGGTCGTTCCCATGTCTCCTTATGATGCCTGTCCTCAAGAAACGTTCGGCGCTGCGCCCGCTCAGGCTCTTTTGGCCTCCGGCCTTATGATGCCGCGTTCCGCTTACGCTTCGGCGCAGCGCACGTTGAGCCGTCCGGCGCAATGCACGGGGATTGGGGTTCACTCTGGCGACAAGGTCACGCTCCGCCTCCTTCCGGCTGAGCCTGACACCGGCATCGTGTTTATTCGTACCGATCTCAAAAACGGAGCGCGCGCGATTCCGGCGCGGTGGGATCATGTCGTCGACACGCGGCTTTGCACCGTCATCGGCAACGACCACGGCGGCAAGGTCGCCACGATCGAGCATCTGATGGCCGCGTTGCGCGCCGCCGACATCGACAACGCCATCGTGGAAATCGATGGGCCGGAAGTCCCCGTCATGGACGGCAGCTCCGATGCGTTCGTGTTCCTGATCGAATTGGCTGGAACGCAGGAGCTGGACGCGCCACGCCGCGAAATCACCGTCCTCAAGCCCGTCGCGATCAACGTCAACGGGAAGACGGCCATGCTGTCGCCCGGCGAAGCGCCGCGTTTTAGCTTTGACATCGCCTTTCACCAAAGCCCGATGATGAATCAGCATTTTGACTTCACGCTGTCGGCGACCGGTTTCAAGACCCAGATCGGGCGCGCCCGCACCTTTGGCTTCTTCGAAGAAGTCGACATGATGCGCAAGCAGGGTTTTGCGCGCGGCGGTTCGCTGGACAACGCCATCGTCATCAAGGGCGACACGATCCTGAACGAAGGCGGCCTGCGCTATGGCGACGAATTCGTGCGGCACAAGCTGCTGGATGCCATCGGCGATCTGGCGTTGGCGGGCGCGCCGATCCGGGGCCACTTCCACGGCAATTGCTCCGGCCATGCGCTCAACAATCAGCTGCTGCGCGCGCTGTTCGCCGACCCCTCGGCTTGGCGTTTGGGCAATGCCGACGAGCGCCAAGCCCTCGACGCCTGATCCGTTTGCCCTTTCCTTTTTGCTGGCCTTTTCCCGATTTGGTTAACGCCGACAAAAATAAGGTTAACGCAACGTCCGAATCGGCACAGCTAACATATTGATATTGCACGATAAAGAATTTTGTTTCGCGAAAGTTTTGTAATACTCCCTAATAAATGGTATATAGTTAGCTGAGTTAGACGGCACTCCTGCGGAAGGCGGAACGAATTTGGCGTAGCAGGTTCCTTTTTCTTCATTCGGCACGGCAAGGTCACAGGCCATCGGCATCGCGTGACGCGCCTTTGTCCGGCGGAGTTTAAGGGGAATGCGAGGCTAGGACGATCCTCGTTTTGTCATAAAGTGCTGTTAAAGAGTCTCATTCTGGGCGTTTCGTTTTCATGTCGGGGGAGTCGAAGCAACATGTCTGAAAAACTGGAATTCAAAAAGGGCGATTTCGTGGTTTATCCGGCGCATGGCGTTGGCCGGGTCGAAGGTGTCGACAGTTATGCCGTGGCGGGTCAGAGCGTTTCGCTCTACTCCATCATGTTCGAACAGGATCGCATGCGCCTCAAGGTTCCGGTCAGCAAGGCCAAGACGTCGGGCCTGCGCCGCCTGAGCTCGCGCGACCGCATCAAGGAAGCCCTTTCCACCCTGCAGGGCAAGTCGAAGGTTCGCCGCGTGATGTGGAGCCGTCGCGCGCAGGAATACGAATCAAAGATCAACTCCGGCGATCCGGTGTCGATCGCCGAAGTGGTGCGCGACCTGCATCGCGGCGTTGATCAGCCGGAACACTCCTACAGCGAACGCCAAATCTATCAGGCGGCGCTGGAACGTCTGGCGCGTGAACTGGCGGCCGTCGAAAAGATCGACCAGACCAAGGCCACGCAAAAGCTGGAAGGCGTTCTGACCAAGGAACGCGACAAGAAAGCCGCTTAATCTCTTCTTTATCGTCGACAACTGAACGGACGGGGGAAACCCCGTCCGTCTTTTTTTGCCCTGCCCGCGTTACCGCGCCGCCAGCGCCTTCATAATGTCCTGAACGAGCGCCGGGCCTTTGTAGATCAGGCCGGTGTAGAGCTGGATGGCGTTGGCCCCCGCGTCCAACAGGCGCAGCGCGTCCGCGCCGCTCTGCACACCGCCCACGCCGATGATGGGTCTGTCTTTGCCGACCAGCGCGCGGATTTCCTGCACCATCCAGCAGGCGATGGGGAGAAGATGCGGGCCGCTGTAGCCACCGACGGGGCTGCCGTCGCGCATCGGCCAATCGAGGGCAAGACCATCCGCCAAGCCGCGATCCGCGTTCGTCAGCGTGTTGCACGCGACAAAGCCATCCACGCCCGCCGCCAAGGCGGCCTCGACCATGCGATTCAAGACGGCTTGATCCCGCGTCGGGCCGAGCTTCAGCAAAATCGGCTTGCCGTTCGCTGCATCCTTGCACGCCTTGACTTGATCGGCGGCTGTCTTTTCCGGCGCACCCTGAGCGTTCGCATGCGCGACATTGGGGCATGACGCGTTGAGCGTCAGGTAATCGACGAACGGGCTGCACGCCTTGGCCAGTTGCGCGAATTCTTCGAGCTTTCCGTCCGGCGAAGCGATGCTCGCGCCGACCGTCAGGTCTTTGCGTTCCGGTTCATGCTGAAAGGCTTCCAGATTGGCGACGAAGGGGATGATCCCGTCGCCCGGCAAGCCCATCCAGTTGACCATGCTGTTGTTGTCTTTGAAGCGCCAGCAGCGCGGGCGCGAATTGCCGGAGCGCGGGTTGACGGTCACCGTTCCGGCCTCGACCAAGCCAAAGCCCATGCGCGACCATCCGGCCAGCGCCTCGGCTTGCTTATCCGCGCCGCCGGACAGGCCGATGGGATTGCGCAGACGTTTGCCGAACAGCGTGAGGCTAAGATCCTTCGGCTCGCGAATCCGTGGGCCCAAGCCGCATTTCAGAGCGGCGAGAGTCGTGGCGTGGGCGGTTTCGCTGTCCAACAGGTGCAACAAACGCATCAGCATGGTGTGACGCTCCATGACAGAGTGGCTTTATCCGTCGGCTGCGCCTGCATGCCGATGGGCAGCGGCGTGACGGTTCCCGCTGGCGTGGCGACAAGGCCGATTTCCTGCGGCGCTTTCGACAAGGTGAAGGTTTCCTGCGGCACGGTCAGGCCATAGAAAGCGGGGCCGTTCAGGCACAGGAACTTTTTGAAAGCCCCCTGCCCTTCGGCGCTGTCCATGGCGATGCCCGCTTTTTCGAAGGCTTCGGCGTAGAGTTGGGGCGCGACACCGCCCGTGTAGCATCCGGCGGCGCAGCCGCAGGGTGTTGCCTTGACCGTGTGCGGCGCGCTGTCGGTGCCTGCAAAAAACTGCGTGTTGTCCGCCGCCGTGACCGCGCGGCGCAGCGCCGCGACGTCTTCGTCAAACTTCACGATCGGCATGCAATAGAGGTGATATTTGCAGCCCTGCAGAAAGTGGGCGATGCTGTAGAGCAAGTGTTGGGGCGTTACCGTCGCGGCGACGTTGGGGCCGCTGTGCCGCACAAAATCGGCGGCAACCTTGGTCGTCACATGCTCGCACACGATTTTCAGGCGCGGGAACTTTTCGACCAGCGCGGGCATCTGGTTGCGGTAGAAATCTTCTTCGGCGTTGGATGCGCGGCCAAAATAGGCATCGCCCTGCACGCCATGCGCTTCGCCATGGATGCACAGAACGATGCCGTGAGCCTCCATCGCCGCCAACACGCCGTTTTCAACATAGCCGCGAAACGCCGCGCCGTGTTCGGAATTGGTCGTGCCGCCCGGCGGATAGTATTTGCACGCGCGCAGCAATCCGCTTTTCGCCCCCGCCTCGATCATCGCCGGAGTCGTCGCGGCGGTCAGGTACAGCGGGACGATCAGATCAAGCGCAGCGGGCCACGCCTTGCGAAACAGGTCAAGATAGCGTTCGACGCTCCAAGCGGTCGCGTCTTCGTCCTTGGCGAACACCCGCGCCAAAGGCGGCTTTGTGTTCGGCATGCCGAGCGCCCCCGCGCAGCCCATGCGCCGATGCTGCTCCACCATCGGAGCCAGCAATTCATCCTGCCGAAAATGCGCGTGCAGGTCGTACCATTGGGGAAGGGTCAGGGAGATCATCGCGGGCGCATCCAAAATCGCAAGAGATCAGGCGACCCGACCGCCAAAACCAGCCCGCCGCCCCTGCCCCTCTGTATGTTGGAAAATGGGTGGTCGCGCAAGCGAGTCGCGCGGGGGAGGTCACCGGATAGGACGAACGTGCAAAATATGCGATAATTGGTTTTCTGGATTACGGCGCATCCATATCTTTTGGCCAAATTGGAAACTGTTCCTCGATCGCGTCAAGATGCTTTCCTATGACCTTTCTCAGGATATCCGGCTTGGGTAACTGGATTTCTGTTTTGTCGGGAATGTAGCGAAGCTCTAGATTTTTGTGAGCCGCGGCCATCAACCCCACCATGTGAGACAACAGCTCTCCATTGGCTGGCACATATCCGCGCTGTATAGCAAGCTTATGGCATTGATTTAAGTCGTGCCCCAGTTTTCTAATCTCGCTTTCGTCATTGCCTTTAAGCAGAACAATGCTTTTGAAAGATAACTCCAGTGAAAACCCGGCCAACAAATAGTACGGAGCCGATAGCGCAGTGCTTATGATGTCGCGCGAAAAAATCATATTCATTGCCAATGCATAAGATTTTGCCGCAGTAAAGAGATTGGCTGGGGTGGTATAAGTCGGTTGGGAATGGTTTTTTTTCGACTGCATTTTTTGTTCCGATGATGGTTTCTCACATAAATATGTGCTTATCGAATGGCAGTCCTCTTAGCCGAATTGGCATCGCCATTCTTCGCTGGATGCAAGAAGCAAGCTCAGAAAATATCTGAAACCAACGGGCTTCGAAAGCCCCAGCAGTGGCCACCTTTGATATTTTGGATTGTCTGATAAAAAGTCTGGCGCGCCCTAGAGGATTCGAACCTCTGACCTGCTGCTTAGAAGGCAGCTGCTCTATCCAACTGAGCTAAGGGCGCGGCGGGTTGAGTATCCGCTTGGATGGCTAAGATTTGGTTTCCGGAGGTTAGCATTCCGGGGCGGATTATGGCCAGATTTCTGAAAAAGGGACGGAAACGAGGGGAAAACGGGCGTTACGCGTTTGTGCCGGGTGGGTTGATTAAGGAAAAATGGGATGCCCGCCTTCGCGGGCATGACGGAATTTGCGTTTGGATTCAATACGGTATCGTCATCCCCGCGTAGGCGGGGAACCCATTTGGTTTCTTCTTTATGATCCTTTTGGCTCTATCGCCGCCTCACACTTCGACCTGCACCCGCAGTTCGACCACCATGTCGGGGGGGATGCGGAAGTATTCGTAGGCGTCCACGGCGTGGTTGGACATCCAGAGGAACAGCTTGCCGCGCCATTGCGGCCTGAGCGAGTGGGTGCCTTCCACGAACACGTCATGGCCGATGAAGAAGGATGTCTCGTTCAGATTAAGCGGGCAGTCGGCCATCAGGTAGGTTTCCAAGTCCTTAACCACATCGGGGCGTTCCATAAAGCCGTAGTGCAACTCGACCTGCCACATCCCCTTGCCCATCGCCTGAACAGTGATGCGGTTTTCGTCGGGCACGCGGGGTTCTTCTTCGGTCACGATGGTCAGGATGATCACGCGGTCGTGCAGGACTTTGTTGTGATGCAGATTGCTGGTGAGCGCGGACGGCATCAGCGAGCGCAAGCTGAACAGATAGACCGCCGTACCGAGAACGCGGAGCGGGCGATCCGGCGTGACGGTTTCGAGAAACGCTTCCAACCGGCGGCTACGAATGCGCCGGTGGGCGCGCACGACATCGCGGCCCTGTCGCCATGTGATGAAGATCGTGAGCATAGCCGCGCCGATGCCCAACGGCAACCAGCCGCCGTCGGGAATCTTGAGAGTCGCCGATATGAAGAACATGAGGTCAACGGCCAGGATAAAGCCCAACACCGCGACGCTCAGCAACCACGGCCAGCGCCAGATATTGCGCGCCACGCTGTAGACCAAAAGCGCCGTCGAAAACATCGTGCCAGCAACGGCAAAACCATAGGCGTTGGCCAAGGCTCCCGACGAACGGAACAGCACCACCAGCAACAACACGCCGCAGCACAGCAGCCAGTTGATCTGCGGCATATAGATTTGCCCAAATTCCTGCGCCGAGGTGTGGCGCACGGTAAAGCGCGGCAGGAAGTCGAGGTGCATGGCCTGCTGCACGACCGAGAATGTGCCGGAAATCACAGCCTGCGACGCGATCACCGTTGCCATGGCCGCCAGTCCGACCATCCACAGCATCAGTTCCTTGGGCACCAACAGGTAAAAGGGGTTGCTGATCGCTTCGGGATTCGCGAGCAACAACGCTCCTTGGCCGAAATAATTGAGCAGGAGAGCTGGCATCACCACGCCAACCCACGCCATGCGGATCGGTTTGAGGCCAAAATGCCCCATGTCGGCGTACAGCGCCTCTGCGCCCGTAAAAGCCAAAAGCACCGCGCCCAGAATAACGAACGACATCCATCCGTGGTGAAAGACGATGTCGAGGGCATAGGCCGGATTGACCGCCGCCAGAATGGCTGGGTTCGCCACGATAGAACGCAACCCCAGCGCGCCGAGGACGACGAACCACACGACCATGATCGGGCCAAAATAATTCCCTACCATCTGCGTGCCCTTGCTTTGAAACAAGAACAGCATCAGCAGGATCAGCACCGTGAGCGGCAGCACGAGTTCCTGCATGTGCGGGGCAGCGACGTTGAGGCCTTCGACCGCGCTCAGCACCGAGATGGCGGGGGTGATAATGCTGTCGCCAAAGAACAGCGACGCGCCGCACAGTCCGATCAGCGCGATCAGGCTCACACGGCCGTTGCGCTTGCGCCGCGCACCGCTCGTCGCCAGCGCCATCAGCGCCAGAATGCCGCCCTCACCGCGATTGTCCGCCCGCATGACGATCAGAACGTATTTGAGCGAGACAACGATGGTCAGGCTCCAAAAGATCAGCGACGTGATGCCAAAGACATTGACGGGGTCGGGCGGCAAGCCGTGCGCAAAACATTCCTGCATCGCGTAAAGCGGGCTGGTACCGATGTCACCGAATACGATTCCCAACGCCGCCAAGGCGAGCATGGCCTGCGGGCTTTTTTTCTCCGTGGGAATGATATCCGGCGACATGGGGGAAACTCATGCAAAGGGAGCCTCGACGCGGGCGCGACGGAATCGGCGACGCATCGTTTCACGCCACGGATCATACGGCGCAGGCGGGAAAAAGCGAGTCCTATCACCCACACCGGCTGGGGGGAATCGCTGGTGCCGCGCGTTATCTATCCGGTTTCGCCATCAATTTTCCCCTATCGCGAGGCCGTTGGAGTATACTAACGCATGGCGAGGAACGCCTACTTTGCTTGGTTCCTTGCGCCTTCCGTCGCGGAGTTTTGGTATGCCCGAGGCCGCCGCATCACGAACCTCGCTCAAGGCCGGTTTCCGGACGGGGGTTTTTGCGCTTTTGCTCGGCTTTGCCATCGCGTCGCCGCTGTGCGCCGCGACGAACGACAGCTCTATGCCGCTTTTGCCCAGCCGTCTCACAGCCTATGGCCCCCATCGCGACGACGACAGCGCCGAAGCCGCCTATGGCCGTCATCATCTGCTGGCGGCGCTTTCCAGCAACGCGCTGACAGGACCGCTGCGCTTCGCCGATCAAGGGTGGCAACGCTTTGAACGCACCGTGGGACTTGATGCCTTTTTGCGCGGGTCCGGCAAGAATCAGCCTTCCTTTTTTGCGGCGTTGTGGCGGCAGGGCGATGACGATGCGCCCGAGGCGTTTTGGCTCGTCCCCGGTTATCGCCATGCGGACGGTGTCTTGCCGTGGCGCGATGCCGCCCTGCTCGGCTTTCACTATCGGCGCGACCTGCGCGACGACGTTCGCCTGAACCTAGAGCCGTTCTATGGCATGGGGTGGGCTGGCGCGCGCGGTCTGTGGGGCATTAAGGCCAGTCTGGCCTTTGGCGCGCACGATCACGGGCGGCCTTGGGGCGTTCTCACCGCGCGTTTCGACGACGGCGATCCGGCGCTCAACGATCACGCGCGTGGGCATGACGTGCGCGGAACATGGATGGCCTCCGACCACCTCAGCCTCAATGTTGGAACGCAGGCGCGTGAAAACGCCCCGCGCGGCGGCTACGCGCTCGTGCGCTGGCATTAGGGCGGCGGCGTGGATGATCTCCCCTAAAAAGGCCATCATACCCGCCGGTAGCCGAGATAGACCGGCTGGCGGCCTGCGGCGAGGCCTTTTTGTTCGTAGCGCGTGGCGACCCAGTCGGGCGGAGGCGTCGGGCCGTCGCCGATGCAGACGAAGGCGGGATGCGCCGCAACCTGTTCACGCATCCACGCGGCCAACGGCGCGACATCCGTCGCCAAGCGCAATTCGGCCCCCGACTTCAGCGTTCGCGCCAGACGATCCAGATTGGCGCGTCCGATGAAGCGGCGCTCGGCGTGGCGCTTCTTGGGCCACGGGTCGGCGAACAACACAAAGCAACGATCAAGAGCATGATCCGGCATCGCGTCGAGCAGCACCCGCGCGTCGTCGGGGAAAATCCGAATGTTCGCCAATTGCTCACGGTCGATGTGATCCAACAGGCTGGCGACGCCGTTCAGGAACGGTTCACAACCGACAAAGCCGATGTCCGGGTGCCGCGCCGCCTGCGCTGCCAAATGCTCGCCGCCGCCAAAGCCGATTTCCAGCCACACCTCAACGGGAGGAACAGCAAACAGCGCGCGCGGGTCGGGGGTGGCGGCGGGATCGATCTGCAACGTCGGCAGCAGCTCGCGCACCAGCGCGCTTTTGCGCACATGCAACGGACGGCCCTTGCGACGGCCAAAGAGGCGGGACGACGGCTCGGACACGATCAGAGTTTGTAGGCTCGCTTCAATTCCGCGACCAGATCGAGGCGTTCCCACGAGAAATGCCCGTCCGCCTCAGGTTCACGTCCAAAGTGACCAAAGGACGAAGTTTTCTTGTAAATAGGCCGGTTTAGCCCCAAATGCTCGCGGATCGCACGAGGCGTCAACCGAACGATCTGGCGCAACACGTCCACCAGATTTGCGTCGTCCACCTTATTCGTGCCGTGAGTCGAAGCGTACACCGCCAACGGCTCCGAAACGCCGATCGCGTAGGCCAACTGGATGGTGCAACGATCCGCGATGCCTGCCGCCACGACATTCTTGGCCAGATAACGCGCCATATAGGCCGCCGAGCGATCCACCTTGGTGGGGTCTTTGCCCGAAAACGCGCCGCCGCCGTGCGGGGCCGCGCCGCCGTAGGTGTCGACGATAATCTTGCGGCCCGTCAATCCGGCGTCGCCGTCCGGCCCGCCGATGACGAAGCGCCCGGTGGGGTTGACGTAGAAATGCTCGTCGTCGCACATCCAGCCTTCCGGCAACGCCTTGGCGACATAGGGGCGCACGAGTTCGCGCACGTCGGCCTGATCGATGCTCTCGTCATGCTGGGTGGACACGACGATGCGCGCGGCGCGTACCGGCTTACCATTCACATATTCCAGCGTCACCTGACTCTTCGCGTCCGGCCCCAGCAGAGGCAACTTGCCCATGTGGCGGTCTTCGGAGATCAGGCGCAGAATCTTGTGCGAATAGCAGATCGGCGCGGGCATGAGCGTCGGCGTTTCGGTGCAGGCATATCCGAACATGATGCCCTGATCGCCCGCGCCTTCGTCCTTGTCGCCGGATGCGTCCACGCCCTGCGCGATGTCGACGGATTGGGCGTGAACATAAATTTCCACGTCCAGCCATTGCCAGTGAAACCCCTTTTGCGCGTAGCCGATTTCATGCACGGCCTCGCGCGCCGCTTTCTCCATGTCGTGCGCCGTGATGCTTTCCGGCCCACGGATTTCTCCGGCCAGAACAATGCGGTTGGAGGTGGCCAAGGACTCGACCGCCACGCGGCTGTGCGGGTCTTCTTTCAGAAACAAATCGACGATCGAGTCCGAAATGCGGTCGCACACCTTGTCGGGATGGCCTTCGCCGACGGATTCGGACGTGAAGAGATAATGGTTCGGATTGGTCATGACAGCCCCGGGCTTGAAAAAGAAAGACTCGCGTCGGAAAAAGCCCCTGAACTCAGCATGAATTCACGAAGCGATCAAGGCGGTTGTCGCCCACGGCACTGTGGTTAAACAAAAAGCGCCGAACTTTCGTCCGGCGCTTTTCGCGGCGATCACAGGCTCTGGGTCAGGCCGTGGTCGTCAGCAACGAGGTTTCGTCGGTGGTCGCGCTGCTGTAGCTGGCAGTGGACGCGTACGCCTTGGCCGCCTTCAACAGCTCTTCCAGCATGGCGACAAGGGACGTTGAGTCCGAGGTCGAGCTTGAGCTGTCCGAGCTTTGCGCCGCACCGGAAGGCGGGGAACCTCCGGGGGGAGGCCCTCCGGGAGGCGGGCCGCCCGGCCCTTTGGCCATCGAGGACTTAAGCTGATCCGATGTGATCGAGCCTGTGCCGCTCGTGTCCATGGACGCGAACAACTCGCTGGCTTGGCTTGCGCTCACATCGTCCGGGCGGGCGGCGACAAATTCGGATTCCGTCACCTTGTTGTCGCCGTCCGTGTCCATCTTGCTGAACATAGCGGTCGCGGAAGGCTTTGTTTGAGAGGCGCCGGTCGAAGACGAACTGCTTTGCGAGAGCAACTGCATCAGCGTCGACAGCAAATCGCTGGAAAGATTGCTCCCGCTGCTGCCGAGGCTGCCCGCGCCATCGCTCGGTTTGTTGGCCTCCATGCCTTGATCCAGCTGATCGCTGGACAGGGCATTCGAGCCGGTGGTGTCGATCTTGCCATACAGAGTGGCGGCCTGATCGGCGGTAACATTTTTGGGACGTGCCGCAACGAATTCGTCCTTGCTCACCGTTCCGCTGCTGTCCGCGTCCATCTTGCTGAACATGGCTTGCCGCATACTGGCGAGGCTGGCGGCCTGACTTCCGCCCGACAAGTTCGATATACTCGTCATTGAAACCTCCTTGAGGTGTGGTTGGCGATTTGCATCCCGCCAATCCGTTGAACGCGGGACAGGTCGGAAAACTTACGAAATGTTTTTTGCGCGGCGCGGCGGGCGGCAATTTCTTCCCAAGGCGGCTGATTTTGCCGGGCCAAGAGCGTAAGTTTCGTCCGCTCCCGGCGTTTAACGTTGTATGAAGGGCGTGCGCCGCCGACCGAACAGAACTCAAAGGTAAAGCATTGGCCGTTTCCGATCCTGACCACGAACTTATGGCGCGTATCGCGCGGCAGGACAAAGATGCCTATAGGATGCTTGTCGGCAGGCATCTCGGCAAAAGCCTGAAGGTTGCCGAGCGTGTGCTCGGCAACCGGCAGGATGCAGAAGACGTAACGCAAGAAGTGTGCCTAAAAATCTGGGACGAGGCCGTGCGGTGGGAACCGAGGGCAAAATTCTCGACGTGGCTCTATCGGGTGGTGATTAACGCTTGTCTCGACCGACGGCGTAAAGCGGTTCCCGCCGCAATGGAAGATTTGGATCTTCTCGCCGACGACGCGCCCGGCGCGGACGAAAAGATGATCGCCGACCAACTGAGCGATCGCGTCAGGCGCGCGCTGCAGGTGTTGCCGGAGCGCCAAAGGATCGCCATTGTTCTCGGCTACTACGAAGAGCTGAGCAATCAGGAAGCCGCCGACGCGATGGACATCATGCTCGGCGCGTTCCAACAGCTTTTGTTTCGTGCCAAGCAACGGCTCAAGGACGAACTGATAAGTGAAGAACGGGAGTATAAACATGCCGGACATCTTTGATCGCGAACTCGCCGCGCTGTTGGACAGCTACAAAGTCGAGGAACCTTCGCCGGAATTGATGGAGCGCATCCTGCGGCGCGCGCAGCCGCGTGCGGGCGCAGCGGTCATTCCGTTGTGGGCGCAGCGGCAAACTTTCCGGCCCCACAGCGCCTTTGCGTTGATCGGTCTGGCGCTGCTGGGGTTTTGGCTGGGCAGCGCGTCGCAGGTTAAACCCTTTTCCGTCACGTCCGCGCCGTCCGTCTCGACACTTACGCTTGACGGCGTCATTCTTGGTGCCAGCAACTTGAACGAGGTGATTTTATGAGCGGCGAAAATTTCGGCAACAAACGACGTTTCATTCTCGCTTGTTCTATCGCGGCCAACATTTTTCTGGTCGCCTTTTTGCTGGGACGCGTGACTCTGCCCGGCGCAATGCCTCCGCCTCCCTTCATGATGGGCGGCGAAGACCCCATGATGATGCCCCCCCCTCCCCCACCTATGCAGGGCGCACATCACAGGCCGCCGCCTCCGTTTTTCGGGCCCTCTAGCCTTTTCAGTCCGGATGAAATGAGCGGCGCGCTTGAATCCATGCAGCAAAGCTTTGAAAAGATTAAAGCTTTACGCGCCGACTTCGCCCAAAAACTCAAGGCCAACACCGTCAGCAAAGAGGATGTTTTGCAGCATTTTGGCGCCACCGATGCGTTGATGGATGATGTGCGGCGGCAAACGCAGGAGAAAGCTGCCGCCAAAATCAGCACCATGTCCCCCGAAGACCGCCAACGCTTCGCCGACAGGCTGCTGCAAGAAGGCCGATAGCGGGGACGCGACGCGGCTTGGCGGCGGCATCCGGTTTCGTCTAAGCTGGGGTTATGACTTTGTCCTACACTCAAGCGACCCCTGCCCCGCTGGCTTCGGCGCGGCGGGTTGTGATTAAGATCAGTTCGTCCCTGCTGGTGGACGGCGCGCGCGAGGAAGTTCGCCATGACTGGTTGGCGGGTTTCATCAAAGACGTCGTCGCCTGCCGCAACGCCGGACAGGACATCATTCTGGTGACTTCCGGCGCGGTGGCGTTGGGGCGGCGGGTGTTGAAACTGCCGCCGGGGCCGCTGCGGCTGGAGGAATCCCAAGCCGCCGCCGCTTGCGGGCAGATCCGGTTGGCTCATGCCTATCAGGAAGCTTTGGCGCTGCACAGCGTCGCCGTGGCGCAAATCCTTCTCACGCCATCCGACACCGAAGAGCGGCGCTCTTACCTCAACGTTCGCGCCACGCTGCGGAACCTGCTGGGGCTTGGCGTCATCCCGATCATCAACGAAAACGACACGGTGACGACTCCGGCGCTGCGCTTTACCGACAACGACCAACTGGCGGCGCGGGTGGCGGCGATGATGGAGGCGGATGTCCTGCTGCTGTTGTCCGACACCGAAGGCTTTTATACCGCCGATCCCGGACTCGACCCCACGGCGCAGTTCATTCCCGAAGTCCGCGCCATCACGCCGGAGATCGCGGCCATGGCGGGCGAGACGCGTTCCGGCACCGGACGCGGCGGCATGAAAGCGAAACTGGTGGCGGCGCGGATCGCGATGAAGGCGGGCTGCGCGATGGCCATCGCGCGGGGGAGCCTCGCGCATCCGGTTCAGGCTTTGCGGGACGGCGGGCGCTGCACGTGGTTTCTGCCGGAGCATTCGCCCGTCGCGGCGTGGAAAATCTGGATCGCGGGCAGCCTGAACCCGCAAGGTGTCCTCAACATCGACGCGGGAGCGGCGCAGGCCTTGCAGCAGGGCAAGAGTTTGCTGGCCGCCGGAGTCGTCGCCGTAACGGGCGCGTTCGAGCGCGGGGATCCGGTTTCGGTGCGCATCCAGAACGGCGCGGAGATCGCGCGCGGGCTGATCGCCTACAACGGCGACGAAGCGCGCAAGATCATGGGGCATAAGAGCGAAGCCTTCGAACATTTGCTGGGCTACAGCTCGCGCGAGGAAATGATCCATCGCGATGATCTGGCGCTGGTGTAAAGGACACAAAGCCATGAAAACCGCCACGACGAAACCGCAGGACGAGGCCATGCAAGCGCTGGGGCAAGCGGTGCGGGGAGCGGGGCGCGCGCTTAAAACCGCGTCCACGGATTCGAAAAACAAGGCGCTGGCCTTTGCGGCACAGACATTGCGCCGTCGCATGGACGAAATTTTAGGGGCGAACCGGCGCGATCTTCAGGACGCGGCGGCGCTGAATCTGACAGTGGCGCAACTCGACCGTTTACGGCTTGATCCGGCGCGGGTCGAGGCGATGGCCAAAGCGGTGGAATCCGTCGCGGCGTTGCCTGATCCTGTCGGCGGCATCACGGCGGACTGGCGCGTGCCGAGCGGTTTGGCCATCGCGCGGGTGCGTGTGCCTTTGGGCGTTATCGGCGTGATTTACGAAAGCCGCCCGAACGTGACGGCGGATGCCGCCGCTTTGTGCCTGAAGTCCGGCAACGCCTGCATCCTGCGTCCCGGCTCGGAAAGCTTTCGCAGTTCGCAGGCCATCGCCGCCGCTTTCACCGAAGGCCTGATCGAAGCGGGCCTTCCCGCCGCCGCCGCGCAGATGGTGCCGACGGCTGACCGCGCCGCCGTGGGCGCGTTGTTGCGTCTGCAGGATTGTATCGACGTGATCGTGCCGCGCGGCGGCAAGTCGCTCATTGCGCGGGTGCAGGAGGAGAGCCGGATTCCGGTGCTGGCACATCTGGACGGCAATTGCCATGTCTATGTTGACGGCGCGGCCGATCTCGGCATGGCGACGCGCGTCATCGTAAATGCGAAGATGCGGCGCACAGGGATTTGCGGCGCGACAGAGACGCTGCTGGTCGATCAAGCTTGCGCGGTGACGCACCTGAAGCCCCTGATTGCCGCGTTGCTGGAAGCGGGCTGCGAGGTGCGCGGCGACTCCATGGCACAAGACGCGGACAAACGGGTGAAACCGGCCACAGAAGACGACTGGTTCACGGAATATCTCGATGCCATCATCGCGGTTAAGGTCGTGGACGGCGTGGCGGGCGCCATCGCGCATATCGAGCATTACGGTTCGCACCACACCGACAGCATCGTGACGAACGACGCGGCGGCGGCGGAACAGTTTCTACGCGAAGTGGACAGCGCCATCGTCCTGCACAACGCTTCGACCCAATTCGCGGACGGCGGCGAGTTCGGCATGGGTGCGGAAATCGGCATCGCCACAGGCCGCCTCCACGCGCGCGGCCCCGTGGGGCTGGAACAACTCACGACCTTTAAATACGTCGTCCACGGCCACGGCGAAGTGCGGGGGTAGCGTCACCCGTGAGAGGGCCGCGTCATTCCGGCCTTGAGCCGGAATCCGTCAGCGAGCGATAGCGAGCACATGAGTCCGAAAACGTCGCCGCTTGCGCTGTCCGTGAGGGTGTTTTGACTCACCTGCCGCGCGGACGCGCGGCGACGGATTCCGGCTCAAGGCCGGAATGACGGGGGTGGCGAGCGTTTTGGCTCGCGCTTTGCTGTTTTGCGCTGTTCCTGCTTTCGCCGGGGCGGGGGCGCGGTGTAGGGTGGGGGCGGTTTTCACCATTTAGGTTACGCCTTCCCCATGATTCACTGGTTCTCTCTTTGGGCAAAACATCTCCGCGCCGCGCAAGGCTGGCGGCGGTTGGCGCAGGCGTTTCTGTATGGGGCAATAGCGGCGCTCGCCTTTCCGCCGTTCAATGCGGTGGCGGCGCTGTGGTTCTGTTTTCCGGCGCTGGCGTTTCTGCTGCAAGGAACGCGAACGCTGCGGCAGGCTTTCGCCGTGGGATGGAGTTTCGCCTTTGGGCTTTTGACAATCAGCTTTTACTGGATCGCGGGGTCGCTATTCGTCGACATCAAGACCTTCTGGTGGGCGCTGCCGTTTTCGGTGTTTGGGCTGCCTGCCGCGATGGCGCTTTACTATGGCTTTGCGGCGATGGCGGCGCGACGCTGGGGGGTGGAGCGTGGGGGCGGACTGGTGGCGCTGGCGCTGTTCTGGTTTCTGGCCGACTTTGCGCGCGGACATCTGCTGACCGGCTTTCCGTGGGACGTGACCGGCTATGTCTGGAGCGACGTGCTGCCTGTGTTGCAACTCAGCAGCGTGATCGGCCTGTATGGGCTGACGCTGGTAACGCTTGTGCTGGCGGTGTTACCTGCCGCTTGTTTTCCGGCGCGGGGCGGCGCGTTGTCCCGCTCTGGGTTGGCCGTTCTCGTCGCCAGCCTTGTCGGCCTCGCCGCCGTCGCGGGCTGGGGGCAAGGACGCCTCAGCCACGCGAGCGACGCGGTGGCGGACGGCGTACGGTTGCGGCTGGTGCAGCCGGGCATGGGCCAAGCTTTGAAATGGAAAGCGGATCAGCGCGAACTGAATTTCGAACGCTTGCTCGATCTTTCCTTCGCGCCCGCGCAAAAACCGGTCACGCACATCGTCTGGCCCGAAACCGCGACGGCCTTTTATCTGGTTGAGGATGCCGAACATCGGCGCGAACTGGCCGTGCGGATGACGCCGGGCACCAGCGTCATTACCGGAGTCGTGCGGACGGATCGCAGCGCGGGAGGCGAAGCGGCAACCAAACGTTATTACAACGCGATCATCGCCATCGACGATCACGGGCGCGTGGTGGCGGGCTATGACAAATTCCATCTCGTGCCGTTCGGCGAATACATGCCGTTGCGGTCGCTGCTGTCTTTACCGACGGTGGCGGGCATGGGGACGGATTTTTCCTCCGGCGCAGGGCCGCGCACAACGCGCGTGGCGGGGTTGCCGCCGTTCAGTCCCTTGATTTGTTACGAAGCGATATTTTCCGGCGCGGTCGTCGAGAAAGGCGATCCGCCGCAATTCCTCCTCAACGCCACCAACGACGCGTGGTACGAGCATACCATCGGCCCCTACCAGCATTTCGCCATCGCCCGCGTCCGGGCGGTGGAAGAAGGTCTGCCCCTCGTCCGCGCCGCCAACATGGGCGTTACGGCAGTGGTCGATGCCTATGGCCGCGTGCGGGCGCGGTTGGGATGGGAGCAGGCGGGCTTTGTGGACAGCGACCTGCCCTTGCCCCTGCCCGCCCCTACACCCTACAGCCAAGACCGTGACCGTCCTCTATGGATGCTGTTCGGGTTGCTGCTGTGCGGGGCGACATGCTTCAGGTGGGCCGGGAGTTGGAAGCCGTAATTGTCCGAAATTGTTGCTATTTCGGGCCTACGGGGGTATTCCCTTGGGCGAATGCATGACCTGATCCGGACACGCTCTGGCGTGAGCGGATCGAAAGAACCCCCTGCCCATGCGCGGCTTTGAGCCAAACTTTTCGCTCTTTACGAGCGCAATTCCGGTGTGAAAGCTTTGTGGTTCCTTCTTTTCGCCATATAATCCGGCATACTCGTATATGTATGTTTGAAGGTTGGAAATGACGGATGAAACTGTAAATACGCCCCCTCGGCGGGTTGAACCACCGGATCCGGTCGACATCCATGTGGGTGCGCGACTGAGGCTGCGGCGCAATCTTTTGGGCATGAGCCAGGAGCATCTCGGCAAGGCGACTGGGTTGACGTTTCAGCAGATCCAAAAGTACGAGCGCGGTGTCAACCGTATGGGCGCGAGCCGCCTTTACCAGATATCGCGTCTGTTGGAGGTGCCGGTATCTTATTTCTTTGACGAGATGGCGAGCGATGCGCCGAACAATGCCGTCCCCGGTTTCGGCGAGAGCGCCCAAGCGCCGTTGGAAGGCCCGGAACAAGCCGATGCGGAACTGCTGCGCCGCCGCGAAACGATGGAACTGATCCGCGCCTATTACCGCATCAGCGACCCGAAACAGCGCCGCAAGGTCTACGAACTCATCAAATCGATGGCGTAGCGGCACCTGTTAACCAAATATATCCTTTGATTCCGCACAGATGACCCCGAATGCCCGGGTTTTATCGTAGAGCGACGCGGTATTTTAAGCCGAAACTAATGATTATTTGGTTTAATGGGGCGGGTTTACTCAGCATAGAGAGTGAACGTGCCGACTATTTTAGAGCGCTTTGTTGCCGGTGAACTGCCGGAAGAATTCATAGAGCAACAGGAGATTATCCCTCCTGACCATCCGGTTGCCGTGGACTTCGCCGCTCAGGCCGCGCCCGTCATGCGGCGGCTGTTCGGCAACGACTATGATCCGGCGATCCATAATTTTCGCTATTTGCTCAGCACGCAGGATGGGCCGAACGCGTTCGTCATTCCTCAGGCCAATCCGCCCATCTTCTGCTTCACCGTCGATCTGCTCAAGCTCCTGCCGACCGAAGACCATTTCGCCGCCATCCTCACTCACGAACTGGGGCATGAACGGTTGCACCAACGACTGGGCGAGCATGACAATTCGAAACTCGAAGAACAAGGATCAGATATAGCGGGTGTCCTCAGGCTGCAGGACAGCGGCTATCGGCCGCGCGCAACGGCGGAGGCGTTGGCCGCTTTGCCGCAGCGAGCAGGCCTCCGGAAAATCGAAAACTATATGGATGTCCACACCGGCGGACAACTGCGGGTTCGGTTGGCGGAAGATGCCGTGGTCGTATTGATCAATTTGAGGGGAGCCGAGAACACGGCACCGACGCCTTTTCATGACGAGGCCATATGGGAGTCCTTCCGGAACTTCAAGCAAGCCCGTTACATGGAAAAGCTCCTCTCCGAGCGCGGGTTCGCCGCAGCGGACAACACCGGAAAGATCAACATCATCCGGCACATTCTGGAAACCGAGGAGCTGAACCCGGACGATTCCTACCGTTCCATGCGCGCCATCGATCTGATTGAGGCGGTGAAATCCATCAAGCTTGATCCCGGCCATGCCGCCGAGGTCGCCGCCTTTACCGGTCTCGCCGACCAGCTCATCGTGCGTCAAAAAAATTATCCATTTGGGTGGGCGCGGATGACCGGCGAGCTGTGCCCGGTCGTATATAAAACTTGGAAAGATTCCGGCCTGACCGGTCTGCCGGGCCAGATCGGAGTCCTCACGAGCGCCATGCGGGGCTTTATCCACGCCTCCAGCCACGAGGACGCTACAGCCGCCGCGCGCGCCCTGCGTTTGACGAACGAGGCCATCGACATAGATCTGCCGCGAGACAGTGGCAATAATCGCATAATAGAGGAGAAATTTCTGCCCACCTTCCCGCTGCCGACCGACTCGGAGCTGACGGCGGTGACCGAGGCGCGGCGCGAAGGCAACCTTCACACCAGCATTCCGCTGTCATGGAAACGCCATGTCGGTTGGGCCCGAACGGATCGGGATAACAACAGCAGCCCCGATATACAGATCGCCTTGGCCCAGATGGGAATCACGCGCGAATATGGCCTTGTGGAGGTTCGATATACTCAACCGACTTTGACACATCAGATGTATGGTTATGAAAGTGACTATAGCACGTTCACGAACCCGTTGGTCGTGTCCCACGATCTTTCACGCGCCCTCGAAGGATTGGTGGTGTCCGACGAGTTGGACACGTTCGGCTATAGGATCCGTGAACGCTTCTGGCCAGCCTTTGATTCGGAACCCTCGCCCGAACTGGCACAACGTTTGTTGGACAGCGAGACCGAGCGGATGGCGCGACGCGATGCCCGAGGCGCGGAAGCCGCCACTGAAGCAGATTGGAGCCTTCTCGAACGGCCGGGCCGCATCGACGATTTTGACCGTATCGTGCGCGAGACGGGTTATGCCGATGGATCGTGGAGGCTCAACGAAGAGCTAAAAAAATTGGACTGGTACGGCTCCTACAGGGATACATATTCGGCCCGCCGTGAACGTGTGCTGGAATTTGACGAACACAACAAACACAGCTGCCAGATCAATCATTTTTTTGAAAAACACCGCCATTTGCTGACACCTGAATTGTCGGTCGTCGGCGGCGGCGCGACGTTCGAACGCGCGTTTGCTGAACGGCTCAAAGCGCTGGCGGCGCAGCACCCGGACATCTATGCCCCCATGATCCGCCAGTTTTTCAACCATTTTTTTTCGGGCTATAGTCATGAACTCCCACCGGTTTCCATAGGGCCAAACAACAGTCTCCACACACTCTTGGCCGATACTATTGCCGTCAATAGCAGGGAAGGCGTTGGCCTAAATGAGCGCTTTGTCGCCGGCATGCGTTTGGGGATTGACCCCGATCATCCCTATATGTCGCTTGTGACCGACCCTGTCGTTGCCCTCTTGCCTGAGCATCGCATCGAGTTCCTCGCCAACACGCGCTATTTGAAAGAGGACAAGACGCTTTCCGCTACCAACCTTTGGCATTTCGACCCTGTGGCCGCGCTCGGCTTGAAACCCATTCAGAACGCCACAGACTTTAATGATCGCTACAAGGCGGCCAAGAGATTTGGCTATGACATCCTCGAAAGCAGCCATTCCAAAGAAAAAGCGGCGTATTTCCTGTCCGAGGTTATGGCCACGGAGGTTCATCAATATCTCGCCAACACGGCGCGTCCCTTCAGCCGCGATGAAATGGTCGCTCTGGAGCAAGCTTCACGGTTTGGTCTTTTGAGCGAGATCTTGCGCGATACGCGCGATTTGCTGGACGATGCCTTCGTGAAATCGGCGCGCCATGAGTTGGCATCGAACCCTCCGACCATGGAATTGGCCGAAAGTTATGTCCAGTTTTCCCATTACGCCTTGTTCCTGAACAACCCCGAACTGCGCCATCAGTACGAGCAAGAGATCACGCAGCGGCTCAACGCCATCACTGATCCCGCCGCCAAACGCGCGGTGACGGAGAAAATTCTTCTCACCCGCGATCTAACGCCGGAGCTTTTGCCCGCCGCTGGCGCGAGCCGCTACAAAAGCGCGATCGCCGATCCTGATTTCCGCAAGACGGTGTCGGATGCCTATGTGGACAGCCTCGTCCAGCTTTATGGCAAAGACGACGGCCAACCCGCGTTCGAGGCCACGGCGACCGCCCTGATCGACAACATCGCGCAACAGACGGAAGGGACGACGCGGTTCGGAATCTTGTCGGGTTTAGCCTCCCGCATGGGGATGCAGAAAGAGCTTAGCTTCTACGTTCGCGACAAGATTGTAGATGCCGAACTCATGGGCATGAAGCGGCAAGACGGCAAAATCGCCTTTGGCGAGGCATCGATTGATTTGATTAACCAGAGCATGGCGTTAACCCGCGCCACCATCGACTTTATTCGCGCCCCCCTGACCCGTGAATCGGCAAGCCGCTATGTCCAAGTCTTCAAAGATCAGAACGTTTTCAGCGCCCTCTTGCCCAGAACAGCCCAAATACTCGCCGAGAAGTTAAAAGCGCACGGCGGCTCCATCAACCCCGACGTTGAAATCGACGCCGCGACGCAGGCGCACCGTAATTTCTGGTCGATGCCGCTCGGTGTGCGCACGCTCTATTTCGATAAGATCGTCTTCCCTATTAACGCGCCGGATGCGTTCGAGGCCAATAAAAAACTGGTTCTCGACCTCGCCGTGCCGCTGCCGCCAGCCACGCCTCCGGAAAAGCCGGGCCTTCGCGCCCGCGCCCGGAACATCATGCGCCGTCTCAGGCCGCCCGCCGCGACCCAAGCGGAAATCGCGCACGACTTTGTCGAGAGTTACGCCGCCGTCAGCACGGAGAGCGAGCAACGTTTGTTCCTGACCGCGTTGCTTGTGGCGAACGAACCTTCGGCAAAGACTTCGGGACTGGCCGAAGGCAACTTCGGCAAATCGCTGCGGCATATTCTCTATGCTCTCGGCCCGGCGGGGGTGAAGACCGCACAAGCCATTCACAGCCATCCGGCCACGCCCGAATGGCTGCGCAAGGACATGGGCGAATCCAAATTCGCCGCCGACAAACCTTTCCAGTGGGACGTGCACAAACTGGTGGCGGCCAATGGATTGGAAGAACGGATCGCGCATGTCGGCCCCGTCCTCGGTGCCGGAGCCTATGGCATCACGATCAAAACCGACCGCACGGACGGCACCAATACGGCCACGACGTTCCTTCGCCCCCACGTCAGGGAGCGCGCGGAGCGTGAGTTCAGCGTGCTTGCCGATGCCGTTCAACATTTCCTCGGCAAGCACCCGAACTTTTCCCCCGTCCTCGACATGATCCAGCAGGCCCGATCTATGGCCAAGGTCGAAACCGACATGGATCTCGCCGCCAAACAGGCGATCATCGCGCAGGACCACTATGACAATGTCGTGATCGTCGCCGACGGAAAAAGATTCGTGTTCGGAACCGCGCCATGGCTGGAGCACGGGCCGGACTACAAGGAGACGGGTATTGTCGAAGGCGCGCATTTCAACGACCTTCCTTCCGGCTCCGGGGAAGACGCCGCCTATCAACGCGCCAGCGCCAAAGCGCTCCTCACCATCGAACAAAAGGCGCTGCTGAGCGGCAAACCCTTCGACCATGACCGCCACGGCGGACAGCAGAAACTGCAAGGCGCGATAATCGGTCAGTTCGACCATGGGGCCATGGCGTTGGAGCCTCCCACGGACAAACAGAAAAAGCTTTTAGGCCGTGTGCTGGGCGCAGCCTTGCGCCAGCATGCATTGTCACGGTCGCGTGTGTCGGTCGCGGACGCGCTCGTCCACCAACTGGACTCACACTGCAAAACATCCGGCGAAGCCTTGTTCCTGACCGAGGTCAAGCGGGCCTTTCTGGCGCAAAGCGACTTTAGGAAGGTTTTGTCGCCGGATGAAGCCAAGGCCGTCATCGCGGCCGTCTGGACAGCGCCGGACGTTGACCCCCTGATCCGCCATGGCATGACGCGCGGGCTTGGCGTGATGGCACCGTTGGTCATGCGCGCGCTCCGCAAGCACGCTCAGAAAGCCAACGTCGAAATCCTGCAGGAACGCGCTATGCCCGCACCGCCGTTGCGCACCAACATGTCCGGCCTCATCAACTCGACCTCAAATATCAAAGACATTCGTTTTGCGGCGAAGCCCAAAGCCACCGCTACACAAACTCCAGCGAAGCCTTTGAGGAGAGCGGCGCGTCAACAGAGGTTGAGCGGTCGTTACAGCGCTCTCCACGGCGGCGGCGTTGAGAAACTGCGTACGCCGCCGCGACGAACGCCGCCGCGCGGCCCGTCGTCACATCTGACGCATTAAAACCCGCGATTCAGATCACGCCGGTGTGCTCAAGGAGAATCTTTGCGCCGATGGCGATCAGGATGATGCCGCCCAAACCTTCGGCCATTTTGCCGACGCGTTTGCCGATCATGTGACCCGTCATGATGCCGATCGAGGCCATTGTAAAGGTGGCCAGACCGATTGCTCCCGCCGTAATCCAGATGTTCGCGTCGACAAACGCCAGCGTCACGCCCACGCCCAGCGCGTCGATGCTGCTGCCGAAACCGGCGAGGATAAGCGCGCGCAGTTTGTGGCGCGACGGTTTCTCGCGCGTTTCGTGCCGCCCCAAACTGTCGACGATCATCTTGATGCCGAGCGCCAGCAGGATCGCAAAAGCGATCCAGTGATCAATGGCCTCGACGAAGCCGCTCGCCAACACGCCCAGCCCCCAGCCCATCACGGGCGTGGTCGCCTCGATGACCCCGAACACAAGCCCTGTCCGCAAGGCCTCGCTGGGGCGGGGGTGCCGCAGAGCCGCGCCCTTGCCCACCGCGACCGCAAAAGCGTCGGCGGACATGCTGAACGCCAGTAAAACCGTGGAAAAAACGCTCATCAAAGGTCCCCGAACAACCGCGCCAAGCGCAGACAGTTAGGGCACCTCCGGCTCGAAAGCAACGCCAAACCGGCCACGGCGACGCGCTCCTGCCATTTTCTTATTGAGAATCATTCTTAACTGGCCTAAGGTCGGCACCATCGTTGTTTATTTTGGAAAGTTCGCATTATGCCGCTACCTTTTGGCCCTTCGCCAACCCCCATCAACGATGGGGCTACGACACCGCTGGGCATGGCTGCTAAAGGATTCCGGGGCACAATACGCGCTGTGGACGCGTCGGCCTGCACCGACAAATCAAGCCTGTCATCGGGCGAGCTGGAGCGTCGCCTCGTGGAAATGGGCTTTGTCGAAGGCTCGACGGTCGAGATCAAGCATGAAGGCTTTTGGGGACGCGACCCCATCGTCGTGCGCCTCAACAACACAACCATCGCCCTGCACCGCCGCGCCGCGAACGGCATCCTTGTGTGCCCCTTGCCGCGCGAACCGCGCACCAAGAAATGACCACGGAGCGAATGACGCGCGTTGCCCTTGTCGGCAATCCCAACTGCGGCAAGACCGCGCTGTTTAACGCGCTGACCGGCAGCCGCCAAAAAGTCGCCAACTATCCCGGAGTCACGGTCGAGCGCAAGGAAGGCAGCGTCACGACTCCGCAGGGCCGCACGTTCCGCGTCCTCGACCTGCCCGGCACCTATTCGCTGCGCGCGCGCAGTCCCGACGAAGAGGTGACGCGCGATGCCATTCTCGGCCGGATTCCCGGCGAAGACATTCCGGACTTTCTGCTGTGCGTCGCCGATGCCACGAACATGCGGCTGGCCCTGCGTTTGGCGCTTGAGCTGCGCCGGGTCGGGCGGCCTATGGCGCTCGTGCTGAACATGTTCGACATCGCCCGCCATCGCGGCATCGGCATCGATGTCGAACGCCTGTCCGCCGCCTTGGGCCTGCCCGTCGTGACCTCAGTCGCGGTGCGGCGGGGCGGCATGGACGGCGTGTTGGGACTGCTTGACCGGCTCGCCGAATATCCAACCTTGAATTTATTGGCGGGTAGCCCCCCGTCCGAGACATTCCCGCGAAAGCGGGAATCCAGTGTGAGCGATAGCGAACATGTGACTCTTACGTCGCGCGGACGCTCGCCGCTGGATTCCCGCTTGCGCGGGAATGACACTGGAGACTGGTCGCCGCCGAGCCGCGATGACATGAGCGCGATGCAGGCCGAGGCGGATCGCATCATCGCCGCCGCCGTCACGCTTCCGGTCAAGGCGAACACCGTCACGACACGGATTGACGCGGTTTTACTGCATCCGGTATGGGGCATTCTGATCTTGCTCGGCGTGTTGTTCCTCATGTTCCAAGCGGTGTTCGCATGGGCGCAGCCGCCGATGGAGGCCATCAGTTGGGGTTTCGATTCCCTGAGCGCGGCGGTGGGACAGGCGCTTCCCCAAGGCTTGTTGCGCAGCTTTATCTGCGACGGGCTAATCGGCGGCGTGGGCGCGGTGATTGTTTTTCTGCCGCAAATCCTGATCTTGTTCCTGTTCATCCTGTTGCTGGAAGACTTCGGCTATATGGCGCGGGCGGCGTTTTTGATGGACAAGATCATGGGCGGCGCGGGGTTGCATGGCCGCGCCTTTATCCCCCTCATCTCAAGCTTCGCCTGCGCCATTCCCGCCATCATGGCGACGCGCGTGATCGACAACCGCCGCGACCGATTGTCGACCATCCTGATCGCGCCGTTCATGACCTGCTCGGCCCGCATCCCGGTTTACACGCTCATTATCGCGGCGTTTATCCCCGCGAAGCAGGTTCTGGGTGGCTTGCAGCTTCAGGGCTTGGTGATGTTCGGACTCTATGCTTTGGGCCTTGCGGGCGCGTTGGGATCTTCGTTCGCGCTGCGCCGCGTGTTCTGGCGGCGCGTCCCGCCGGAGCCGTTCATGCTGGAGCTGCCCGACCATAAAAAGCCGAACGCGCGGAACGTCCTTCTCGGTCTGCTGCAACGCGCCAAGGCGTTTCTGCGCCGCGCGGGCACCACCATCACGGCGATGATGGTCGTCATCTGGTTTCTGGCCTCTTTTCCTCAACCGCCGGAGGGCGCGCACGGCCCCGCCCTGTCCCACAGCTTTGCGGCCAGCATCGGCCGCGCGATTGAGCCGGTTCTCGCGCCCATCGGCTTCAACTGGCAGATCAGCGTCGCGCTCGTCCCCGGCATGGCCGCGCGTGAAGTCGCGGTCGCCGCGCTCGGAACCGTCTACGCCATCGAAGCGGGCGACGACACGGCAACCAAACTGAGTGAAACGCTGGCGCAGCAATGGAGCCTTGCCACCGCGCTGGCCCTGCTGGCGTGGTATGTGTTCGCGCCCCAATGCGCCGCGACGCTCGTCACGATCCGGCGGGAAACCGGATCGGTCAAGTGGGCGGCCTTTTCCTTCGCCTACATGATCGCGCTGGCCTATATCGCCACCTTCATCACCTATCGCCTTGCGCTGGCTCTGGTCGGCGGATGACCGCGCCGCTTTGGGCGCGATCAGGCCTTGGCTCAAAACCCCGTCAGGTTCAGGATCGCCTCTAACGGTTCGCGCGTGGTGCGAAAGCTGTTGATGACGGCGGATGTGTCGGCGTAGCCCAAGGCTATGCCGACGAGAATTTTCCCGTCCGCCGGAATGGGCAAGTGTTGTCGCACCGTATCGGGATAGCGCGCCAGCTGAGCTTCGATGCAGGTCACCAGCCCCCTATCGACGGCGGCTAGGCAAAAGGCGTGGACGAACATTCCCGCATCCAGAACAGCATAGGACGTTTGATCCGCCGGCACCGTGACAAAGATCAGGGCGGGCGCGCCGAACGCATCGAAGTTGCGCAGGTTGTGTTCCGCGCGTTTGGCGTCGTCGCCGCGTCCGATGCCCAACAGGGCGAACAGGCTTTTTCCAAGCTCGCCGTAACGTTTCTTCATAACCGCCGAAAAGTCCTGCGGCATGGGGAATTCGGGGTTTGAGGGCTGGCCAGCGCTGGCCTGCTCCACCAAGCGTTCGCGGATGGATCGCGCGACCTGCCCGCCCGCCCCCCAAACCCGCCATGGCTGCGTGTTGCCCCAGCTGGGTGAATGTTGCGCTGTTTCGACCAGAGATTTGATCGTGGCCTCGTCAACCGGCTTTTCCAGAAAGCTCCGGCACGAGTATCGCGCTGCCATCGTTTGCGAGAATTCCATCCTGTCCTCAAGATTTTGACATCTTCTGATTTGAGCGCGCTGATGTTCGCTTAATTTCCCCGCCTTTGGAAGCCTTTTTCTCGCGCTCTCTTCTTCCCTGCTTTCAGAAGACAGGACGGTCGCCATCGACCAATTTATATGCCACCTGATCACTGGTGATGAATGCAATAGCCTATATCGCCTTGATGACGAAGTAGCGGTTAGCACCCCAATTCTCTCCAGTTTTCTGAACAAGCAATCTCCAAATTTTACCTGTCGGCTTACCGGATCGTCTCTGGGAAGCTGTGGCGGATCCCAAATGGAAAATTGATGGATTAGGCATTAGCGCGTTTGGTGAGTTGGTAGGCTGGGCGCTGCCAGATCGCTTCCCTCCGAGAAATGGCCGTACCTCGAAAGCCCTAAAATCTCTGGGCTATGATGTCACTGTTCATGTTGAATGAGAAGCTGCGCAGGTGCGCTTCAACGCTGAAAATACTAGAGCTATCCCAAGGTTAAAGAAAAATTAATGCTGGTACGATATGTTTTTGTGGGTTGCTTATCGCGGGCTTGCATATCGTCCACGGAGGATTTACCTTTACAGCATGTTCCGGTCTGTTTTTAGACGGTTGCTGACTCTCATGCTCGCGCTGTCTCTGGTGCTTGGGCAAGGCGTTGCTGTGCCTGTTATGGCAGCATCAATGGTGAATGATGCCCAATCCGGAATATTGTCTGTTGCAGCAGATTCATCGGATGAAGCCGGTTGCTGTCCAATGTGCGATAAGGATCAGCATACAGATCACGGTATGAAGGGCGGCGATTGCGCTGCGTTTTGCGCAACTACGACTCAAGCTGCGCTTCCCTCACATTATCCTGTATTCGTTCGCCAAGCTATGCGCATGGCTTATGACACGTTTGACGCGACGGCGACCAGTCGTCCGCTTTCTCCTGACTACCCCCCTCCAAAAGTTTAATCCCCCAAACGCATAACGAGGCCGAGCGCTTGCGCTGCCTGACGGCAAAGCTGCGTCCGCGCCGATAACGTTCATTCAGCCCGCGCGCATAAACGCAATATATGCGTCGCAGAGCATGGGCAACGAAAGGGATTAAACATGTTGATGAAATGGAAAATACGACAAGCTCTGCTTGTCACAGGCGCTATCTTGGCCTTTGCGGGTCTTACGCCAACTGCGTCTTTGGCCGCACCGTCTGATTACAAAATCGAGGTCGTCGAACAACCTGTCAAAGCCGGGAAGTCTGCGCCTTTTTCAGTACGGATAACAACGGTCAAAGACGGCAAGGCCATCCCCGGAAGCAAAATCCAGGACGCAAAACTTCATATGGTGATGGGCAAAATGGATATGCCAGCACCCGTGAAACTTTTGGAGCAAGATGACAATGGCCTCTATCGATTCAACGGCGACTTGACCATGTACGGTGAGTGGAATCTCGACGTTTCAGTCATACCTCCGGGCGAACCAGTCCCCGTTCAGGCATCACTGAAATTTCAGGTTGCGAAATGATGAAGCCATCCCTTGGCGCGCTTCCTCCTCGTATTCGGGGAGGAAGTTGGCTTCAAGCCCTTGCTATGGCGGGGCTTGGAGTTGGGTTGCTCTCTGGATGCACGTCTGGCGAAGATTATGCGCGCCCGCCTATGGACGTGCCGCCAGCATTTAAAGAAGCAGGAGACGGGCATCAACTTCATCCGCTTGATCAGATTGATCGAGGCGATTGGTGGACAATTTACAATGATCCAGTTCTCGACTCTTTGGAGAAGCAAGTTGACGTTTCCAATCTAACGATCAAGGCGGCAGAAGCAGCCTATCGTGAGGCAAAAGCCATACGGGAACAAACGCAAGCCGGATACTATCCCACGTTATCGGTAAGCGCGGCGACAGCAAAAACGGCAGGAGCTTCGTCTCAAACGCCGGGAACAACTTATGCCGCGACAGCGGAGGCGACATGGGCTCCCGACCTGTGGGGACGTGTTCGCCGGTCTGTCGAGAGCGATACAGCCAAGTTCGAAGCAAGCGCCGCCGATTTGGCCTCGATACGGCTCGCGACGCAAGCAGCATTGGCAACAACTTATTTTGATCTACGCGCTCAAGATGAGATCATCCGTAACCTTCAAGCATCAACCCTAGCCAATCAAAAGATCCTCGATTTGGCGACCAATCAGTATCGCGCGGGGCAAGTTGCGCAGGCGGATGTCCTGCTGGCAAAAACCCAATATGAGAGCGCTCATGCGCAATCTGAAAACGCCAAGCTGAAAAGAGTTCAGCTTGAACATTCTCTTGCGATCCTTATTGGCAAAGCCCCGGCATCCTTTGCGCTGCCGTCCAAGTCCTTTACCCAGCACATTCCCGTTGTTCCGCCGCAGATTCCTTCGGCGCTTCTGGAAAGGCGTCCTGATATAGCGTCGGCGGAACGCGCCCTTATGTCCGCCAACGCGCAAATAGGCGTCGCGGAATCGGCGTGGTTTCCCGATGTCACGCTCACAGCGTCATCCGGCTTTACAGGCTCCGTTCTCGGCACGCTTTTGCAAGCTTCTAACGGATGGTGGGGAATTGGCGGCGCTCTGGCGGAAAAGATTCTGGATGCTGGCGCGCGGGAAGCGAAAGCGGAACAGGCTAAAGCCGACTATGATAAAGTGGCGGCCAATTACCGGCAAACGGTTCTGATCGCCTTCCGAGAGGTCGAGGATCAACTCGCGGCGCAGCGGATTTTGGCCGATCAGGCGCACGCGCAGGAGGCGGCGACCGTTGCGGCTCGCGCGGCTGAAAAGCTCGCCAAAGATCAGTATGCGCAGGGACTTTCTCCCTATGACGGACTGTTGAATGCGCAACTCTTCGCGCGTGCGAACGAGCAGAATGCCGTCATGCTGAAGGCCGCGCGACTGGACGCAAGCGTTGCTCTTATCGCCGCTCTGGGGGGCGGATGGAAGGGCTTGCCATCCCCGCAATCCATAAATTTGAAACAATAGGAGATCGTCATGCGATTCCTCATTCGGCTGTTTGTCATTCTTCTGGCGCTGGCTGCCGCTCTCGGCATCGGTTATGGCCTCGGCTTTAAAAAAGCTGAAACGACTCTTGCAAGCGCGGGGAAAGAACAGGCTTCGCCCACGCCCACGGGCAAAGGAAAAATTCTCTATTACCGAAACCCGATGGGACTGCCTGACACATCGCCTGTGCCAAAACAGGACGAAATGGGCATGGATTACGTTCCCGTCTATGAGAACGAAGCCGCGCAGGAACAGGGGAGCGTGCGCGTTTCGGCAGAGCGCGTGCAAAGGCTTGGCGTAAAGACCGAAAAAGTGGGGCGTCGCCCTTTATCTCGCTCTGTAAGGGCCGCAGGAACGGTGCAGATGGATGAAACGCGACAAACCGTCATCGCGCCGCGTTTCGAGGGATGGGTCGAAAAACTGCATGTCAACGCAACCGGACAACGCGTCAAAAAGGGCGATGCGCTTTTTACCGTTTACAGCCCGCAACTCATTCAGATCGAAACGGAATATCTTAGCGCTTCAAGCGGATTATCCTTAAGCGCGCAAGGAAAAAGTGGATCTCTGGCGCGTCTTGTCACGCTCGCCGTGCCAGATGAAGAAATCGAACGCCTGAAGCGTGAACGTAAGGTCAATACCAGCATCATCATGCGCGCGCCAACCGATGGAACTGTTCTGGAAAAGCAGGCCATTGAAGGAATGAAATTTGCTTCCGGCGACAAGCTTTATCGGCTCGTTGATCTCTCCAGTGTTTGGTTTGTGGCCGATATTTTCGAGCAAGACCTGGCTTTCCTCGCGGTCGGACAGAATGCCACCGTAACTTTCGCCGCTTTTTCGGAACAAAGTTTCGAAGGCAAGGTCGATTTTCTTTATCCTGATATAAGTCCATCGACACGAACCGCAAAAGTCAGACTCTCCTTGCCCAATGCGGAACAGCTTCTGCGTACCGATATGTACGGAAATACGCGCCTTGAGGCCGCTCATCACGAGCCTGTGCTTGCGGTTCCAACTTCCGCGCTCTTGAACAACGGTCAAACCAAGGCCGTTCTGATCGACAGGGGCGATGGGCTTTTCCAGCCGCAGACCGTCAAAACGGGTATCATAAGCGATGGGTACGCGGAAGTCCTCGAAGGATTGGCTGAAGGCGATGCCGTCGTGACCAGCGCGTCATTCCTCATCGACGCTGAAAGCAACATTCGCGCAGCCTTGCAGAATTTTACCCAAGGGAGCCAAAAGCCATGATTGAGAAACTTATCGAACTTTGCGCCCGCAACAAGTTTCTTGTGTTCTTGTTCACTTTTGTGGCGATCCTTGTCGGTGCGCATGCCCTTCAGAACACAAAACTCGACGCCATTCCCGATCTATCGGATACGCAAGTTGTCATTTATGCCAAATGGGATCGCAGTCCTGATATTATCGAGGATCAGGTCACTTATCCGATTTCCTCGGCCTTGCTGGGGATGCCCAAGGTCAAGGATATTCGCGGCTTCTCCGACTTTGGATACTCTTACGTCTATGTGATTTTTGAGGAAGGGACGGATCTTTACTGGGCGCGTTCGCGCACGCTGGAATACCTGAATTCCATCACGTCGCGTTTACCGCAAGGCGTCTCGGTTGAGTTGGCAAAAGACGCCACCGCCGTGGGATGGGTTTATGAATACGCATTAGTCGATCAAACAGGCCAGAACAGCCTCGACCAGCTGCGAAGTTTGCAGGATTGGACGTTGCGCTACGCCTTGCAAGCGGTGCCAGGCGTGGCCGAAGTCGCACCGCTGGGCGGATTTGTCCGGCAATATCAGGTCACGGTTGATCCCGCCAAACTTCAATCTTATGGCATTCCCATAGGCGATGTCGTTTCCGCCCTGCAAAAAGGCAACAACGATGTCGGCGCAAGATTGGTGGAAATGAGCGGACGCGAATACATGGTACGCGGACGCGGCTATATCAAATCGTTGGAAGACATCGGCAAGATCGTCGTGAAGGCAAATCCCGCCACTGGCACGCCGGTGCTCATTCGGGATATTGCAACCTTGGGCTTTGGGCCGGATTTACGGCGCGGTATCGCGGAACTGGACGGCGAAGGCGAAGGCGTTGGTGGCATTGTGATTCAGCGCGTCGGCGAGAACGCGGAAAAGGTTATTCAACGCGTCAAAGCGAAAATCAAAGAGATCGAGCCGACGCTTCCCAACGGCGTCAAGATCGTGACCACCTATGACCGTTCCGACCTGATCGACCGTTCCATCGACACGCTCAAGCACACATTGGTCGAAGAATTGCTGATCGTCAGTCTCGTGATCATGATCTTTCTCTGGCACTTTCCCAGCGCTATTGTGCCGATCATCTCCATCCCGATTACGGTCTTGCTGGCCTTCATCCCTATTCAACTTTCGGGCATGACGGCGAACATTATGTCGCTTGGAGGCATTGCCGTTGCCATAGGGGCTATGGTGGATGCGGCGATCGTCGTGGTTGAACAGGCTCATAAAAAACTGGAACAGGCCGACAGTTCTGGAGGAAACATCAACAAACAGGCGCTTTTGATGGAGGCGGTCAAGGAAGTCGCCGCGCCGAGTTTCTTCGCGCTACTGGTCATCGCCGTGTCTTTCCTGCCAGTCTTCACGTTGGAAGCGCAGGAAGGACGATTGTTCACGCCGCTTGCCTACACAAAGACTTTCGCCATGGCGATAGCGGCCTTGCTCGCCATCACTCTGGTTCCGGCGCTTCTCGTTCTCTGCATTCGGACAAAACCAATAGCCAGGGGGCATGGCATCTTCGCGCGTTTTGTGAACGCGCTGCTTGTCGGCAAAATTCACAAGGAAGACGATCATCCGATCAGCCGTCCGCTGATGCGGGCCTACCAGCCGATCGTGGCGTGGGTGTTGGAGCATAAAGGGTTAACCCTTGGCACAGCCTTCCTCACGATGGCTCTGACCTTGCCGGTGTTCTTCCGCATGGGATCGGAATTCATGCCCCCACTGGACGAATGCGCGTTGCTTTATATGCCGACGACGTTGCCTGGACTGTCCGTTACAGAAGCGGCGAAACTTCTGCATCAGCAGGACAAGGTTCTGAAAAGTTTCCCGGAGGTCGAGCGCGTGTTTGGCAAGGCCGGACGCGCGGAAACGGCGACAGATCCCGCGCCGTTCTCGATGATGGAAACAACTGTTTTGCTGAAGCCTCCAAGCGAATGGCCGGTTGTGCCGCAATGGTATTCCGACTGGCCGCCTGATTTTATCAAAGAGATTCTGCGCCGCTTTTGGCCCGACCATAAAAGCACGCAGGAGCTTATTTACGGCCCTGGAGGCTTTAATGAGGCGCTGACTTTGCCAGGGCTTGCCCCGGCATGGACGATGCCCATCAAGGCGCGGATTGACATGCTCACCACGGGTGTGCGAACGCCGCTCGGCATTAAAATCCTTGGCCCCGATCTGAACGAGATCGAGAAAATCGGCGGACAAATCGAAAAAACGCTGAAAGGCGTTGAGGGTACGGCCAGCGCCTATGCCGAGCGCACCAGCGGCGGATATTTCATTGATTTCGATCTGAACCGCGAAGCCTTGGCGCGTTACGGATTGTCGGTGGACGACGCCAATGCCGTTCTCATGTCGGCGGTTGGAGGCGAGAACATTACCACGACCGTCGAGGGACGTGAGCGCTATGCTGTCAGCGTCCGCTACATGCGCGATTTCCGTAGCGATCTGGATTCCTTGAAGGGCGTGCTGGTCGGCACGCCCTTCGGCGCGCAAGTTCCCATCGGCCAGCTTGCCGACATCAGCGTTCGGACAGGCCCCGCCATGATCCGCGACGAGAATGGTCGGCTTTCCGGTTATGTTTATGTCGACATCAGCGGGCGCGATATCGGCGGTTATGTCCATGACGCCAAGGATGCCGTTGCGAATAATGTCACCATGCCAACCGGTTATCAATTGGTGTGGAGCGGCCAATACGAGTCGATGGAACGTGTGCAGGCACGGCTCAAGATCGTGCTGCCGATCACGCTCTTCGTGGTGTTCTTGCTGCTTTATCTCAACACGAAATCGCTCGTTAAAACGGCAATCATCCTTATGGCGGTGCCCTTTTCCGCCATCGGCGCAATCTGGTTCGTGCATCTTCTGGGCTACAACATGAGCATCGCCGTCTGGGTCGGCTTCATCGCGCTGCTTGGCGTGGATGCGGAAACAGCGGTGTTCATGCTGCTTTATCTCGATCTCGCCTACAAAAACGCCGTGAACAACGGCAGAATGAACGGATGGGCCGACCTAAAAGAGGCGATTATCACCGGGGCCGTCAAACGGCTGCGTCCCAAAGTTATGACCGTCGCCTGCATGCTGTTTGGTCTTCTGCCCATCATGTTCGCCACCGGCGCAGGGAGCGACGTCATGAAACGCATCGCCGCCCCCATGATCGGCGGCATTCTAACATCGTTTTTGATGGAGCTGGCCGTCTATCCCGTTCTCTTTGCCATATGGAAAGGCAACGCCAACGCGAGACAAGACAAACCTGAAGCGGAGTGATTGCAAGGCTGAAACTGACAAGAGGGGAAGGGTATCTCTGCCAAATACGCAGAATTTCTCTCCCTCTTGCTTCCACAGTGCTTCCAGAAGGCAAAACAAGCGTGCTCATCGCCCTTGCAGGCGACGCACAACGCTTTGATTTGTAAAGATAAACTTGGTAGCAGCGGAGAGATATAGCCAATACAGACCAGCCGCAAAAGCCCATTTTATGTTGACCCTCTAGCCAGAAACAACCTGTTTTATCTTTACAGAACGACCAACTGTTCGAGTATCCCCCATGAAGTGAGACAGTCTCATGCTCAAATGCTTCTGGTCTTTAAGCTTACACTCCCACAATGTTAATACAGACCATCCAAGAGATCGTAGTTGGGCTGCGTTATCTATATCTCTGCGCTTATTTCCGGATATTTTTGCACACCAATAGTCAGTATTGGTTACCGGAAGTCTGCGTCCATGTGTACAATTGTGTCCGTGCCAAAAACACCCATTAACGAAGATAGCCTTCCTTCTTCTCACAAAACAAATATCTGGCTTACCCGGCAACCCTTTTCGGTGAAGACGGTAACCACCCAACCCCAAAGCACAAAGAGTCTTACGAACAAAAATCTCCGGGGATGTGTTTTTCCCGCGAACACGGGACATAATCTCGGATCGCGTTAAGTTTCTTTTCTTAGACCGATTAGTCATACCTGCCACAGACATTAGGGCTTAGTACGGAAGCAGCGATGATTTTATTGTTAATCGTGCCACAATATGCCGCATAAGCGAGATTCCAAGGCACGGCTAACAACTCCACTTCAGGAAATCTTTCATCTATTTTCTCAGATGAGTTGGCCATACATGCCCGCCCAACACAGAAAATCTCTTGCCCATACATGCAAGTTGGCACCAAGAATGCGTTGCAAATGACGCGCAGATTATTAGCTACGCTAGCCTGATACATCATTTGTTTAATAACGTCTTGAGTGCCCGGCCAGTCTCGGCTGTCTGCATCATACCATTTTGCGTCAAGTATAACGATCCCATCAGGCAACTGACGAAGTATGTCTGGGCGCTGCCCTTGGGGTTTTTTATTTGTGTGGGGGAATACATACAACGGTTGACTTGCAATTTCTTCGTGTGACGTTAGGTCGCCAAGCTCTCTTACAATTTCACGGCACATATCTTCCCACACATACTCAAAAGCTGTTGTGCCATATGCGCTAGGACGGTCTATTCCACGCTGAACCCCAGACAACCATTCAAAGAGAATGCCTGCTAGCTCTTTGTCGTGATCTTGATTACATCCGTTCATATACTCTAATAAATCAGTTTCCGTATGTACTGAGACGTTCTCATTTTCGTCAAATGAGGCAATAACATCGGCAGCCATTTCAAGAATGGGGTCGTTTTCATCCAGCCACAGCAAAGACGCCGGTTTAAGCCCCTGATGCATGGCTAACAAAGCCTTGGCTTGTATTTGCGCCAGAGGGCCGTATCGGTTAGTAATCTCTCGGCTCGTGATTTCTGAATACACCACCGAACGCCCGATATGTAGGGGTATTCCATCGCGCATGGTTGCCCCCCAGTCAATATCGGAGGAGTCAAAGCCATGTGCTTCTATTCTTTCAGAATGGATGCCCCTATCTAAAGTCCAATCCACAAGAGACAAAAACACATCTATTATTTTTGCCCCTTCATCCTTCAAAGATAAGGTTTCCGAGGCTTCAGCGTGTCTTGTTCGCCTGCGGACGCTCGCAATATATCGCCTGATACAAGCTACAACATCATATTGAAGCGACGCGTTTTTTGTTTCTACTGAATTGCGGAATATTTTGGGAAGCACAGTAAAAGCTTCATTGTCTGTAAAAAGAACCCCGACAAAGTTCAGTCTAAACGCCTGTGCACTACTAGGAACGAATATGCCATCGGCCATAAAGGCGCGAAATGATGTATCTGTTACACGCAACTGCTCTTGCCACGCCAGAGATGACATGACCTGCCCTTCATAAAGAAAATTTTTAAGGGCATAGAGGGCATCCATTTGGGATAATCCTAGATTACAGATCGCCTAAGGGAGCACCTTGTCCTTGATTCCAGACTTTTAGCAGGTCCGAAAAAGTTTGTGTGCCAACAAAAAACGTCGTGGCTCGCGCCTTTAAGACATCACTCCATAAATATCCCCATAAATCCTCAGCAAGGACGTTTGGATTTTTTAATTTCGTCGGGCTAAGGAAATATGGGCCTATGAATTTGTCTTCTGGCACTCCACCAATGCTAATCAGTTTTTTATTAACCGCCTCTCGCAGCTTTTCCCATGTAACTTGGCCGCCGCCATACACAACTTTCATATCGTCATAACCGCACTTTGCGTCATACGAGAGGTACTCTTTGTCCCAGCGCCTCAAGAAAGCAGCATCCAATTGCCGAGCATTCTGATCCGAGCGATTCATTGTAGCCCAAATATACAAGTTGTTGGGAAAGCGCATACGTCCGGGCCTAACATGCTTGTGCACAATAGAATGCATACTTAGCCACGCGCTTATATCCGCACGGGGTTCGATTTCATATTCACTATATCCCAATGGTATTCCGGCTTTTTCTGTATCCACCCTATCCAGCAGTTGAAGCGTATCACCAAATACATGAGCCGCTACCGCACGACTTAGCTCTTCAATTAACAGAACCACAGACTTGTCTGGATTGTCACACGCGAGATGGTATGCTTTCAGCATCGCCCCCGGCTGTACCGTGTATTGGACATATGGTTCGCCGGGAACTTTTGCGCCAATAAAACGAGGGGCTTCGCCTTCATTAGGAACCCGATATATAGAGACAGGCCGTAGGCCGCCCACAAAATCTGAATATCGGGTTTCGGGATGAAATACGGCCCTAATTACCCAATGGGCTTTAGATGCTTGCTCCTCAAGTTTGTAGCTTTTTCCTGAGCCCGGGCATCCGTGAAGCAGCCGCTGCAATGGAAACCCAAGCTCTTTTGTCCCATTGGGCGACGGTTGGTCTTCAAGGTAAGACCAATCGCTATCACTGCCTTGAAGGGCAATATCAATAGAGTCCGGAGATATTTCTGGGCCAAAAGTATATTCCGTTGTGGGAGCACCTTTACGTGGCCCACTTTTTGCGCGAGTTGTTCGCCCCGTTCCAAGAATATAACCATCGCTAGCTACTTTTTTAATTACAGCGGGCTTTTGCGGCGACAGCGGGGGCGAAGACATGTTTCCCCAAATCTCATCGGAAGGAAAGCAATAGCCATCGCCCTTGTCGTTATGTAACGCTTTAATTGCCTCTATAACTTGTTGAATTTGCTGTTCGCTAATCGCCATCGTCTGACATCGCCGATAGGGTTTGAAGGATTTGAGTTGCTACGGCCTTTGCAACAGGTGGGGGAACCGAATTTGCCACTTGCCTGTGTTGATCCAAATGCCTAACGCGCCCCGATCTTCCCCGAATAGGTCCTTGCAGATAATAGTCATCCGGGAAGCCATGAATTCGCATATATTCTCTAGGGGTCAAGTAACGATCCTCAAGTGGGTGGAAGAAGATTTCGCCACACCTCAAAGTGTTTGATTGACCGCTGCGAGAAAGCCTAAGGAACTTTGTCGTATCTTTTTTACTCAAACGCCCCTTAATCTTTGCTGGAGCATTCGCACAAGCCAAATAGGAGCCTTCCGATACAAAGCTGATGCGTAGACGATCTCCTGCTGGGGTAATATCCACATGATTGTTGGTGTTACCTTTTGCTTGCTCTTTTCCTACGGGCTTTCTCAACCCCTTTAGAGCATTTCCGACAGTAAGTCGGGCGGCCTTACCGTTGGGGCCGTGCGTTGATTCAGGAAATTCAAATTCATATCCAGCTTGCACCGCCACAATAAATATACGCTCGCGCAGTTGAGCAACCCCAAATTCGGCCGAGTTAACAACTTTTACGTGCGTGGCGTATCCTAATTTATGCAGCTTAAGCAGTAATTTCTTCAAAACTCCGCCGCGTTCGCCATTAAGGTCTTTTGCCGTCCCAAGAGCCTTTACATTCTCTATCAATATCACCTTAGGGCGTAGAACTTGGGCAAAGCGCGCCATCTCGAATAACAGCAAACCACGATCATCACTTAAACCGTCTTGTTTGCCAATCTGGCTAAAGGATTGGCATGGAGGTCCACCATAAAGCAGGTCAAGCTCTCCCGGCACTAAACCAAAATCACGCATCAGAGCGTCAGGAGAAACTTTTCTTACATCACTATTTATAATCCGTGCGTCCTTAAGATAGGCGGGCTGATTATGCGTCAAAGTAGTGCAGCAATGAGGATCGATCTCTATGCAGCATAACGGTTGAAAGCCAGCCTGTTCCATTCCTATGTCAAGTCCTCCGCCTCCAGAAAACAAAGAAAACGCAATGGGTTTTTGAGTCAAGACTTGGAGCTTATCGGCCTTCTGAGATTTGTTCTTCATGAGACCGCGAGACGATCCACAAGCCATATGCTTATAGCCCGAGGCATAATCCTGACTTCTATCGCGGATTTGGAGATTGGAGCGACTCATGAGTATTGGCCCCCAACGAGCTGAATGTTAAACAAACGTTTAAGGCTTCTTAAGGAAGGAATCGGTTTGGTTGGGCAATCTAACATATAATCTCTAAGCTCAAAGCTCCTTCTGCCCTTTGTCGGGTCGAAGATCAGCAAAACCAAGATGTCCCGTTCCTCATCCAACACATTCTACATGGCGGCATTTTTTCTCATTGCTCACCGTGTGAACATGCATAACACATATGGGTGAACAAAACAAGAACATCTTTCGGCGGCAACAAAAGCGCTTTAGGAAGGCGCATCGCTTTTTGCATTGTTATCGAAATGATGAAACGAAGGCGATCCTTTTAACAAGCGCAGCCAGCGCTTTCACGCAGTCAGTCATCTGCCGGGCGTCTTTGTCCGTGGTTTCGTCTAGCAAGGCCGGTTCATAAATTTCGCGCAAGGCAGATACGTCGCCAACAAGCCCTATAATTTCTGCGGCTAATGCCGGGTGGCGGGTTGGCTCGCGGATGGTTTTGGCAAACCGTTCATAGGTAGCGTCAGACGGAGGAAGATTTTCGCCTACAGCGTTGGATAAGTAACCCGCCGCTACAAATTCCGAAGCCGCATAAGCCAGTTTCATCGCTGCGCCATGTTGGCCGTTGGCGTTGAGGCGCTTGGCCTCTTCAAGCATCGAACTGGCCTCGGCCAGACGGTTCTGGGTCACGGCATTCATGGGATACCTTGCGGCAAAAGAAGGTTAAGCGACTAGAGAAAATATCGGCGTATGGACAGAACCTGATCCTACCAGCTTTAGTGGCCGGATGGCAGATTCTGTTGCCGTGGCTTTGGCCAGATTAAGTGAAGCGGTTTGCATGGCATTTGGCCCCAGCATGCGCGTTTCCGCTCCCAGTGACCGAAGCCCAGCAACCAGTTCCGGTTCATTCAGGGCGTGAATGTGCATCGGCGGCGGCTTGACGCCAAAAAGCAGGCTGTTGTCTTTGGCAGGGGGCGGCGCGAACAACTCATCATTCTGTGCCTGCATCAAGGCGCGAAAAGCCTGCTGTTTATTTCCCAGCAATGGGATGGACGGACTGAATTTTCCGGGCGGCTGGTTTTTTAGATGTCCCCAACGCCGCATGCGTAGTTCATCGTCAGCGGCTTTTAGGATAGACGCCAGAACACTTTCGACCATTGGCGCGTCCGGCAGTTGACCATTGCTGATAAACTGTCCTTGCGTCACCGTCGTGCCTTTGAAGGTCGATATGCCTTTGGTGAAAGCCGCTCCTATTTTCTGCATTCCACCTGCGCCAGACCATCGGACGATAAAATTGTTCGGATCGCTTGAACCATCCGGTAACTGAACGACAACTACTTCAACCGGCATTGTCCATTTGTCGCGGATGCTATCAGTCAATGCGGGCAACCGCAGCAAGCTGCTGTCCTGATCTTTGCCTAACCTCGCTCCTAACTGCTTCTGAATTCTGACAATCTTGCTGTTGTGTGGCGCAAACTCGAATGTCTGTCCGGCTGGCACTTCTCCGCCGCGCATGCCCTTTGTTGAGAAGTGCTGCATGCTTGCTTGGATAAAATGTGTGCCAATACCGACTGCTGGGAAGCCTCCGCCAACCGGCCTTTCGACAATCAGGTCACGCACCATGGGGGGAAGAATACAAACGTCCTCGCTATAAATGCCGCGCTTGGCAACAATGTCATCACCTTTGCGCTCCAACGATACAGACGGAAAATTGATCGTCGCGCCGATAATTTTAGGTTCGCACAAATCCCATGCTGCGGCGAAGAACAGAACTTCGACATCGCCGGTCGCCATTGCCTTCATCACGTTACGGAACCCGGCATGATCGAAAGCTGCGCCATGAACCTTGGCCTCATGCTTGATCGCATCACGGAGAACGCCGCCGAGAGAACTGCGATGGAGCGGGTCAGCCTGTTCATAGGGAATAACAGCCGTATAGAGGCCGCCAAACTGCTGCTGAAATTGCTTGCCCGGTATCATGCGATACGCCCTATTGCCTTGGTTAAATAACTTCAAAAACAGCCTTAAAAATCAACCAGCACTATAGCAGAAAAAGCAACCCTAACGAACGAAATCAATTACTTGCGGGCCTTTTTAAGGCGTTTTTCGCCCGGATTCCCCTTGTTCCAGAACAAATCGAACTCCCGCGCATACCGTTCGGCAACCTGTTTGGACTGGATCGTCACGCATTCGCGCCTACCGCCTTCGGTCAGGGGGAGGATCAGAATGTCCCCATAGAGATACCAAGGGGCCATATCGGCATATTCCGCATCCAGCGTCCGATAGCTGCAATAGCTGACGGGATTGCCGATTTCGCCTTCCAGCACCAGAACCTTGGCGTCCAGCCCTTCGATTTCTTCCATGCGCCGGATATGTTCGGCGGCGGCATCGTCGGCAATCGGGGCATAGCGTTCATCGCCGAAATTGAACTGACGGATGCGCCCACCTTTCTTGACGGTTTCATAGATATGGTCGAGCAACTGACGATAACCGGCCTTGCCGCTATAGGTTCGCATTTGATGCTTGCGAATGCAGACGCCCTCGTTATCCTGAAACTCGATTCCTTCCTTGTCGAAGGCGGCAAGAAGGCTGGCCAGCGTACGTTCCTGCGGCTGGGCGGTTTCGGCTTCGACTTGCCGGATGGTGATGCGGGAAACGCCGGTTTTGTCGGCCAACTCTTCCATCGACCAACCCAGCAAGCCCCGCGCACCGCGTATTTGTCGTCCCGTTATGTTCATAATGGATTATATATACCACGTTTTCGGATAAATCAAGGAAATTCGTTTAAACGTGCGTTTTACGTGAAATTATAGCGGTTAATATAGTCAGACAACCTCTATTGCAATCCAATATGGATGTTAATTGCATTCATATGGAATAATTATCTTGACTTTCGGAATTTCCGTGATATGGTGCGCTTATTAGAAGAATTTTTATAAAGCGTTCACTTTTGAAGCAGGCCATTTTTAACGGAGAAGTCATATGTCGAAGCATAAACACAAGAAGAGCATTACCGGCCCCAGAACAGGAGCCACCCCGACGAAAGAGCGGCGCAGCCAGAATGGCGGATTGATCTGGGAAGCCATCCCCAGCAGCGTCCGCCCCGGTCAGCTTGTCCGCCGTTATCGCGCGGTGTGGGAAAGCCCGCTGGACGCCTATCGCGCCTATGGCGTTTTAAGCCGGGACGAATACCGTGCAGGGTTGCGCTTCCACCGTGCCTATTATGGAGTGGTCTTGTGCCGTCGGGCTGATTTCAGGCCCACCAGCGATGAACATGCTTCATGGAAAGAAACGGCGGTTGAGAAGCTGTTGAAACTGGCCCGCAAGATTATTGCTCCGGAGGATTTGAATGCCGTTATCGCAATATGCGGTCATTCGCAGCCAGCGCGGAACCCACGGGCGCTAACTTGCCTGAAGCGTGGCCTTGGCGATTTGGCTACCCAGTGGCATTTGGCGGCAAAAGAGGTTTGCGAACCGAGGAAACAATAATCCAGAGCCAGCCGCACACACCATAAACCGCCGCTTCAGCCGGAACGGCGGTTTCTTTTTGCTCTGAGATTATCCGGCTCAACTGACCATCAGCTTCATCATACCCCGTGCGGAACATCACATCCGTTCACGGGATTTTTTATGCCTTTTTGGAGGAACCATGACCGACACACCCAAGACTTTATCGCCCATACAGCAGGCTTTTCGACAGGTCGGAAAATCTGTCTGCAATCGCTATGCGACATTGAATGATGTGGCTCCCGTTCAACAGATTCCATCTGTCAGACAAAATGTTGAACAGATATGTGAAACGGGTAAAAGCTACGCGCAAGTTGCGCCCTCCGTTCAACGGCAAGCCGTTTCACTGAGGGCATGCGGGCTAAAGCCCGTGGAATCCCGCGTTTCACATATCGGCATTCGCTTCGCGCCGCAGGAACGGGAATTCATCGTTCAACAGGCCAAGAAGACCTGCCTGACGCTCAGCGAATATATCCGCGCCTCGGCGCTGGGGCCGGGCTATGCCTCGACCATCGACCCGATGAAGCGGCAGCTGTTGCAGGACGCCATTCGGGAGCTGAACCGGCAGGGCAACAACCTGAACCAGATCGCCCGCCATCTGAACGCCGGAGACATGGAACCCGATCAGGGGGAACGGGAACTATCCCGGCTGGAACAATCGCTCATCGCCGCGCAACGCGCTGTGCGGACGGCCTTGGCCGAAGGCAAGAGCTATTGAGCGAAAGCCAGTGATAATCAAATCCCACATCCGGGGCGGCTACCGATCCGCCGCCGACTATATGAAGGAGCAAGGCCAGAACGAGAAGACGCGCCTTGTCGAGCTTAGCGACCCGTCGGCCAAAAACCTCGATCAGGCCTTTCAGAATATGTGGGTGATCGCCGGTTGCACCAGCTGCACTAAGCCGCTGCATCATATCAGCATCAACCCGATGAAGGGCGAACACCTGACCGACAAGCAGGTTCTTGCCATCGTTGAACGCTGCGAGGAGAAATACGGTTACAAAATGTTCCATCACCAGCGGGTGATCGTTGAACACGTCAAGGACGGGCGGCAGCATTTTCATGTGATCTGGAACCGCGTCAGCCTTGTGAGCGGCAGAGCGGTCTGGCCCGGCCATCACTGGCTGAAATCCAAGGAAGTCTGCCGGGAGATGGAAAAGGAACTGGGGCTGCAAACCCCGACGCCACGACAGCACAGCAAGCTACGCGGCGCGACAGGCAGCGGCAAACCCCGGCAAAGGCCTGCGGCGACAACAGGGAGGCACGGTGAGGTCAAGACGCCACTTATGGCAACGCCGCGCCGCATAACCAGCAGCCGCATCCGCTTCACAGGCGGCAGCCGTCAGACCAGCGCGAAGCCTCCGGCGACGCCGAAAATGCCCATGCAGCGCATTAGGACGCCAAGTGCAGAAAACGCGAAGCCATCGCCTGCGCCGTCACGCCCACAGGCACAGGCGGGAGGCTGGCCGATGGAAGCGGTTCTTGACTGGAAGACATGGGGCAAGAAAGACCCCCGCGCTTTTTTTAGGAAATGGCCGGAACTGGCCAGCTGACAGCAATCCCACATCACCGAAAGGAACGAACATGAAGCAGCCCTGCATTCGTGCCGACAGCTTTGTCCTCAAATCCCGGCGCATCCGCATCTATCGCGTCCGCCAACGCGGCAGCGGCACGGTGCTGTGGACATCTCCGACACAGGCGCTGCGTTACCTCAAGGACATTCAGCGCCAGAGATTACAGGCCCGCGACAAGGGCCGGTAAGACCGTGGCGCATCAGCGGCACGGATTGTTTAACCCAGAGCAAGGAGACATTTGATGAAGAATGGCAAAAAGAACAGCGTCAAAATCGGCAGCTTTAACGTGGACAAGGACGGCTTTCTGCTGGGCCGCATTTACGGCCTCGGCATGGGCAGCACCCCGGTGCTGTTCGAGCCGATGACCAGCCGCGACGGCAAAAGCTATTTCCGCCTCATCGCCGACCCAGCCAAGGAAGGCTATGAAATCGGCGCGGCCTTCCCGAAAGACAAGGACGGGATGCTCTGGCACACGGTCAGTATCGACTCGCCCGTTCTGCCCGCGCCGATCAACGCGGCGCTATTCCCGGACAGGGAGGGCGTCGGCTATAATCTAGTCTGGAACCGTCAGGACGGTAACGATCTGAAAGCCGATGCTACGCCCCAGCCGCAACATCAGGCGCAGAGCCAATCCCGTGGCTGGTCGCATAGGCAGCCGTCGCCGCAGTAAAGGTTTGCATACCCCCGCAGGGCGATAGCTCTGCGGGGGTATGCTTCTTGACACTTTTGCCAGTATGTTTGAACGTATCTAGGATAAGAAACATAGATTCTCTGGGGATATTCTCGTGATGATCAGAGAGATTCACATATGCGATGAAGCCAGCTACTCGTCTGAGGGAGCAAAACTCTCTGGCCTCGCTAAGGTCAATTATGTCTATGGGGCAAATGGATCGGGTAAAACCACAATATCAAGGGTGATTGCAAACCCATCAAACTATTCGAGCTGCATCATCAATCCGAGAGAAACTAGTTGCCAAACCTTTGTCTACAATAGAGATTTTGTTAAAGATCACTTCAATCCCGACAAAAAGTTAAAAGGTATTTTTACGCTTGGCGACGGCAACGATCAGATTATTGAAAGCATTGACGACAAGAAAGCTATTGAAACGAGATTGCTCAGCGACAAAGAAAAACTAACAGGGTCTTTGACAGCAGAACGCGATAAGGAAGCGGCTCTAGAGAAAGAGTTTGAGGATTATTGTTGGGAATTCAAAAAGAAATATGACGAGTCTTTCAAAGACGCCTTTACAGGATTACGCAATAGCGCCAGCAAGTTTAAAGAGAGGTTTCTTCAAGAAGCTCTAACCAATAACAGTGAACTAATCTCGCATGAGAAACTTGTTGAGAAGGCAAAAACGGTATTTTCCGACAATCAAACAAAAGAGCTCATTCATCCCCTGCCAGATGCATCGAACCTGATCAAAATTGAAAGCCTAGACGCCTTAGCAAAAAAGATCATCGGCAAACGTGATGTAGACATCGCCTCCATGATCGAACGTCTGGGCAACAGTGATTGGGTTAAGGAAGGGCGGCAATATCTGAAAGGAACCGATGACCATTGTCCTTTCTGCCAACAAGAGATAAATGCTGCCTTCGCAAAAAGCCTAGAAGAATATTTTGATGATAATTTTGAAAACGGCGTTTCAGAGCTAAGAACCATAGCAACAAACTATGAGGCCTATTCGTCGTCAATCATCGCACAGATGAACGATATCCTAGCAAAGGCGAATCGTTTCCTTGACGCTACAGCGTTTAAACAGCTCTGCGACGCTCTTGAAACAAAAATAAAAGCGAACAAGATGCACCTTGGCCAAAAACTTAAGGAGCCCAGCACCATAATCGCACTTGAGGCGATAAACGAAATCATCTCACATATTTATGAATTGATTTCTGGAGCAAATCAAAAGGCATCCGAACACAATCGATTGATCGATAACATATCATCCGAAAAGAAGTCTCTTATCGGCTGTGTCTGGCGCTTTGTGCTCAGCGAGGCAAACATTGGCTACACAGCGTATCAACAAAAAAGCACTGACCTCAAGCGAGCCATTCAAGGCATCGAAGCCAAGCTCTCAGCTAAGGAACAAGACATCAAAAATAACACAGATCAATTGCAAGCCTTGGAGCGTTCGATAACCAGCGTTCAGCCAACAATTGACAAAATTAACGGACTTCTTGGGTCCTTTGGATTTACAAATTTCAAGCTAGCCAAGGCCGAAAAAGAAGGCTTCTATCAAATCATTCGTGGCGATGGTGTTGATGTAGGAGATACATTAAGCGAGGGAGAAAAATCTTTTATCACATTTCTGTATTTTTATCATTTACTCAAAGGCAGCAGCACGGAAAGCGGCACTGTGTCAGATCGGATTGTTGTCATCGATGATCCTGTATCAAGCCTAGATAGTGACGTTCTCTTCATTGTTAGCAATCTTATAAAAGGCCTCATCAGAGATATTCATAAAAACATTGGCCATATAAAACAGGTGTTCATTAGACCTGTTGCGAAAGTCGGAGGGAATTGGGCGCGGGTGGGCCTTGGGCGGATGAGCTGGGTTCAGAAACCGGCGATGAGATTGACGATGCCCGCGATGGAGGAGAACTTGGCGGCGTAGGTTGCTTTGGAATAGCG
>CAIXHP010000010.1 GCA_903919315.1 uncultured Pseudomonadota bacterium | reverse complement strand
GCCTCGAAACTCTCGCAAGGCTCCTCGCCGGAGCAGAAAACGAAGCCCAAAAAATATTCTTTACCGCCCCCTCAGCCCCCAAAAGACAACCTAACATGCTGATATTACAGGGTGTTCAAAAATGAGTCCGGTACTATGATAAATTACAGATAAATTATTAGAAACTATAGACATTCGTGGAGCTTGGGCTCTTAGAATTTTATAATGATGCGCAGCTAAAGCGTGGCCGTACGGGGTTTCACCATAGCTATATGCAAGCGAAAATCGTAATCTAGAGTCATCTGGATTAAGCCTCAAGGCTTTTTCAAAACACAAATGTTTTTGCCATATTTGTTTTCTTTTTTCGTATAAATCACCAAGAGCTTTCCAAACTTTAGCGTTATCCTTTGGCGCGACAAAAGTTGAAATATGTTCCTTTAAGAATTTAATACCTTCCTTCATCTTTCCGGTATCAGCTAAAAATTTTCCCAAATTAAGCGTAGCGTTTAATTTCTGTTCGATATCTGGTGAGTGCTTCCAGCAAAGGTCAAAGAACTTTAGGGCCTCTACATTTTCCTCAATAGATTTATAATACCGAGCAAGAATAAAATTTGCATGGTATGCGTCCGAACTTGCCCCACTTTTTGATTTCAATGTGGACAGCGCAGACTCGTCGCCACAGCGGTATCTGGATAACAGATATGATGCCTCAATTCGTTTGGGAGATATTTCGCCGGAACAACTTTTAAGTTTATTATAATATTCATCAACTTTAATGATGCATTCATCGGGCTCTTCATAAGCAATTTCCATCTTAATCAACCAATATAATTGATCGCCATCTAAAGCATCTTCCTGCGGAGCGGTATGTTTGCTCCCAGGTGGTTTAACGTTTCCTTTTTCGTCTGTTTCAACGGTTGATTTTTCTGGGTGTGTTTCCAACCTCCCCTTAGAAAGGTCGAATGACTTGATCCTTGATAAGAAGGACTGGAGTTTATCTGATGATGCAACGGTTCGTAAAATCATATACACAAGAAACAGAATACTAACGGCGAAGAAACCGACGCAAACAAACTTGGGTTCCTTAACAAAAAAAGCCTTGTAGGCATCCCAAATGGGAGGGTCGATTAGAGCGGCTGTTTGTTGCTGATTTTGCGTCGGCGTTTGCGTCAGGTTTACAGAATTTTTTGTGGGGGGAGCGGTTTCCATGTTCTTCTCTTTTTTCTCCATTGCAATATAGGATCATATAGAAACAACCATGTACCGCAAGAGGGCATAAATCTTGGGCACACCTCGCGGAACCCCACAGAAACGTTTGGGTATAAAAACGGACGAATATTGTTGGACACACAATCGGGAACCCTTTGAAATCGTTGGGAGCGGAAAACAGCCTGTTTGTTCGCCCCCTGCGCCTCCTTCATGCCCCTCGCCCCGTTCTGCAAACCCCTCGACCGCTCCCCCCGATTTGCCTATGCTCCGAGTCGCGGCTGGCGGGGTTTGATTCGGGGGCGGGTGCTGTGTTTGTTCTTTGCTTGGTCAGAAACTGATCGGTGGGATCGTTGAGCCAGATTGATCAGCCTCGTGACGAGTCCCCTCCTCCGCCTGTTACCGCTGAAGGAAGTGAGGCTGCGTCGGTTCCCGCGCCGCTGCCTCAAGTCGCGGAACGCACGACGCGGGCTTCGCGCCTGTCGTTGGCGACGGCGAGTTTTTTTCTGTCCGGGCTTGCGTTTGCTCTGCTGGCCGTGCTGATGGTCTTTTGGCCGGGGCCGCTGGCGGAGGAGACGACCGCCGTCATTCCGCGCGGGGCCAGCGTGCGCGAGATTGCCGCTTTGTTGGAAGGCCAAGGCGTATTGTCTAACACTTTCGTTTTTCGCGGCATCGCCCGCGCCGTGGCCGCCGACAATCTTCATGCGGGCGAGTACCGCTTCACGCCGGGAATGCGGGCGCTTGATGTCGTGTTGATGTTGCGCGACGGGCGTTCGATCACGCGGCGCTTTACCGTGGTCGAAGGGCTGACATCGCACGACATCGCGGCGCTCGTGCGCGACGACTCCGCCTTGTCGGGCGACCTCGATGCCATCCCGCCGGACGGGGAGATTCTGCCGGAGACCTATAACTTCAACTATGGCGACAGCCGCAGCGGACTGATGGAGCGCATGCGAAAGGGTCAGCGCGATTTGCTGGACGGGCTTTGGGCCAACCGCGCCACGAACCTGCCACTCAAGACTCCGCAGGAAGCGGTCGTGATGGCTTCGCTGATCGAAAAGGAAACCGGCAAGAAACCCGACGAACGCGCGCGCGTTGCGGGCGTATTCTACAATCGGCTGCGGCTGGGCATGCGGCTGCAATCCGATCCGACCGTGATTTATGCTTTGACAAAGGGCCAAGGGCCGCTGGGGCGCGATCTGTCGCACGCTGATTTGGCCACACCGTCGCCCTTTAACACCTATGTGAACGCCGGACTGCCGCCTCAGCCGATCTGCAATCCGGGCCGCGCCGCGCTGGAAGCGGCGCTGCATCCCGAAGAACATGACTTTCTCTATTTCGTCGCCGACGGCACCGGCGGCCACGCCTTCGCGAAGACGCTCAGCCAGCACAATCAAAACGTCGCGCGTTGGCTAGCGTTGCCGTAAGAACTAGAGTGCGATGGGCTAGTTCGGCTCGCCGTACAGCGCGTCCAATTGCTCCGCGTCGTAGGTATAACTGCGATTGCAGAATTCGCAGGTCACGCCGACCACGCCCTCGACCGCCATGCTTTCCACTTCGGCGCGCGGCAGGGAGCGGAGCATGCCGCCCACGCGCTCGGCGGAGCAGCGGCACTGGTGGCGGAAGCGGTGCGGCTCGTACACGCGCACGCCTTCTTCATGGAACAGGCGAAACAGCAAAGCTTCGGCGGTCAGGGACGGATCGGTCAGTTCCTCGGCTGTGCAGGTCTGCATCAACATCATGGCGCGAAGCCAGTCGTCTTCCACGCCCGTGTCACTGGCGACCGTCGTGCCGCCCTCGCGCGGCATGCGTTGCAGCATCAGGCACCCGCCGCGCCAACGCCCCGCGACATCGCGACGCGCGGCGGCCATGATGCCGGTGGGGATTTGCTCGGACTGGCGGAAATAGTGCTGGACGGCTTCGGCCAGACTGTCGCCTTCCAACTTCACGATGCCTTGATAGCGGTCGTCCTTCACCTGCTGATCCACCGTAAAGGCGAGATAGCCGTCGCGCAGCAGCGCTCCATGATCCAGACGATCAATATCGTGCTGGGCATAGGCGCGAACGCCGCCCCCGCTGGTCACGTCCGCCACAAGCATGCGCACGGCACCCTCGCTCTTGGCTTGCAGCGTGAACAGCCCTTCATACTTCAACGCCGTCGCCAACGCCGCCGCGATCACGGTCGTCTCGGCGAGCAGGTTCGCGACCGCTTCGGGGTAGGCGTGCTGGCACAATATCTGATCCAAAGCCGGGCCCATACGCACCAACCGCCCGCGCAGGTGGCTCGACTCGATTTGAAAAGGTTGCGCCAAATCGTCGAACGAATCGGCCTGATTGTTAAGATTTTCCATGATTCGAATATGTAATTTCAAGGGGTTAGATATGCAATGGCTATTTCGCTCTTTACCAAATTGTTTTGAACAAAACAGGAACATGTCGTTGACTTAGGCCGCCCCGGCAGGTAGCCTCGACCCTGCCTAGAGTAGAGCAAAGGCGGGCTGCGACCTCAGCCCGCCTCAGGCATTGGAAGCCAGGGCCAAACGTTGTGCAGCATCGCTCCGGCGTTTCTCCCTGGCCCGATGCCCCTCCCCACCGATCTTTCGATCCAGTCCGTCCGCCTACATTTATCGGGTCTCTTCATCGTGTTGGAAATATCGAACGCACTTCGTTAGATTGAACCCGACATCCTCGCACCGCACGGTTTCCTCATGACGCTCCCTTGGCCTACCCTCCGCCGCTATGCCGCGATTGTCGCGGTCATGCTTATTGGCATGGCCGTGCTGTGGGGGCTGCTGTGGACGATCACGGCGGCGAAGTACCGCAATCTGGTCGACACATGGATGGCGGCCGAGCGCGCGCATGGCCACGAACTCCACTATGACCTTCGCGCCACCGATGGCTTCCCCAACGCCATCGTTTTGCGTTTCGTCAATCTGAGCTGGAAGGACAACGCGGGCGGCAAGGCCGAAGCGGGCGATCTGACCCTGTCGGCGCATCCGTGGCACTGGCGCGTGTTCAAGGTGGCCTTCCAGAAAAACGCCACGCTGATGGTTCCCTTTCCCGAAGCCGACGATCCCCTCATCCTGCGCGGCGCTTCCGGCGATGGGCATATCGAGCTGAACGAAGACGACACATGGGGCTTTGTGCGCCTGCGCATCGATTCCGCCGATGTGAGCCGTCCTTCGCGCGCGTTGTTCACGGCGGAAGAACTCGACCTCGCCGCCGAGCGTCCGGAGTGGATGCCCAAGGACTACACCGAAACGGGACTCAGCCTGTCGGGCCGCGCCCGTAACGTGATGCTGAAGACGAAGATCCCCATGCCCTTCGGCGACAAGGTCGCCTCGGCCGATCTCGCTTTTCGCATCATGGGGCCGCCGCCGAATTTTTACGACCGCGACTCCGTGATCGCATGGAACAACGACAATGGCATTGTCGAATGCGACGCGATCAATCTGGAATGGGGGCCGCTGTCGCTGGCGACCAAGGGCACACTGGCGCTGAACGGCGAATTGCAGCCCGAAGGCGCGTTCGCGGGCTATATCCGAGGACACGAGGCGGTGATCCAAGCTCTCCTCGAGCAAAACTGGATCGCCAAGCATCAGGCGGGAATGCTGAGTTCGGCCCTGAACCTGCTCGCCAAGCCATCCACCCTTGATGACCAGCCGAGCATCGAAGTGCCGATCACGGTGCAGATGGGCGGCTTGTTCCTTGGGCCGGTGCGGCTCTTCACCTTTCCGGACATCGTCTGGCCATCGGATTGAGCGACAGCCGATCTTGCGCGACGTTTATCTTTTAGCTCTTAGGAAATAACCTTATGAAGAAACTGGGATTGGTGGGACTGGGCGCGTTCGGGCGGTTGATCGTCAAGCATATGACACCCTATGCCGACATCGTCGCTTTTGATCCATCGCCGCAGGCGGAAGCCTTTGCGCGGCAGAACGGGATCGCGTTTGGGACGCTGGCCGAGGTGGCGCAGGCCGACTATGTGGTGATCGCGACTCCGGTCGAAAAAATCAGGGATGCAGTTCGGGCGCTCAGGCCGCACCTCAGGCCCGGCACCGTTGTCATGGATGTCGCCTCGGTCAAGGTGCTTCCGGCGCGGATTCTGCAGGAGGAACTTCCCGCCGATGTGGATGTCGTCTGCACCCATCCGCTGTTCGGGCCACAAAGCGCGAAGGACGGCCTTGCGGGATTGCGCGTGGTGGTATGTCCGCTGCGCGGCGACCACGCGGACAAAGTCACCGCGTTCCTGTCTTCAACCTTGGACCTAAAGGTCATCGTCACGACGCCGGAGGAACACGACCGCGAGATGGCGGCGGTTCAAGGCCTGACCCACATGATCGCCAAGGTCATGGTGGAGATGGAGCCTCTGCCGCAAAAACTCACGACGCGCAGCTTTGACCTTTTGATGCAGGTGGTCGAGATGGTGCGCTACGACTCGCCAGAACTGTTCCTCGCGATCCAACGCGACAACCCCTTCTCCGCCGACGTGCGCTCGAAGTTCTTCGCCAAGGCGGATGCTCTACGGGACTATCTGGATTCGTCGGACGCGCAATCCTGAAACCGGACGAACGTTAGCGCCGTCCATTCTTCAACGGCACGGCATAGCCGCCCATGGGGGCCAAGTGCTGCAAGCGGCTGCCCAGCATGGCGCGGATGCGCGACAGGCGGGTGTCGGCGCGGCCGACATAGCCGTCCACTTCGACGAGGAACGATGTCGGCGCGGAGCCGCTGCGGCCCACCGTCTGGGCCAGCATTTGACGCACCTTGTACCCGGCCTTGCCGAGAAGGCGGCGCATTTCGGCTTCGGGCACATGGACGCATTGCAAGACGAGAAAGCTGCGGTCGTCGCCGGTCAGTTCGGGATAGAGTTTGCCGACGATCAGTCCCGACGGCAGAGCGCGACGCGCGTTGGCGCGTCCGGGCTTGAGCGTTTCGAACGGGAGCGAGGCGAAGACGGTCAGAACATTCTTGCGGTCACCGGCCAGCAACGGCCACCACGAGTCTTTTTCACCCGCGACCGGAGGCGGCACCACCGCCACCGTCACCTTGCCCGCCTGCAGCGCCTTGATCGCGGCGACCGCCGAGCCGGATTCCATCAGCGGCGTAAACGAACCAAAGTGATCGCGGGCCGCGTCCCACAGATCCGGCCCCTTGTCCGGCGCATGGACGGCGACTTTCAGGCCACCTTCTTGCAGAGTGAAAGCGGAAATCATTTCGCGCCAGAGCCGAACCACCAGACCTTCCGGCAGTTTACCTTGCGGGCGGCCCATCAGGGCGCGGAGCATCTGGGCTTCGCGGCCGGGGCGGATGTAGATGGTCTGTTTGCCTTTGATCTTGCGCACATGCTCAATGACTTCGGCGCGTTCGCGCAGCGTGTTGTGCAGGGTGATGTCGATCTGATCGATCTGCGCGCGCAGGTCGGCCAAAGCCTGTTTGTCGGTATTCACCACAGTCATTTTAACAGTCATCGGGTCACTTTCATGGGACTATTCACAAGGCGCGAACGGCGCATTTTAAAGAAAACCCATTGAAAATACAAGTTAATTACCGGAATACAGGGCTGAATCACCTTCGTGCGCCTCGCGCGAAGGCATAGGGAACGGCAAAGGCAGTACCAGCCGGGGGTGAAAAGAGCGCGATTTGGTCAGCAGCGGCGCGTAAACCTGCTTGCCCGCCTCCACGATCAACAGGCCGCCAAAGCCCGGAAACAGCCAACTTCCGTACTTTTCGATCTTGTCCGCCATGGCCAGAACAGGCCGCGCCTGAACCGGCGGCATATAAAGCGCCCGCCATGTGCGATCCACCACGAATCCATGATCCCGCAGGGTGTCTTTTAGCTGGAACGACGAATAAGGCTGCCCCGTCCCGAAGGGGGTGCGGTCAAAGTGCGCCCACAGACCCCGGCGGTTGGGAACGATGATAAGCGCGCGCCCGTTGCTCTTCAAAACCCGCCAGACCTCGCGCAACAGCGCGTCGGCATCGGGAACGGTTTCGAGCGCGTGCATAAGGATGACCCGGTCAACCGATTCATCCTCCAACGGCAAGTCGGTGATGTTTACGAGGCACGAAGCGTTCGGGCCTTCGCGCGGCCAATAGGCTACCCCCTGCGCTCCCGGCATCATAGCCAAAAGCGCCCCCGCCTCGCCCCGCCAAGGGCGCAGCAGCGGCGTGCCATAGCCGAGCGACAAAAGCGTTTCGCCCTTCACATTCGGCCAGATACGGCGCAAACGCGCACGCAGAACCCTCCGCACGGCTTGGCCCAGCGGATTTATGTAAAATTCGCGCAGATCGACGATATCGAGACTCATTAACCTCATGTTAGCATGATTTGTTCAATCTAGGGGCATGGGATTCAGCATCGATCTTCTTCCGGCCTTTGCCGACAATTATATCTATCTGGTGAGCGACGTCGCGCTCGGTCTAGCCATGGTCGTCGATCCGGGCGACCCCGAAGTCGTCCGACGCGCTTTGCAGAAGAAAGACCTGCATCTGGCCTTGATTCTCAATACGCATCACCACAGCGATCATATCGGCGGCAACGCCAAGCTTCAGCGGGAATATGGCGCGCCCATCATCGGCCCCACGCTGGAACAGCACCGGATCGAGGGCATGGCCCGCGCGGTCGAAAACGGCGATCTGGTCACTTTTTCGGATTTGCGCGGTCAGGTCATCGGAACGCCCGGCCACACGTCAGGACACATTTCTTTTTATTTTCCGGGATTGAAGGCTCTGTTCTGCGGCGACACGCTGTTTTCGCTCGGCTGCGGGCGCTTGTTCGAGGGCAGCGCCAGCCAGATGTGGCAATCGCTGACGACCTTGCGCGGTCTGCCCGACGACACCTTGGTGTACGCCGGACATGAATACACGGAAGAAAACGGCCACTTTGCCCAAGTGGTGGACAAGGACAATCTTGACCTCAAGCAACGTCTGGCCGATGTGGCGACGCTGCGCCGCAAGGGAAAGCCGACGCTTCCCGTGACTTTGGGAGACGAAAAGAAAACCAACCCCTTCCTGCGCGTTGACTGCCCCGACTTCCAAAAGTCGCTGGCAAAGAACGGCTTCCCGGTCGATGGCACCGACCCCGCCGCCATCTTTGGCGCACTGCGGGCGGGAAAAGACCGTTTCGACTCCGGCACCAAAACCCTCTAATCGCTCGCCCAATCGTGAAGAAGACGGATGCGGAGAAAGTCGCCGTAAACACCCATTATTTTGAAAATCGCGGCCGATATAGCCAAATCTTGTGCCCCGAAATGGAGTCTGTCATAACACGCAAGTGGGAAAATTTGTTTTAGCCCTTCACGTGACTAAAGACGAAAGCGTATGCCGCTGAATTTGGCGTTGTCCCCGTAGCTCAGTTGGATAGAGCATGAGTTTCCTAAACTCAGGGCCGGAGGTTCGAATCCTCTCGGGGACGCCAATAAATAAGGCATAATAATCAATAAGCTATAGACTTCCCCCGCACGGGATTGCGAAATCGCATGCTATGTAAGTTCAATATTTGTAGTTTCATGTGGCTGCTCCGAGTGGTAATTAAAAAAACACCAAAGTGCTACATATAAATAGACCTGTTGCGAAAGTCGGAGGGAATTGGGCGCGGAGCGGGCTTGGGCGGATGAGCTGGGTTCAGAAACCGGCGATGAGATTGACGATGCCCGCGATGGCGGAGAACTTGGCGGCGTAGGTTGCTTTGGAATAGCGGAACCGCTCAGAAAACATCCTGAACGACTTGATTTTGGCGAAAGCGTGCTCGACGCGCACGCGGAAACGGCTGAGGGCGTGATTATAGGCGCGTTCGTCTTTGGTCAGCTTGTGCTTTTTGGTTTTTTTGTAGGGGATTTCTGCATCGGGGTGATCTTTCTGGATGCCCTGAT
>CAIXHP010000009.1 GCA_903919315.1 uncultured Pseudomonadota bacterium | reverse complement strand
GGCCTCGAAACTCTCGCAAGGCTCCTCGCCGGAGCAGAAAACGAAGCCCAAAAAATATTCTTTACCGCCCCCTCAGCCCCCAAAAGACAACCTAACATGCTGATATTACAGGGTGTTCAAAAATGAGTCCGGTACTATGCTGCAGCTCTACCCGCTCCAAATAAACTTGTAAATTTCGCCGCCCCTTGATGGGTGGCAGCTTCAGCCTGTGTCGCGGCATCAAGTTTACCTTGAGCTGCCACTTGATCAGCCAACGCCTGCCTTTCTTTCTCTACAAGAACTTGTAGCTCAAGTTCTGCCCTAGCTTTTCTTTTCTCCGCAACTAATTGCTCTTCTTCAAGTCTCTTTGCGGCGGAACCGCTTGCCGCTTCAAGGTCTTCTTCCCTTTGTTTAAGAGCCCCCACTTCAGCAATCAACGCATCGTTTGCTACAACCGCTGCTTTCAGAGTATCAATGGTGCCGTGCTCTCGGCGAGCCTTTCCCATAACTTCAAGCATGGCGGTCGATTGAGCAATTCCTGACTGTACCTGCCCAAGATTGTCGACAATTTGTTTAATATCAGGGTTAGCTGCCTCTTTTATATCGCTCATCAGACGCGTTATAGCATCTTTGCTGACAGCAACGCAGTCACGCTGAATAGACAACAGATATGCTTCAAATTCTCTAAAACGCTCAGTTGCAGTACCGTAATCGTCACCTTCTGCAATTAGGTATCGCTGGATAGACTCCATTTTGGCGGCCTGCGTCGTTTGACTATCGCCCATAATCTGGGCAACTCGGTTGCCTGACATGTCCGTGGCGGCCTCGACATCCAATTGCCTCAAAGCTGCTTGCCGTGTTGCTTCTTGATCAGAATCATCAGCAGCAACAACCGTAGCCGCTTGTGGTTGAGTGGCTGCACCTTCATTCAAAAGATTCGCTAAAACATCCCTTGCGCTAGACATAGTATCTCTCCCTCATTATGAGTTTTGTCCATCCTTTGTGGTCTTGATTGCGATAGCACCCGTGGACCACGGTGCTGCGCAAAACGTTCCAATGCCTCTTGAGGGCGTAAACTGATGCCGCTTGGGCGATATTTCGGTCGGTGCCTAAGCGAGAAAGAGCGTCGCGGACATCGTGGCCGCAACCCGCCGCTTTTTTCGCAGCCTCCTCATTCGCAAAATTTTCCTGATGCTTGCCACTCACGATAGAGCAAGGGCCGCGACCAATCGCGAATGAGAGAAAAGCACAAAACATTTTATGCACTATTTTCATTTTATATACCTTGCCAGCGCACCCGTTAATAACGCCGCCCAATATCTGCCCTTGTCAGTCGGGCGCAAAATATTCCTCTTTATAGAAAAATCAATAAAAATCGCAACCGGGCCGCAACAGTATTAACCATACATGCAAATATCGTATTCCAGTTGACCACCACATCAAAACAGCCCAGTCTGTTAGACTCACACCTAACACCACTAAGATACCCTCTCCATCAAGGCAGGGCTTTGGCTTGCGTCACGTCTTTGGCGATTTGGGCGCGGAGGGATTCGAGGTTGGGGAAGGTTTGTTCGGGGCGGAGGAAGTGGCGCAGTTCGATTTCCCATTCCTGATCGTAAATATCTTGATCAAAGTCGAACAGATGGGTTTCCAGCGTTTCGCGAACGCCGTCCACCGTGGGGCGGATACCGAGATTCGCGACTCCGGCGTAACTTTCCGCCGCGCCCACGCGCCGCGCACGGACGGCGTAGACTCCGAAGGGCGGGCGCAGATAGTCGCCCAAATCCATGTTGGCGGTGGGAAAGCCGATGGTCGCGCCGCGCTGCGCGCCATGACGCACGATGCCCGCGATGGCCCAAGGCCGCCCCAGAATGCGCTGCGCGGTCGCCAGATCGCCTCGGCGCAGCGCGTCGCGGACGCGCGAGGAGGAGAGAATTTCGCCTTCCGCATCGCGCAGCGGCGCGACTTCGGTCACCTCCACGCCGTGCGGAGCCAGCCATTCCCGCAACAACGGCATCGTGCCGCCGCGCTTGTGGCCAAAGACGAAGTCATGCCCCGCCACCACATGCTGCGCGCCATAGCGGCCCAGCAAAACCTCGTCCACGAACGCGCGCGCCGAAAGGTGCGCCAAGTCCTGCGAGAAATCCATGACGATCACGTCGTCCACACCGAGCGCGCGCAGCAAGCGTTCCTTGACCGGCGCGGGCGTGAGGCGAAAGGGCGGATGCTGCGGCTGGAACACGCGGCGCGGGTGCGGCTCGAAGGTCAGCACACGCGCAGCCAGCCCATAACGCCGTGCCGCCGCCACCACGGCCTGATGGCCGCCATGCACACCATCGAAATTGCCGAGCGCCAGCACGCCTCCTTTCGAAGGCGGTATCTTATTCTTTATTATCTCGTTGAGATTGGCCGCGATTTTGTTCATAACCGCATCCATACGATAAAACCCGAACAGGGTACAGATCCCCATGCAGGAACAGTTTTTCAGTAGCCCGGACGGTACGCGGCTGCGCTTTGCCCATTTTCACGCCGCGACGGAGCAGGCACGGGGAACCGTGCTGTTTCTCGAAGGGCGGCGCGAGTGCATCGAAATCTATCTTGAGCCAATTGTGGAATGGACGGGGCGCGGCTTTGACGTCTTTGTGTTCGATTGGCGCGGACAGGGCGGATCGGATCGCCCGCTGGCCGACCCGCACAAGCACCACGTCCGTTCGTTCGACGATTACCGCAACGATTTGCAAGCCTTTGCCGAAGCCGTTGTACGGCCACAGCAGCGCGGCCCGCTGATCGTCTTTGGTCATTCCATGGGCGGCTTTGTGGCGCTCGATTGGCTGATACAGGAACGGCCCAACGTCGCGGCGGCCATCCTCGCCGCGCCCATGCTGGCGCTGCCGGTGTCGTCGTGGATGCACGGCACATCGCTGGGGCTTTGCCACATGGCCATGCGGCTGGGGTTTGCCGAAAGCTACACGCCCGGCGAGGGCCGCTTTGACCCCGCCTGCTGGAGCTTTGAGAACAACCCCCTGACGCAAGACCCGGAGCGGTTCCAGCTTATCCTCCATTGCTTTACCGCGCGTCCGGAACTCGCCATCGGCGGCGTGACGTATGGCTGGCTGGGCGCGGCGCTGGAGGCTTTGATCCGCGTGCGGCCGCGTTTGGGCGAAGTGAGCGTCCCTACCCTCCTCCTCAACAGCGGGCAAGATCGCGTGACGCTGTCGCACGAGGTCAGTTATTGGGCGCAGAACATTCCCGCCATCACGGAAAAAATCCACCCTTCCGCCCGCCACGACATCATGGCCGAAACGGACGACATCCGGCTTCAGGTGTGGCGCGACATCGACGCGTTTCTTGCGCAAATCGACAACGTCGCGCCGCAGGATCGCGCGTTCAGTTGATGAAGGGTGACTGCACCTTTTTCAGGCTCAGTTCCTCCGCGCCGCCATAGGGGGCGAGGATCTGATCAAATTGGGGCGAGGCCATGATGTCGTTCAACGCGCTGTCGATGGCCGCCTTGAGCCGAACGTCGCCCTGCGGCAAGGCGATGGCGACGGGCGCGGTGGTCAACGGCTTTTCGCTCAACTTGCGCAACGTCCCCGGATTGCTTTTCAAGAAATCGCGCACGATTTTCTCTTCTGAAAACACGACATCGGCTTTGTTGGTGACGACGTTCATCAGCAAATCGGCAAACGGCATCATCTGCGGCAAGGAAACGGTTTGCGCCAGCGGGTAGAGTTCTTTGGCGAGCGAGGTGGTGATCTCGCCGTCCAGCGTGGCGATGCGGATGGCTTTGTCGTTCAGCTTGGCCAGATCGCGCGGCACGTTGGTATCTTTGGCGCGAACCCAGGCGTAAGCGGCGGCATAACCGTACGGAGTCGAGAACGTGGCCTGCATCGAGCGCGACGGCGTTTGCCAGAGCGCCGAGCAGACCGCGTCGTAACGACTTGCCTTTAAGCCTTCCAGCATGGTGGCCCAGCCGACTTCTTCGGTCCAGACCACGTTCACATCAAGCACCTGCCCGATTGCGTCCATCAGATCGACATTGATGCCCTTTGGCTTTCCGGTTTGAGCGTCGATGTCCATGTACGGCGGCCACAGGATATAGCCGCAACGTAACGTGCGTGTTTTTTCGATACGGTCAAACGCGGTTTCCTGTTGGGCTTGCGCATTCTCGTTGTGCCGTCCCGAAACCGCGCCGCCCAATCCTCCGGCGATCAAGGCCAGAATGGCGCAGGCGATCATTCCTCTGTTTTTCATCGCTATAACCCCAAAAAATATATGTGATCGTCACATATGAATATATTTTTGGAATTACATGCGCAAAACGACACTTTTTATGTTATATTTTTGGGCGGAGGCGAAAATGCATAAAGATGTCATGGGGTTGCTGGGGCGGTTGGGGTTAAAGGATCGCGAAAGCCGCATTTACCTTGCTTGTCTGCGGGAACGCGACGGGCTGTTTGTTTTCGAAATCGCGAAGGCAACGCGGGTCACGCGCAGCACCGTGGATTTGACCGTGCGCCGTTTGGTGCAGCGCGGCTTTCTCAACAAGGTGAAGGTGGGGCGGCGTTTGCGTTATTTCGCCCAGCCGCCGGAGGCGGTGCTATTCCGCCAAAAACAACTGGTCGAGGATTTGGAGCAGGTCGTGCCGATGCTGGCCACCATCGGCGGGCAGAAGAAGGACACGGAGATTTTCTATTTTGAAGGCAGCGAGGGGTTTCGGCAGGTCTTCGACGACATCCTGCTGCATCTGCGGTTCGCTCCCGCCGATCAACGCGATCTGCTCGCGTTTTCCTCCGGCGCGGATTCGTTGCGTCTGTTCCCCAATGTGCAGAAAATTTTCATCGATAAGCGGATCAAGGCGGGCGCGTGGTACAAGGCGATCGCGACGCACGAATCCATGAAGGTGGTCGGATGGGATAACGATCCGAAAGCCTTGCGGCGCATCAAATACATGCCGCCGCAGGTTTCCGGTTTTCGCAGCGAGATGGCGATCTACACGGACAATGTCGTGCTGTATTCGCCGGTCAAGCCCATCGGCGGAGTCATCATCCGCAACGAGAAAATCGCCGCCTCGATGCGCGCGCTCTTCACGCTGGTGTGGGGCTTGTTGCCGGAGCAGGAGACGGCTCCGGCGGCGCAGTGATGGAACCGTACACAGCTCCCTCCACCCGCGTCATCGCCGCGCAGGCGGCGATCCTTCTCTTGTCGGCATCGTTTGCGCGATGGGGCTGAAGCGGGTGATGGGTTCCCGCCTTCGCGGGAACGACGCTGAATTTTATGGGACGCTCCACACGGATAGGGCGGCGCTGGGTTCGCGATCAAGGCCTATCGGTCGCGCCGCGCAGCAAGGCTCTTAGCCGCGCCAGCGTTTCCGCGTCCGGCGTTCCGGTGAGATTTTTCGGGTGATAGTGACGTTGAAAAGCCAACAGCGCGGTGGACAACGGCGCGTCGGCGGCAACTTCGTAGCCGAGGGCGCGTAGCCATCCCTGCACTTCATCATTCGTCGCGGGGCCGTCGTCTTGCGCTTTGGGGCGGGGCCACAGGCCGAGGCCTTCCTGCGCCAAGTCCTCCCACGGAAAGAGTTCGCCGGGATCGTCCTTTCGCCCCACGGCCACGTCGGAATGTCCGACCAACGCCGCCGCAGGCAGACCATGGCGGCGCATGAGGTCGTGGAGGCGCATTTTCAGCGCGGCGATCTGCGGCGCGGGAAACGGGCGGTAGCCAAAGGCGTGGCCGGGGTTGACCAACTCGATGCCGATGGAAGCGCTGTTCACATCCCTCACGCCGCGCCAGAAACTTTTGCCCGCGTGCCACGCGCGGGCCGCTTCGTCCACCAACTGAAACGTTTGACCTTGTTCGTCGATCACATAATGGGCGCTGACTTCCGCGCGCGGATCGCACAGACGATCAAGGGCCGCTTCGGCGGTCGCCATGCCGGTGTAATGCAAAACGACGAGGCTCAACGGCACCGCAGAGTCACGCGCGTTGAAGTTCGGCGACGGTCGGGCGATGAGCGGCGGCGCGACGGTCATGGCCTATTTGATCCCCCGCGCCTTGCACAGCGTGTCATAGGCCGCGTTGATGCGTTTCATCTTCTCGGTCGCCTGCGCGATCAGTTCGGGCGGCAGGCCTTGCGCGACCAGCGTATCAGGATGATGCTTGCGGATCAGGGCGCGATAGGTGCGCTTGATGTCGGCGGCCGTCGCGCTTTCCTGCAAGCCCAGCACGGTGTAGGCATCGTTTTTGGGCGCGGCCTGCGGTTGATCCGGCAAAGGCACGCCGGAACGCGCGGCGATGCGGATAAAGTCGGCTTCCGAAAAACCAAAGATGACCGCGACGCGGCTCAGGAACGAAGCTTCGGCCCGCGACAGGCCAACGCTGTCGGCGACGGCCACCAGAAACAGGCCGGTCATGACTTCTTCGAGAATGGCGGGGTTGTGGCGGAACACTTGGGCGAGACGCGCGGCGTAAGGCTCGTAACCGCCCGCGCTCTGCCGCGCCTGATCGAACACTTCGCCCACCCGCGCGACTTCGGATTCGGGGATGTGGAACACGCGCTTAAAGGCTTCGATTTCCTGACGCGTCACGCGCCCGTCCGCCTTGGCCATCTTGGCGCCCAGCACGATCACGCCGATGGTAAAGGTCGATTGCTGCAACCCGTCGGCGAACATCCGGGGCTGCTCGTTGCGCTGCAAGCGTTCCTCGGTTGTCGGCCTCAGGTCGTGCAGGTGGCCGATGATAAAGCCGATAAACAGTCCTGTCGGGCCTGCGAACGCAAAGCCCAGAACCGCGCCGACGATTTTGCCCACCACACGCTGCTTTGCCATCGTTCGTCCTGTCCTGCGCGCCGTGGGAGGATCGGCCCTGCCGATCCGGTTTGTGCACGATATGAATTTACAGTTAAGCCACGCGCGTGAAACCGGATCAAGACCCTTTGCCGCGCGATTCGCCGGGGCGGATCGTCGCGGACTCCGTCACGATGAGGTCAAGCGGCGCGTCGCGCGGCCCCACGGGGACGGCGGGCACTTCCTGCGCGGCGTAGCCCAAACCGATGGCGCGGACAGGCAACCTCTGCCGCAGCAACGGCAAAGTCCGGTCGTAATAGCCGCCGCCGTAGCCAAGCCGGTGGCCCATCCGGTCAAACGCCAAAAGCGGCACCAGAAGCGTGGAAGGCTCGACGACGGGCGCGACGGCGGACGGTTGGGGGATGCCCCAGATGCCGGACTCCAACACATCGCCGGGCGCATAGGCGCGAAAAAGCAACGGCCCATCTTTGCCGACGACCACGGGCAGGCACAGCCGATGCCCCGCCGCCGCCAGCGCGGCGGCCAGAGGCGCTGGATCCATCTCGTCCTCGCGGGCGCTGTAAACGGCGACGATGCTTGCCGACGGCAGCGCGACGGCGGCGAGGAAACCATCGCGCAACGCTTTCGGCGCGTCGGGGTTCCGGGCTTGCGCCGCCGCGCGTCGCGCCCGCATAGCGGCACGGAGTTCGCGTTTCCTGTCGGACAAAGAGGGGGACTGATCCAAGCGCAAACCTGATCGGGCGAAGAAAGTGGAAGGCTCCACATCGGCCGGTGGTAGGCGATCCTCCGTGGCCTGCATAAGCAGGTGGGCGCCATGTGCTGAAACCACGGCTTCAGCAGGGACAGCTCCCTAGAGGTTCCAATTATCGGCCCCGGGGATTTTGCTTCCTGTCGTGCCGCGCAGAAACCTTCCGCCGCTATCCTAGGCTTTGCCGACCTGTTTCGCAATGGTCGCGACGCGCAGGCGCAAATGGTCAACGGCGGCAACCATCAAGTCCTCGTCTTCCTTTTGGGATTCGGCGATGGCTTTGCGCGTCTCCAACAGCTCATCCGCCAGCAGCAGGCAGGTCAGCATGAACAGGCGGGTTTCGGTGACGTTGTTGCCCTTGTCGGCGACTTGGCGGAGCTTTCCGTCCACCAAACGCACGATTTCCGCCAACCGATGTTCCTCGCCGGGGGTGCAGGCGACGATGTATTCGCGCCCGTGCAACTTGACGGCGACTTTGGACGAAGGGGCGGGTTTGGAGGCCTCGGCAGCGGGGGTCGTCATGGCTTAATCCCTTAAAATATGTTCGACATGCTGGATGGTCTGGTCGAGGCGGGCGGCGACTTTTTGGGCGACGGCCATGGCGTTGGCTTCGCGCGCGCGGCTCATTTTCAGCAATTCGGCGTGCTTGCGCTGGGCATCCTGACGCGCGGCGGCATCAAGGCCGACCTTGTCCTCCAGCGCGGAAATCGTTTCGTCCAGTTGCTCAAGGGCGGATCTTAAGCGTTTCATGCGATGGCTCCCGATTGGCTCGACATCAAAGCCTAAACAGAAAGGCTTGCTACGTCAATGGGTTGTGGCGCGTCCGGCCGCAAAGAGCGGGAAACGCAGCGTTTTTTATTCCCTTGTTTCCGATTGATTCGTTACCATCTATCTTCGGTCAGGTTTGTCACGGAGGTCGTCGATGCTTTCTCGCCATCTGGAACGTAGTCTGCACCGGGCGCTGGCGCTGGCGACCGAGCGACGGCACGAATTCGCCACGCTGGAACACCTGCTGCTGGCCCTGACCGAAGATCAGGATGCCGTAGCGGTCTTGCGCGCCTGCGGTGTCAGCGTCGAGCGTCTGCGCCTCGAACTGGGCCAATATCTGGAGGAGGAACTCGGCGCGTTGGTGATGGCGGAGATCGCCGACCCCAAACCGACCGAAGGCTTTCAACGCGTGCTGCAACGCGCTGTCATTCATGTGCAATCTTCGGGCCGCGAGGAAGTGACGGGCGCGAGCGTGCTGGTTTCCTTGTTTTCCGAGCGCGAAAGCCATGCGGTTTATTTCCTGCAAAGTCAGGACATGACCCGGTTCGACGCGGTGAATTACATCTCGCACGGCATCACCAAGGCGCAGGACGGCACTGGGCCAGCGGGGGACGTGCCCCATGGCGCGGACGAAGACGCCGCGCCCGAACGCGTCGTCCGCAAGGGCAAGGAAGCGCTCGATGCCTATTGCGTGAATTTGAACGACAAGGCCAAGCAAGGCCGGATCGACCCGTTGATCGGCCGCACGTCCGAGGTGGAGCGCACCATCCAGATTCTGTGCCGCCGCCAGAAGAACAATCCGCTCTATGTCGGCGATCCGGGCGTGGGCAAGACCGCCATCGCCGAAGGGCTGGCCCTGCGCATCGTCAAGGACGAGGTGCCGGAGGTGTTGAAGAACGCCGTCCTCTACGCCCTCGACATGGGGGTGCTGCTGGCCGGAACCCGCTATCGCGGCGACTTTGAGGAGCGGTTGAAAAACGTGCTGGTGGAGCTGAAAGCCATTCCGGGGGCGGTTCTGTTCATCGACGAAATCCACACGGTGATCGGCGCGGGGGCGACGTCGGGCGGGTCGATGGACGCGTCCAATCTGCTGAAACCGGCGCTGGCCAGCGGCGAGATTCGCTGCATCGGTTCAACGACTTACAAAGAGTATCGCAACCATTTTGAGAAGGATCGCGCCTTGGTGCGCCGCTTTCAAAAGATCGATGTGAACGAGCCGACGGTGGACGACGCCATCAAGATTCTGACCGGCCTCAAACCCTATTACGAAGAATACCACAAGGTTCGTTACACAACCGAAGCGCTTCGCGCCGCCGTTGAGCTTTCGGCGAAATACATCAACGACCGCAAGCTGCCGGACAAGGCCATCGACGTGATCGACGAGGTCGGCGCGGCGCAGATGTTGCTGCCCCAAGGCCGCCGCAAGCGCACCATCGCGGTCAAGGACATCGAGGCGGTGGTGGCCAAGATCGCCCGCATTCCCGCCAAGTCGATCAGCCACGACGACCGCACCATGCTCAATTATCTGGAGCGCGATCTTAAAGCGATGGTTTATGGCCAAGACCCGGCCATCGCCGCGCTGGTGTCGTCGATCAAGCTGGCGCGCGCGGGGCTGCGCGAGCCGGAGAAGCCCATCGGTTCGTATCTGTTTTCCGGCCCCACCGGTGTCGGCAAAACCGAAGTGGCGCGACAACTCGCCAAGAGCATGGGCATCGAGCTGAAGCGGTTCGACATGTCGGAGTATATGGAGCGGCACAGCGTGGCGCGGCTGATCGGCGCGCCGCCCGGCTATGTAGGGTTTGAACAGGGCGGCTTGCTGACCGACGCGGTGGATCAGAATCCACACTGCGTCCTGCTGCTTGATGAAATCGAAAAGGCGCATCCCGATCTGTTCAGCCTGCTGTTGCAGGTGATGGATCACGGCAAGCTGACCGATCACAACGGCAAGAGCATCGATTTCCGCAACGTCATCCTGATCATGACCACCAACGCGGGCGCGGTCGATCTCGCCAAGCCTGCCATCGGTTTCGAGCGTTCGCACCGCGAGGGCGAGGACACCGAGGCCATTACGCGCACCTTCACGCCCGAATTCCGCAACCGGCTCGATGCCATCATCACCTTCGCGGCGTTGTCGCCGGAAACCATCGGGCGGGTGGTGGACAAATTCGTGCTGCAGCTTGAAGGCATGCTGGCGGATCGCGGCGTGACCATCGAACTGACGGCGGCGGCGCGGCGTTGGCTGGGCGTGAAAGGCTATGACCCGCTGTACGGCGCACGGCCCTTGGGGCGCGTGATTCAAGAGCAGGTGAAAAAGCCGCTCGCCGAAGAACTGTTGTTCGGCGCGTTGCAGCGCGGCGGCGTGGTGTCGCTTGATCTCGACGCGGCGGCCGACAAGCTCGTCTTTCGCTACGACGAGTCGCCCAAAGGCGCCGCAACGCCGAGCAAGAAGGAAGACGCGCTGGTCGAACGCTGACCGCGTTCAGGCCAGATGGTCGAAAATCTCGGCATAGACTTCGGCCAGCGGCGGCGGCGTCCACGTCATTTCGGCGAAGTCCGCCAATTCAAGCTGCGGCCCCCCCAGCGGCAGACGCAAGGGCAAATTCTTGAGCGCGCGCGCCCACGCGTCCGCCGTGCGCTGCGGATCGCCGGGCCAAACCTCGGCGCAGTGCAGCAGGTGCTTGGCTTGCTGGCTTCCCTCCGCCGTCTCCGGGCTGCATAAAACCGGCAGACCGCAAGCCAACGCCTCTTGAATCACCAACGGAAAGCCTTCGCCATAGCCGGGGGCGACCAGAAGATCGGCGGCGTGATACAGCTCAGCCAGCGATTCGCCGGAGCGTCCGGCGAACACATGCACGTTGGGTTTGAGCCAGAGCGTCGGGTCGATCGGCCCCTCGCCCGCCAGCCAGAAACGCCATCCGGGCAGCAACGTCGCGAGCTGGCGCAGGACATTCACGCCTTTGCGCTCGTTGAAATTGCCTACGAACAGCAAGACCGGTTGATCCGCGCGCAACGCGAATTGCTGGCGCAAATAGCGGCGCTTTTCCGTCATCGGGGCATGAAACAGGTGTGGGTCAACGCCGTTGGGCACAATTTTGACCGCCGTCGTGAATCCGACCCAACTGTAGTAGCCTTCGCCAATCCGGTCGCTGACAAACACCGTTTGCGTCGCCGTGCGCAGCATCGGCGCGGTCACCAGACGGTCAAGCCATCGCGCCATGACGCGGCGCAGCGGGTTGCGGTGGGGGATGGGGCCGGTGTGCTGGGTGATGACGATGCGCTTGCCCCGCCGCCGCGCCAGCAGAAAGGCCCACAGCGTGGCGGGGTCGAGCGTGTTATGGAGCCAGACGATGTCGGCGGCGGCGACTTTTTGCCTCAAGCTTTTGAGATTCCCCAGACAGGAACGCGCGCTCATCGTAAAGCGGAAACGCTCCTTGTTCTTCAGAGTTTCAACCAGACGTTCCGCCACGGCGCACGGCCCCAGACGCGGCGCGACGAGGCACGGCGTGACGACCAGAATTTCGCGGGCGGGAGGAAGGCTGAACATCCGAACGATCTTTCCTGACAAAACGCGTTTCCGTCCGGGCCGCCGTTACGAGGCGGCCTGCGCTCCGATGAAGAACGACTCGATTTCTTCGGCGATAGCGCTCCAGTCATAGCGTTGCGCTCTGAGCGTAGCGTTTCGACTCAGATCTTTCCACCTTTCCTTGTCGCGCAGCAAGACATCGAGCGCGGCGGCCAACGCTTGCGGATCGGGCGCGACGCAAAGCCCTTCGATGCCGGGACGCACGATCGCGCCGACGGCGTTGTCCGGCGACTCGCAATACACGACGGGGAGTCCCAACGCCATCGCTTCGAGCGGAAACATGCCAAAGCCTTCGCGTCCGGAAGGTTGAACGGCAATCCGCGCGCCCGCCATCAGGCTCCAGACATCGTCGGTCGTCGGCACGCGGCCGTAAAAGCGGACGCGCTCCGTCAGATTCAATTCAACGGCAAGGGCTTCAAGGCGTTGCCGATCCGGCCCGTCGCCGATGATGCCGAGCAGCGGCGCATCCGGCGGCGACGGCAGAAACGGCAAAGCGCGAAGCAATAGGTCGAGCCGTTTTTCCCGCATCAACCGTCCGGCGTAGATCAGGGGCGGCGCGGCGCGGGGCGCGGCCCGACGGATCGTGTCCAGCGCGACACCGCAGGGAATGACCGGAATAGCGCCGCCGCGAAGGCGGCTTTGCCGCACACGCTCCGCCGTGAGGGGACTGGAGGCGGAGAGGAAATGGCCAATCTGGGCGCAGAGCCATTCGATGGCGCGGAAGACAGGTGCGCTCCACGGGCCTTTGTAGGCGCTCCACAACGGGCCGAAATGCTCGTACCACGTCACCGCCAGCGGCTTGCGCCCCCACGCGCAGCGCAGCGCCAACGGCAAAAGGTGGACATAGGGAATGTTGGCCGTCTCGATCACGTCGAAGGGCCGCAGGTCGAGCTTTAGCGTGGCCAGCGCGAATTTCAACGAGGTCAACGCGCCGCGTTTGCCAGATGGGTCGTACAGTTTGGTGCGCAACGCCATCGGCAGAACCGTCACGCCGGGCGGCGTTTCGTGCGGCGCGCGCACCCACCCCGCCACCGTCACCCGATGCCCGCGCTCCGCCAGCGCTTTGGCCAGACACGCGTTCCGATGTTCGACCCCGCCCAGCGATTCGGGATAGACGCAATCATACAGCAACAGGATGTTGAGCGGTTTGGCGGGCATGCTCTTTCCTTGAATGGTGGATTACTCGCTGCCTTCCCGGATTTGTCCGGTGATGGGGTCATAGGTCTGGTAGGGCTTGAGCGTGATGTCGCGCGGCGCGTCGTCACCCCAAGATGCGACGGAGAGCCGGACATGATCGGGAGTCACGTCACGGATTTGAAGACCGGGGCGGGTCGTGGCCGGAGTCCAGCGCTCGCCTTGCAGCCACACCGTCCAGTTGTCCGGCCCATAGTACACGAGAGCGCCCAGATGCAGGCCGTTCCCGCTCGGCTTCAGCCCTGCTTTGCGCGTTTCGCCCGCGATTTGCCGTTGCTCGCCGTCGTCAAAGAACAACGATACCGGAAAGGACCCGGCGTTTTGCGCCGCGTCGGCGACGGGGGGCGCGAGCAAGAAAAACAGGCCCGCCAAGGCCGCGAAGGAGAGTCGTTGCGCCATCGTTTTTGATTCTGCGGAACGCCGCTGTGGGTTCGATGCGGCACTGTAGGGCGATCTCCCGCAACGGGCAAGGCGCGGCGAAAAGCGTGACTCAAAAGACTCACCCGCCAAATTGTTACCATAAGGTTAATGAAGCCGGTTGCCCTCGTCCGAGTCGCTGCGTAACACTGGCCACGTTGATTCGTGAGCCGCCACGGGAAGGACGTTCGTTGATGACCATCAAGCCGTTGCTGATCTTGTTTTTGTCCACGGGCAACGCCGCGCGCAGCTTGATGGCCGAGGCGCTGTTGAACGCCAAGAAGAGCGATTGCTTCACGGGCCGCAGCGCCGGGTATCGCCCGGAACCGGAGCCTCATCCCGAAACGCTGGCGCTGCTGAAGGCCGCCGGACTCACGACCGAAAGCCTGCACACCAAAGGCTGGGCCGAATTTCACGCCGCCGCGCATATCATCAACATCGACGTGATCGTGACCCTGTCCGAGGAAGCACGGCTGAATTGTCCCGCATGGCCGGGTAATCCGGTGCGGGTGCATTGGACCGTGGACAATCCGCTGGGCGCGGAGCGGGCCGATGTGCGCGAATGGAAATTCCGCAAGTGCTTTGCCACACTGGAGGCGCGCCTCAACACCCTCGTGCGCAGCCGGATTCCCCAGACCCCCAGCGAGCTTTTCATGCGGCTGAAGGACATCGGGATGGTGGTCTGAACTCGGACGACGTGTTAGGCTGCTGCCGTCAAGACGGCCTGAAACGAAGGAGTTACCATGTTGAATAGCGCAACGCTCCAAAGCCCGCGCAACGCGCGGCGTGGATTTACACTCACCGAACTGGCCATCGTTATGGGTGTCATCGCCCTGTTGCTGGGCAGCATCTCGGTTGCAACGCGCGCGGTGAGCCGCCAACGGCTTGTCGGCGATTGCGTCAACCAGATTTGGCAAATCGCCAACAACATCCGCAACATCTATACTGGCCACCCCATCACGGGGGCTCCGCCGGGCATGGCCGCGCTGATCGCTTCCGGCGCGTTTCCGCAGGACATGATGTTCAACGGCGCGCCCACGAACCCTTGGGGGGGCGCGTATACGGCGATGTTCAACAACGCGACAGAATATGAAATCGATGTCGCAGGACTCGCCTCGCCCGATATGTGCGCTTTTCTCTTGTCGCAGATTCCAAGCGACGGCCAAGACGGCGCACCCACCGGCATCGGTTATTTCGCGGGCACGACGTTCGTATCCGTCACCGGCTTAACGCCCGGCGCTATCGCCAACGCCACGGCAGCCGCCAATTGTTCCGCCGTCGGCATCCGCTTCACGCTCTAGTCCGTTACGGAAGAGCGCCGTCCTTGTTGCGCCCGCTGCGCTCATAGTGGCGCATGTATTTGCCGGTGATCAGGTCAGTCTTGACGATGATGCAGACATCGGTGGTGTTGAACTGGTGGTCGATGTAGGCTCCGTCGCCGACGAACCCGCCCACGCGCAGATAGCCCTTGATAAGCGGCGGTAGGCTGTTGCCGCCGCTGCGCGGGTCCATTTTCATGGTGTTGAACGCGATGTTGGGGTCGAACGCCTCGCGCGGCAGCAAGCGCATGTCGACGTAGTATTCCGGCAAAGTCCGCGCCCGCAGCGCGGGCGGCGCGAGGTGGTGATAGTAGAGGTAGGATAAAGCCTGCGCGTGGGCCGAAGGGTCAACGCCCGGAAAACTGGCGCAGCCGAACATCAGTTTGATGTCGTAGCGGAAAAGATAGGCGGTGATGCCGCGCCACAGCATTTGCATCACCGTGACGGTGCGGTAATCCGCGTCGATGCACGAACGGCCCAGCTCCAGTATCTCGCCGGGATAATCCACCAGAGGCGCGATGTCGTATTCGCCAGCGGAATAAAACGACCCGAACTTGGCCGCCGCCTCGCGCCGGATGAGGCGATAGGTTCCGATCACTTTGTCCGGATCGGGGCGGGCGTGGTCGAGCACCAGCAGATGGTCGCAACAGTCGTCCAGCGCGTCGAAATCACGATGACGCGCCTCCATCGCGGGCGTGGGGTGGGCGCCCATCTCGCCGTAAAAGACGCGGTAACGCAGCGCCTGCGCCGCGTCGACTTCCGCCGCCGTGGCGGCGACGCGCACTTCGAGGCTGCCGACCATCAGGTCGCTGTTCAGCTGATCGGTGATCGTATCTGCGTTCATCGGTGGCCCAAATCCGGTTCCAAATTCCCGCCGCGATCCTAGCACACCGCTTGCGGCAAATCCACGCGGGGAAAAAAGGGCTGGTTCGCGCCCTCCTAGGCCGTCGCGGCCGAGGGAAGATCGCGCCGCGAGCGTATCTCCTTTTCGAGACGCTCGACGAACGCGGCGACGGGGATGGTGCCAAGGTCTTGGCCGTTTCGCAGACGAACGGCCACCGTATCGGTCGCCGCTTCCTTGTCGCCCACGACGAGCATATAGGGAATTTTCTCGTTTTGGGCATCGCGGATCTTCTTTTGCATGCGCTCGTCGCTCTTATCAATGTCGATGCGCGGCCCGCCTGAAGCCGTTTCAATCGGCGCATTGAATATCGCGCTGCGGACACGTTCGGCGTACGCATTGTGGCGGGCGGCGATGGGAATCACACGCGCCTGAACGGGCGACAGCCAAACGGGAAACGCTCCGGCGAACTGCTCGATGAGAAACGCCACAAAGCGCTCATGCGATCCCAGCGGAGCGCGATGGATGACGTAGACGGGCGGTTCGGAACCGTCTTGGGCGACATAGCTGAGGCCAAAACGTTGGGCGGCCAAGAAATCCAGTTGGACGGTCGAAATAGCGTATTCGGTGCCCACGACCCCTTTGATCATGAAATCGATCTTGGGGCCATAGAACGCCGCTTCGCCTTCGGCCTCGACAACCGGATAACCGGATTCGTCCAAGGCCTCGCGAATGATTTTCAGGGCGTTCATCCAGCCTTCGGAGTCGTCAACGTATTTCCGGATATTGTTGAGGTCGGGCAGCGACAGCCGCATCCAGTATTCTTCGATTCCCAAAAGATCGTAATAACGGGCATGCAAACGCATGACCGATAGAAATTCTTCTTTTGCTTGGTCGAAACGGCAATAGATATGCGCATCGTTCTGGCAAAAACCGCGCACGCGCATAAGGCCCGACAACCCGCCGCTGGCCTCGTAACGATAAACCTGCCCATATTCCGACAACCGGATCGGCAGGTCGCGGTATGACCATTTGCTGGTCAAATAGATATGATGGTGGTGCGGGCAGTTCATCGGGCGCAGATAGTATTTCTCGCCGTCGATATCGAGCGGTTTGTACATATCGTCGGCGTAGTACGGCAGATGGCCGGAGCGCAGATAGAGCGCTTCCTTGGTGATTTGCGGAGTCGCCACGCGCTGGTAGCCGTCGCGGCGTTCTTCTTGCAGAGCAAGCCGCTCCAATTCGTCCCGCAACACCATGCCCTTGGGCAGCCAGAGCGGCAGGCCCGATCCGACATCCTGCGCGAACGCAAACAGCTTCAGTTCTTTGCCGAGTTTGCGATGGTCGCGCAGTTCGGCTTGCTCAAGTTGCCATTCGGCGTGCGCCAGCTCTTCGGCGTTTCGGTAACAAAGCGCGTGGATGCGTTGCATTTGCGGGTTCTTTTCATCGCCGCGCCAGTACGCTCCCGCCAGACTGCGCAGCTTGAACATTCCGACCTGCCCCGCATGCTCGACGTGCGGGCCACGGCACAGGTCTATGAAATCGCCGGTCTGGTAGAAAGAAACGACATCAACGCCCTGACCGCCGTCGTCCCCCGCCACCGCCGTCGATCCTCTGGCCTTGAGGAGATCAAGCAACTCGACCTTATACGGTTGGCCGCGCTGTTGCATGAGGGCGATGGCCTCGTCGATCGCGACCTCAGAGCGCACAAAGGGAAGCTTCTCTTCTTGCAGCGCGCGCATTTTGCTCTCAATCGCCGCCAGATCGCTTTCCTTCAACGGCACGGGCAATTGAAAGTCGTAATAGAATCCGGTCTCGGTCGCGGGGCCAACGCCGAATTTCGCATCGGGCCAGAGCGACAAAACGGCGGCCGCCATGACGTGCGAGCAGGAATGTCGTTGTATCTGAAGCTTGCTCCGCTCCTCTTCGCTGAGAGGACGGTTCGAATGGTTTTTCGGGCACATGTTCGTCTCCTGTTGTTTTGTCGGAAGACGGGTGCCTCAAAAAGCAAAAGCCCCGTCTGAACCGGCGGGGCTTTTAAGGATCGCTACGAAGATAAAATCAGCGCGCAGACACCCTAAACGCCCCGGTGAGGGTCGTCGTCGTGGTGGTCGTCGTGCGCGTGATCATTCTTAGCATGCGCAAATCCTATCGCAAACTTAGGCGGCGGGTCAAGAGGGTTTTTAGTTTCGCTGACTTCGTCCAACAAAAAGGCAGGAAGCGCTGGCTTCCTGCCTGATTGGTTTTGCCGTGCTGCGCGTCGTGGGACGCTTAGGCGGCTTTTTGTTTGCCGGTGCGGCGGGCGGTGCCGAGGCCGATTTGCTTGGCCAGCTTGCTGCGCTGCTTGGCGTAGTTGGGGGCGACCATCGGATAGTCCGCGCCGAGGTTCCAGCGTTCGCGGTACTGATCCGGTGTCATGTTGTAGGATGTCTTGAGATGGCGCTTCAGCATTTTCAGCTTTTTGCCATCTTCAAGGCAGATGATGAATTCGGGCGTGATGGACTTCTTCACGGGAACGAAGGGCTCAGGGCGGGTTTCCGTCGCGCTGCCACCGGCACCGATGCGGATCATGCTCTGGTACATCGTGCCCAAAAGGGCGGGCAAATCGGCGGCCGTGACGCTGTTGTGGCCGACATAGGCGGCGACGATCTGCGTCGCCATTCCCAAAATGCGTTCGTTCGTGGCGGTTTCAACCGTGGTTTTCTCGTGGGCGGTCTTCTCAGACATTTTCGTCATAACTCCATTTTGTTTCCGGCGGCATGCCGGGCTGATTTATACAAGTGATCCTGTTTTATGCGCCGTTACTGTCAAAGATGTCAAGCCGAATGAATAATAAAGTAAAGCCAAAATGAGCAATTTGTTGGCCGTCCGGCGTTAATAGACTCGTTGCGAAAGTGGCATTGAATCTTTGTTAACCGGCTTGTGATTCAAGGTTGGAGAGGCGTTGGAGGCCTCTCCGATGGCAAAGTTTAATAGCGCGGCGCTTTTACGCAAGCGGCAATTTCAGCGCCTGACGGGCGTTGAGGCATCCCTTTTTCTGGACATGGTCGAGCGGGTTCGCGCCCGATGGCAACAGCGCGTTGTCGAGCCGAAGGAACGCGCGGGCCGCCCGTGGGGGATCGGCGAGCTGGAAGATCACCTGCTGGTTCTTTTGATCTTGTATCGGTGCGCGATTACGCAGGATTTTCTGGGACT
>CAIXHP010000008.1 GCA_903919315.1 uncultured Pseudomonadota bacterium | reverse complement strand
TTAACGCCGGGGGTAGGATTAGTGCATTTCACCGAGTCGCCGCTCCAACCAAGCACCTGACCATCCGTGCAGGAGCCGCCGGTGCGTTGGTTTTCGGGCGGGAACAATTGCCCTGCCTGCGCCGGAACGGAGCCAAGCGCAAAAAGCGCAGCAAGACAAAGGACCTTCAATGAGGCGTGGCGCATGCGACATCCTTTCTGGCAAACGTTTCTAAAGTCTACACCTAAATCCTAAATTGACAAGTCTAATATTCCGTTAATATACTTCTCACGTACCGAGTTAATGGGCTCCCACCTTGATGGACTTGCAAAGCGTTGACCATACCACGCCCAGCAACCGAGCCGCGTCCCCGGGACTTATCCCCGTTACCATATCTGACCCTTTATCACGGATAGAGGCTGTGTGCCCCCGTGACGGGGCCTTCGCGGGAATGACGCTCCCGTTTGGAGAGAAATCGCAGAGAAAAACGAGCTAAGCTTACGCTGCCTTGGTGCGTTCTTGCGCCTTTTGCAGCTGCTTGCGCAGCTTGCGCGCTGTTTCGCTGAGGCGGCTCATGGGGGTGTTCAGCAACCACGCGTCGATGCCGCCGTTGTGTTCGACGGTGCGGATGCCGTTCGCGGTCAGGCGCAAGGCGATCATCTTGCCCATAATCTCGGACGGGAACGAGCAAACCTGCAGATTCGGCTGCCAGCGACGACGGGATTTGTTGTTGGCATGGCTGACCTTGTTGCCGAAATGGGGCTTCTTGCCAGTCACAGAACATACACGAGCCATAACAATCCTCCGCCGCAGACGCGGCAACCTTCGTTGAAGTTATCGGGTGAAAGCGCGAATACCGCCAGCGCCCCACCGGGCCGCCTTGCTTCCAATTTGGGCTTTATAGGCAGGAGGCCGCGATTGAGTCAAGCGCCGCAACCAAAAAGCCGCCGCCTAACGCCCCAGCGTGCGGAAAAAGGCCGCCAGACAGGCCGCGTTCGCCCTATCGAGCGTCCGACCCGGCTTGCCTTCCAGCCCGTTAACGATAAGCCCGGACATCAGCGCCTGCAACGTCGAGGCGGCCACGCGCGGGGGCCAGCCGGGGGCCAGTTGCTTTAACGTTTGCGCCCGCAGAAACAAGCGCACAAAGCGATCCAGCATCCGCCCCTTGCACGCTGCACGCCGCTCCATCACCGGAGCCATCTCCTCGATGTATTCGCAGCGCTGCGTCAAGATCGTGAACACGCGCCGCCGCTGCGGGTCGTTCATCATCAGCTTCAGCCCGTCGCGGCAGGCGCGGTGAAGATCCTCCAAAGGCGCGCGCGTATCGCTGGCCGCAAGTTGATCAAGGATATCCTCCTGCGGCAACAGCACGCGCTGCGCCATCGCGTCCAGCAGTTCGATCTTGTTGCGAAAATGCCAATAGACCGCGCCGCGCGTCACTCCGGCGTCCTCGGCCACTTCCTGCAAGGACGCGCGGGCCACGCCGCCACGGTAAAAGACCCTTTCCGCCGCGTCGAGAATCGCGCTGCGGGTTTGTTCGGCTTCATCCTTGGTGCGTCGCGCCATGCGTCGTTAACCCGACCCGAATGCGGGGGCATTCACCGCCCCCTTTGTGGTACCACGTTCACTTTTCCGGTTTACATACAATCACGCATGAATGTATATTCTTCCCGCCGCCGTCTGTAAAGGCGAAAGCGTCCACCGACCGTTTCTGGGAACATGCTATGACCTCACCCCGCCTCACCGTTCCGGCTCTCGCGGCTTGCGCCGTCTTGATGGCCGGTTGCGCCGTGGGGCCGGAGTTCGCGCGTCCCGAAGCGCCCACAGCCGCCGCCTACAGCCCCGACGGCCTCCCCGCGCCCACGGCGCAAACCGACCTGCCGACCGGCGCAGCGCAAAAATTCAACCCCGGCGCGCCCGTGGCGCAGGCATGGTGGGAAGCCTTTCATGCCGAGCCGCTGACGCGCTTGGTCGAACAGGCGCTCAAGACCAACCCCGACGTGCAAGCCGCCGAAGCCGCCCTGCGCCAAGCGCGCGAGTTGGCCGCCGCAGGCACAAGCGCCTTCCTCCCCACAATCGACGGACAAGCCGGAGTCACGCGTCAGCAAGCCTCAGGCCAATCGGTCAACGGGGCGAACACCAAGCCGTTCACGCTCTACAACGCCTCGGTCAACGTGTCGTACAACCTCGACCTTTTCGGCGGCGCGCGCCGCGCCTACGAAGGATTGGAAGCGCAAGCGGATGTCATGCGCTTTGAACTCGAAGCCGCCCGCCTGACCCTCGCCGCCAACGTGGTGACGACGGCGCTGCAGGAAGCCTCGCTGCGCGCTCAGATCGCCGCGACCCGCGACATCATCGACGCCGACAAACAACAACTGCAACTGCTGGAGCAGCAGTTGGAGCTGGGCGCGATTGCCCGCACCGCCGTTCTGGCGCAAGCCGCGACGTTGGCGCAAGCCGAAGCCACCCTTCCCCTGCTCGACAAGCAATTGGCGCAAACCCGCCACCAGTTGGCCGCGCTGGTCGGGCAACTGCCGAGCGACGAACTGGGCGCGACCTTTGAACTGGCGCAAATGCAGCTGCCGGAAAACCTGCCGCTGACCCTCCCCTCGCGCCTCGTGGCGCGACGGCCCGATGTCCGCGCCGCCGAAGCCCAGTTGCGCGCCGCCAGCGCCGCCGTCGGCGTGGCGACCGCCAACATGCTGCCGCAGATTTCCCTGAGCGCCGGATATGGCGCGGAAGCCCTCGCCCTCGGCGACCTTCTCTCCCCCGGCGCGGCGGTCTGGGGTCTCGGCGCGGGACTGCTGCAACCGCTGTTCCACGGCGGCGAGCTGCGGCACAAACGCAACGCCGCCGAAGCCGCCTATGACGAAGCCGCCGCGCGTTACCGCGGCGCCGTTCTCACCGCGTTCCAAAACGTCGCCGACGCGCTGCAAGCCCTGCGCTCTGATGCCGAAGCGTTGCGGACGCAATGGGCCGCCGACCGCGCCGCGTTCGACAGCCTTGAATTGGCCCGCGAACAGCTCAAGGCCGGATCGGTCAGTTACTTGTCGGTGCTGACCGCCCAGCAGACATGGCAACAAACCAAAATCGCCCTCGCGCAGGCCGAAGCCCGCCGCTTTGCCGACACCGCCGCGCTATTCCAGGCGCTCGGCGGCGGCTGGACGGACGAAGACACATCCACCAACGAAGAGAAAACAAAATGAAAAAACGCATGATCATCATGCTGGTCGTCGTCGCCGTCGTCTTGGGCGGCGTGTTCGGCTTTCAGATTTTCAAAGGCATGATGATCAAGAAATTCATGGCGGGCATGGGGTCGGCCCCGCAGACCGTCTCCACCATCAAGGCGGAAATGCAGGAATGGCAGCCTGAGATCAAGGCCTTAGGCACACTGCGCGCCGCGCGCGGAGTCGAATTGACCTCCGAAGTCGCGGGCATCGTCGACGAAATCCACTTCGAGTCCGGACAGGATGTCGAAGAAGGCACGCTGTTGGTGCAGCTTCGCTCTCAGGACGAGATGGCGCGGCTCCACGCGCTGCAAGCCGCCGCCAAACTGGCCGAGATCACATGGGAACGCGATCAAAAGCAACTGAAAGCGCAGGCCATCAGCCAAGCGACGGTCGATGTCGACGCGGCCACGCTCGCCGCCGCGCGGGCGCAAGTGGCGCAGCAACGCGCCGTGCTCGAGAAAAAGATGATCCTCGCGCCTTTCACGGGTCGCATCGGCATCCGCGCCGTGGATGTCGGCCAATATCTCAACGCCGGAACCTCCGTCGCGACGTTGCAGCAGGTCGACCCGATCTATTTCGACTTTGCCTTGCCGCAACAATTCGTGCCGCAACTCAAAGTCGGGCAAAAGCTCGTGGCCAAAGCCGACGCGTGGCCGGATCGTGAATTCCCCGGCGAAATCACCGCGATCAACCCCAAGATCGACCCCGCGACGCGCAACGTGCAGATACGCGCTAGCCTCCCCAACCCCGACCGTTTGCTCCTGCCCGGCATGTTCGCGACGGCGGGCATCGTGTCCGGCGATCCGCAAAAACGGCTGACGCTCCCGCAAACGGCCATCACCTTCAACCCCTATGGCAGCACGGTGTTTGTCGTCGAAACCAAGGCCGTTGAGGGCCAAGATACGCCGCAGATGATCGCCAGCCAAAAATTCGTCACCACCGGCGCGACGCGCGGCGACCAAATCGCCATCCTGAGCGGGATCGCCGAAGGCGACACCGTCGTCACCGCCGGACAGATGAAATTGCGCAACGGCAGTCCCCTCGTGATCAACAACAGCATTCAGCCCAGCAACGACCCCAACCCGAAACCGGAAGACAAGTGATGCGCTTCACCGACATCTTCATCCGCCGTCCGGTTCTGGCCACGGTCATCAGCCTGCTGATCCTCGTCCTCGGCCTGCGCGCGGTGTTCGAGCTGCCCGTCCTGCAATACCCCCGCACCGAGAACGCGGTGGTGACGGTCAGCACCGTCTATTACGGCGCGGATGCCGATGTGGTGGCGGGCTTTATCACCACGCCGCTGGAGAACGCCGTCGCGCAAGCCAACGGCATCGACTACATGACCTCGAAAAGCCAGAACGGGGTCAGCACCATCACCGCCAACCTCCGCCTCAACCACGACTCCAACAAGGCCTTGACGGAAATCAGCACCAAGATCAGTTCGGTGTTGAACCAATTGCCACCGGAATCGCAGCAACCGACTCTGAACATCGAAATCGGCCAAACCATTGCCGCGATGTACATCGGCTTTAACAGCGATGTCCTGCCGCAAAACAACATCACCGACTATCTGCTGCGCATCGTCCAACCCAGACTGCAAACGGTCGAAGGCGTTCAGACCGCCGAGATTTTGGGCGGGCAGAATTTCGCGTTGCGCGCGTGGCTCGACCCGCAAAAGCTCGCCGCCTACGGCCTCACCGCCGCCGATGTCAGTCAGGCGCTGGCCCGCAACGACTACATCTCCGGCCTCGGCACCACCAAAGGCCAGATGGTGGAGGTCAATTTGTCGGCGGAGACGGGCTTGCACACGCTGGACGAATTCCGGCGCCTGATCGTCAAGCAGCAAGACGGCGCGATCATCCGGCTGGAGGACGTGGCCAACGTCACGCTCGGCGCTGACGACTATGAATCGCGCGTCGGATTCGACGGCAAAAAAGCCGTCTATATCGGCATCAAGGTCGCGCCCTCGGCCAACCTGCTCGACGTGATCGGCGGCATCCGCAAGATTTTCCCCGACATCAAGGCCGAATTGCCGCAAGGCCTGAACGGCGAAATCGTTTACGACTCCACCGCCTTCGTCAACAGCTCGATCCACGAAGTGGTCTTCACCTTGTTCGAAGCGTTGCTGATCGTCACCGCCGTGGTGTTCCTGTTCCTCGGCTCGCCGCGCTCGGTGCTGATTCCGACGCTCGCCATTCCGTTGTCGTTGATCGGCGCGTTCGTCGTCATGCTGGTGGCCGGTTTCTCGATCAACCTGCTCACACTTCTCGCGCTCGTTCTGGCCATCGGGCTTGTGGTCGACGACGCGATCATCGTGGTGGAAAACGTCAACCGCCATCTCGACGAAGGAGCCAAACCTTTCGATGCCGCGTTGATGGCGGCGCGCGAATTGGCCAGCCCCATCGTGGCGATGACCGTCGTTCTGGTCGCCGTCTATATCCCCATCGGCTTTCAAGGCGGTCTGACCGGCGCTCTGTTTTCCGAATTCGCCTTCACACTGGTCGGCGCGGTGACGATGTCGGCGATCATCGCCCTCACCCTCTCCCCCATGCTATGCGCACGGTTGCTGAATGCGCACCGTCAAGACTCGCACGACGACGACACACTGACAGACCGGCTCGCCGACGCGATGGAGAGAAGTTTCCTGTTTTTGTATACGGGCCGCCGGTGGTTCGTAAAATACCCGGTGATGCTCGTGACGCTGCCGCTGTATCTTCTTCTGGCCGCCGCTCATTACCTACGCCGCGACCGCTACGAAGCGCTGCTGCGCAACAGCTTGCAAACCCGGCCCGTGACCTATGCCTTCTCCGTCATCATCCTCGCCAGCATCTATTTCCTCTACGCCGGAGCCAAAACCGAACTGGCGCCGCAAGAGGACCAGGGCATCGTCATCAGCTTCGCCAGTTCCGCCCCCAGCGCCACGCTGCAGCAGCGCGAGCTGTATTCGCGCGAGGTTTACCGCCTTTTTTCCGAATACCCCGAAACCGATCATGTGTTTCAGTTGGAAATGCCCGGCGCGTCCATCGCAGGCATGGTTTTGAAACCGTGGGACGAACGCGAACGCACCTCGAACGAACTCCAGCCGCTTGTGCAAAACAGCCTCAACACCGTCGCCGGAGTCCGTGCGGCGGCGTTCCAACCTTCGCCCTTGCCGGGCAGCAACGGCCTCCCCATCCAGTTCGTCATCGCGACCACCGAACCCTTCGCCCGCCTGAACGACGTGACTCAGACCTTCATGCAAGAAGCGCAAAAAAGCGGCCGCTTCATGTTCCTCGACAGCGACCTGAAAATCGACAAACCGCAAGCCACGGTCGTCATCGACCGCGACAAGACGGCGCAGTTGCGGTTGACCATGAACGATGTCGGCGGCGCTCTGGCTGCGATGCTCGGCGGCGGCTATGTGAACTACTTCAGCCTCGAAGGCCGCTCCTACAAAGTCATCCCGCAGGTGCAGCAGTCTTTCCGTCTGAACAGCGACCAGTTGGGCGACTATCACATCCGCACGGGAAGCGGCGCGTCGGTGCCGTTGTCGACCATCGCGTCGATCAAGCCGGAAACGGTGCCGGAAACCCTGAACCACTTCCAGCAGATGAACGCGGCCACGGTCTCCGGCGTGATGCTGCCCGGCGTATCGCTCGGCGACGCGCTGACCTACCTCAAGGATCTCGCCGCGCGTACTTTGCCGCAGGGCTACACCGTCGATTACGGCGGCCAGTCGCGCCAGTTCGCGCAAGAGTCCAGCGGCTTTGCCATGACGTTCCTGTTCGCGCTCATCATCATCTTTTTGACGTTGGCGGCGCTGTTCGAAAGCTTCCGCGACCCGTTCATCATTCTGGTGTCGGTGCCGATGTCGATTGCCGGAGCGTTGCTCTTCATCAGCCTCGGCCTCGGCGGCGCGAGCATCAACATCTACACGCAGGTCGGCCTCGTCACGCTCATGGGCCTGATCAGCAAGCACGGCATTCTGATCGTCGAATTCGCCAACGCGCTGCAAGAGGAAGGCCACTCAAAGCTGGAAGCCATCGTCGGCGCGACCGGCGTTCGCCTGCGCCCCATCCTGATGACCACGGCGGCGATGGTCTTGGGTGTCCTCCCGCTCATCACCGCCAGCGGCGCGGGCGCGTTGTCGCGGTTCAACATGGGACTGGTCATCGCCACAGGCCTCGCGATCGGCACGCTATTCACGCTGTTTGTGGTCCCGGCGGTCTACATGCTCCTCGCCACGGATCATCAGGCGCGGCGCAGGGCCGAAGAGAGCGAAGCGGTTTAGAGGCGCAGCGTCGAGACGACTATTTCTTGCCCTTAACCTTGGAAGCCCGCCACGCCCAATAGAAGAGCGCACAGGTCAGCCAGACGCTACCGATGGCCAGCATGCGCTGGCAAAAGTCGATGTAGGGGAAGCTGTTCAGCGGCGCTTCATGCAGCAGGCGCGGCCAAACGCCCGCCTGCAGGAACTCCAGATAGGCCGCCGCCGCCGCCCAGAACGGCACGACCCATCCGGCGGAAAAGAGCGTGATGACGAGGCGGTTCATCGCCGCGCGATCAGCCGAACTCGCCGGGCGGCGGATCGACCGGCACGTTCAGGTCTTCGAGCAACAGCTCTTCGTTGGTCAGCTTCATCTGGCCGATGGTGAAATGCTCCGGCGCGTTAAGCTCAGGATCGAACACGTCGAGGTCATAGGGCGCAACCTTGATGTCGGTCTTGAACAGCGCGTTCTTGAACACGACGGTGCAAGTGAGCGTGAAAAGGTTGTCGCGTCCGATGCCCTTATAGGTGACGGGCATAAGCTTGGCGGCGACCTGCGCTTTTTCCTCGGCGGTGGCGTTGGGCAGCCAATCGACATCTTCGGGCTTTTCCACGATGATAAAGCGCCCCAACTGGCCGCGCACATAGTGGAAAAAGAATTTGGCATAAGGCACCAGTGTCTTGCGATCCAGCTTGATCGGCGCTTTTTCGTTGACGCTATAGATCGGCTCGTTGGTCCAGTTCATCAGGCTGACCAGCCCCGGCTTGTACAGCATATAGCGCACATTCGGCGGCGGCAGCATCATGTCGGTGAGCGCGACGAACTTCACGTCCTCATAGAAAGGAAGCGCGGCCTGCTGCACCAGCGTCTTATCGAGCGGCAACGTCACCGGCGCGATTTCAGGCGCGATGGCGGTCAAAAGCTCTTTCGCGGCATCGGGAGACAGCGTCTCAAGGGTCATGTCGATCATGGATGAAAACTCCGCACAGTGCTGACGGGACAAGCGTTATGCCATTATGCCCGGTTGAGGTTACCGAAAGGTTGTTCTTTGACCGCTTTTCCTTCTTAAATCCTAGGTTTTAACGATAGTGGCCAGTTCGCCCGCGATATCGCTGGCCCCCAGAGCGATACGAGCGTCCAGCATCCGGCTGACAAGATCGCGCATGCCTTCCTTGTTGCCCGCCTCGCGGAAGCGCTCGCCCTCCTCCACCATGGCCTTAAACTCGGCGGAGTCGGGAAACAGATAGGGTTCGCGCGACAAACGGCGGAACCACGCCATGACATAGTCGGGATCGCGCCACGCGATGGTAAAGAACAAGGTGCGCATCGCGCCCAGCTTGAGCGTCGCGTCGTCGAACGTCAGCGGATCGCCGTCCTCGATGATCTGCTGCACGTCACGAGCATTGTTGTCGAAACGCGCCGTCTCCAGCTTGTCCGCCTGCGCGCGCACCACGCGATTGAAAGCCGCCGTCATCTTGCCGAGCTGGCGTTGCAGCATCGCGCCATAGTGCTTTTTGCTGATCCGCGCCGTGTCTTGGCGAATGAAGCGGGTTTCCTCGACCACGCGGCGGATGGTTTCGGCATCGCCTGCCGCTTCCTCCAGCGTCTCGCGCTGTTCCGCCAGACGGGTCTTCAGCAGCTGCACCTCCGGCCCGCCGTCGGGGCCGAGCGCCGCCGCCAGATCGCCCCACTCCTCGTCGCCGCGCTTGAGGACGACGTTGGCAAAGGACGCGCCGTTGGCCTCGTCAAAGGAAATCTGGCCCGCCTGCGGCGCGTAGAAACGCGGCACGCGCAGATCCAGATCGTTGTTCGGCAAATGCACCGTCGCTTGCAGAATTCCGCCGTCGCTCATGCGCCAATCGAAAACAATCGGATCGCCCGCCTTGATCGACTGGTCGTTCGGCAAATCGGTGCCGTTGATGCGGAACAACCCGACGCACAGGTTGAGATCGATGCGTTCCGGATATTCGACCTGAAACAGCTCAAAGCTGATCGAACCCGGCCCGCCCGCCTTCAGGGCGCGACCGCTCTTGAAACTGGCCTGCCCGGATGCGGGAAGCGCCGCGCCCTTGCTGACGAGCGGCAAAAGGATGTTTTCCTGCGCATGCGCATGCTCCAGCGCCTTGACGGCGATGGTCTGCGCCGCCGGAATGCTAGCCGCCGCCGCGACGACGCGGGTGATCTCCAACGTGTGATCATGCTGGGGCAACGGCTGTCCGGCCTCGTCCAGCACCCGCACCGCAAAACTGTGCAGCCCGTTGGCGCGCAGCGGCACCATGATCGTCAAACCGTCGGCCAACGGCAAAACGCCGGAGTCCCACGCCTCGGATGTCAGGCGCAGTTGCCGCGAAACCTTCAGCGGCTGGGCCAAATGAACGGTGATGACCGTCTTGTCGTCCGGTGTGCGCTGGGCATAGTCAAAGGTCAGGTCGGGTTCTTCGGGCGTGGGAGCCGTCGCCTTTTGCGGCTTGGGCACGCTGCCCCCGACACCCGCGCCGACGCCGAGGAAATCCCACCGGCGGCTTTCGCAGTAATAGGCCGCGCCGAGCGCCACGGCGGTCATCGGATCGGTCTTCAGATCGGCGGCAATGCCCAGCTCGTCCGACACCATCTGGCGGATCAAAGGCGTGCGGCTGGGGCCGCCGATGAAAACGATGCGGTCGATGTCGTCGTGCTTATAGTTGTTCTCGTCCATCATCGAGCGGATCAGCGCGATGGTCTGCTGCACCGGCTCGCGGATCAGGTCTTCGAACGCGGCGCGGGTAAAGGGCGCGTTGAGGAATATCTCGGTTTCGTTCTGATCCGTCATCCGCACATCGTCGTCCGAGGCGAAAATCGCGGCTTCGTCCTTGGTGGACAGGTCGATCTTGGCCTTTTCCGCCGCCAGCTGGGCGATACGGATCAAACGGCGGTATTGCGGATCGCGCTGGAAATTATCCGGCAGATCGAAATTGGCGAGCAGCCAGGGCCGGACGATCTCGTTGACGATGATGCGGTCGAAATCGCGGCCGCCGAGCATATTGATGCCCTGCTGCGCGACGATGCTGACCTCGCCGTTGATCGCCTGAGCCAGCGCCACGTCGAACGTGCCGCCGCCCAAGTCGTAAATCAAAAACTGGCCGGAACGCTTCGCGCCCGACATGGCGGCGAGCGCCGCCGCGACCGGTTCCTGCAACAGATCGACGCGCTCCAACCCCGCCAACTTGGCGGCGCGCAGCGTCGCTTCGGATTGCATCTGGTTGAAAGCGGCGGGAATGGTGATGATCGCGCCGGTGAATTCGTCGATTCCGGTTTCGGTGGTAGCCTGCCCCAGCAATTGGCGGATGATCTCGGCGGAGCATTCCTCCGGTGTCAGCGTGACACCCGCGCCCTTGATCTCGATCGGCGTGGACGATCCCATCAGCCGCTTGAACCCCGCCGCGACATTGTCGGGCGCGATCAGCGCTTGGTCATAGGCGCGGCGGCCATAAAGCCGATGGCCGCGCTTGTCGACATAGATGACAGAGGGAAGAACCTCGCCACCGTCGGCGGGGCGGAAAACACGCGCCTCGCCATCGACGATTCCGGCGATAACGCTGTTGGAGGTTCCGAGGTCGATTCCAATATACATTTGCGTTCTATAGCCTGTTGCGCTTAACAAAAGCTTGCCTGATCGTTGCCAAACTCTTACAGCGTGACGGCAAAAATGCAAGCTTTGCAAATAGTTAAAATGGTTTCCGGCCAGCGCGGGTCAGAAGCGGAACGCCCCGACTTCAGTCCGCCGCGCCCAGCCGCCCCCCGGCGCGAAAGCGGTCGAGGTAGGTCGGCAGAATGATCTCAAGCGCCGTCGGTGTGATCCCAAGGTCTTGGAATAAAAGCGATTTCGGATCGCGGAGCGTGTTGTCGACTTTGAGCAGCTCCACCTGATCGCGGGTCAGAAGCGGGCTGGGCAAAAGCTCAAGAAACGTCGCCTCCAGCTTCGCCAACCCCCACGGCAGGGGCAGCAGGCAACGCCGACGACGCACCGCGCCCAAAATGATTTCCATCAGTTGGCGGAACGAATAAACGCCGGGTCCGCCCAATTCATAGGTCTGGCCCCGCGCGTCCGGATTGGCCAGCGCCGCGACGACCGCGTCCGCAACATCCCCCACATAGACCGGCTGGAACTTCGTTTCACCGCCGCCGATCAGCGGCAGCACAGGCAGAAACCGCGCCATCGAGGCAAAGCGGTTGAAAAACAGGTCTTCCGGCCCGAAAACGACGCTGGGGCGCAGGATGATCGCTTCGGGGAAAAAGGCGCGAATAGCCTCCTCGCCCGCCGCCTTGCTGCGCGCGTATTTCGAGCGCGAGGCGCTGTCGGCCCCCAAAGCCGAGACATGCACGAAATTTTTAACGCCGTTTTCCTTCGCCAACCGCGCGATCCGCGCCGCCGCCTCGACATGCACCGCCTGAAACGTGCTGGCCCCGCGTTCATACAGGATGCCCAGCAGATTGATGACGGTGTCCGCTCCGGCCACGGTGCGCGCCACGGCGGCATCGCCGCGCGGCGAACTCAAAAAAGGCACGATCTGGCCAACATCCCCCGCCGTCTTCAACGGCAACGCCTTATCAAGATCGCGTGTCGGAATGCGGATCGAACCGCCCAACCGCGCCAAACGGCGCACGACATGGCGGCCCAAAAAGCCGGAGCCGCCAAAGACAACCGTTGACGAGGTCTGAGTCATGATTTTGTTCAGAAAAAGGGGAATAAGCGCCGCCGGAACGGTCGTCTAGGAATACCCCTCTTTGCCCCCAACGGCAAGCCGGTAGGAACGCATTCCGAAAAAGTCAGATGACCGCTTCCGGAACATTCGCGGCGACGCGGCCCTGCAGGCTGTTCGTTCCGGCTTCGACAACCTCAACCGGCAACGCATGGCCAATCAAACGTTCCGGCCCCGGCACATGGATGGCCTGCATAAACGGCGTACGCCCGAACACATGGCCGTCGCGGCGGCTCGTGCCGTCGAACAGAACCGGCATCGTCCGCCCGACGCAGGCTTGGTTGAAGCCATCCTGCTGCTCGCGCAACAACGCCTGCAGCTCGGCAAGCCGCGCGTCCATGACGGCCTCGTCAACCTGCTGCGGCATCGCGGCGGCGGGCGTGCCGGGACGGCGGCTGTATTTAAAGGAATACGCCTGCGCAAAGCCGACATCGCGCACCAGCCGCAGCGTCGCCTGAAAATCGGCATCGGTTTCGCCGGGGAATCCGACGATGAAATCCGACGAAAAACCCATATCGGGCCGCGCCGCCCGCAAACGCTCCACAAGGCCGCGATAATCATCGGCGCTGTGCTTACGGTTCATCGCGGCCAAAATCGCGTCCGATCCGCTCTGCACCGGCAGATGCAGAAACGGCATCAAATGAGGAATATCGCGATGCGCCGCGATCAGATCGTCGTCCATATCGCGCGGATGCGAGGTGGTGTAGCGCCAGCGCAAGACCCCCGGCACCTCGGCCAAACGCCGCAACAAGCCGCCAAGCCCGCACGTCGCGCCGCCCGCGTCTTCGCCGTGATAGGCGTTCACATTCTGGCCCAGCAACGTGATTTCGCGCGCGCCCTGCCCGGCCAGCCGCTCCGCCTCGGCGACAATCGCCGCCACGGGGCGCGAATACTCCGCGCCGCGCGTGTAGGGCACGACGCAAAAACTGCAAAACTTGTCGCAGCCTTCCTGCACCGACAAAAACGCGCTGACACCGCTCACCGCCTGCTCAAGCGGCAGATGGTCGAACTTCGCCTCCGCCGGAAAATCTGTGTTCAGCACACGGCCCGCGCGGCGCGTCACACGCGCGATCATCTCCGGCAACTGGTGATAGGTCTGCGGCCCGAACACCATATCGACGTACGGCGCGCGACGTTGAATCTCCGGCCCCTCGGCCTGCGCCACGCAGCCCGCGACGGCGATCAGCATCCGCTCGCCCACGGCAGCCCGCGCCTCCTGATGCTCGCGCGCGCGGCCCAGTTCCGAGAACAACTTCTCGGTCGCCTTCTCGCGGATGTGGCAGGTGTTAAAGATCACCAGATCGGCCTCGGCCATTTCGTCCGTCGGCGCATAACCGAGCGGAGTCACAACATCGGCCATCCGCGCCGAGTCATAGACGTTCATCTGGCAGCCCCAGGTCTTGATATGCAGTTTTTTCATCGCGTCCGCGCAAAGTTTCGTGATTATGGCTTCATGGCTCCGTGCGTCACGCCGTCGTCGGCCCGCACAGTTTTTCAACTTCGGCCATCACGGCCTCGCCCGCCGCGCCGCCCATGCCCTTGATCCGCGCCGTCAACAAAGTCCGCAAACTGGACACATGCCATTCCAGAATGGATGCCTTGAGCGGCGGCGCACCGACTTCGAGGGATCGTTCGCAGTACAGGTGCAAAGACTTGGCCAACGCGGCGACCAGATCATAGCCGCCCACGCCCGCCGCTGTCTTAACGGCAAAGGCCGTACGAACAATCGCCGTCAGACCGTCCGCGCCCGCCGCCTTGCGCCAATTTCCAAACGCCGCCTCCAATTTGTCCATTTCCGTAAAGCTTTCGGCCAAAAACTGATCGGCGGATTCCTGAATGACCGCTTGCGCGGCCTCGACCGCTTCCGGCGGCAACACTTGATCAAGACTGGTGCCGCCGATCTTGACGTGCAGTCCGTGATCCGGCTCGAAAATCTTGACGTTGTCCTCTTGCTGAAGAATCATCAGGCTCTCCGCTTCCGCCTCTCGGCGCCCTTCAGGGGAAATTGCAGAACGCGGCGGCGGTCAGGCCCATTGTAATTCGCGGCTTCAACAAAGCGGCGCGGATGTTCGATGACCGAGCGAATGCGCTTGACCAGTTGCTCGGCGGAAAACGGCTTGATCATATATTCGTTCACGCCCACATCGCGCGCCTCAATCACGTCGCGGACTTCGGAATTGCCCGTCAACATGATGATCGGAATATGGGGATTGCGCGACTGCGGCGCAGTCCGCACATACCGGATCAAATCAATCCCCGTCATATCATCCATGCGCCAATCGGTGATGATGAAATCAAAAGAATGCTGCGCGACAAGCTCTATGGCCTTGCGCCCGCTGTTCACGACAACGACCTTCTGGAACCCAAGCCGCTTCAGCACGTCATGGATCAATTGCTGCATCAACGTCGTGTCATCGACAACCAGAATGCTGACGTTTTTAAGACTGCTGTCCACCATGCGCTACCCTTACTGATATATGGCGTTCCACGGTTGCATTTTCAGGCACAATGGCGCAAACCGCCGCCGATGCAAGCTCTCCATCCCGGAATCAAAAAAGCATCCATCACGGGAACGGCGCCAGCAACACCCACATACCCGCGTATGCTCGCACCGAGCCGCCCCTGCGAACAAGACCGTCGCCGTCCTTGATCGCGAACACTATCTTCCAGCCGCTAATATTTGTAAAGACCAACGAATCATCGCCGGAACGCCCCCGCTGCGGCCATGTTTCGCCACGCTTTCAAGCCTATTCATCGAAACGTCCGTCCATGCTATCGAAAGCCCTCGGCGGAGATGATCGGAAGGAACAACATGGGCGCTCATGCGTCGCTTGAATCGAGTTGGAGCGCTGTCCTGCAAGGAGCGTTGCGCGTGGCGGGGTTTTTCAGCCTCATCCTCGTTCTAACCCCCGTGCATGTGGCCACGCGGCTGTTGCCCGGTTTTAGCCCTCTGATCATGCCGCGCCTGTTCCATCGCTGGCTGGTGCGCCTGATGGGCTTTAACGTGCGCGTGAGGGGAGTCATGACCGACGCGCCCTCGACGTTGTTCGTCGCCAACCATTCGTCCTATCTCGATGTGCCGGTTCTGGGATCGGTCATCCCCGCCGCCTTTGTCGCCAAATCCGAAGTCGCGCGCTGGCCCATGATCGGACGGCTCGCGGCACTGCAAAACACCGTGTTTGTCGAACGACGCGCCGCCTGCGCGGCCAAGCAGCGCGACGGCATGCGCGAGAGGCTGGAACGGGGCCAAAGCCTCATCCTGTTCCCCGAAGGCACATCCTCAGACGGCATGCGCACGTTGCCGTTCAAAAGCAGCCTGTTCAGCATCGCCGAAGCGGCCCTGCCGAACGGCCAGCCCGTCACGGTGCAGCCGGTCACGATCCTCTGCACAGAACTGGGCGGCTTGCCGATCAGCCGGGCTTGGCGGCCCTATTACGCATGGTACGGCGACATGACCTTTATGCGGCACCTGTGGATGGTGTTCTGCATCGGCGGCTTTACGGTGGACGTGGTGTTCCACCCGCCCGTGGTCGCAGGCGGCTTTGACGACCGCAAAGCTCTGACCGTCCACTGCCACCGCCAAGTGGCCAAAGGCGTGGAGCAATGCGTCACCGGACGGCATACCGCCGCCGCAAAATAGCAAACCTTTTCATCCCGTTGCACCCATTGCCCAAACCATCACGCAAAGCCAAAACTTTGCCTGACTTCAGCGACATTCCCGGCTATGTTCCCGCCGAACCATTCTGGGAGCAGGTATCGGGTTATGGGCGTTAGGGCTGTTGATGTTTATCAGGGAAGCGACTGGACAACCCATCGCTGGCCGGTAGCGCATGCGCTTGAGACGCTGGATCGCATCCAAGACCTGTGTCTATGCCGAACGTGGAGCGAAACGGAAGCGCCCGAAACGCTGTCGACCCCCGAACTGGCCGAAGTCACGGAGGGCATCGCCAGCCTGTGCCACGATCTGGCCGCCGAATTGGCCCTCGTCGAGGCGGATTTGCTGACGCACGTCCGCAACAACCTCCCCCAACGCTGGCTGGCGTTCGAAATGCGGCTTCACCTCGCCGACATGCAGCGGGAAACCGCCATCGAACTGCCCGCATTCGAAAGCATTTTACTTCTGGCCACACGGATCAAGGATGGCCTGAAACAACTTGATCGGGGATGAACGCGCCACGACAGAAAGCTTTGACGCGGCGCAATTTCTGCTAAACCAAGAGACCCCTGCAACGGATCGTTCGCGCTATGCGTCTGAAACTCGCCCCCCTCCTCGCCCTCTCGCTGCTGCTGCCCTCTGCGGCCCAAGCGGAAACGCCGGATGCCTTCCGCGTCACGAGCCACGTCCTCCACATCGAGGCGGACAAAGCCGAAGTCTGTCTGGCTTTCAGCCGCCCCATCGCCATCGACCGCGACGCGCTCGCCGCGACGATCCGCTTAAGAAAAAACAACGCGCGGGTTCAAATAACGCCCCGCGATCTCAGCGTGACACCGACCGAACTGTGCGTGCAAGGACTGAATCATCGCGGCGCATACCGTCTGGCGCTCAAGGATCTGCGCGACAAGAACGGCGCGCCGCTGGCCGAAGCCTTCGACCAAAGCTTCACCGTCCCCGACCGCAAGCCCGCCCTTAACTTTGACACAACAGCAAGAGCGCCCGACCTGCCGCGCTTCAGCAAGGGTCAAGCGGCCACGCTCGCGCTCAAGGCCATCAACGTCACGTCGGCGCGGCTGCAACTCTACCGCGTCGCCGACCGCAACGCCTTTGCCGCCGCTTGGGCGCAGTTCGCGCAAGCAAGCCTCGTGCCGTCGGAAAGCCTGTATTTCGTCAAGAACAGCGGCCAATCCGTTTGGCAAAGCGATCTGGCGTTCAGCGACGCGCCGAACGCCGCGCAAAGCATGCCCGTGTCCCTGCCCGCCGAAGCGACGCAAACACCGGGCTTTTATTTTCTGGCCGCCACGCCGCGCGTCGCTGATGCCGGACCGAGTCTGTTGGCCGGATTCTGGTTTCTGGTGTCCGACCTGAGACTGTCCGCCGTGGCCAGCCCGAACGGAACGCATGTGTTCGCGGCCCACGCCGCCGCGCAAGCTTTTCCCTCTGTTGACGTGCAACTCCTTGCGCAGGATGGCCGCGTCCTCGCCGAAGCCAAAAGCGATGCCGAGGGAACCGCCGTCCTGAATCCGAAGGAACGGCAAGACGTAGCGCTCGTCACCGGCATCACGGCGGCAGGCGATGTCGCCATCTTTGACGTAAAGCGCCGAACGGAGTCTGCCTTCGCGCCGCCGCCGCGCGACGCCAGCCTCGCCACCGACCGCCCCCTGTATCAACCCGGCGCGACCGCCACCGTCACGCTGTTCGCCCGCGACGAAGAAGGCCGTCCCGCCGCAACGTCGGGAAGCTCGCTCAAATTGCTGCGCCCCGACCAAAGCTTTCACAGCGAACAGCCCGTGCCGGACAACAAAACCGCGCCGCTGTTCCTGTCCGTGCCGTTGCCGGTCACGGAGCAAACCGGCGTTTGGACGTTGTTGTGGCAACGCAACGACGGTCACGTCGTGGCGCGCGCGAATCTGCGGCTCTCGCCAATGGCCTCATGGCCCCATCTCGAAGCCACGGCGGATCGCGCCGCGCTCGACGAAGATGGCGAAGTGACCGTGACTGTCAAGGCGACCGACGAGGCCAACAACCCCCTGCCTTGGCAAAGCGGCCAAATCGTCGCGCGTCCGGCCCGACCGGACTTCGCGGCTTGGAAAGCTTACCACTTCGGCACCACAACCGCCGCCGAAGACGACACGCGCGGCGTCCGTTTTATCACCGGCGCGGACGGAACCGCGCGCGTGCGTCTGCAAGCGCCGACCGATGCCTCCGCCGTCGCCTTTGCCGCGCAGCTCGATCACAACGCCACGCCCACCACGTTGAATCTGCCGGTCAAAACGGAAGCGGGCTGGGTCGGTATCCGCCCCATACCGGACGACCGACCCTTTGCCGAAAACAGCGTCGCCGCGTTCAACGTGATCGCCGTCGATGCCAACGGCAAACGCCGCGCCACGAACGAATTATCATGGCAACTGTACGAAGAAGGCCGCAGCTTCACATGGTTCCCCGACGAAGGTCGTTGGAATTACCAGCTCCTGCCCCAACACCGCCGCATCGCCGGAGGCCTCGTGACGTTGGCCGCCACGGGCGACGCGCTCATCCGCTGGCCTGTGACGGCGGGCCATTATGTGCTGGAAATCGCGGATCAAGACGGTGCGCCCTTGGCGCACTATGGCTTTGACGCAGGCTGGAACCTGCCCGCCGCTACCGAGCAAAAGGACGAGCGCCTCGTCATAGCGCCCCTCTCGGCACCGCTGATGCCAAAACAGGAGAACGTCCTTCATCTCAAGCTCGCGCAATCGGCCATGGTCAGCCTGTTGATTGGCGACGACCGTGTGCGCCAGACCCTACATCGCGCCCTAAAGGTGGGCGACAACGCGCTGGCCTTTACGCCCGACTCCGACTGGGGCCCGCAAACGCAGATTCGCGCCGAAGCCATGTTCTCCAATGGCGACTCCGCCCACGCCGCATTAACCCTTCCGCTCCGCCACCCGGAACAGGAACTGGCGTTTAGCCTCACGCCCTTCCCCGCCGCCATCACGGGCGGCACGTTCACATTCCCCGTCACCGTCACGAACCTCCTCGGACAACAAGACACCGTTATCAACGCGCAGGCCACGCCAATAATGGCGAACGGCGACACAACGATGCCCAGCGTGACGCTCACCGCCCAGCCGGTGAGCCGCGATGGCCATGCCGTCCTGCGGTTCGAGCTGCCGGAATTCACCGGCGCGTTGCAAGTGACGCTCACCGCCCAGAACGACCGCCAATTCGGACAAAAGACGCTGACTCTCCCGGCGTATCCCGCGCTGGACGTGACGGCGAACATCCCGCAACGGCTCGCGATCGGCGATGTGTTGCCTGTCACGTTCCGCGTCATGAACAACGTCGGAATCGGCGGCGACTTCACCGCCACGGTGACCGCCCCATCGGGACTGGAACGCGGGGGCGCTGTCAACAAACGCCTCGCACTCAGACACGGCCAAGGCCGGACGTTCGATGAGGTGTTCACGGCGCGGGCCGCCGTTCAAGGCGAACTGAAGCTCGAAATCGTCGGCCCGAACAACGCCCGCGCGACACGCGCATGGCCCATCACCGTCGCGGACGACGCGCCGCCGCTATCCCGCCTGACGCTCCACCGGATTGAAGGCCGCCAGACCGTCACGCTGGGCGCAGAGACCTCCGGCAAAGCCGCGCTGTGGATCAGCCCCGCGCCTCTGGCCGAAACGCCGCGCTATGTGCAAAGCGTGCTGACATCAAATCCATTCACGACCGCCGAACTGGCCCACGCACTGCAAGCGATCCGCCCATGGCAGACCGAGATCGCGGCATCAGGTCTAATGAGCGAACACGATCTGGAAGCTTTGCGCTCCGGTTGGCTGCGTTCATTGCGACTGCTCCAGAACGACGATGGCGGATTCGCCGCGCTGCCGGGCGAGAACGCCAGCGACATGAGCGCCACCGCCGAAGCCCTGACGACGTTGATGAACGAAACCCCTGAGCCTTTGACTCCCGCGATTCTATGGCTGCAACGCAAACTGGAAAACACATGGTTCGACGAAGCGGAACGCCCCGCGCGGGCCATGGCGTTTCTGGCGCTGTCGCGCGTGGGACGCGCCGATCTGTCCGCGCTGCGCTATTTCGCCGACACCAGCCGCGACAAAACCCTCGCGCCGCAAACAGAAGCTGAAATCGCGCTGGCGCTGGCGCTCCACCACGACGACGACGCGACGCGTTTCTGGTTGCTCCGCGCGCGCGGCAGCCTGCCCGTCCTGCTCGAAGCCAAAAACCCCGCCGCGTTGCCGTTGCTGCAAAAGCTCGCCGAAAACCAGATGGTCGAACCGCTCGACCTTATCCCCAGCTTTGAGCAAGCCGCCGCCGTGCCGGAAGGCATGGCCGCGCGTCTCATCGCCGTCGCCACGCTCCAGCAACGACTCGGCGCATGGAACATCGCCATCGACGGCGCGGAACGCAAACGGGACGGCCTTCATTACATGGCGCTGCCGGAAAAGGGCTCCGGCGTGACGCTGCGCAATCTCGCGGACAAGCCGCTGTTCGCCGTCGTGGTCGACCCCGGCGCGGCCGCCGCAGCGCCCAAAACGGAGCCGGACACGACCGTCCAACGCCAAATGTACCGGCTCGACGGAGCACGGATCGGCAACAATGAAACCGTGACGCGTGACCAAATCTATCTGGTAACGCTGCACGGCGTGGGCAAAGCGGACAAGGATGCCTCGTTCGTCGTGACAAGTCCCGCCGGAGCCGGACTGCAACCCCTACCCGCCGCCGGACACGACAGCAAAGCTATCGCAGCGCTATGGCCGTGGCTGCCGCAACCGCTGAGCGACTGCGACAACGCTGCGCTCACGCCGACGGAAGCAAGCTTCGCGATCAAGCCCGCCGCCGCATGGCGTTGCGTGTATCTGGTCAAAGCGACGCGAAGCGGAAACTTCGCTGTGCCGCCGCTCACGCTGCGCGATCTGGCGCACGACGACGCAACGACGTTGCCGGGACGGCTGCGCCTGCAAATCAGGTAAACGCGGACACGCGGCTCAAAGCAGCGCGATGGAAACAGCCTCGCGGCCCTTGGCCGCCGTATGCACGACCATCTTCACGCGTTGGCCGGACTCCAGCTGCGCCAAGCCAAGACGCTGTACCGCGCTTTTGTGAACGAACACATCCCGCCCGCCGTCGTCGGGCGTGATAAAGCCAAAGCCTTTGTCCGGCTTGAACCATTTGACGGATCCATCCAATTCCTCGGTCGGCCCGGTCACGGGCTGGTGGTGTGGCGTGGCGGAGGGCACCTCCGCGATGCCCAGCGTCTGGACAATATGCAGCACTTGCCGCCCCTTTGGGCCATCGCCGATTTCCACCAGCAACTTCGTTCCCTCGACCACCTGCTGCATGCCCGCGCGATTCAGAACGGACATATGCATGAAAGCGTCCGGCGAACTGTCCAACGGCGCGACGAATCCGAAACCCTTCGAGAGGTTGAACCATTTGACGATGGCTTCGACCTGAGCTCCTTCACCCGGAGTAGGGAATCCAAAAGATGACAAGGACCTACCTCATACCAATAGGGGACGATTTTTGTTACTTAGCTAAATTTAACGTCGCAAACAATGTGAATTTAAACCTCACGACACCGAAACAACCCTTGAAATATAGGGACGATTGCCCTTTTTCGGTCATTCGCGCCCCATCCTCACGACCCGCGCCCCCTCCATTCTTCTGCCATTTAGGACAAAAAAGGCACTTTATCCTATTGATGGAAAATTATCTTTTCTGCAAGCTCAGGTAGTGCCGCTGCGGCGCATCATCATGTCGCCTTATCGCGTGCGGAACGAAAAAAGGCAAAATAGAGTTATTTTCGCCCTTTAGTATTTGTTAGTCTTCCCTGTCTTAGCATGAACAAAGGGTGGCCCTTGGCCCCAACGGAGACGTTCAGACCTAACGCCATGAAAGCGCCGACAAAAATGACGCGTGGGCCGCGCCCGCTTGCCGGGAAGTGGCGGAGCCGCGCTGCGCTGACCATCGGGCTTTTGGCCCTCGCGGCGGCGACGGCCAAAGCGGAAGAGTCTGCGCCTTTCAACGTCGACACCACCGGCTGGATGTCGCTGGAGCATTTCGCCGACAAGAACCGGCGCTTTCCGCCACCGCCGCCGCCCAAAGTCGAAGAGCCTCCCCCTCCCGAACCCAGCCGCCCGCTGAATCTTCCCACCATGCCCATGCGCGGCGACGGCCCCCTTATCAGCATCGATTCCACCGACGGCGAAGACGACGACACCGTGCGTGCGCTCAGTGCGCAATTGCTGGGTGATGCCCCGCCGATCTTCCCCCCTCCCGCGCCAAAGGAAAAAGAAGTCGAGCCGCGCCGTCCGCTGAATCTTCCCGTCATGCCCAAGCGAAACGGCGGGTTCAACATGAGCGTCAGTTCCACGGCCGATGACGACGAGACCTCCCACGCGCTCAACGCGCAGCTACTGGGCGATGCCGCGCCGATCTTCCCCGAACCGGCCCCGCCACCGCCCGCGCCGGTCGCCGAGCCGCCCCCGCCTGAGCCGAGCCGTCCGTTGAAACTCGCCGTCATGCCCAAGCGCGACAGCGGCTACAACGCCCGCGTTCGCTTCACCGCCGACGACGACAACGCGGCGTGGACGCTCAACGCGCAGCTGTTAGGCAACGCCGCGCCGATCTTCCCACAGCCGACGCTGCCCGCGCCAGTGGTCGAGCCGCCCGCGCCGAAGTCGGTCGTCGAATTGACACCCGCGCCGCCCAGCCGCCCGCTCAATCTGCCCATCATGCCCGGACTGGGCCTCGGCGCGTACGGCAGTCTCGCCGGAACGGAGGCGACGGACAGACTCTCCGTTGCCCGCCTCACGAATTTCGCGACGAATCCCGAGATGGCGCTGAACAACGTCAACTGGATGGATGTCAAATCCGCCATGGCGAATCTGGCCAAAGACAGCGCAAACGGCGGAAATCAGCCCCTGAACGTCCGTTTGGCCAGAATGCCGGACGCGGGAGTCGTCCCGATCCCCGGCGGGCCCGCGACAAAGAAAAGAACGGCCGCCAAAACGAAAACACCCGACCAACCCGCCGCCGCAACCGCCGCAACGACCAAGGCGCTCACGCCGGATGCCTGCGCTGCCCTCACGACGCTGAGGAAACAGCAGCTCGCCGCCATCGAAGGCGACCGCCAGACGCTGACCGCGCTGCAAGCCGCCATCGCCGAGTTGGGCCTCGACAACAAGCTGAATTTCATGGCGGGATCCAACAGCATCCTGAACGCCAAACCCGACACACCCAAACCGCTGATGAGCACGCCAAGCGCCGCCCCGCCGCCGACAAAGAACACGTCGCCGTAAAGCTCAGGGCGCGACGGGAGCCGCAGACGGCGGTTGCAGATCCGGCGGCAAGTGGCTTTGGCGCAGCAAGACAATGCTGATACGGCGGTTCTTGGCATCTTTCGGATCTTCGGGAATCAACGGATCGCGGTCAGCCATGCCGACGACACGCGCGATGCGGCGATCATCGACACCGCCAACGACCAGCTCGGTGCGACTGACGTTGGCGCGCTCGCTCGACAGGCTCCAGTTGTCGCGCCGCGATCCGGCGGAAAACGGCGAACTGTCCGTATGGCCGGTGACGGTAATCTGGTTGGGCAGCCGCCCGATCACCTTGCCGACCATCCGCAGCAAATCGCGCGCAGCCTCATAGGGCACCGAGCCGCCCGACGGAAACATCGAAAATTTGTCGCGATCGATCAGTTGAATGCGCAACCCTTCTGGCGTGCGGTCCACCAGAATCTGATTGGCGAAGGCGCGTAGTTCCGGCGCGGCCTGAATGGCTTGCTTCAACAAACTCTCGGCTTCCTTGAAATGCTCTTCCTCGTTCTTGATGGCGCTGGACAACGCTGCCGCTTCCTGTTCCGGCGTCAGTTTCACAGCCGGTTCCTTGGCTCCGGGTTCACCCGTGCCGTCGCTCTTCTCACGCGTGTCTTCGTCACCCTCCTCGCCCCGGCCCACAGTGGGGATGGTGCGGTCGTCGCTGGAGATCGGTGTCGTTTCCGAAATTTGCGCGCCGCTTGCGGTGATGGTCTGGCCGCCCATCACGCCGCCAGCGCCGGATTCCGACTTGGAAATGCTGGCCGGAGCAAAATAGTCGGCAATGCCCTTGCGCTGGTTGTCGGTGGTGACGTTAAGCAACCACAGCAGCAAAAAGAACGACATCATCGCGGTGACGAAGTCGGCATAGGCCACCTTCCACGCGCCGCCATGATGGCCACCGCCGTGACCGCCTTTTTTCTTGCGGCGGATGATGATGACGGGTTGTTGCGGCGAGGCGGCCATGGGCGGTCAGACGCGAAAAGCGGCAAAGGCCGCGACATGGGGGCAAAGAGCGCAGATGGCGATCATCCTGCCCCCTCCCCTACGACGGCGCTGCAAGCGACTGCGTCGCCTCTTCAACCTCGATAAAGCTGGGCCGCACGTCGGTCAGCAGAGTCTTGCGCGCGTATTCGATCGAAATCGACGGCGCGAACCCCTGCAAATGGGCGAGAAGGCCGATCTTGAGGCATTGAAAATACTTGGCCTCGGCCTCGAGAGTCTGGCGCAAAGAATTGCCCATAGGGCCGACGAAGCCATAGGCGATCCACACCCCCATAAACGTACCGACCAGCGCGCCGCCGATCAAACGCCCCAGCACTTCGGGAGGCTCGGTGATGGAACCCATGGTATGGATAACGCCCAACACGGCGGCGACGATGCCGATGGCGGGCAAGCCGTCCGCAACGTTCTGGACGGCGGAGACGATCGAGTTGTCCTCGGTATGATGCACTTCGATTTCTTCCTCCATCAACGCCTCCAGCTCATAAGGCTTGTCGGAACCGAGGGTGATGAGGCGCACATAGTCGCAGAAAAATTCCACCGCGTGATGTTGTTTAAGAAAGCCGGGGAACGCATTGAAAATCGAGCTTTCGTGCGGATTCTCGATGTGCGATTCCAGCGACAGCATGCCCTTGGTTTTGGCCAGCTTGAACACCTGATACATCATCGACAGCAGCTCGATGTAGGAAGCTTTGTTGTAGCGCGGCTTTTGCAGCAGCATCTTAAGGCCGCGCAGAGTCCGCCCCAAAACCACCTTAGGATTGGCGATGATGAAACCGCCCGCGACGGTGCCGCCCATGATGACGATTTCCAGCGGCGCGGCACGCACCAGCACTTCCATGTGGCCACCCTGCAGGATGTAGCCGCCCATGGTGCAGGCGATAACGACGACGGTGCCGACAATAAAATTCATGGACAGCTTTACGAACGCAAGGGCAACCGGCAACCCCACGGCCACCGGATCGACGCTATTTTAGCCCTATTCATGGTTAACACGGCTTTAAGACCCCATTAAAAGGTTGCGCAGCAAGTCCAATATGATAAAATAGTCCAAGATAGACTGAGACAAGGTTTTGCCTAACCAATTCAACGAAACTTTATTTTGACGAATGAGTATTGTCATGACCAACAGAATGAGCTCACCAGCTTTAGAATCAGGATTCGAAGCACGTTACAGGATATGGATGCGTGCGGCATCATGGTTTGTGGAACGTCAAGGACCTTTGAATGCACTTCTCAGGGGCACAAGGAGAGCCCTCCACGGCACGCTCCCCTATCCACTAACCAACAGACTCAGCTGGTACGAAGCCTGGGCCAACCCCAATTGTTTTGGTGAGGATGCCCTTTTACGCCACCGCGGAGTATGCCTCAGAATCGCTGCCGCAGAGCTATGTGTTGTCGACCGGTTCGGATATAAAGAAAGCAGCAGATGTGCCTTCGAACAGGTTCTGATGGAAATAGGCCGCCGCCACACCGCCCTCGGAGGGGCCCCCTTTCCGCGCCCGCCCAGCGCCACGCCACCACAGATACCCCCCCCTCAGTTCAGCCGCACCGGCTGATGGGGGCTGTCGAGCGAGAAGGCGGGGATTTCGACGTCGAACGATTCCCCGCGCTCGTTTTCCATCTGATAGCTGCCCGCCATGATGCCGGAAGGCGTAGGGAGCGGCGTGCCGCTGGTGTATTCGTAACTATCGCCCGGCTCCAAGGTCGGCTGCTCGCCGATAACGCCCGGCCCGCGCACCTCGCGCAGCTCTCCCCGCGCGTCAGTGATGCGCCAATGGCGGCTGCGTAGGGTCACGGTTTCCTGCCCCAAATTCTCGATCTTCACCTGATAGGCCCAAACGAAATGACCGTCCTTTGGCGCCGACTGATCCTCAAGATAGGTCGGACGCACGGTGACGCGGATATTCCGGGTGGTCGCCACATAACTCATCCCCCCAGCCTGCCCGCCTCGCACGACAATTGCAACGGGCGACCAGCCTTGCTAATCTCCCCCCGCCTGCGGGTGTAGCTCAATGGTAGAGCAGAAGCTTCCCAAGCTTACGACGAGGGTTCGATTCCCTTCACCCGCTCCAATTTCCCTGCAAAGGCGGGATTAGGTGGTTCACAAGCCCCCCAGAGCGTGACAAACTGCCGCGCCCCTTCCCCAGCCGCTTAAAAAATCATGTTCACGGCCTATCTCCACGAAGTCGCCGCCCTCTATCGCGCCGGAAAGGCGACGGAGCACAGCTATCGTTCCGCGTTGCAAGTCTGCCTGACGCGCCTGTTAAAGGACGTTCAGGTCACGAACGAGCCAAAGCGGCAGCGGTGCGGCGCACCGGATTACATCCTGACGCGCCGAAAAATCGACATCGGCTATATCGAAGCCAAGGACATCGGCGTTGATCTGGATCGCGTCGAGCGCGGCGGCAAAGACGACGACCAATGGAAACGCTATACGGAATCGCTCGATAACATCGTCCTGACGGATTACATCGAATTCCGCTTTTTTCTGAACGGGCAAAAGGTCGAAACCATCCGCATAGCGGAAATCATCGACGGCGGCCTTGCGGCCAAGCCGGAAAACTTCGCCCGTCTGCAAGCCCTGTTCATGGATTTCGCGGCGTTTCAGGGGCAGACGATTAAATCGGCGCGCAAGCTAGCCGAAATGATGGCGCGAAAATCGGCATTAATGCGCGACGTGTTCTTTAAGGCCGTGACCGACGAAAGCGCGGGCGAAAGCAGCCTGAAAGATCAGTTGACGGCGTTTCAAACCGTCCTGATGCACGATATGGACGCGGCGCAGTTCGCGGATGTGTACGCCCAAACGATCGCCTATGGCCTGTTCACGGCGCGGTTGCATGACGAAACGGTGGCGGATTTCTCGCGTGCCGAAGCCCTGACCCTCATCCCGAAATCCAACCCGTTCCTGCGGCAGTTGTTTCATTATGTCGCGGGCCCCGATCTGGACGACCGGGTGGTCTGGATCGTCGATGCCCTTTGCGAAGTGTACCGCGCCGCTGATTTGCAGGCAATTCTTAAGGATTTTGGGGTCAGCACAGGGCAAAGCGACCCCATGCTGCATTTCTACGAAACGTTTCTGGCGGCGTACGACCCGACGCTGCGAAAAGCGCGCGGTGTCTGGTACACGCCAGAGCCTGTGGTGCAGTTCATCGTTCGCGCCATTGACGACGTGTTGAAAGACCAGTTCGGATTGAAAGACGGTCTGGCGCACACAGGCATGGTCGAAATCGAAGTCGACGCACACGCCAAAGGCAAGACGACCAAGATCAAGCAGCAGGTGCACAAAGTCCAGTTGCTGGACGTGGCCACCGGCACCGGAACCTTTCTGGCCGAAGTGGTCAAACAGCTTTACGCCCGTTTCAAGGGGCAGGAAGGCATGTGGAGCGGCTATGTCGAGCGGCATTTGCTGCCGCGTCTGCATGGTTTTGAATTGTTGATGGCATCCTATGCCATGTGCCACATGAAATTGGACTTGCTGTTGAACGAGACGGGTTATCGCCCGTCAAAATCCGCCAATCCGCCGCGCCTCAGCGTCTATTTGACCAACAGCCTCGAAGAACACCACCCCGACACCGGCACGTTGTTCGCCAACTGGCTGTCCCGCGAAGCGAACGAAGCCAGCCGCATCAAAAAAGACATGCCGATCATGGTGGCGTTCGGGAACCCGCCTTACAGCGGCCATTCGTCGAACAACGGAGCCTGGATCCAAGGCCTGTTGGATGCCTATAAGAAAGAACCGGGCGGCAAGCAAAAGCTGCAAGAAAAAAACGGCAAATGGCTGAACGACGATTATGTGAAGTTCATTCGGCTTGGCGAATATTACGTCGAAAAGAACGGCGAAGGCGTTCTGGCCTATATCACCAACCATTCCTATTTGGACAACCCGACGTTCAGGGGCATGCGCTGGCATCTGCTGCATACATTCGATGAAATTTTCATCCTTGATCTTCACGGCAACGCCAAGAAAAAGGAAACCGCGCCCGATGGCTCCGCCGACAAGAACGTCTTTGACATTCAGCAAGGCGTGGCCATCATCGTCGCCGTCAAGAAAACGGCCACCGGCGCAAAAAGCAAAGCGCTGGCCAAAGTTCATCACAAGGATGTGTGGGGCAACAGGGACAGCAAATATGCGTATTTGCAGAAACAACGCCTGAACGGCATTGACTTTCAGGTGGTGCGGCCGTCCGCGCCGCTTTTCATGCTGCTGCCTCGCGATGAACGCCTGTTGGCCGAGTATCAGGCTTGGCCGCGTGTATCCGAGATCATGAAAACCAATGTGCTCGGCTTTCAAAGCCACCGCGATGATTTCGCCGTAGATTTCGAGCGCGACACCATGCGCCGCCGCATCGAAGATTTGCGGAACGACTCCCTCACGGACGATGAGTTACGAAGAAAATACGGCCTTGCCGACAACAGGGATTGGCAATTGGAAAAGGCGCGGAAAGACGTGAAGGCCGACCCGGATTGGACTCTGCCAATAATTGAATGCGCCTACAGACCCTTCGACAACCGCGCCTGCTATTTCAGCTATGCCGCCATGGACTACCCGCGCCGCGAATTGTTGCAGCATGTGGTCGGGCGGGACAATTTGTGTCTCCACGTCGTGCGACAAACCAAAGCAATTTCTTGGCAACACGCCATAGCGACCAAGCTTGTCGCGCCAGCAGTCTTTGTGGAAATCAAAGATGGTTCGAACGTTTTCCCCCTTTATCTCTACGAAAACGTCCTCGGTGACGTTGAAGAACGACGCCCCAACCTCGACCCCAAAATCTACAAAGCCCTGCAAAAGATCGTTCCCGACCTTCAACCGCAAAGCTTGTTCGACTATATCTATGCCGTGTTGCACAGCCGCGCCTATCGGCGGCGTTACGCCGAATTCCTGAAATCCGATTTTCCCCGCATCCCCTATCCGAACGGCAAAAAGGTCTTTCACGCCTTGGCGGCGCAGGGCGGCGCATTGCGCGAACTCCATCTGATGCAAAGCCCCGCGCTGGACACGCTCATCACGACGTATCCGATAGGCGGCGATCATGAAGTCGTCGCGCCGCGCTGGGAAGAGTCCAAGGACAAACCCGGCCTTGGCCGCGTCTGGATCAACCCGACCCAGCATTTCGACCATGTGCCGCTCATCGCGTGGACGTTTTACATCGGCGGCTATCAACCCGCCCAAAAATGGCTGAAAGACCGCAAAGGCCGCCGCCTCTCCAGCGACGACCTCCGCCACTGGCAACGCCTCATCGTCGCCCTGACCCACACCGACAAAATCATGACCGCCATCGACCAAACCCCCTTCCTCCCACCCCTGCAGGGGGAGGAACCGTAACCCCCCGCACATAACCGACCAAAAAGAGACGGGGCCGACAGCGCGCTTCCCCTCCCCCTCGTGGGGAGGGGAAACTTCCCGCTCTTAACGAAAATCGCCGCTATCCCGGTCGGCTAAACCCGCTCCGACAACCAAATCGCCGTTTTTGTCCCAGCGCGGATCAACGCGCTGAGCAGGGGGTAGTGCGGGGCGGTTTCCGCGCCGTGGGCGAGGCCGGTGGCTTTGTGTTCGGCTTCCTCCGCGCGGAATTGGGCGATCATCTGGCGCAGCGCCGCTTCGTCCTCGTCGGCCAAGCGTTCCAGTTGTTGGCCATAATGCGCGTCGATCACCTGTTCGACCGCGACGGTGCAGGCCATCGCCGCTTTTTCGCCCAACAGCGCCGTTCCGGCCCCCAAGGCATAGCCCGCGACGTTCCACAAAGGTTGCAGCGCGGTGGGACGCACGCGCCGCCGGGCCAACTGGTCTTCGAACGCGGCCAGATGCGCGGCTTCCTGCCGCGCCATGCGGCGCAGGACAGGCCCGACCTTGCTGTCGCCCAAAACCGCCAGTTGCCCCGCGTAAATCCGCGTCGCGCCGAACTCGCCCGCGTGATCGACGCGCACGATCCGCGCCAACACGGCCTCTGTGTCCGGCTCGCCCGGCAAACGGCGGCGTGAGGGCCGCTTGTTCATCCTAACCGCGCCGCGCCGCCGTCGCCGCCAACCCGGCCAGCGCCAGCGAAAACGGAATGTTCCAATTCGCGATCGACAAGCCGAGGAACGTCCAGCTGACCTCGTCGCACCGCGCCACGACCGTGGACAACAACTGTTCGCGCAAGCTTTCCGGATCGGCTCCGCCAAGGGGTTTCAGCGCGCAACCCGACGTGCCGAGCCACCAATGCTGCTCGACCCCCGTATGAAAAAACGCCACCGCCGCGCCCACGACAAACACCGCCGCGCAAAGCCCCAACAACGCCCGCGCCGCCTTGCCATAGGGCCGCGCCATGAGCGCCAGCGCCGCCAGCGTCACCGCCACCCACAAAGGCACCCGCTGCATCAGGCACAAAGCGCAGGGCTGAACATCGAGAACATATTGAAGCGTGAACGCCGCCGCCAAAGCCGCCGCAGACGCCGCCAAAATCACGAGGGCGGAATACGGCATCGCCGTCGCCTTCCGCACCAGATCGCCTAAGGATATTTTCATGGCTCTATTATGCCGTCCCGCCCGCCAAACGCCAGATGATTTCTTTTGCCATATTCCCGACTCACGCTCAGAATAGCCTCGCCTTCCGTCAGGAGATTCCCGCCATGCCCCCCCGCGCCCGCCCGTTTCTCGCCCTGCTCCTCCTCACGTCGTCGCTGACCGCCCTGCCCGCGCTGGCGCAGACGCCGGGAACCGGCGTCAACTATGAAATGCGCCTGTCCGATGTGGAAGACCAGATGCGCGCCTTGACCGGCAAGATCGAACAGCTCGACTATGCGGTACGCCGCATGGATCAAACTCTGCAACGCATGCAGGCGGACTATGAAGCGCGGCTCGCCAAACTGGAAACCGCGCCGCCGCCCCCGCCGCCACCTCCTCCCGCCGCCAAGACCTCCGCCGGGCCCGACGGCGAACCGGCCAGCGCCGAAACGTCGGTCAAAGGAACGCTGGGCGCGATCAAGATGCAGAACGGCAACGTCACGGGCGCGGTGGCCAACCCGAAATCCCCCGCCCTGCCGGAAACGCCCCCCGATTACGGCCTGACCCCGCAAGAGCAATACGACCGCGCCTTCAGCCTGTTGCGGCAAGCGGACTATGACGCCGCCGAAGCGGCTTTTAAGGGCTTTATCGACAAGAACCCCAAGGACAAATTGCTCGACAACGCCAAATACTGGTACGCGGAAACCTTCTACGTCCGGGGCAAGTTCAATGATGCGGCGGTAGGCTTTGCCGACGCCTTCCAGCAGAATCCGCAAGGATCCAAAGCGCCGGACAGTCTCCTCAAACTCGCCATGACATTGGGTTCTTTGGAGAAAAAGCAGGATGCCTGCGCCACGCTCGACAGCCTAAAAGCCAAATACCCCAACGCCCCCGCCACCGTCCGCTCCCGCGCCGATCAGGAACGCGGCAAACTAAAGTGCGGCAAATAACCTCATCGCCCGCGTGGGGAGGGAATCAAGGCTAAAGCCCTTCGCCTGAATCCGCTTCACCTCGGACGGGCGGCATAATCAGGACTTTGTCCACGCGGCGGCCATCCATATCGACGACTTCGAAACGCGCCTCGCCCCAATGGAAATGGTCGCCCGCGACGGGAATGCGCCCCAGACGATCGATGACGAATCCGGCGATGGTGTGGAATTCGCCGCCGTCGTGCATATTCTTGACGCCGATCAGGGCTTCGACCTCGTCGATGGGCATCATGCCGTCGATCAACCAGCTCCCGTCCTCGCGCTGCACCGGCTTGTCCACGCCCACCTGCCCGACTTCGGGAAAACCGCCGGTGATGGCGATCAGAATGTCGGTGACGGAGGCCAAACCCTCCACGCTGCCGTATTCGTCGATGACGACGGCCAGATGCTGGCCCGACTGTTTGAACTGTTCCAGCAAACGCAGCACCGGCGTGGTGTCGGGCACGATCAGCGCCGGGCGCATGATGGCCTTAAGGTCGATCGCGCGTCCTTCGATCACGGCGTTGAGCAAATCCTTGGCGTGAACGATGCCGAGAACTTCCTCCAGATCGCCGCGCGCGACGGGAAAACGGCTGTAGCCGCTGTCGTGCATCGTACGCGCCTGTTCGTCCTGGCTGTCGTCGGCTTCCAGCCACGCCATATCGACGCGCGGCGTCATGATGCTGCGCACGGTGCGGTCGGCGAGGCGCATGACGCCTTCCAGCATGTCTTTTTCGGCGGGCTTGAACACGCCGGTTTCCGCGCCTTCGGCGATCAGTTCCTTGACTTCTTCTTCCGTCACCGAGGCGATGCTGGGGTTATCAAGGCGCGTCAGCTTAAGCAGCAAATCCGTCGAACTGCGCAGCACCCACACCACCGGCGCGAACACCTGCGCAAACAGCCGCATGCTGCGCGCCACGCGCACGGCGATGATTTCGGCATAGGCCAGCCCGATGCGCTTGGGAAACAGCTCGCCGAACACGAGGTTGAGATAAGTCACGACAGCGACGGTCACAAACCACGCCACCTGCTCTCCATAGGGCGCGATGTCTTCAAACCTGTTCAGATAAGCGCCGAACGGCTCCGCCAGCGCCGTTCCGCTGTACGCGCCCGCCATGACGCTGAACAAAGTCAAGCCGATCTGAACGATGGCCAGAAACGCGGTGGGATCCTCCGCCAGCTCCAACGCCAGCGCGGCCCCTCTTTTCTTTTCCTCGATCATCTGCCGCAGCCGCGTCGGACGCGCCGAAACGATGGCGAGCTCCGACATGGCGAACACGCCGTTCAGGAACAACAAAAGGAGAATAATGCCTATATCAGCGAGCACAGGGACAGGAATCCTCAGCGTGAGAAACCCAACGAACAAGACAGGCTTGTGCGATGGCAAGCGCGGCGCGTAAATGTAGCGGGGTTCGCCCAAAAGCGCAACGCCTCCATCGCCCCGTGCAACAGAGGATCCATGTCGGCCAAAGAACGCTTCCTGCGCCTGCAAGCGCTTTACCGCTCCGGCCAATACGCCGAAGCGTCGCGCGGACTGGCGCAGGCGTTGCAGACCGCGCCCAAGGATCCGAACCTGCTGCACCTCGCGGCGCTGGTGGCGGAAGCGCAAGACGAACGGCCCCGCGCCGTCCTGATGCTGCGCCGCGCCCTCGCGGTCAAGCCCGACTGGTTCGATGCCGCCTACAATCTGGCCCGCATCCTGAGCGCGAAGGGCGACCTGCCGGAAGCGATCACGGCCTGGCGACGCGTGCTGGCGCTGCGCGACGAGCCGGAATGGCGTTCACTGTATGAACTGAGCCTGCGGCAAGTCTGCGACTGGAGCGAACCGCCTATCGCCGTTGACGCTCTGCCGCCGCAAGCCGTGACGATTCTGTGCGACGATCCGGCGCTCCAGAAACAGGCCGCCGTCCGTTACGCGCGGGAAAAATTCGGCACAATTCCGCGCTTTCCCGCCGCGCCGGACACAACGAAGCCGGAGCGCCTGCGCGTCGGTTACCTCTCCGCCGACTTTCACGCCCATGCCACCGCGTACCTGATCGCGGAACTGTTCGAATTGCACGACCGGACGCGGTTCGAAGTGTTCGCCTATAGTTATGGCATCGACGATCGTTCGGCCATCCGCGCGCGACTCCGCGAACAGGTCGAGCATTTCATCGAATTGGATGCCCTCACCGCCGCCGAAGCCGCCGCGCGCATCCGGCAGGACGAAATCGACATTCTCATCGACCTGAAAGGCTACACGCGCGGCAGCCGTCCTGAGATTTTGGCGCACCGCCCCGCACCGCTGCAATGGCACTGGCTCGGCTATCCCGGCACGACAGGCGCGGATTTCATCGACGGATTCATCGGCGATGCCGTCACGATCCCGCTTGGCGAGGAAAAGCACTTCACCGAGCGCGTCCTGCGCCTGCCGCATTGCTATCAGGTCAACGACCGTCAACGCGCCGTCGGGCCGACGCTCCCGCGCGGAGCCTATGGGCTGCCGCCCCGCGCCTTCGTCTTCGCCAGCTTCAACCAGACCTACAAAATCACGCCCGCGCTGTTCGCCCTGTGGTGCGAAATTTTGCGCGCGATTCCCGACGCGGTTCTGTGGCTGTATCAATCGAACCCCTACGCGCCCGACAACCTGCGCCGCGCCGCGACAGGTCACGGAATCGATCCGGCGCGGCTGATCTTTGCGCCACCTTTGCCGTTGGAAGAGCATCTGGCGCGTTACGTCCACGTCGATCTCGCGCTCGACACGTTTCCGGTCGGCGGCCACACGACGACCAGCGATGCCTTGTGGACAGGAACGCCCGTGGTGACGTTGGCGGGCCAAAGCTTTGTGTCGCGCGTAGCCGCCAGCCTGCTGACCGCCGCCGAAATGCCGCAACTGGTGACGACAACCTTCGATGCCTACAAAAACACAATCCTCAGATTAGCCCGCGACCCAACGGAACGCGAAACGCTCAAACAACACCTGCGCGACCGCCGCCTCACCCTGCCCTTGTTCGACACGCCCCGCTTTGTGCAAGATTTCGAAAATCTCCTGCTCCAAACCACATCCGCTCCCCCTCGCGGGGAGGGTTAGGGAGAGGGGAGCGCCGCAGGAGTAAGGTTCAACGTCACAGCGCCCGCGCGGCGCAGATCGTCGGGCGAGCCCGCGATGGTGATAGCCTTCACATCGTTCCACAAAGCGACCAGATCGCCATAATGCGGCGAAAACACATGCCCCGATTGGCCCGTGGCGATCATGAAGCGCGACAGCGCCGGATCGGCCAAATCGTAAAGCCCGCGAAACCCGCCGCCATGCGTCCGCGCAAACGGTTCCGGCTCGGCCATCACGAAACTGCCGCCACGATCCAGCGTATAGAAATCGCCGCTGCTCGGCACGCTGAGATCGGCAAAATCACGCAGCACCGGCACATGCGAAAAGATTTTATGCGTCAGGATGGCGCGATGCGCCCGCCCCCAGCGCCACGCCGTCATGGACGTTCCCTGTCGGCGCGTCAGATCGACGAGCGCCTTGTCCAACGTGCGCAGCAAAAGCGCGTCGCAAGGCCCCGCCGCGCCCTCCGCAACAGGACACCACGCGCCGGACGTGTCGTTGAGAATCATCGGTAACAAACTGGCCTTCAACGGCCCCTTCTCTTTCAGCGGATCGCCCAAACCTTCGGCGAACAACGCGCGGTTCAGCTCATACAGCCACGCGGTGAAAATCAACGGCTCCGGCCGGTCGCGCTCCATCGCGCCGTCCCAACGGCGCAGCAAATCCAAAGCCTCGACCGCCCGCGCCTCGGTCGCGGGAACGCGCAAGAGTATGGGCAACAGCTCGCGCGCCGCCAGCGAAACATGATCCGCCTGCATCCGCGCCGCGAAATCGAGGTCGTGTTTGTCCGGCCCGTCAAAGAACTGCTGCAACCGCTGAGCGCGGAACGACTCCTCCCAGTCCGAACCGAGCCAATAAGGAAAAGCCGGGCCCACAATCGCGTTGTTGGCGTTAAAGATATACCCGGCGGGCGGATCGTAAAGCTGCGGCGCTTGCGTGAAGGGCATGCTGCCGACCCAGTCAAACCGCCCCGATGCGCCGTCCGCTGGCGATGTCCCGGCGCTCTTGTTACGCACGGGAAGCAAACCGGGCGCAAAAAAACCGATGTGCCCCGCCGTGTCCGCGTACACGATATTCTGCGGCGGCCCCTGATAAAGTTTCAGCGCGGCGCAGAACGCCGTCCAGTCCTTGGCGTGATTGATGCGCAACAACGCTTCCGCCGTCGTGTCCTTTCCGCCCAGACCGGTAAAGGCCAGCGCCATAACCCGGCCCGGCCCGTCCAGACCGGCCAACCGGGCCAGATCGGCATCGATGTCCGACAGCACCGGCCCATGGCGCGTCGCACGCACGGTCAGTTTGACATCCGGTGCGCCCTTGACGTGAAGGATTTCTTCGTGCGTAGCGAACGCACGTTTGCCAAAGGGCGTGAGATAGAAGGCAGGATCGTCCTTGTCGAGCGTTTCAATGAACAAATCCTGCACATCGCTCTGCGTCGTGGTAAAGCCCCACGCGATCGAATTGTTTTGCCCCAGCAACACAACCGGCAAGCCCGGCACGGTCGCGCCCTTGACCTCCCCCTCCGGTGTCACGATCCGGGCCAGATACCACAGGATCGGCGCTTCCAGCCCCAGATGCGGATCGTTGGCGAGAATCGGCTTGCCGCTCACGGTGCGCGATCCGGCCACCACCCATTCGTTCGACGCGCCGTGATCCAACTTCGTCACACGGCCCAATTGCGCGAGGCCAAGGTTGCCCTCGTCCGGCCCCATCCCTGTCTTTGTCCGCAACGGCGATGTCGTCACCGGCGTGTCAAAGGAACGCGGAAACAACGACTGCCACGTCTCAAAAGGCACCCGCTCGATCAGGTGCATGCGCAAACGATCCAGCTCCATATTCTTGCTGAGCTGCAACGCCATCAGCTTGCCCCACACGACGGAATCCGCCGGTTGCCAAGGCTCCGGCGCGAACCCCAGCAAGCGGAACTCCGGCGGCAGCCGGTCGCGGTGCGTGGTCAGCCACGCGTTCACACCCTCGGTATAAGCCTTGAACTGAGTCTGCGCGTCAGGCGACAACGCCTCGAAACTCGATTGCGCCAGCGCGTAAAGCCCCAACGTGCGCACCAGTTTGTCCGCTTCCAGCGTAACGGGGCCAAAGATTTCCGACAACCGCCCCTGCCCCGCGCGGCGCTGCGTCTCCATTTGGAAAAACCGCTCCCCCGCATGGACATAACCCAAAGCTCGCAAAGCGTCCGGCGTGGACGTGGCAAAGATATGCGGCACGCCATGCGCGTCGCGCAAAACGCCAACCGGTTGCTCCAGCCCCGCCAGCGCCGCCTGCCCCTGATAATCGGGCATAGGCCGAAGAAACACGGCATGAAACGCATAAACCCCGCCGCCCGCCGCCAGCGCGATCAGCGCGGTAAAACCGAGAAGCGCGCGCTTCCACCAAAGGCAGCGCGGCGATGCGACATTCTTTTCAGTCATAGATCTCACCGCTCGAACAGAGGAACACTAGCCCTAACGTAGGCCTTGGCGGCGGAAAAGCCGTATTCGCCCGCACCCCAACTTATTTCTTTTTGGCGTGATGGCCGAGCCTGCCATGTGCCTGTGTTTGTTCCTTGCCGGATATACCCGCCTTTGTAAAGCTAGCACCAGTAGTTTATTATATTTCAATAAGATAGTGTGTTTGCGCGGTAAATAAACACCTTATTCGCCGCATGATTTGCGTCAAATAACCTTTTCTTTGCGGTGAAATTAGGTTATATTCACCGCAGGAGGTGCGGTGAATATGTGGATACACGAACACGACAAATGGCCGGATTTCACTTGGGATGCCAGAGTATTGGCATCAAAGCTCGCCGACGTTCGTCACCAGCAGGGGCGTTTGCTGGGACGCATGGAGGGGCTGGGTTTTGACCTGCGCCGCGAAGCCAGCCTTGAAACGCTCACCCGCGACGTTGTGAAATCCTCGGCTATCGAAGGCGAGATTCTTAATCCCGAAGAGGTGCGGTCTTCCATTGCGCGGCGTTTAGGGCTGGATATTGCGGGGCTTGTCCCTGCCAGTCGCCATGTCGAAGGCATTGTCGAAATGATGCTGGATGCCACGCAGACATTTTCCGAACCGCTGACGAAGGATCGGCTTTTCGGTTGGCATGCGGCACTGTTCCCGACGGGACGCAGCGGCATGCACAAAATCACCGTCGGCGGCTGGCGCACGGCGGACGCTGGCGCGATGCAGGTTGTCTCCGGCCCGGCAGGGCGCGAGAAGATTCACTTCGAAGCCCCCGGCGCGGAGCGTCTTGAAAAGGAAACAAAAACCTTCCTCGCATGGTTTGAAAAAAAGACTGGCCTCGATGCCGTCCTGAAAGCAGGCATCGCGCATTTCTGGTTTGTGACGATTCATCCGTTTGAAGACGGCAATGGACGCATTGCGCGGGCAATTGGTGATATGGCTCTGGCGCGTACCGACGGCACGGCGGATCGTTTTTATAGCCTCTCATCCCAGATCGAACGCGAACGCAAAGCCTATTACGACCATCTGGAACGCCAGCAACGAAGCGACATTGACATCACGGAATGGCTGTCATGGTTCCTTGACTGCATGGGCCACGCCATCGCCAGCGCGGAAATGACGCTGGGCAATGTTCTGTTCAAGGCTGAGCTGTGGACACGGATCAACCAATCCCCCGTGAACAACCGCCAACGCAACGTCATCAACCGCATGCTTGAGGACAGATTCAAGGGTTTCATGAATACGTCCAAATACGCCAAGCTGGCCCAATGTTCGAATGACACCGCCCTGCGCGATATTCAGGATTTGGTGGCGCGTGGCATCTTCCTGCAAAACGAAGGCGGTGGCCGCAGCACCAGCTATGCGCTGGCGGGAACCTCCGGACAAGGGCAGGAAGAATGACCGGTATGGGCCACGGGCTCGGCAGTGAGCTTGAGTATCTCTTGGAAAACAGGGGTATTGAGTTCTTTCACGACGGGCTTGCGATAGCGCCCAAAAAACCAACGTCATTCCGGCCTTGAGCCGGAATCCGTCGGCGAGCGACAGCGAGCGCATGAGGAAATGACGCGTTGTTCAGAAAACACGTCCGCTTTTCGCTCTGCGTTCCCCCGCCGCCGGTGATAGACTCCGCCGCGTCCCTGTCCCGACCCCAAGGCATCGTCATGCAACAGCGCACGCTCCTCGGCCTCAACCCCATCGGCTTTCACAAGCTCGCCTACGCCGAATGGAGGGGCGACTCCGACAGTGTTCCCGTGATCTGCGCCCATGGCCTGACACGCAACGGACGGGACTTTGACCGTCTGGCCGAAGCGTTGCAGCCGCAGCGTACGGTTTTCTGCCCCGACATCGCCGGACGCGGCCAAAGTGATTGGCTCCCGAACGGAGCGCTCTATGGTTATCCGCAGTATCTCGCCGACATCAACGCGCTGATCGCCCGCACGGGCGCGACGCAGGTGGATTGGGTCGGAACCTCAATGGGCGGCTTGATCGGCATGCTGCTGGCGGCGCTGCCGCAATCGCCCATCCGGCGACTGGTCATCAACGACATCGGCCCGTTCATCACGTTGGCGGCATTGCAGCGCATCGGCTTTTACGTCGGCGCCACCCCCGGCTTTGACAGCGTGGAAGAAGTCGAAACCCATATGCGGAAAATCTACGCCCCCTTTGGCCAACTGAGCGACGCGGATTGGCGGCATCTGGCGGCGCACGGCACGCGAACGCTGGCGAACGGACAACTTGCGCTGAACTACGACCCCGCCATCGCCCAAAGCTTTGCGACCATGACGCAGGATGCCGACTTCTGGCCCTATTACGACAACATCACCTGCCCCACGCTGGCGCTGCGCGGCGCGTTGTCCGACCTGCTCAGCGCCGAGGTCGCCGAAGCGATGACCCAACGCGGCCCCCGCGCCCAACTCATCACCTTCCCCGACACCGGCCACGCCCCGGCCCTGATGGCCCCGGATCAAATCGCGGCGGTGAGGGAATTTCTGACGTAGCCGCTACGAAGAAACCAATACACCCTTCAAACAAAACAAGAATTCACGACTTGGTTTACACGAGACAAGCCTACACAATCACTTTTAATTTCACAAATAGTGCCGTATACTGACAGCGTCGAACACAGAAACATTCATCGACTGCTTTTTATAGGAGCGCACAATGTCTAATAAATTTACTCACAAACTCTATTCCACCTTGGTTGCCTGCGCCCTTGTTAGCACCGCCTCCACGCCGCTTTCTGCCGAAACAGCGTCAGACTCTACGTCGAACACTTCGCAAGAGAACCCCTACTCTCCCATGCCCTTGCCTCAGCCGAAGGCTGAGGCATGCGTCCTCCACGCCCTCCGTGAACAAAACGTCGATGTGATCCGCGTGACGCAAGCGACAGATAGAGACTGTTTGTCTATTAACGCCGTAAACACCCAAAAAAACAAACCATTATTTGTTGAAATCGATCTTTCATCTTCTACATCAGAAGTCTCCGTCAGTTACAAACCAGGTGACGTAAGCAATACTGTCGCAAAAATAAAATTCGACGAAACCCAGGCCAGCTTATCTTCCACCGTCCCTACATACCTCGAAGATAAACAAGTTTTTCGCGCAGATCAGGCGCAATTGGCGCTGTCTGTCGCTCTGGCCACAAGACCCTGCACAGACGAATACGTCCCCACGCCAGGCTGGAATTGGAATACGAGGCCTGCCAAAAAACTTGAGCCCTAATGCGGCATGAGCGTTGACGCGCAAGCGCCATCGCCGAACAGCATCGCCAGACCGCAATAGGAGCCGAACAGAATCGCCGGGTCATAGTCGCTGTTGGGAACCAGCGTAAAGCTCTGCGAACTGAGCGCGCTGTCGCCAAAGCTTTGGACCAGATAGCGTTCATAGTTCCGCCCCCGCTCCACCCGGCTCCGCCCCTGCACGGCGGCGGCGCACGACGTGTCGAGATAAGGATCGGACGCGATGCGGTCGCTCAGCAAATACATCACCCGCCGCTCGGTATAGCGCAAACGCATGGCGTTGCCGCCGTTGCGCCGGGCGTAGGCGGTCAGGTCGTCCAACCCATAGGGATAGCGATTCACGCCGGGACACTGCGCCATGTCGGGCCGCGCAAAGCTCGGCCCCTCCGCCGAAGGCCGCGCACCGGTGAAATAGATATAGGACGACGCATTCGCCACCAGATAACGCACCGGCAGCCCCTGCGGCTTGATCAGATCAGGAGCTATCCCCGCCGCCGCATAGCGCTGCACGAAATCCCCGCCCATCCCATGCCCGACCAGAACAATGCTCTGCAAGCGCGGAAAACGGTTCGTATCGGCCAAATACAGCAGCAGCAAATCAATCGCAGCGAACGAACTGACCCCCTGCTGCGGCGGTTTGGAAACCGACAGACCGCCCGACGACCATGCGTCGCGCAAGCCGCCGTCCCCCATCCACCGCGCCACGTTCCGGCCACCTTCCGGCAAACGCGAACCAAAGCGCGTGATGTCGACGCTGAGCGGAAACTGCGGCGCGAGAATCAGCGTCGTGTCATTGTCGCCGCCCGCCAAGGTGGTCAACGTCGCAACGCCCGCCCCGGCCTCGCGCGACAGATCGTGGATAAAGACGATCGCCCGCGTGATCGCGCTGTGATCCTCGTCCAGCCCGTGATTGCTGGCCATCGGCAGCAACTGCGGCACGGTGTCGGGCGACGCGCCCCAAGGCAGAATCGGAAAAAACTGCGACCCGACCGCCGTCGCCTTCGTCATCGCCGCCATAAAGGCGGGGGATGGAAGCGCTGGCGCTGGCTCTGGCTCCGTCGCGGCGGGCGGTGTTTCGTCATGCGCGCGCGTCGGCTGAACCGGCGGCGCTTCCGGCGCGATATAGGGCGCGGGATAAACTTTGTAGAGCGCTTCCGGTTTGGCCGCTTCGGCCTCCGGAGCCTTTTTTCGGGACGGCTTTATGACCGCCGCTTCCTCGGGTTCTTCTTCCTCTACCACCTTCTGGCGCGGCACATCGGGCGGCGCGAGCGGCGGCAACAAATCCTCAAACTCCGGCAACAACTCATCGAGCGACACCGGTTCGTCCTGCAACGTGCTCGCAGGCTTATAGACCTCTTTCGCCCCCGCCGGAAACGCCAACCCCAGCAAAACAAGAGCCAAAAGCCCCCAACCAAAAGCCCTCCCCCCTTGAGGGGGAGGGTTGGGTGGGGGGTCATATCCCGTAACCGCCGGACTTGCGCCCACAGCCCCAACGGAACCCCCCCCCACCTAACCTCCCCCTCAAGGGGGGAGGAATCAGGACGCGCTTTTCCGAAAGACGAACGCAAAAAACGTCGACCCTCAAAAGCCCTCCCCCCTTGAGGGGGAGGGTTGGGTGGGGGGTCATATCCCGTAACTGCCGAACTTGCGCCCACAGCCCCAACGGAACCCACCCCCCACCTAACCTCCCCCTCAAGGGGGGAGGAATCGGGGCGTGAGCAAGGCGCGGGAATTCCGGCTTGTTTCCGTCGGAAGGTCATGGAAAATTGCCTCTCGGAATAGAGCGCGACAGGATAAGATGCCCATCTTACAATTCGCCGCCCCAAAAGCGAAGCACGGAAGCGCCGCCCATGACCGACTCCACAGCCCCAACACGCCTGCGCGTCGCCGCCCTGATCGACCTGCCCCGGTCGCAGCAGTCGGGAGGCCATGTGAAATGCTGGGAGCGCCTCGCGGCGGCCGCCGCCGACGGAGCCTTGCCGCTCGACCTGACGGTGTATTTCTCCGGCGCGACGCGCACCGAAACGCTCGGCCCCCACGCCCACATCCGCCAGTTGCCGCCGGTGTTCAGCACCGCGCGACTGAAACCCATCTTGCCCTATGTGCCGGATCACACCGATCTTGCGCCCTATCATCCGGCCCTCGCGCGCGAGTTGGCGGGCTATGACGCGATCCACACCACCGACGGTTATTTCGCCTTTGCCCGCACCGCCGAGCGCGTCAGCCGCCGCGCCGCGATCCCGCTCGTCACCTCGTTCCACACCGACACGCCCTCCTATGCGCGTATTTTTACGCGGCAAACGATCGAAAAACTTTTCGGGTCGAGCTGGCTGGGACGAAAACTGATAGAGGATTGGCATCTGCCGGAACGGCAAGAGACAAAAATGACAGCGAAGCTGCGCGACCATGTACGCCGCTGCCGCTACGCCCTCGTGACTCGCGCCGAAGACTTCACGCTAGCGGAAAGCGTTTTAGGAAAGGACAGCGTGCGCCATCTCCGTCTCGGCGTTGACCGCGCGGTGTTCGGACCGCACCGCCGCGCCCGCGAAAGCGTCGAAAGGGACTACGCCATCCCCCATGATCGCCTCGTCGTTCTGTTCGTAGGACGGCTGGATGTCGGCAAGAACATCTACACGCTGATCGAGGCCATGGAGACTCTGATCGCCGAAGGCCTGCCGCTTCACCTCATCGCAGCGGGCATCGGCCCCGCCGCCGACGATCTCAAGAAACGCCTCGCGGGCCATGTCGCCGTGCCCGGCTTTGTGCAACCGGACGAACTGGCGCGGCTCTACGCCAGCGTCGACGTTCTGGCCCTCGCCTCCGAAGTGGAGATACGCAGCATGGCTGGCGTAGAGGCACTGACCTCCGGCTGTCCGGTTCTGGTATCAAAGAAAAGCGGCGTAGCGGAACTCTTCAACCACACCCCCGCGATGGAAACGGTCGAAAGCGGCGTAGAGCCGTGGACGACGGCGCTGCGGAATTTTGCTGCCGAGCCGGCGCGACGCGACGCCATGCGCGAAACCGCCACGGCCTATGGCCGCACGCATCTGGCCAGCTGGCAGGACGTCCTAGCCGAAGACCTCTTCGCGGTCTGGTGGGAAGCCGCCAGAGGCAAGAAACCTGACTTGAACAAGACGCCCAAGAACGCCGCCTAAGCAACAGAAATAGAACGGACAAATACCATGTTCGGCTCACGCATCCTCATCCTCGTGCCGCATCCCGACGACGAAGTGGTGGGCTGTGGCGCGGCCATCGGACGCGCACGGGCGCAAGGAGCCGAGGTTTTCACGCTCTATCTGACCCACGGCTGCATCGCCCGCGAAACCCTGTGGCCGTGGCAACGAAAATATTACGATGCCTCCACGCAGCGCCGCCGCGCCGAGGCCCGTGACGTTGCCGAAAAACTCGGCATCACCCCCGTCGGTTGGTCGCCGCGCCCGGCGCGGCATTTGTGGCGGCATCTGGAAACCGTCCACGCCGAAATCCAACAAGCCCTCGCCGCCTACCACATCGACCAGATCTGGCTCCCGGCCTATGAAGGCGGCAACGCCGACCATGACGCGCTGAACGCCGTCGGCGCAAAACTGGCGCGGGAAGGATTCCCCTCCATCCTCGAATTCGCCGAATACAATTTCTTCAACGGCCAAACCAACAGCCAGCGCTTTCTCTTCCCGAACGACACCGAAGAAACCCTGACGCTCACGCCCGCCGAACAGACGCAAAAACGCGAAGCGCTCAAACTCTACGCCTCGGAACAACAAAACCTGAACTACGTCGCGGTGGAACGCGAAGTCTATCGACCGCTGGCCGCCTATGACTACAGCCAGCCGCCGCATCCGGGCACGCTATGGTACGCCCGCTTTCAGTGGGTACCCTTTCGTCATCCCCGCGTCGATTTCACGCTGCCGGACGAAGTTTCAGCGGCTATCCAGAGATTTCTGGCGATGCCGTAGCAGCCACCGCCCCTCTTGCACCTGCCACGCCACAAGCCCCGGCACATAGAGCAACAAATCGCGACAGCGGCGAATGACGGCGAGCGCGGCGGCGATTTCAGGCGTCAGCCCCAAAAGATGCCCGAACAACAAAAACCCCGCCTCCTGCACACCAAGCGCGCCCGGCACCACAAAGGCGGCGCTGCTGGTCGCCTGAATCAGCGCCTCGATCATCACGCATTCCAAAAGCGACAGCGGATGGCCAAGGAAATACATCGCCAGCCAAATCTCGCCGCTACCCGCCGCCCACGACGCGAACTGCATCACGCCGCACAGCAACACGCGCCCGCGCCGCCGGTACATCGTATGCACGGCCTGATCAAGTCGAGCCGTGTTGCCCGCGAAGTTTTTCCACTTGTCGCGAAACATCAGCGTGAAGAGCTTGGTCATCAACCCGAAAACCCCCGCCCGCTGCACCAGCAGCAAAGCGCCGATAACAGGCACCGACAACAGCAAACCCCACAACAGTTGCATCGTCACATTCTGATCGCTCACATGCATCACGAACAGTCCCACGCCGATCAGGGCAAAAAAGAACTGGCCGATCACCGACAGCGTGATTTCCACGACCGTGCAAGCGATGGCGGTGGATTTGCGAACGCCGTGCTTCATCATCACGCGCACCGAGACGATCTCGCCGCCGATACGCGCCACGGGCATCAGGTTGTTCACGGCGGCGCGGATCCACAGCAGATAGAGAAAGAACAAATGCCCCGGACGGCTGCGCCCCCAGCCCGGCGCGCTCCGGCCCGGCAAGAGCGCGTGCCAACCCACGACGCACAAGAACATCGGCACGACATGGAACAGACTGGCAACGACAATGCCCCATCCCGCCTGCGCCAACGCTTGCAGCACCTGATCCCAGCCGCTCCAGACAATCACCCCCGTCGCCACCGCCAGCCCCAGCAATCCGAACAGCGCCGCAAGCTTGATCATAGCCCGTCACCCTTCCCCGAACGGATGACCTCAAGCGCGGCCTGCAACACCCGCTCATCGCCCACGGCCAAAACATCCCCCGCGGAGTCCATCCGCAGCGGTTGCCCCCGCCAGTCCGTCATCGCCCCGCCCGCGCCCGCCACAACAGGAGCCAGCGCCGCGAAGTCATGCAGCTTCAATTCGTTTTCGATCACCACATCGCCATGGCCGGAAGCCAGCATCGCGTAAGCGTAACAATCCCCCCCCACGGCCTCGGTCGCCGCCGCCGTGACCAACGCGCGGTAAACCCGCATATCCGTCTCGCGCACCTTAGGAAACGGCAAATGCCCCACGGTCACCACCGCCTGATCCAACGCCGCGCAAGCGCGGGTGCGGCAGGGTGCGCCGTTGAACAGGGTCGGATAACCAGCCCCGCCAATCCACCGTTCACGCAGCACCGGCTGATCAATCACGCCCAGCACCGGCACACCCTGATGCAGCAACCCGATCAACGTGCCAAAGACCGGCTTGCCGGTCATAAACGCGCGTGTGCCGTCCACCGGATCAAGCACCCAAAGAAACGGAGCGTCCCCCCGCTCCGCGCCGAACTCCTCGCCCCAGATGCCGTCTTCGGGACGGTTCGCGGCGATGATGGCGCGCATAACCCGCTCGGCCTCGCGGTCGGCCACGGTCACCGGCGACAAATCGGCCTTGCCGTCAACCTGAAAGGACGTGCGAAAATACCGCCGCACGACAGCGCCCGCCGCATCGGCCAACTGGTGCGCGAGGGCAATAAGGTCGGAAGAAATCTGAAAATCCGTCACACCCATGGCTCCTGTAACGCCCAAAGTTTGCCCGATAACTTCTTCAAGGCACTGGCATAATTGAAGCCACCCCCGCCCGCAAGCCTGTTCATCACGCCACCGCGCCAGAGCGGAAAAAGACAAAAAAAAGAGCCGGACAAAAGGGTTTCCCCTCTTGTCCGGCTCCGCGATCCGCCCTTTTCAGAGCGTTCGCGTCATTCCGCTCGCTCTCTTAGAAGAACACGTAGGCAAGACGCACGCCCACCTGATCTTGATCATGATTGCTCCCCTTCGTGCTCGAAGCAGGGGCCGTAGTGAAAGTCGTGTCCGCGTCGGTAAAGAATGTGTGAGCATAGTTCACCCCCGCCACCAAACGATTCGGGATGAGGTGGTAGTTCAACACCAGCCCCAAACTGGTCGAATCCGCTTGACTGGACTTAAACGGAAGACCAGCAGCCGACTTGCCTGTCGTGCTTTCGTTCATCACATAATTCACGTTGGCGTTCAAAGCCAAACGTTCCGTAAAACGCGTCTGCGTGTTAAGGCCGATGTGGGGAGCCCAGAAAGAGTCGGACTCAGACGTCGCGCCCGTCGAAGCGTTCTCGACCGTTCTCTGGCCATAATACGTCACACCCGTAACGCCCTGAACGGTCAAAGACTTCATCGCATAACCGACCGCAGCGTTCACGGTCACCGCATCGCCCCCACGCGCGGTGTTTCCCGAATCTTTGGCTGTCGCGGCAACCGCTTTAATCAGGTCGGGCGCATAGGCCAAGCTGACATCAAAGCTCACAGGACTGTTCGCCTGATCCAACACGCGATAGGCTGCGGTGAAGTTCGGATTCGAGAACCCGTCGCTGTCGCTCTTTGTGACCGCGCCGGAAACAAAATTGTTTTCGCGATGCGCCAAAGCATAGCTCTGCGTGAGACCAATCCTGAAATGGTCCGTAACGCCATAGGTCAAAGTCTGGGCAATCGTATGTGTATCATTGGTAAAATCATACCGCTTCACGCCAAAACGATTGCTAATGTCACCAGAAGCCATTGTGAAGCTGTAGTTCGTCAACCCCTGTACCTGCCCCTTCGACTGGAAGTAGGTCGGGTCCGAGAGATACTGCGCCGCCGTCGGCGTAAAATCAAAACCCACCGCCCCGGCCTGTTGCGAACACAGCGCCAAGAAGGCAAAAGACGAGCATTGGAGCAACCGAATAACTTTCATTTTAACCCCCAAAAAATAACTTGATTGAATACATTCCGCTTGAGGCGGACGATGCAAGAATAATACTTCACACCCCAAATCTCAAGGCAAATTTGTGGCGGCTAGCCGCCATTACTTTGACCTGAAAGTAATAAGGGCAACAACCAAGCCCTATGCGGCACCCCAAACCCAACCGCCGCACGCCGCCGACCGAAACCTTGACTACCCGCGCGAAATGTCGCACCCAGAAAGAATGAACAAACACATCGCGTTCCAAGGCGCTCCGGGCGCCTATTCCGACCTCGCCTGCCGCGCCGTCGCGCCGGATTACGAGACGTTGCCCTGTCTGGCCTTCGAAGATGCCTTTGCGGCGGTGCAAGACGGGCGTGTGGAACTGGCGATGATGCCGATTGAAAATTCGGTGGCGGGACGCGTCGCCGACGTGCACCACCTGCTGCCCCGCAGCGGCCTGCACATCATCGGCGAGCATTACCAGCCGGTGGAACACCACCTGCTGGTCGTGCCGGGCGCAAAGCTGGAAGACGTCAAAAAGGTTCACAGCCATGTGCAAGCGCTGGCGCAGTGCCGCGTATGGCTACGCGCGCGCAACCTGCAGCCCGTCATCAAGGCGGACACGGCGGGATCGGCGGAGGAGGTGGCAAAGCTCGGCGACAAAAGCATCGCCGCCATCGCCTCGGAATTGGCGGGGAAAATTTACGGACTGGAAAGTCTGGCGGCGGACATCGCCGACCTGCGGAACAACACGACGCGCTTTCTGGTTCTTTCACGCGACCCCAAACCCGCGCCGTGCGGCCAAGGCCCCTGCATCACGACGCTGATCTTCCGCGTGCGCAGCGTCCCGGCGGCGCTCTACAAAGCGCTCGGCGGCTTTGCCACCAACGGCGTGAACATCATCAAGCTGGAAAGCTATATGGTGGACGGCAAATTCACGGCAGCGCAATTCTACGTCGATGTCGAAGGCCACCCCGAAGAAACCCCCATGAAAAACGCCCTCGAAGAACTCGCCTTCTTCGCGCAGGAAGTTACCGTTCTGGGAACCTACCCGGCGCACAAATTCCGGGCTGGGTGATCTCTACTTCCCCACCCCCCGCCACTTATCGAAACTCCGCGCGCCGGTATAGCCAAGATACCCAACCCCGAACAGTTGGATCAGCGGTTCCGGAATCGCGGCCAGCCAAGCGTGAAAGCCTTCGGTAACGCTCTTGGCGGTGGCGGGATCATAGGCATACACAACCCCCATCGGCACCGCCGCAAGGATCAAAACATAAATCACATACAAAAAGCTGGGGCGCGCGCGGCTCGTCCAAGGGTCAGCGCTCTGCGCCTCGGTCACGATGGCGGACAGCGAAGCCTGAATCTCCTGCAACGCCTGCTGCCCCTCGGCCTGCATCAATTGCAGCTTGGCCGCCTCGCGCGCCTTGGGATCGGGGATCAGCTTGTCGATCAAGGAAAAAACCGGCGCGATCAAAGCCTGCCACATCTCACGCCTCCCCCACCGTCGCTGCGAAAATGTCCGGCAACGCAGGCCTTGGCTCCGTGCCCCACAACCGCGCCTCCGCCGCCCGCCGCCGCGCCAGCCCGCCCAACACTTCGCCCGAAGCGCGATTCCAGCGTGTCAGTTGCGCCGGAACCTGTTCGTACCAACCGCGATTGAGCAGCTTCAACAACGTCGAATTCTCAAAATTCGTCGTACCGACATTGAAAACGAAACTGACCAGAGCCGCGAACTGATTGTCGTTCAAAGGCACCCGCACCAACCGCGCCACAGCGCGGGCCGCAAGGCTCAAATCGTCGGCCAACAGCTGATCCGCCTGCTCCGGCGAAATCCGCATCCCCGCCCTCACGGTGCGCGTATGCCCATACCCGATGGTCCAAACCTTCGCCGGACACAGATAGGGCGCAAGGTGAAGCCCCTCAAAATCCTTGACCAAAGCTACGCCCGCCGCGTTCACGCGACGCTGCGCCCACACCGGCATCGTCACGCCAAAAGCTGGCTCCACGGTTCTATCCGTCATGCGGACTCCTGTTATTTGTGCGCGGCGTTGATTTGCTTCTCGATCCGATCCAGAACGGCCAGTTGGGCGTTCATGCGCTCCTCGATCCGCGCCAGACGTTCCGTTACCTGAGCCTGCGTCCCGGCTTCGCGCGTCAAACCGGATTCCAGACTGGTAACGCGCTGCTCCAGAAAAAAATGATCGCGATCCCGCGCCGAGACCCACCACACCACCGACGCGCCCTGCAACGCCAAAGCGGCCACCAGCGCCAACGGCACATGTCGTCCGATCGTTTCACTCAGTTCCAGTTTCATCCCGCACCTCAAACTTTCGTTACGCGCACGCGCCACGTCCCCGAAGCCAGCGTCACGCTGCCTCCGGTCTGGTTCTGAATCCTCACCGCAACGGTGTTGGCCGCGCTGACATAAGCCGTGGCGATCACGCCTTGCAGATCATAGGGGGCCGCCACCCGCGCAAAATCGCCCAAAGCCGCGCCCGTCACCGTGACCGCCGACGACGCAACGCCGCTGCCATTCGCGATGACGCCCGGATTCCATGTCCACGTCGCATCCAGAAAAGGCGCGCCCACCCCGGCCCACGCTGTGCCAGTGTAGTACAACAAATGATTTTCATTCCGCGCCCAGGCCGTCCACCCGGCCTCCGGCGCTTTGAACTTCCATCCGGCGTAATAAGCCGCGACCTTCCCCGCGTTCCCAGCCCAAGCGCCCGTCGGCGACGATCCGACGATGTAAACATCGCCCGTCGCAGGCGACCCCGGCGGCGCATTCAACGTCCTGTCGATCACCGACAGCTGCACCAAGGCATCAAGATCATTGAGCGCGTCATTGTGCGTCACTTCCTTCTGCGCCTGCGAAGCGACCAGATAGGCAAGCGCAAGATTAGGCGTAGGCATGGAATCTCCTCACATACATCACAAAAAGCCCTCCCCCCTTGGGGGGAGGGTTGGGAGGGGGGTCCGCACCCGCCCCACCATCAAGCCTCAGCGCTAAACCACCGCGCTCGCCGCCTGCCCGCGCCCATAGCGCGCGCTGAGCTGATAAACCCTCACGCTAAACTGCGCCGGAATGCTGCCACCCCAATCCGCGCTCTGTTGCGCGGCGGTATAAGTCACGTTCGCCGCCGTCACGCCCGCAAACGTGCGCAAGACGCTCCCGCCGTTCATAATCTCGACATCGTAAAGCTCGACCGGCTCGTCCAAAGGCACATCGACATTGTCGATCCATTCGCCGTTCAACCGCGCCCGTCGCGTCCACGTCACGATCAAATCGCCCCCGCTGCGAACGCCCGCGACATGCGCCGGAGCCAAAGGCCGCAGCGTCGCCATCCCATAAGTCAACGCAACATCCGCCGCCGCCCCCAAACTCTGGCCGTTGCTCAAAGCGCGAAACATGTGCGTGTTCCCGCGATCCGCCAGTGCCGCCGGAAGGAACTGCACCGTCCCCGGAGTCAAAACGACAAAGCCCTCCCCGACGACATGCGTCGCCATCGCGCTTTCGGTGCCGCGCCGACCGCGCAACAGATTGCTCAGCGCGTACAACCCCGGCCCCGCCAGCGTCGCCGTCTGAAACTGGATCAACTCGCCGCCGAGAAACGCGACATTCGCCCCGTTCAAAAGATCGGCCTCACCGCAACTTGCCAGCGAACCTTGCAGCATCTGAACCTGCACCGTTCCGGCGCGATCCATGTAAAGCGAAGGCCCATCCACCAACGCCGTCACCGCGATCCCCGCGATGGCCGGAACGCTAAACCCCGCAACGTTGCTGAAATTCACCGCATCAGGCGAACGCCACAAAGACGCTCCCGGCCAACCCGCAATCCCGCTCACCGCCGCATAAACGCCCGGCTGATCGTCGGCAGAGCGCAACAGCGGCAAATCCATCAAATACAAAACGCTGGCCACCGGCGCGACGGAAACGCCTCCGCTCAAAGCCCCGCTGTCCGCTTGCGCCGCGCTGTTCACAGGTGATGCCGCGATCAACGCGCCCTGCACCTCCAGCAATCCACCCTGCCGCCGCACCCGCGCCACGCGCAGCAAACGGTCGCCCAGATTGACCACATCGCCCGGCTCCAAAGCCAGCCAGCGCCGTGACAGGCGCAACGTGACCTGATCGCGCTCGGCCCAAGCGGCGAACAAACGCTCTTCAGCGATCTGTTTTGCCCGCGCCGCCGAACAAACCAAGGGCAAACGCAACTTCGCCATCATCCGCGCCCCGCGCGTGGCCGAGCGCCGCGCCCGCTGGCTGCCGACCTCATAATCCCGCGACGCGTCGAGATAATCGACCGTCACCTCGACTGGCAAGTCCAGCTCCTGCGCCCGCGCCTGCTCGCGCAAAGGCTCCGCCGCCGCCTTGTCGCTCGCCCGCATTTCGGTGACGGCGACGGAAACGACCGCCGCGCCGCCATGCTTCACCGCCTTCAGCCGAGCGCCGCTCTCCACCAGATCAAACGGCTCGAACAGCTGCAACGGCGCGAGCGCCGCCGCCGCCGTCATCGGCTCCGCCATCACATAGCCGTCCACCGGTACATCGGCCAAAGCGGTCACATCGACATCGCCGTCGTCATATCCGGCACGCGCCAAAAGACCTGCGACAATCGCGTCCAACCGATCCCCCGTAGGACGCCGCCGAACAATGGCAAACTGGGACAACCGATACTCAAAGCCGCTCAGCCCCATCAGGAAAAGCCGCGCCCCGTCCAAAGCCGCCGCGCCGAAATCCACGAGCGGCGAAGAACACCCCGCCACCTCCACCCCATCGACAACCAAAGCAAAGCCGCTATCGTTCAGCGCGATTTCTGACAACCGATAAATGTTTTCGAGATAACTGCGCTGAACAACCACGATCCGGTCGCCGAACACGACCGGATTCTGACTGGCCGCCAGACTGAACGATGCGTTGACCAAAATCTGCCATGGCCGCGTGACGATGGCCGAACTCACCCCCGGACGAAACGACATCATCCGCATATCGATGGTGGAAGCGTAAAACAAAGTCCATTCGCCGTCGCCGGTAGGAATCAAATGCGCCTGAACGCCGCTCCCCGACCCCGTAGCCACGCCGCTGACGAGCGTATAGGCCGCCCCCACCACCAATCGGTTGCCCTGCCAATACACCGGCCTAACGTAGATCGCGGTAAAGTATGGCGACGTGTTCGCCGCATAATGTAACAACCCGTCCGCCAAAGGCGTAAACTGCGCGTAATAAAGCGGCTTCATCGCCGCCGCCGACCCCGCGCCCCAAACATCGAAGAACCCCAGATCAACAACCGACAACCCCGCACGCGCCAGAACGCGCAGCCCGCGCTTGCCGCCCGCGACATCCGTCAGCACAAAATGTTGCGCATCGATCCAAGCCACGCGCTTGGGATCGTTTCCGGCGGGCAAGTTCAACGACAAAAGCGCCCCAAACTGCCGGTTCTCGACATCGTAAAGCGCCAGTCGGTGCGTCGGAGTCGTCGAAGCGTCCTGAAGACACAACGCCACAAACCGCCCATCGGGCGCGAGCGCCCAACTGTGATCGCCCACATCGCTGACCGCGAAACCCGCGCTCTGCGTCCGCGCCTGCTCAACCGGAACGTCGCCGGTCACATCATACGCCGTCGCGGTAAACGTCGCCGTCGCGCCCGTAACCGTATAGCCGCCCATCAACACGCGACGCGCGCCAGAACTTCCGCCCTCAATCGTCAAGGGCGGCATGCCGCCGTTGCGCATCGTTACCGCGCTGAAATTCACGCCCGCATCAACCACGCCAAGCCACGTCGGCTCCGGCGCAATGTCCTGCGGCAAGACTTCGAACGTCAGATTGGGCAACCGGCTGCCGAAATCCGCCAGTTGCAGCGACTCCAACACGATATAGGCCACGCCGCGATAAGCCGGAACCTGCCCCGCCCCGATCATGGACTCCATCAACGGATCCACGTCCTGCGTCGCTGTTCCAGCATAAACCGTCGCATTGCCGACAACGCCCGTCTTCCAAACGCCGTTCTGATAAATCACCTTGCTGTCAGCCCAAATGGTCGCGATGCCGCCGATAACGCCTGAGCAAATCGCCACCGCGCAATGAAGACTATAGCTATAGGTGGTTCGCGTTCCCCCGCCGCCCAAAGCGCCGCCCTTGCCGCCGCCCACCTGATTTTCATGCGCTGTTTCAATCAGGCTGGAAGCCCAAACGATATTCCCCGCCACATTATTCGGCATCGGCAACCACAACGTAAACGTCCTGCTCGCGGCATCCCAATTCTGCACTTCCATGCTGAGACCCGTATTGGCCCCGCTCGTCCAGACCAGCTTGCCGTAATTGAAAACGCCCGCCGCCTCCGTCCGCGCCGCATCGGTAAACACCACGCGATCCGCAACGCCGCTGACGCTACCTGCCACGGTCAAAGCCGCGACATTCACGCCGCAACGCGCATCGCCGAGGTCATAACGGCACTCCGGCGTATAAGTATCCCCAACGGTTCGCTGCAACAAATCATGCAGCCCGCGCAGTTCCGCGACATAGCGCCCGCCCGCAAGCCGCACCTCGCCCAACCACCCGCGCCGCAACGGCACAACGCCCTGCGCCGGATCGCTCCAGTTGCACACATAAACGTCAATCCGCGCATGATCGTAGAGTCCGGCCTTAATCTCGTTCTCGCTCAGGAGAGCGCTATCTAAAATTCCTTCAATCGCAGCGGAATCCGCCTTAAGCGCCGCCGCATTATCAAACGCATGCGCGGCAAACGACCCGTCCGCCACATACGTCACGCCGTCCACGACCAAATCCGCGTCATGCGAAGTAAACGCCTTCACGACACCGTCCGCCCGCGTGATTTTTACCAAATCGGCCAAAGTCGTCAGCTCGCCGTCCAAATGCGCCTGCAAAGCCGGAGAAATCGTTTTCATCAGACGCGAACCTCCACCAAGGGAATCTCCGCTTTCCCCATATGATCGTCTTCCGCCGTCAAAGAGAGCTGATCCGTGTCGAAACGCACCGGCACGTCAAAGAGAAAACCAGCCGTAATCGCGGCCCCAACGGCAGGAGGCGTGGAAAAGCTCACAAGCCCCGTCGTCGTCGCAACGCTCCACCCCGTCATCAGCCGAACGCCACCCACGCCAATCAAAACGCTCCCCGCCACAGGCTTGCGGATCGAACGCGCATAGGACACGCCGCCGCTGCCGTAGTTTTTGATCAACGGAAACACCGTCGCGACGCCGTTGCCGAAGCCCAGCGTCTGATCGCGCCAGTCCGGAGCCGATGTCCCATCCGCCGCGCTGGAAAAATCGCTCCAGTCCTTCAACCGAAACCCGCGCGCGCGTCCGGCCCGCGCCTGAAAAAAAGCCGACAACAACGCCGCATCCGCCGCCGAACGCACACCCGTCCGCGCCTCATACTTCCGCCGCGCCTGACTCCACAACTGGTTGCGTCGTTCATAACCGCCATCAATCGTCACGACCTCCGTCAAAAACGTGGGGCCGCCGCTCGCGCCATAGCCGACGCACAACGGAAACGACACTTCATCAAACGCCATTTAAGCCTCCCCGCCCAGCAACCCGTCTTCTTCGACCCGTAGTTCCAACCACCGATTGCCCTCAACAGGATTGGCCACGGCGCGGATCATGAAAACCCGGCTTCCCAGCAACAACCGCATCCCCGTCGTCACCGCCACATCGCCGCGCCACCGCATCGTCACCACATGCGTCACGCGCCGGTCAAAGCGGCTATCGACCCAAGCGCCCGCCTTGGCAATTGGCTCCACCGCCGCCCACACCGTCGCCACCGTGGTCCAAACGGCCATGCTGCCGCCCGCGCCGTCCGGCGCGAGTCCCTCGCTCTGCAACGCCAGCCGTTTCCGCAACGCGCCGATACGCATCAGCCCCCCAAACTCTGGATTCGATAAGGATTCAACAACGCCTGCACGACCTCTGGCGTAGGGGCCTCGTCATCGCCGCGTCGTTCGTACCAGTGCGCCCCAACTGGCGAATGGCCAACCGGATCGGCTCCGGCACCGCCGCGCCGTCGTTGCCATAGCCCGCAACATATTCGATCATTAGCCCATTGGCCGCACGCTGAGGCACAGGCCACACAGCCCCCGAACGCAACGCCAACCGCCCCGGTTGCCGCGCCGTATCCACGAAATAATGTGCCGACGGCCACACCACGCCGACATCGTCGTCGCCGAACACCTGAACGCTGCTGACGGACATCAAAGGCGGGCGCGGCAACACAACGGAGGCGGCAGGCATAAAGCTCGCCAAGGCCCCTTCGCGCACGCCGTCCCACCAATCGCCCCGCGACTCCGGCGGCACATCAAGCCACAACCGCCACGTCTGCGCAATAAACGCGCGTCCTGTAAACCGCTCCGCCCATTGCCGCGCCGCCGTGATCAACGCCGCGATCAAAGTATCGTCCGCGTCCGTATCGACGCGCGCCTGAGTCTTCATTTCGCTCAACGTCACCGGCTCCACCACCGGCGGCGTGACAAGCGTGAATGCCGTCATGTCGATTGCTCTCCCTGTCCGATGTCAGAACCGTGCCGCAAAATGGAAACGGGACAGCCGAAGCTGTCCCGCCCCGCCTCAAACCGTCGGCGCGTTGCGCGGCGAACCGCTGATGACATACGCGGCGCTCAAAGCGCCGCTGGTCGCGCCACTGGTGGTCATCACCACGCGCACATAGCGCTGCGCGCCGATATAGCCCACCGACTGCACGGTGCCGTTGCCCGCCGCGCTGTTGACCGCCGCAAAGCTGCCGTCCAAATCGGACGCAGCAGCCGCCGTGTAGGTCGTGCCATCCACCGAATGCTGCACCGAAGGCGTATGCGTTCCGTCCGTCCAAGTGCCGAATTGCACAGTCAGGATGGCGGAGTCATAGCCGCGCAAGTCCACCGCCGTTCCTGTCGCCGTGCCGTTGGTGCGCACCGCCGGAGCCAACGAAGCCGTCACCAGCGTTCGCCGCAAAAGATCACGAATGGTCATAAGAGAAACTCCTTCTCATCAGGTCATGAAAGAATCCCCTCCCGCGACGGGAGGGGAAATGTTTAGCTCGCCGAGAACTTCAACAGCTTGATGGCTTCAAAGTTGACCACGTCGCCGCCGACGCGCTTGTTGCAGCGGAACTTGACGAACGGAGCCGAGGTGTAAGGATCGCGCAACACGCGCAGCCCGACGCGATCGACGATGGTGTAGCCTTCCTCAAAATTGCCAAAGGCCAGCGACAGACTTCCGGTCGCCGCCGTCGGCATATCGTCGGCCAGCACGATGGGATGCCCCAACAACGTCGCAGGCACGCCCGCCTGCAACCCCGGCTGCCAGATATAAGCCTGGGTCGTGTTTTCCTTGAACTTGCGGATCAGATCGGCCACGGCGCGCGGCATCAGCCACGTCGCTTTCGGCAAATAACCGGCCCGCAGTTTGTGCATCAGGCTGATCAGCACGTCCGCGCCGGAGCTGGCGGCGAAACCGCCGTCGGTGCCGGTGATAACATGCTCCATAACGCCCCACGAACGGCTGCTGTCGCCGACCGCCTGCGTCGCATAGCTGAGAAATCCGCGCGGTTGCCCGATGCCGTCGCCGCTGACAAAAGCCGTGTTCTCGGCACGCGAGAATTTCCCGGCCACGCGGCTGATCAACCAGTCTTCGATGTTGATGATGGAGTCGTCCAAAAGCTTTTGCGTCGCCTTCGGCTGCGCATAAAGCTCATGCACCGGAATGCGAATGCGCCCAATCGCGCCCTGATCGGTGTCGGAGCGCGTGCCCAGTTCCGAAACCCATTGCGCCACAGGCTCGTTGGTGTCGCGCAGCATCTCGACCGCTTCCGAAGACACCGTCATCACCGTCGCCAGTTGGCGCATCGGCGTACTGTCGAACTGGCGCGTGACGATGCGATCCGCCATCTCGACCGGCACCATATAGCCGCCCTGCGGATCGGCGACGACGCTCATATCTTTGGTCTGCAGGCTCGACAACTCCTGTTCGATGCCCTTCGCGACATAGCGCAGGAAAGCGCCCTTATACTCGCCGTCACCCTCCTGAGCCGCCGCCAACCCGGCAAGGCCACGCGCCGGACGGCGCAGAGCGGTCTTCACGCCGCTAATGTCGTCCTGCAACTTGTTCTGCGCCTGATCCATGCGCCCCAGCTTTTCGCCGAGCAGAACGTCCGGAGCGCCGCGCCGTTCGATCTCGCCAAGGCGCTGGTCGTTGACGCTTTTGTATTCCTCAAAGGCCCGGGCCAACGTGTCGGTGGCCGCATGAACCTCGTTCATGTCGATCATATTAAATCCTCCTTGTGGATTCGTGTGTGGGATTGTGTTTCAAAACGCGGGCCGCTTCGTGCAACCGCGCAACGACGGCCCGCGTCGTGTCGGAGTCGGTCTTGGGTCGGCGCTGCGATCCCAACAGGATCGGCGGCGACTTCACCTCGCTCACCCGCGCGGCTTCGTTGGCGGGAAAGGTCACCAACGAAATTTCGAACAGTTCCAGATCGGTCAGCATCCGCGCCTTGCGCTTGCCGTCGACCTTGCTCGCCACCACGCGGTAGCCGATGGAAAGCCCCGTGAGCGCCCCCATCTTGAGCAGTTCATAAGCCTCGCCGCCCTTTTGGGTGCGCAGCGCCAAACGGCCCTGCACGGCAAGTCCCTTCCTGTCCTCCTGCAACGCCAGCCACAGCCCGATAGGCTGCGCCGGATCGTGCATCCAAAGCATCGCGGGCATGCGTCCCGCCGCGCGCCACCCCGCCAAAGTGCGCGTGAAGGCCTGAGGCGCGACCACTTCGTTTTGATGGTCGACCACGCCGAACACGCTGGCGTAACCCGAAAACAACCCGTCCGCCGCCAGCGTTTTGATCGCCAACGGACGCGCAATATGTTTGATATCCATGATCACCCTTACGCTTGGAAAACCCTCCCCTCGCGGGGAGTCCTTGGGAAAGAGGCGTTACGCGCCCCTCACGCTATCGCCGCCCTCGACCGGCCCATACCCCACCGCCGCGCGCTTTTCGTTGACGGTGAGAAAATCGACGCGTTGCAGCTTGTCCCACTGCGAGTCGCGCCGCGCCGTGAGGGCGCTGATGTCGTCCATATCGAAATCGAGGTTGAGCGAATCGTCGAACAACGGTGTCAGCCAATGATCAAACGCCGCGATCACGCGGTGGATGAGCGGCAACACCGTTTCCTCGTACAAAGCCAGCCGCGCCTCGGCCATGTTGGCGTAAGTCTGAGCGCCGGACAGCCCGACGAGCTGCGCCGGAACCCCGAACGCCAGCGCAATATCCCGCGCCGCCGCGTCCCGTCCCGCCAGCCAGTCCATGTCTTTGGGGCTGAGGCTCATCTCGCGCCAGTCCAGCCCTCCTTCGAGAATAAGCGGCCGACCGGCGTTGCCCTTGCCCTGATAAAGTTGATCCATCTCCTCGCGTAGACGCTGCACCTGATCGTCGCTGAGGTTCGACGCGCCCCCGTCCTTGGGCGCGAACACCAAAGCTCCCGAAGGCCGTGCGCCCTGATTGAGCAGCGCCTGATTCCAAGCGCCCGCCGCGTTGTGCTGATCCACCGACAGCAAAGCCGCCTCCAAAGGCGCCATGCCGTACCAGTCATCCAAAGGATGAAACTGCCGCATATGCAAAATGGCGCTGGCCCCCGTGATGGGATCCGCGCTCCAGCGCGTCAGACGGCCATTCACGCCATATTCCTATCCCTGCGGCAACCCCGCAGGCCCCGGCACGACCTTCATGCGATCCGGCCGCAGCGCATACAGCTCCACCGGTCGCTGCCCGTCCCGCGAAGGCACCGCCTCGACATAAGCGTTCCCGGCAATCTGAAGATTGGCATAGATGTTTTCAAGAAACGCCATCCCATCCTGCAACGGATTAGGATGCCGCAACAAATCCAACAGCGGATGACGGTCAATCTCCGTCCCCGAATCGTCATACAGCAACCACGGCACCGCCGCCGCCGAAGTCGCGATCTGCATCACGCAGCGATAAGCCACGACGTTTTTGCGGAATCCCTCTTCGGCCAAACTCTCATAACGTCGCGGCGTCCATTTCGGCTTGCCCACCTGGCTCCACGCCACCACAGGCCCCGCCGAACTGGCCTTGACCGCCAAAGCCCCAGCCTTAGGACGCACCCATTGCGTCACGAGATCCCGCAACCCCATGCTCGCTCCCCTCCCACAATGTCCAAATCAAAGCCCTCCCCCCTTGAGGGGGAGGGTTGGGTGGGGAGTCTCTTCTCCCCACGCCACGCCGTCTCTCTCAACTCCGTCACCGCGCCCACGGCATAAAGCCCTCCCCCCCTGAGGGGGAGGGTTGGGTGGGGGGTCTCTTCTCCCCACGCCACGCCGTCTCGCCCAACGCCGTCACCGCCCCCACGGCATAAAGCCCTCCCCCCTTGGGGGGAGGGTTGGGTGGGGGGTCCCTTCCCCCATCCCATCAACCCCTCACAAAACCCTGACCCGAGGTTCCCCCCGCGCCGTCTCGCTCAATTCCGTCACCGCCCATACCAATGCATCCACGCGATCCGGCGACTTCACCGCCACATTCCCCGGCGCGAAGCGGCACATCTGATCCTCCAGCGCGGCCAAAGCGCCCACATGCCGCACGCGGCCCTGCTCGTACAGCGCCGCCACCGGCAAGGCGCGCTCCGCCTTCCCGCGCAAAGCCCGCACCGGCTTGAACAGAATCTGCGGCGCGATCTGCCGCACGACGCGTTCCACCAAATCGCCGCCCGCGTTCACCTCGGCGACGATCATCTGAGCGCCCAAATCCTGATGCAGCAGAACGGCGCGACGCGCCCAACCCTCCGGCGAGAACTTGCCCGACCAATCCGCCAGCACATAAATCATCCCGTCCGCGCCGCGTCCGGCGGCCACGATTCCCGTCTCGTCGCTGGCCGCGCCGTTGCTCATGGCCGGATCGATCGCCACCACGACGCGCCGCAACGCGGGTGCCGTCTGCACGCGGCACAAATCCAGCATCTGCCGCTTCCACAAAGCGCCGTCGGTGTCTTCCAGCAATTCGGCATCAAGTTCCTGCCGTCCCAACCGCGTTCCCGCATAACGTTCCGTCAGTTGCTCCAGCACGCGCGGCGCGAGATGCGCGGCGTTGTCCATCGTGCGGCCATGGGTCAGCCGCACGTCCTTGCGTTGAAAAAGTTCGCGGATCACAGGCGCATTCCTCGGTGTAGTGGTTACAACAACACGCGGGTCGCGCCCAAGGCGCAACCCGAACCATAACTGATCAAAAGCCCCCCGCCCCGGCCAAGCCCCCAGCTCGTCGCACCAAACGCGATGATGCTGCGGCCCGCGCAGCCGTTCCGGCTGATCGGCGGAATAAAGTTTAATCCGGCTGCCGTTGAACAGCAGCAAATCCCCCGTGCTCCGGTGCCACGCGGCCACGCAAGCGGGCGGCAGCACGCGCAGCAACCCGCTCTCGCCTTCCACGCACACATCCCGCGCGTCGGCGAACGTCGGCGCGATCACGCCGATCCGAGCGCCCGCGTTCCACAAGGCATAAGCGGCAATATCCTCGGCCCCCGTGCGCGTCTTGCCCCAACCGCGCCCCGCGAGAATAAGCCAGACGCGCCAGTCACCCGGCGGAGTCAGTTGTTGCGGCCGCGCCGTCCGGAGCCAGCACAGACGGCTCACGAACGCCGCCAGACATTCCTTCGGCAAGCTCCGCCAGCAAGACAGCGGCTTCGGCGATGGCGGCTTCGCGCTCGTCCGCCTCGTGCCGCTGCGCTTCATCACCCTCCGCGTCGTCCCGCAACAATTTGTCCAACAAGGTCTTGGCCGCCGAAACGCGCACCGCGTCGCTCGCGCTCCCGCTCATCAGCGCGAGCAAAACCGCCTGCACCTGCGCGATCCCCTTCGCGGAGCGTCGCCCCGCGCTTTTCGCCTTCGCCGATTTTTTGCTTGTTGTCGTCGTGACGGTTGGCCGCGCCTCAGACAAAGTCTTCCGCACTTTCACCGTCATCAAAGCCCCGCCGTTTTGACGCACTGCGCCGTGGGACTGTCAATACGCCAAAGCGGCGCCTGTGTCAAGGTTTCTTTTTCTATCTTAGGTTCTTTTTCCTATACCCCTCCGCCGCCCGCCTTGCAACTTTAGCTTAACCGAATTCGCCGACCGTGCTAACGTCGAAACATGTTCGTGCGTTACGAACAAACGCGTTGTCACGTCCCTCCCTTTCACGCAAGGTTGAACCGATGGTCGATTCAGTCGCAGGCGCAGCATCCGGTGCGCTCTCCCGCTCGCAAACCGCTGGGGTTTCGATGGGAATCGCCGCGCTGAAAAGCAGCCAGCAGGCGCAGCAGGCGATCGTCGAACAATTGCAAAAGACCGCCGACCAAGGCCGCGCCGCGACGAATCAGTTGGCCGCCAAAGCGGTCAACCAAGCCAGCGCCAACCTCCCGCGCGGCAGCCTGATCAACATTTTGGTGTAACCCGTCCACGCCGAACCTCAAGCGTCCGGCAACCGATAGTGCTTCACCAACCGATCCAGCCCCGCCTTGAGCAACGGAGCCTGCCGCAGTCCCGGCATCTGGTCATGGCAAGCGACCGTCACCACCACATCGCTGTTTGCCGCCCCCATCGCCCGCATGGCGCTACGCCAGCGTTGATAGGCCGCCTCCTCCGCGTCGCTGCGCTCGTCCCAACCGCCGAACGGGCTGAACGAGGTACGCGCCGGGTTATAGCTGCCGACCACCCGCGCCTCCATCCCCGCATAATGATAATCCGCGCGAAACCGTAACGCCGCCTCGCGCTGCGCGGAGGAAATCCAAGCCCGCAGCACCAACACATCCAGCGCATGCTCCTCGGTGGCCCGCACCGCCAGAACCCCCGCCTGCTCCGTCAATTCCATCACGCGCCCGGAATGCTGCCACCGCTCGGCAGGCCCATGATCGACCGCCGCGAGGCGATGCCGCAAACGACGATCCGTGGCCACAGGCTCCCGACGCATTCCCATCCCAACCTCCCGCAAAAACCGTTGAAACCGCGAAAAGCAATGTACCCATTCCGGATACTTCTGTCCAGAAAAAAGTAACCATTTTGTACTACACACGGGCGCAGGAGGCTGCTAAACTGTCCCCATGACCGAAGGATCAAACCGCATACGCGCCCTGCGCCAAAGGCGCGGCTGGACTCTGCAACAACTCGCGGACGCGAGCGGCACGAGCAAAAGCCAAATCGACAAACTGGAAAAAGGCGAACGCCGCCTGACGGTGGATTGGATGGTGCGCCTCGCCAAACCGCTCGGCTGCGACCCGCGCGATCTGCTGGCCGAAGACATCGGCTTTAAGTCCGTGGCGATGCCCCCCGCCGCCCTCGCCCCGGCGGGCACGTTGCCCGTGCGCGGCGCGGCGCGTGGCGGAAACGCTCAGGAAATGTTCCTTACCGACGGCGCGATCGATCAGGTTCCGCGCCCGCATTACCTCGCGCACGTCCGTGATGCCTACGCGATCTACGTCGTCGGAACCTCGATGGTGCCGATGTACCGCCCGCGCCAATTGCTGTTCATCAATCCCTACAAGCCGCCGGTGCCGGGCAGCGGTGTCGTCATCACCCAGCCCAGCGGCGCGGTGCTGATCAAAGAATTCGTCAAACAAAAACCCAACGGCGTGACCGTGCGCGAATACCAACCCCAGCCGCGCGACTTCACCATCCCCGCCGCCGACATCGCCACGCTCCACACCGTCGTCGGCGCGACCGAGCCGCAATAAGTATCCGTATTGGTTACACGACCTTCGTCAACCGCGCGGCCTCCGCCAAACACGCCGCCCGCGCCGCCCGAAAATCGCCCGCCATCCACCAAGCCTCAACAGCGCGAAGAATATCGCCCACACGCGGCCCCGGCGGCACGCCAAGGCTCACAATATCGCCCCCCTGAATCGGCAGAACCGGATTCTCCCAAGCCGCCACAACATCCAACGCCGCCACAAAATCCACGCCCGCACCGTCCGCCGCCGCCAGCAACAGAGCCTCGCCCACCGCCGCCGCGCCCTGCGCGTACAACGTCCGGCGCAAAGCCGTCCGATCCAAAGCGCCGCGCAACCGTCCCGGCAGCACCGCCAGAACCTTCAGCCGCTCACCCTCGCGATTCGCCATATGCAACCGCCGCGCCACACGGTCCGCCACATCCGCATCCGCAGGCAACAACGCCGCCAGCCGCACAAGGGCATCGCCGCCATCCGCCTGAATTCCCCTCCCCTTGAGAGAGGGGTTAGGGGAGGGGTTCTCTCCGCCACCCCCACGCTCGACATCCACCACCCGCGCCAACCGCTCGACATCCGCCGCCTCCGGCACCAACGGTGCCACGATCCCGTTCGCCAGCATCAACCGCCACGCCGGAACCGGATCCGGCGCGCGCAGCAATTTCCCGATCTCGTTCCACACGCGCTCGACCGACAGCTGCGGCAGCAGGTGCGCCAAAGCGCGGCAAGCCTTCAGCCCCTCGGCCTCCGCCTCCCCGCGCCCGAACCACGCATAAAACCGGAAAAAGCGCAGTATCCGCAGCACATCCTCGCGAATCCGCGCCTCGGCCTCGCCGATAAACCGCACGCGCCCCGCCGCCAGATCGTCACGCCCCCGAAAATAATCATACAAAGCGCCGTCGGCATCGACATACAGCGCGTTAAACGTAAAATCCCGCCGGGCAGCATCCGCTTGCCAGTCGTCCGTAAAAGCGACCGTAGCCCGCCGCCCGTCCGTCGCCACGTCATAGCGCAGCGTAGTGATTTCATACCCCTTGCGCCCCGCCACCGCCGTCACGGTGCCATGCTCCACGCCGGTCGGCACCACCTTGATTCCCGCCGCCGTCAAAGCCGCCGTCACCCGATCGGGCTGCAAATTGACCGCAAGATCGACATCCCCCGCCGCGCGTCCCAGCAGCGCATCGCGCACCACACCGCCGACAAAACGCGCCTCGCCCCCAACGGCAGCAATCGCGGCCAAAACAGAGCGCACACCCGCCTCCGTGAACCACGGCTGCGAACCGAAATCGAACCGAGCGCCCGCCGTCATTTCGCGACCGGATCCACGGGCGCAGCCGGAACCTCGATCAACCGCCCCGGAATCAACACGCCATCGACGACCCGCGCGGGCTGATACGCGCCCGCCTGAGGCGAAGGATTAAGCAACGTCATAAGCAACAGTCCCGCCGCCAGCAAACCAACGCTCGCCGCCGCCAGTTTCGGCCATAGCGCCGCCCCCCACAGCGTCGGCAAAGGCTGCGTCGCGCGCCGTCGCTCCCATTGCGCGTACAACCAATAGACAAAAATCGGCACCACCAGCGCCAAGAGCAAAACAAGATAGCGTCGCATCGGATTCCCCCCGCAATCACCGCTGGGTTTGCGGAACTGACTTTGCTATCCTACCCCTGTTTCCCCCGCCCTGAAACCCTTCCCGCGCACCCGCGCCCGAAAAATGAGGTTGCCACGTGACGTTCGCCCCGCCCAACACCGCCCCCCTGACCCACATGCAGATCATGGATGCCATCGAAGGCGCCGGGGCCAAGATGGAATCCATCCGCAGCGCCGTCGGCGAAGTCATCTTCGGCCAAGAAGAAGTCGTCGCCAACAGCATGATCACCATCCTTTCGGGCGGCCACTTGCTGCTGGTGGGCCTGCCGGGGCTGGCCAAAACCCGCCTCGTGACGACGTTGGGCAAGTTGTTGGGGCTGGAATGCAAACGCATCCAATGCACCCCCGACCTCATGCCCTCTGACATCATCGGCGCGGAAGTTCTGGAAGAAGTCGATTACGGCAAGCGCAATTTCCGCTTCGTCCAAGGCCCGATCTTCACGCAGCTGTTGATGGTGGACGAAATCAACCGCGCCAGCCCACGCACCCAGTCGGCGCTGCTGCAGGCGATGCAGGAACACAGCGCCAGCGTGGCGGGGCGCGAACACGCGCTGCCCGCCCCCTTCCACGTTCTGGCCACCCAAAACCCCTTAGAGCAGGAAGGCACCTACCCCCTGCCCGAAGCCCAGCTTGACCGCTTTTTGATGCAAGTCGACATCACCTACCCCAGCATCGAAGCCGAGCGAAAAGTCCTGCTGGCCACCGTAGGCACAGCCGAACCGACATTGAAAAGCATCCTCAACGCCACCGAACTCAAAGACCTGCACAGTCTGGTACGCCGCATCCCGCTCAGCGAAAAAGTGCTGGACGGCATTCTGGGCGTCGTGCGCCAAGGCCGCCCCGAATCCACGACGCTCGACGTGGTCAAGAAATACGTCTCGTGGGGCCCCGGCCCCCGCGCCTGTCAAGCGCTCAGCCTCGCGGCCCGCGCCCGTGCGCTGGTCGACGGACGCTTTGCGCCGTCGATGGAGGACGTGATCGCCCTCATCCGCCCCGTTCTGCAGCACCGCATGGCGCTCAGCTTCGCCGCCCGCGCCGAAGGCATCCAAACCGCCGACGTGCTGAAAGCCATCACCACCCACGCCGCAGGTCTCTGACCCGACCATGTCGGATGTGATCGCCCAGCAAGCCCTCGCCCAAGCCGCCGCCCTCCCGCCGCTGCTGCTGGAAGCGCTGCGCGTAGCGCAAACGGTGCGCATGGGCCAGCACGGCCAACGCCGCGTCGGCGGCAGCGAAAGCTTTTGGCAATACCGCCTGTACGAAGGCGGCGATCCGGCAGCGTTGGTGGATTGGAAACAATCGGCGCGCGGCGACCTCCTCTTCATCCGGCAGCGCGAATTGGAAGCGGTGCAAACGACCTACCTCTGGGCCGACCGTTCCGGCTCGATGCACTACCGCTCCACACCTGAGCTGCCGATGAAAACCGAACGCGCCCACGTCCTGATGCTGGCGTTGGCGCAATTGCTGCTGCGCGGCGGCGAGCGCACCAGCTGGCTGCTGCCCAGACCCGTGACCGGACAAAGCCTCGCAGGCTTCCACAATCTGGCGGCGCACGTTCTTCCGATCCCCAAGCTCGAAGAGAACCTTCCGCCCGACGTGCCGCTGGCGCGCTACGCGCACATGGTTCTGTGCAGCGATTTTCTGGCCGCGCCGGAAGTGTGGGAACGGCGGCTGCGCGGCTATGCGGCAGAGAACATTCGCGGCATCCTGCTCCACCTCGCCGACCCCGAAGAAGAATTCCCCTCCTTCCAAGGCCGCGTGCGCGTCGAAGGCTGCGAAAACGAGTCGCCCGTGCTCCTGCCACAGGCGCAAGCCGTCCGCGCCGACTACCGCAAACGCGTCGAAGACCATCAAGCCCTCTTAAAAGAAATGGCGCGCAGCGCCGGATGGACGTATCTGCACCACATCACCAACCAACCGGCACCTGCCGCGTTGCTGCAACTCCACAACTTCCTGACCGCGCCGCGCCGAGGCTTCTGATGGTGATCGCGGTCGCCTCGCCTTGGCTGCTCGGTTTTCTGGCGGTTCTGCCCCTCATCTGGCTGCTGCTGCGCCTGACGCCGCCCGCGCCCAAACGCGTGGTCTTTCCCGCGCTGTCCCTGCTCTACGACCTCGTCCACACGCGCAAGACTCCCGCCCGAACGCCGTGGTGGCTGTTGCTGCTGCGCCTGTTCACCGCCGCCGTGATGATCGTGGCGATGGCGCACCCCCTGCTCGACCCCGAACCGTCTTTCACGGGCGCGGGCGCAACCCTGATCGCCGTGGACAACGACTGGGCGGCAGCGCGCGATTGGAATCAAAGGCAGGAAACGCTGGCCGCAATCCTCAATCAGGCCGAGCGTCAAAACCGCGACGTGATCCTGCTGCCCACCGCGCCGCCCGCCGACGGCGCGGCGCTGGAATCCTTCGGCCCCTTTGCCGCCACGACCGCCCGCGCCTACGTCAGCCGCCTTTCGCCGCAACCGTGGCCCAGCGATTGGAAAAAAGCCGTTGAGCTTCTGCGCCAACACGCCCCCGCCGCCATCGACCGCGCCGTCTGGCTCAACGGAGGCCTCGGCGGCCCGGACGCGGAAGCCTTCGCGGCCGCGCTCCGGCAATACCCCGCCCTCACCATCCTGAGCGATGCCGACACCACGCCGCTTTACCTCTTGGCCCCACCGTCCGGCGAAGGCGATACGCTGAACCTCACCGTCGCCCGCGCCGCGCGTGTCGGCCCCGACATCATCAGCGTCAACGCGCTCGATGCCGACGGCGCTTCGCTGGCGCAAATCCCCGTCGTCTTCAAACCCAACGAATTACGCGCGCAGCAACCCTTGAACCTCCCGCTCGACCGACGCAACAAAGCGACGCGCTTCGTCATCGAAGGCACCGGCACGGCCGCCTCCACCGTCCTGCTCGACGAAAGCTGGCGTCGTCGGCCCGTAGGTCTGGTGGGCGACAAAGGCGAAACGGAACAAACATCCCTCCTCGGCAATCTCTTCTATCTGGAACGCGCCCTCGCGCCGTTTGTCGATCTGCGCACCGATGCCGCCGAAACCCTTTTGGCGGAACCGTTGGCCGTCCTGATCCTCACCGACAGCCCCCTCCTGCGCGATTCCGGCATTGCCGCGCTCAAGGATTGGATACGGCGCGGCGGCGTTCTGGTGCGTTTTGCAGGCGATCAACTCGCCGCCTCCACCTACGCGCCGGAAAAAGAACTCCTGCCCGTTCCGCTGCGCACCGGCAACCGCGCGTTAGGCGGCGCGTTAAGCTGGGCCACGCCGCAAGCCCTGCGCGCCTTTCCCGAACACAGCCCCTTCCACGGCCTCGCGCAGCCGTCCGACGTGACGGTCACGCGCCAGTTGCTCGCCGAGCCGACCGCCGATCTCGCCGAGCGCACATGGGCCGCGCTGCAAGACGGCACGCCGCTCGTCACCGCCAGACCGATGGGACAAGGCCTCAGCATCCTCTTCCACGTCCCCGCGCAAGCGACATGGTCGAACCTGCCGCTCTCCGGCCTGTTCGTTGCGATGCTGCGCCGGATCGTCGACCTCAGCCACGGCGTGGGCGCCGCGCCGGGAGCCGCCTTTGAAACGCTTGCTCCCTATCAAACGCTGGATGCCTTCGGCACGTTGCAACCCCCGTCGCCCGCCGTCCGCCCTCTCGCCAAAGACGCGCAGCCCGGCCCGTCGAATCCCCCCGGCTATTACGGTCCGCCCCAAGCCGCCCACGCCTTCGACCTCGGCGAAGCGCTCGCGCCGCCGTTCGCCTTCCACGACCCCGCCGCCCAGCCCTATCGAACGACTCAGCAAGAACATGACCTGCAGCCCGCCCTGCTAACGCTCGCCCTCCTGCTCCTGCTCGGCGACTTCCTGCTGAGTCTTCATCTGCGCGGCCTGACGAAGCGCTCCGCCGCAAGCCTCATCCTCATCGCGCTTGTGTCCGCCCACCCCGCCGCCGCCGCGCCTTCGGAAAAAGCAGCCATCGACTTCACCGCCAAAACATGGCTGGCCTACGTCATCACCGGCGACCGCGCGACCGACTCCGTGTCGGAAGCGGGCCTCAAAAGCCTCGCCCGCGTCCTGCAACGCCGCACGACGATGGAACAAATCGGCGTCACCGGCATCGACCCCAGCGCCGACGAATTGGCTTTTTTTCCCCTGATCTATTGGCCGCTGGGCAACGCCGCCCCCGCGCCGCAAGCAGCGCAGCGCGTCAACGATTATCTGCGCCACGGCGGCATGATCCTGTTCGACCTGAGCCGCGACGGCCCCCTGTCCGCCGCCGTTTCGCCCGACCGGCTCAAAGGCATCGCCCTGCCGCCGCTGGTGCAAATGCCGCAAGACCACGTCCTCAGACGCAGTTTCTACCTGCTCGATGACTTTCCGGGTCGCTTCACCGGAGCCGACCTCTGGATCGAGCCTGAACAAAACGCCGCCTACGACAACGTCGCCTCGGTTCTAGTCGGCAGCCACGGCTGGGCCGCCGCATGGGCCACCGATGCCGGGGGGCAACCGCTCTTCCCCTGCGTCCCCGGCGGCGAAGCGCAGCGCGAACGCGCCTACCGCTTTGGCATCAATCTGGTGATGTACGCCCTGACCGGCAACTACAAAGCCGACCAGCTCCACGCCAAAGCCCTGTTGGAGCGGGAACCATGATCGGCCACCTGCAAATCCAGTTCCTCCCGCTCATCCCCGATGCTGCCCTGATCGGACTGACGGCCTGCGCCGTCGCGGCCACCGGCTACGCGCTCATCCGCCGCAGCCCCGGTGTCTGGAGTCGCGGTCTGGCGCTGGCCGCGCTGTTGCTGGCGCTCGGCCACCCCGTGCTGCTGGAAGAAAACCGCGCGCCGCTCAAAGACACCGCGCTCATCGTCGTTGACGACAGCGCCAGCATGAAACTCAACGACCGCGCCGCCCAAGCCGCCCAAGCCCTGCAAAGCCTGACGCAAAAAGCCGAAGCCCTCGGCGACCTGAACATCGAGACGATCCATGTGACAGGCCGCGCCGAAACCGACCTGTTCCGCGCCATCGCGCAAAAGCAAGCCGAGCTGCCCCGCGACCGCCTCGCCGGAACAATCCTCATCACCGACGGCCAAATCCACGACATCCCCGCCACCTTCGCGCCCAACACCCCGCTTCACCTCCTGCTGGCAGGCCGCCCGGATGAAAAAGATCGCCGCCTGACGATCGTGCAAGCCCCGCCCTACGGAGTCGTCGGCAAGGATGTCACTGTGACGCTGCGCCTCGACGACGAACCCAAGCCTCTCGGCGAAAACGTCAACGTCACCCTGCATCGCGACGATGGCACGACCGCGACGCTCACCCTCCCCGTCGGCACGGATGTCCAATTCAACCTGCCCGTGACGCGCCCCGGCCCGAACCTTCTCGCCTTCACCACCGAAGCGTTGCCGGGCGAACTCACCGCCGCGAACAACAGCGCGGCGATCACCGTGAACGGCATCCGCGACCGTCTGCGCGTCCTGCTCGTCTCCGGCGCGCCGCACGCAGGCGAACGGGCGTGGCGCAATCTGCTCAAGTCCGATCCCTCGGTGGATCTGGTGCATTTCACCATTCTGCGCTCGCCCGACAAGATCGACGCGATCCCCAACAGCGAACTCGCGCTCATCGCCTTTCCGGTGCAAGAGCTGTTCGAAGCCAAGTTGAAAAGCTTCGACCTCGTCATCTTCGACCGCTTCCACCACAGCAGCATGATCCCCGCCGCCTATCTTGAGAACGTGGCCCGCTATGTCGAAGAAGGCGGCGCGTTGTTGGTGGCCGACAGCACGGCGGACGACGTGACCGACCACCTTTCGTCCTCGCCGCTGGCCCGCGTGTTGCCGGTGGAATCGACCCACACCATCCTGACCGGAGCCTTCATCCCCCGCGTGACCGAAATGGGGGCCAAGCACCCCGTCACCGCGCCCTTCCACGCAACCACGCCCGGCCACTGGCTGCGGCAAACCTCCGGCACCCCCCGCGCCGGAGCCATCACCCTGATGAGCGGCCTGCGCGATCAACCGCTGTTGGTGCTGTCCCGCATCGGCGAGGGCCGCGCCGCGCAATTCATGAGCGACCAGTTCTGGCTATGGGCGCGGCACTATGACGGCGGCGGCCCCGAAGCCGAACTGCTCCGCCGCGCGTCGCACTGGCTGATGAAGGAGCCGGAATTGGACGAAACCGCGCTGACCGCGCGCATGGAAAACACCGACACCGGCGAGCAAATCATCGTCACCGAGCGCAACCTGCAAGACCGTCAACGCCCGCTCGCCGTCACCGACCCCGATGGCCGCGCAACCGAAGCGACCCTAACTCCCGGCGACCAACCCGGCCTCCTCCACGCCACGATCCCCGCCCCGACGACCGGTCTCTATCGTTTGCGCGACGGCGACCGCGAAGCTCTGGCGATGACCGGAGCCAACGGAGCGCCGGAATTCGGCGCGATGCGCGCCACCGACGAAAAACTGGCGGCGCTCGTCAAAGCCTCCGGCGGCGGCATCGTCGCCTTGGCGGATCGCCCCGACGGCCCCGACCTTCGCCGCACCAGCGCCACCGCCGCCCAAAGCGGCTGGGGCTGGATCGGCCTTAAGCGCAGCGGAGCCTACAGCGTCACCGGCAGCAAAGAACGCCCCCTCATCCCCGCCTGGGCGCTCCTCCCCCTCCTCCTCGCCGCCACCCTGATCGCTTGGCGGTTGGAGGGAAGGAAGTAACTCTTGGAAGACGCAGTCAGAGGCGCAAACTTCCCCCGCTGAACCTGCCCCCCGCGCCCACGTTCTCCTCCGCGACAACAAAGCCGCGAACAAAAACTCAAAGCCCAAAGGCCTGCGGCTTCCAATTAACCGATCGGGCCCGCTCGCCCTTGCTAAAAATTTTCACCCGGCTCTCGTGCCACCAGCCATCCCCTGTCCGTTTTTTAAGATTATGACTGACAAGAAACCCGCCCATGTGTTCACCAGCCGTAATTCTGAAAGCCCTCAGATGAGAAACCAGTCCAGCATCATCGCAATGAAAGCAAGGTTTCGTCTTCAATTCCACGATCAGGTGTCGAGCCTGCTTATCCGGAACGGCCCGCTTGAGATCGCGCAGACTATCCCGCGGGATGATCTTCTTCCCTGCGATCTCCATGATGTACCTGTCTACACGGATACTCTGCAAATCTACCGCCTCCGCCTTGATTCCGCTCAAATCCAGCGGCTCTGCAACGACAATGGCCGTTCCGGCTCGAACCACAACCAACGCGTCCGTGTCCGTAGAGCCGACACGATCACAAACATTGCGCGTCGCGCGGACAAACGCCGCATGAACGGCGCGACCTACCTTTGTCCTGCGCTTATCAACCAAAACATTGACATTTAGAGCCCTCCCGGCTTCGTCTTTCACCGCAAGTCGAACCACACCCGTGCAATCAGGATGAAACATCGCAAACCCCTCCGTTGCTATAAAAACGTCAAAAAAAATCGAGCAAACACATCTCGCCTTGATAATACCCACTATCATTGAAAGTAAAAAGAGAATATTGATGAACTATACACCCCACGCCCCACCAAGCCTCGCGCCGTGACGTTAACGCAAACGGACAAGCAATCCATTGATATAAAACAACATCTTTCAAAAGCGCCCCACAACGCCGCGCTCCCAAAAATCCCCCACCGCTCCCGGTCACGCGTCTTCCGCCGGACCGCCGTATGTGATAGCCTGATCGCTCACCTCCCGTTTCCCTGAATCAGCCCCATGCCAGCACCCGTTTTTCACCTCCACCACCACCCGCTTGACCCGCCGTCGCGCCGCGTGCGCTTGTCGCTGGCGGAAAAAGGCCTGACCTGCGACTGCATCCTCGAAAAACCGTGGGAACCGCGCGCGGAATACCTCGCCCTGAATCCGGCAGGTGAAGTCCCGACGCTGGTCATAACCGAAGGCGACGAGCATCTGGTTCTGGGCGACGCGACGGCGATCTGCGAATTTCTGGAAGAAACCCAGCCCGGCCCCAGCCTTTTAGGCCCGACCCCGGCGGAACGCGCCGAAGTCCGCCGTCTTGTCCACTGGTTCGAACACAAAACCTACAACGAAGTCACCGCGCACCTCGTCGGCGAAAAGGCCCTGAAGCGCCTGCAAGGAACCGGCGAGCCGGACAGCGTGCTGATCCGCACCGGCTATCACAACATCCATGGCCACCTCGATTACATCGGCTGGCTGACCGAACGGCGCAACTGGCTGGCGGGCGACGTGATTTCGCTGGCCGATCTGGCGGCGGCGGCGCAGTTCTCGATCATCGACTATCTGGGCGACGTGCCGTGGGACCAACACCCCGAAGCCAAAAGCTGGTACGCCCGCATCAAATCACGACCATGTTTCCGCCCTCTTTTGGGCGATCATATTGCCGGACTCATGCCCCCCCGGCATTACGCCGATCTGGATTTCTAACCCCCCGCACAAAGGAGAACGACATGACAAGCTCCCGCGCCTTGGCTTTGCTGGCAGCCCTCCTCCTCACATCCGCGCTTCCGGCACGAGCCGAAGACTTCAAACCCGACGACCGCGTGATCTTTGACGTTGCGGCGGAAGACTGGGTGACGACCAAGACCGCGCGCGTCAGCCTCAACGTCGATGCCGCCGTCTCCAGCAACACGGCGGGAGCCATGCGCGCCAACATGACCAAGGCGGTTAACGACCTGATCAAGGCCGATTGGCGTCTGACCTCGTTCGACCGAGGTCAAGACCAAACCGGATTGGAGCGCTGGAGCGCCTCCTTCGAAGCCCGCGTGCCGGAAGACCAACTGAATGGCCTCGGCGAAAACGCCAAAAAGCTCAGCAAAGCGGGCATGCAACTGACCGTCAACAGCATCGACTTCAGCCCGACGCTGGATGAAATGCAAGCCACCTACAACAAGCTGCGTGCGCAAATCTACAAGAGCGTCAACGACGAACTCACCGCGCTGAACACCGCCATGCCTAGCCGCAACTATCGCATCGCGCTGATCAACTTCACGGGCAGCAACGAAGGCGGCCCCGTGATGATGCCGCAAGTGATGCGCGGCTTTGCCAAGGCGGAGATGGCGACCATGGGTGTCTCCAGCGACGAAGCCCAACCCCAGCCGATGGAACGCGCCGAGAAAGTGACGCAAACCGCGCATGTGGTCTTCGCCATCACCCCGCCCGCGCCTCCTGCCATAGCCCACTAAGGACAACCACATGCTGAACGATCACGTCCTGACGCCTCTGGCAGGCGGAAAGCCTTCGTTTGCCGTCATCCTGCTCCATGGCTTAGGGGACAGCGGCGCGGGACTGATCGACCTCGGCACGGCGTGGCGGCAGGGCTTTCCGGACACGGAGTTCGTCGCCCCGGATGCCCCCTACCCCTGCGACATGGCCCCCTTCGGCTTTCAGTGGTTCAGCCTGCAGGATCGTTCCCCGACGGCGCTGATGGACGGCGTGCGCCGCGCCGCGCCGATCTTGGACGATTATATCGACCACATCATGAAAAGCCGCGACCTCCCCGCCGAGCGCGTCGCCCTCGTCGGTTTCTCGCAAGGTTCGATGATGAGCCTCTACGTCGCGCCGCGCCGCAGTCCGGCGTTGGCCGGTGTCGTCGCCTACTCCGGCGCGCTGATCGGCGGCGAGACGCTGCGCCAGCAACGCCAGTCCGCGCCGACCGTCCTCCTCATCCACGGCATGAACGACGAAGTCGTTCCCTTTGAAGCCATGGAACAAGCAGAGCGCGGGCTTCAAAGCGTCAACATCAACGCCACCGGCATCGCCCGCCCCGGACTCGGCCATAGCATCGACGATGTCGGCCTGTGGGAAGGCGGCCGCTTCCTGCGCCGCGTCTTCGAAACGGCGCTCCACGCCCCTGTCCCGCTCGGCTAAACGCCGCGCACCCTCTTGCCAGTTCGCCCGGAATTAACCATAGTTAGGGCCGAACAAGCTTAAGCGCATCGTTTTGTTCAACAGGATGGGGAGCCTTGTGTCGCCTTCGCCTGAAAACTGCCCGGCCCTCGTCCTCAACGCGGACTTCCGCCCGTTGAGCTACTTCCCGCTGTCCCTCTGGTCATGGCAAGACACGATCAAGGCGGTGTTTCTCGACCGCGTCAGCATCCTGTCCGAATACGACCAAGAGGTGCATTCCCCCAGCTTCGCCATGCGCCTCCCCAGCGTGATCGCGCTTAAGGACTACATCTCCACGTCGCGCTATCCGGCCTTCACCCGCTTCAACGTCTTCCTGCGCGATCGCTTCACCTGCCAATATTGCAACCACCGCCACCCGACGCCAGAGCTGACCTTTGACCATGTCACGCCGCGCTCAAAAGGCGGGCGTACGCTGTGGGACAACGTCGTCACCGCCTGCGGCCAATGCAACCTGCGCAAAGGCAACCAGTTGCCGAACCAATGCGGCATGCACCCGCACCGTCGCCCCTGGCGGCCCACCAGCTTTGAGCTGCAAGAAAACGGCCGCGCCTTCCCGCCCAACTTTTTGCATGAGAGCTGGCGCGACTATCTGTATTGGGACAGCGAACTCGACCCCATGTAAGCTACCGCCGCCGCGCCGGACGTTCTTCGAACAAAGCCGCCAACTGCCCCATCATCGCGCCGCCCAACTGCTCGGCATCCGTGATGGTGACGGCGCGGCGATAGGTGCGCGTGACGTCATGGCCGATTCCGATGGCGATCAACTCGACCGATGAATGCGTCTCGATCCAGTCGATCACGCTGCGCAAATGCTGTTCCAGATAATTGGCGGGATTGACCGACAGCGTCGAGTCGTCCACCGGAGCGCCATCGGAAATCACCATCAGGATACGCCGCTGCTCCGGCCGCGCCATCAGCCGCGCATGCGCCCACAACAACGCCTCGCCATCGATGTTTTCCTTCAGCAACCCTTCGCGCAGCAGCAAGCCGAGATGCCGTCGCGCGCGCCGCCACGGCGCATCGGCGGCCTTGTAAACGACATGGCGCAGATCGTTGAGCCGCCCCGGAAACGAAGGCTTGCCCACCTTGACCCACGCCTCCCGCGACGCGCCGCCCTTCCACGCCCGCGTGGTAAAGCCGAGAATCTCCACCTTCACGCCGCAGCGTTCCAACGTCCGCGCCAACACGTCCGCGCTGATCGCCGCCAACGTGATGGGCCGCCCGCGCATAGAGCCGGAATTGTCGATCAACAGCGTCACCACCGTATCGCGAAAATCCGCTTCCTTCTCCAGCTTATAAGACAAAGGCTGCGACGGATTGATGATGATCCGGGCCAGCCGCGACGTATCCAACAGCCCGTCTTCCAGATCGAAATCCCACCCGCGCGTCTGCTGCGCCATCAGCAAACGCTGCAACCGGTTGGCCAACCGCACAACCACGCCCTGCAGCAACCGCACCTGCTGATCGAGCAGCATGCGCAGGCGCGAAAGCTCCTCGCCCTGACACAAATCTTCCGCCGCCACGACTTCGTCAAACTGCGTCGTAAAGGCGCGGTACGTCGTGCGCGGCCCGGATTCGAAGTCCCAGTCTTCGTTGCGTCCGGACGGCTCGTCCTTGGCAGCGGCGGCCTCGTCGCCATCCGTGCCCTGCCGATCCTGCGCCTCATCACGCGCGGCGTCTTCGGTGGAGGTTTGCCCCGAAGCCTGATCCGGCTCGCCCTCGTCGCCGGCTTTTTCGTCCGGCGCGGTGTCCTTGCTCGCGTCCTCCTGCCCGCCCTTCGACGGCGCATCGGGAGCCTTCCCGCCGTCCGGCTCGTCTTCGCCTTGAAAATCCAAGCTCAACGCGCCCAGCAGCCGCTTCGCCTCCGCGCCAAAAGCCCGTTGATCCTGCAACAGCTCCGGCAACCGCCCCAAACGCGGCCCCAGTTTTTCCTCGATATGCGCCCGCCACAACGCCACCGCCGCCGCGCCGGAGTCGGGAATTTTCTGACCGCCCAAAACCTCGTGCGCCAACAGATGCAAAACATCTTCGAGCGAAGCTTGGTCCTGTGTGGCCGCCGCCCCCAAATGCTTCCGCGCCGCCCTGTCTTCAAGCAACGCGGTAATATTCCGCGCCACACCGACCAGTTTCCGCGCCCCCAAAGCCTCGCACCGCGCCTGCTCCAAAGCCTCGAACACCGCGCGCGCCGTCCCCGCCGCCGGAGCCAGCGCGGCATGAACCTTCGGATCATGATAACGCAACCGCAAAGCCGCCGCGTCCGCCGCCCCGCGCACCAGCGCGACATCCTGCGGCGACAACGTCATATCCGGCACAGGCAAATGCACCCGCGCCCCCGCCGCGTCCAAAGGCTCGCCCGTGAACGCGACCTCAAGCTCCGCCACGCGCCCCAGAGCCTTCACCGCCACCGCCGTAGCCCGCTTGAACCGATCAACCGGATCTTCGTCCACCCCGCTCATCGCGCCCACAACCGAAGCTGCCGCCCTTCAAAAGCCCTCCCCCCCTGGGGGGAGGGTTGGGTGGGGGGTCTCTCCCCTCCGCGAACCTGAATCCTCCGGCCCATCAAGCCGTCGCCCCCAACTCCGTCCCCATGCACCGCTGATAAAACTCGGCGATAGCGGCACGTTCCGACTCGTCGCACTTGTTGAGAAAGCTCAAACGAAACGCCGCGCCGACATCGCCGAAAATCTCCGTATTCTCCGCCCAAGTGATAACGGTGCGCGGTGACATGACGGTGGAAATATCCCCGTTCATAAACCCACGCCGCGACAAATTGGCCAAAGCCACCATCGCCTGCACCTGTTTGCGCCCCGCCTCAGTGGCAAAGGACGGAACCTTCGCCGTCACGATGGCGACCTCTTCATCTTCCGGCAGATAATTCAGCATGGCGACGATGTTCCAGCGATCCATCTGCCCCTGATTGATCTGCTGCGTGCCGTGATAAAGCCCCGTGGTATCGCCCAAACCCACCGTATTGGCGGTGGCAAACAAACGAAACGCCGGATGCGGCCGCAGCACGCGATTCTGATCAAGCAGCGTAAGCTTCCCCTCCACCTCCAGCACGCGCTGAATGACAAACATCACGTCAGGCCGCCCCGCGTCGTATTCGTCAAACACCAACGCGCAAGCATGCTGCAACGCCCACGGCAGAATGCCCTCGCGGTATTCGGTGATCTGCTTGCCGTCCTTCAGAACGATGGCGTCCTTGCCGATCAAATCCATGCGGCTGATATGGCTGTCGAGATTGACGCGAATGCACGGCCAGTTGAGTCGCGCCGCCACCTGTTCGATATGAGTCGACTTCCCGGTGCCGTGATAGCCTTGGATCAACACGCGCCGGTTGTGCGCAAAGCCCGCAAGAATCGCCAACGTCGTGTCGTGATCGAACCGATAGGCTTCGTCGATGATCGGCACATGTTCGCCCGCCACCGCGAACGCCGGAACCTGCAAATCGCTGTCGAGTCCGAACGTCTTCCGCACCGAGATCCGAATATCCGGCATTCCGGTTTCGTCAATGGCGGGCGGAGCGGCTGTTTTGATCATAACAATTTCCCACGAAAACAAAGTGCGACGCGAAGACCTACGCGTCATCCGTACCATAAACCGCCCGCAAAGTCGCGAACGCCTGATTGATGATTTTAAACTTCTCCCCCGCCGCCGAACTGCCGCCGTTGGCATCGGGATGATGGCGCTTGACGAGAATGCGGTACTGCGCCTTAACGGCGGCGAAATCGACCGGCGGGACAAGCTCCAACACCGCCAAAGCCTCGCGCTCGCCCGCCGCCATGGGGGGAGTCGCAGGCCGCGCCGCGAATCCGTCGCCAAAAAATTCCCTCTCGACGCTGTCGCGCAGTTGTTGCTCCCGTTTCTGCCAATCGCCCAAGGGCCAGGTGGGACGCTCCCACACCGTAGCCTGCCGGATATGCCCCTCGATAGCCTCCGCCGAAAGGCCCGCAAAATAATCCCACCGCGCGTTGTAATCGCGCACATGGGCGAGGCAAAACCAGTAATACTCGGTCAACTGCGTCCGGCCCTTAGGCGCACGAAAATCCCCCGCCTGATCGCAGCCATGGCAATCGCAACCGCGCACCCGCACCGGTCGATCAAATCCGCCCAAAAACATGTTCCGAGAACGCGACGATTTCATGATCGAGCGAGTATGAAAAATCCGGCGAGACTTTCGCAAGCCTAGAATCTATGATCTACACAGCCCGAATCACCCTTTAAAAAGTACGGGAAATCTACAACCAAAGGTTGCCGAGAGCCGCTCGGCGATCAACTCGGTTGTGCAACAAACACGCCACGTAAGCTTGATCTTTAATACAAATTACAAAGCATCAAAAAATAACTTGATATACTCATGCGTGTGGCGCACAATTGGCAACCATAACGTGCATATCACCGATATACACACGCATGGAGTGTTCGATGTCCCCCACCGAGACCCACCAAGCCCCCGCCTTCTCCAGCACGCTCGTCAGCCGCAACGTCACCGTCGACGGTCACCGCACGAGCGTCCGACTTGAACCCGAAATGTGGAACGGTTTGCGCGAGATTTGCCGCCGCGAACACGCCACGATGCACAAAATCTGCAGCGGCATCGCCTGCCGCAAACCGGCGAACACATCGCTCACCGCCGCCATTCGAGTCTTCACCATGGCCTATTTCCGCGCCGCCGCGACCGAAGACGGCCACGACCGTGCCGGACACGGGCCGGGAGGCGGCTTTTTGACCTCATGGACAAAGCCGACCGACCGCGACGGACACGAATCCACCTTCCTCCGTCAAACGGCCGTCAACGGAAACGTCAACCCCGCAGCGCGAACACCGCATCAATTTCAACCGGAGCGTTAAGCGGCAACGCGGCGACTCCCACCGCCGCGCGAGCGTGGCGGCCCTCCTCGCCGAACACCTGCTGCATCAGCTCGGACGCCCCGTTGATCACCTTTGCGTGATCGAAAAAATCCGGTGTCGAGGCGACAAAGCCGCCCAACCGCACGCACCGCGCCACGCGCTCCCAATCGCCCCCGCAAGCCTCGCGGAGCTGCGCCAAAAGATTCAGCCCGCACAACCGTGCCGCCGCCCGCCCCGCTGCCAAATCGACCCCGTCGCCCAAGCGTCCCGTCACCGTCAAAGCCCCGCGCTCCATCGGCAAAGCGCCGGACAAAAACACCAGTTGCCCCGTCACGACATAAGGCACATAGGCCGCGACCGGCGCAACCGGCTCCGGCAAAGCGATATTGAGTTCCGCCAATCTCTCCGCGATACGCGCCATCATCCGTCCTCCTGCAAGCCCCATCAGTAACACGGCCCCCAAGCCGCCACAACGCGCCGCCAAGGGTTTTCTCTTGCCCGCGCAGGCAAAAACTCTGTATTCCTACCCATTCGAATGTCTCCCCGGCGAACAAAGGTGACCATTGTGGGCAAAACGATCAGCGTGGTAACGCCCTGTTACAACGAAGAAGAAAACGTCCGCATCTGCTACGACCGAATCCGCCGCCTGTTCGAAGAGCACCTGCCGCAGTACGAACGCGAACACGTCTTTTGCGACAACGCCTCGACCGACGGCACGCTTGAAATCCTCAAGGAACTGGCCGCCTCCGACCGCCATGTGAAGGTGATCGCGAACGCGCGCAACTTTGGCCCCATGCGCTCGAACTACAACGGCGTGATGGCGACGACGGGCGACGTGGTGCTGCTGTTCATGCCCGCCGACATGCAGGATCCGCCCGAACTCCTGCCCGAAATGGTCGCGTTGTGGGAACGCGGTTACGAAATCGTCTACGGCATCCGCGCGACGCGCTCCGAAGGCGCACTCATGAAGATGGCGCGCAAAGCCTACTACCGCCTGATCAGCGGCTTCTCCACCGTGGCGGTGCCGCCGGACGTGGGCGACTACCAGCTGGTGGACCGCCGCGTGATCGAAGCGATGCGGCAAGTCGACGATGCCTACCCCTTCATGCGCATCATGACCTTTGAAGCGGGCGGCAAAGCGATCGGCATCCCCTATCACTGGAACGCCCGCGAACGCGGCATGTCCAAAAACAAATTGCGCCACCTGCTCGACCAAGGCCTGAACGGCCTCATCACCTTCACGACCGTGCCGGTGCGCGTCGCGCTCTATTCCGGCTTTGTGATCGCCAGCTTCAGCATCCTCTACGCTCTGGGCACTCTGTTCTACGCGCTGATTCACGAGGGCCGTTTGGCGGAGCCCGGCATCCTGACCCTCATCGTCGCCCTTTTCTTCTTCGGCGGCGTGCAGTTGTTCTTCATGGGGCTTCTGGGCGAATATGTGCTGGCGATCTACGGCCAAGTCCGGCGCAAGCCGCTCGTGGTCGAGAAACAGCGCTGGAACTTTGACGAAAAAGACCCGGCCTAACGCTTCGCGCCCAGCGCCTGAGTCACGCCGTCCGCGATATGCTGCGGCGACAAGCCCAGCAAGTTGCGCAAATGATTCTGATCGCCCACCAACCCGCTGACGATCGCGTCACCGACGGCGAAACTGAGCAGCCGCGCCCGCGCTCCGGACGACCGCGCCATCACGCCCGCAATCGCCTCGCCGAACCCGCCGCACTGAACATGCTCTTCGACCGTAGCAACCAGAGGGACTCGCGCCGCCTCCGCCGCCACAAAAGCCTCATCCAACGGCTTGACGCACGGCATACTGACAACGCCCACGCCGAAACCCTGCGCCTCAAGAAGAGCCGCCGCCTTTAAGGTCGATTCCAGCATATTGCCGACGGCGAACAACGTCGCGTCGTCGCCTTCGCGAAGTCGAACAGCCTTGCCCAAAGCCACCCCGTCAAGCGGCTGGGCATGCAGCGCCGGTTCACCGGCCTTGCCGATACGGATATACGCAGGCCCGTTGTGGCACGTCGCGACCTCCGCCGCCCACCGCGCCTCGACCGGATCGCCGGGGCAAAGCACCGTCATGTTCGGCAACGCCCGCGTCACGGCGATGTCCTCCACCGCGTGATGGGTATAGCCATGCACGCCATAGGACAAACCGCTGCCGACGCCGACGACCTTGACGTTGGCCTTGTGATAGCAAAGATCGTTGCGGATTTGCTCAAGGCACCGCAGCGTCACAAAATTGCAGATCGAATACACGAACACCTGAGCGCCCGACAAAGCCAGCCCCGCCGCCACGCCGATCATGTTCTGCTCGGCAACGCCCGCGTTGATGTAGCGATCCGGAAACGCGGCCCGAAACGGCTCCAGAACCGAATAGCCTAGATCGCCGGTCAACAGCCAAATCTTGTCGTCCGCATGCGCGGCCTTGATCAAGGCATCGATAAAAGCAGTCCGCATCACGGCACCTTCAGTTCAGCGAGAGCGCTCGCCAGTTGTTCGGCATTGGGCGATTTGTAATGCCAAGCGAGATCGTCTTCCATAAACGAAACCCCCTTGCCCTTGACGGTATGAGCGATGATCAAGCGCGGCTTGGACGAGCGCTTGTTCAGCTCCAGCTTCAACGCCGCATGATCGTGCCCGTCGACCTCGACGACATCCCAGCCGAACGCCCGCCACTTGTCGCCGAACGGCTCCAGATCCAGCACCTCCGCCGTGCGGCCAAAGCCTTGCAGCTTGTTGTAATCGATGACCGCCGTCAGATTCGTGATGTTATGGAACGGCGCGAACAACGCGGCCTCCCAAACCGAGCCTTCATCGCACTCGCCGTCGCTGAGCAGGACATAAACCCGCCAATCCGCTTTAGCCTGCCGCGCCGCCAGCGCCATGCCGCAGCCTAAACTCAACCCGTGCCCCAGCGAACCCGACGAAGCCTCGATCCCCGGCACCTTGCAATGCGTGACGTGTCCGGCCAGCGGACTGCCGTTAAAGGAATATTCCTTCAGCCAGTCCTTCGAGAAAAACCCGCGTTCCGCCAAAGCGGCGTAAATGATCGCCGCCGCATGCCCCTTGCTGATGATAAAGCGATCGCGTTGCTCCCACTTCGGATTCAGCGGATCAAGACGCATCACGTCGTTGTAAAGCACCGCGACAATATCCGCCGCCGACAGGCAGCTCCCGATATGCGAACTCTTGGTGCGATGCACCATCTCCAACGCGCTGGAACGTATGGAACGCGCGAACGTCTCACTCGTCATCGGCCTAACCTTCCCTGAAATCCCCACGCCTCACGCGCGGCAAAAGTCGCGAATAACCTCGATCATGTAATCCACCGCCGAAGGCGTCAGCCCCGGATACACGCCGATCCAGAACGTCCGGTGCATCACGATGTCGCTGTTCGGCAAGTCCCCGACCGTGCGGAAGTTCCGGCCCTGCATATAGGGCTGGTGAATGAGATTGCCCCCGAACAGCAAGCGCGTCCCGATCTTTTTCGCATTGAGATGCAAGACCAGCTCGTCGCGGGTAAAACGTGCGCCCTCGCGCACCGTAAGCGGAAAGCCGAACCACGAAGGCTCGCTGTTGGGCGTCGCCTCCGGCAAGATCAGGCAGTCCTCAAGCTCCGCCAGCCCGGCCTTCAGATGGTCGAAATTGCGCCGCCGCGCGGCGATAAAATCGTCCAGATGATCCATCTGCGACAAGCCCACCGAAGCCTGCATGTCGGTGATCTTGAGGTTATAGCCGATGTGCGAATAAGTGTATTTATGGTCATACCCTTGCGGCAGGCCGCCGAGTTTCCACCCGAACCGCTTGAGGCAAGTGTTGTCCTTGCCCGGATCGCAATAGCAATCGCGGCCCCAGTCGCGGATCGATTCCATCGCCCGCTTGAGCGTGGAATTGTTGGTAAAGACCGCGCCGCCCTCGCCCATCGTGATGTGATGCGCCGGGTAAAAGCTGAGCGTGCCGATGTCGCCGAACGTGCCGACCTTTTTACCGCCGTACGTCGCGCCCAAAGCGTCGCAGCAATCTTCGATCAGGAACAGGTTGTGCTTTTTGGCAATCGCCGTCACCGTCGCCAAATCAAAGGGATTGCCGAGCGTGTGCGCGACCATGATCGCCTTGGTCTTGGGCGAAATCGCGGCTTCGATCTGCTGGGCATCGATGTTGTAGGTCGGAATATCAACATCCACGAACACCGGAGTCAGCCCGCACATGATCGTCGGGTTGACGGTGGTGGGGAATCCGGTCGAAGCCGTAATCACCTCGTCGCCCGGCTTCAACATGCGATCGCGCAACAGATGCGAGGTCAGCGCGGAAAAAGCCACAAGATTGGCGGACGACCCGGAATTGACGGTCAAAGCATGGCGCACGCCGATGTAGCGGCTCAACCGCTTTTCAAACGCGTCGTTGAACCGCCCCGTCGTCAGCCAGAAATCCAACGCGCTGTCCACCAGCGACTTCATATCCTGCGCGTCATAAACGCGGCCCGACACAGGCACCGCCGAGCCTGGCACATAGTCGCCCTTCTTGTGCGCGACATCGTAATACCGCTCGACCAACCCCATGATCTGCTCGCGCAGCTGTTCTTTCTCCGAAGGCGCGGCGGCTTGTTCTTCTGTCGTCGACATGCGTTTTCCTCAGTTACGGGACAATAGCCATCAAATCATGAATCTGGCGCAAGGTCAGTGTGCGCAAATCAGCCTTAGCCTGATAGGCCTTGTACCACTCCACCGTCAGCGCCAAGGCTTGCTCAAGTCTGTACAAAGGTTGCCAATGCAAGGCAACCCGCGCCTTGGTGCAGTCAAGCCGCAGGAAATGCGCCTCATGCGGCTGCGAGGCGTTGCCGACATCCGTCCAGATCGCGCCCTCGCCCCACAGTTTTTGCGTGATGGCCAACAAATCTTGCGCTGGACGCTCGCTCTCGCTGTGCGGCCCGAAATTCCAGCCCTCCGCGAACGTCGCCGCCTGATCGCCCAGCAATTGCTGGCACAGTTGCAGATAGCCGTTCAACGGCTCCAGCACATGCTGCCACGGCCTGATGGAGCGAGGATTTCGCACCTCCAGCGCCGCATTCCCCAGAAAGGCGCGCATGGCATCAGGAACAAGACGATCCGCCGCCCAGTCGCCGCCGCCGATCACATTGCCCGCGCGCGCCGAAGCCACGGCGACTTTGTGCGCAGCGTAGTCCTGCGGATTGAAGAACGAACGGCGGTATGCCGATGTCACCAACTCGGCGCAGCCCTTGCTGCTGCTATAGGGGTCATAGCCGCCCATAGCGTCATGCTCACGATAGCCCCACATCCACTCGCGGTTTTCATAGCATTTGTCGCTGGTGACGCTCAACACGGCACGCACCGAGGAACACCCGCGCACCGCCTCGAAAACATGCGCCGTCCCCATGACGTTGGTCGCATACGTCCCGACCGGATCGTCATACGACGCGCGCACCAACGATTGCGCCGCCATATGGATAACCAACTCAGGCTGCGCGTCGCGCATGGCCTTGCCGAGAGCCTCCGCGTCGCGAATATCGCCCGTCAGGCTCGTCATGCCCTCGGCGACGCGGGCCAATTCGAACAAGCTTGGCTGCGTCGGCGGCGCGAGGGCAAAACCCGTCACCTTGGCCCCCATGCCGACCAGCCACAAACCCAGCCACGAACCCTTAAAGCCCGTATGACCCGTCAAAAAAACGCGACGGCCGCGCCAGAAATCGGGCCGGACTACTCCCAAACTTTCCACTTCGCGTCCCCCTTTGCCCAGAGTTCTTCGAGATGCGTTTTATCCCGCAGCGTATCCATCGGCTGCCAAAAGCCGTCATGCGGAAAGGCCGCCAACTGGCCCTGTTTGACCAGAGCCTCCATCGGCTCCCGCTCCCAGATCGACGAGTCGCCGTCGATGGTATCCAGAACCTTAGGCGACAACAGGAAAAACCCGCCATTGACGCGCCCGCCCTCTTCGGGCGGCTTTTCACGGAACGACGAGACAAGCCCGCCCTCGTTCACATCGAGAACGCCAAAACGTGTCGGCGGATACACCGCCGTCACCGTCGCCAGTTTGCCATGGGATTCGTGATACGCCCGCAGCGCGTGCAAATCCACGTCCGAAACGCCGTCGCCGTAAGTCATGGCGAAATAAGGCTCGTCCTTGACATAGGGCGCAATGCGCTTCAAGCGCCCGCCCGTATAAGTGCCACCCCCCGTCTCGACCAGCGTCACGCGCCATGGCTCCGCCGTCTCGCGATGCACCTCCATGCGGTTCTCGCTCATATGGAACGTGACATCGGACATATGCAGGAAGTAGTTCGAGAAATATTCCTTGATGACATAGCCGCGATAGCCAAGGCAGATGACAAAATCATTGAACCCATAATGGGAATAGATTTTCATGATGTGCCACAAAATGGGCCGCCCGCCGATCTCGACCATCGGCTTGGGCTTGACGGCGGACTCTTCCGAGATTCGCGTTCCGTAACCGCCGGCCAGAATAACAGCTTTCATAAAGGATCTCCGCTTGCGTGCGCACGAAGGAATGGGGTCGCCCGCTTTATAGCCGAACGTTGCGGCGCAGTCCAAGGCCCAAACGGAACAGAAGCCGTCTTTGTTAATTCTTTGGCGCCACCGCGCCGAGTCGCGTACGATGGCGCAGTTTTCCGTAGTGCCGCGAGTTTACCCGATGTTGTCGCTCCCCAGCCTGTTGTCGCTGCCCCGCCGCCTGTTGGCGATGCCCTTCCTCCGCTTTCTGGTGGTGGGAGGCCTGAACACGCTGTTCGGATACCTCTGCTACGCCGCCGCCATCGGCCTGCTGCACCTCCCCCTGTCGCTGGGCCTGTTGTGCAGCCAAATCGCCGGTGTCGCCTTCAATTACCAAAGCTACGGACGGCTGGTGTTCCATCGCCCCGGCGGCGAAAAAAAAGCCTTTGTTTTCCTGCGGTTCATCGGTGCCTACGCCCTGACCTATGGCGCGAACCTGTATCTTCTCAAGGAACTGACGGCGCTGGGCCTGTCGCCCTACGTCGCCCAAATCCTCGCTTTGGTCGTCATTGTCCCGACTTCGTACCTGTTGCTGCGCTTCCTCGTCTGGAACGCGCCAAGGCCGCAAAACCGCTTTCCTCGTTGACTGGTATGATGCCTTGCCGCATACCCTTTCCAGCGTTTCAGCCCTTAAAATCCTCGAGAGATCATGCGAACAGACGACACCGCCCGTCGCGCCCCCGCCCCGCAGCCGTCCGCCAAAGCCACAACCACCCGCGACCGGTGGATCGCCCTCGCGGTGGCCTTTGTCACGACCTTGCTGTTCTTCTTTGAGTCCTTCCACAGCGGCGGCAAGCAGGCGAGCTACGTCTTCGACGGCGACGCATGGCATGTAAGCGGCGCGCAGTTCGCCCTTGAGAATTTCTTCCTCCGGCACGGCATTTTCAGCGGCATCGACTTTTTCACGGAGAACGGAGCCTCCGAATTCTTCCTGCGCCCCAACCTGCCCGCCTATCAGCCGTTGTTCATGCTCGGCGCCCTCGTGGCCAAGATCACGGTGCCATGGTCGGACATCGCGACGTTGAGCGTCGCCAAGGTCTATGTCGGCAGCCTTGCCATCGCCGCCTTTTTCAGCGCCTTCTTCTTGCAGCGTCTTGGCCGCCGATTCCTACGCCTCGACCTCTGGCTGTCGGCCTTTGTGGCGCTCGGCTATGTGTTTTCGGTCGAAATGCTGCACGCCTTTTGGTGCCCGCCTTTCCCGCTCATCGCATGGATGTTCCCGATTGCCTGCTACGCGGGCCTCACCGCCGCGCGGGCAGGTTCAAAACGCGCCTACCTGATCGCGTCCGCCCCCACCTTCATGATGTACATCGGCGGCTATGTGCCGCTGGCCTTGGTCAGCCTCGGCCTCTCCGCGCTGTTCATCCTGTGGCACGAGCTGGATGAACACCAAGCCCTCCCCCCGCGCAAACGCTGGACCGCCGTCGGCAAGGCCTACATCCCGACGCTCATCGCAACCCTTGTCGCCACCCCCTTCTACATCGCGGCGGTGCGTTACCACAGCACGGTCGAAATCGCCAACATTCCGGGGGCCAACACCCTGAACGCCGTGGCCCACACCCTCTACGAAGCGCCCCGCAACCTTCTGAACCTCTTCACCGATTCTCTGTCGTTCGGCACGCAACGTTATGAATTCACGTTGTTCTGGGGCCTTATTCCGGTGCTGATCTTCGTCATCTATATGGCGGTGTTCAAACCGGAAATGAGCGCGACGCCCCCGGCCTCGACTAACCTCAGAAATCCGCGCAACATCATCTTCACCACGCTCGGAGCCTATGTCCTGCTGTTGCTCGCGACCTTCGGCCCCTACTCGCCGGTCAGCGACATGGTCTATCACTTCGTCCCGGTCGCGGGGTATATGCACATCTACCAGCGCTACCTCGTGCTGATGCAGCTGGCGTTGATGATCGGTATAGCCTTCATGCTCAAGGAACTGATGGAGCGGCCCTGCCAGCGCGTCGCGAAAGTCCTGCTGGTTCTCTTCGGCCTCGCCCTCGTCGCCGCCGCGCAAATGGTCGGGCAACAACCGTGGACGACGCCCGCCATCTCCAACGGCTTTGTCGTCGAGCTGTTTCTGGCCTTCATCTTCCTCGTCACGCTCATCGTCGGCAGCCGCCGCGCGATCGTGGCCACAGCCACCGCCTGCATGTTTCTGGTGTCCCTGAGCGCCCTCAACCGCTACACCGATCCGCCCTCGGTGCATTTTGGCATGAAGCGCGCGCAAAACATCACCTTTGATCCGGCGGAAACGGCGGGCGTGGTGAATTACCTGCGGCAGAATTCAACGAAAGCGATCACCAAATACGTCGATCTTCTGCCCGGCCCGCAGCCATTCATGCCCAAGAATTTCCCGTGGTTTGTGGCCAAGGACATCAAGCTGTCCAGCTATTACGGCTACGACTGGCACGTCGGCACCGACCATCTTTACCGCAACCGCATGGGCATCGCCCCGGTCGCGGGTGAAACGCTGCTGTCCTTCCAGCCCGACTGGACGTGGCTGCAACGCACCGGCGCGGATTTTGTCCTCTACAAAGAAGACAGCAAGGGCACCGACCCCAAGATGGAACAATACATCGACCGGAGCAACCCGGCCCGCATCTTCCGCTTCGCAGGCCCCAACCACTATATCTTGGCGCCCCTGAAATTCCCGCCCGTCGCGGGCAACCCCGTGGTCTTCGACAACGGCTATATCCGCGTCCAAAGCGCGGATCGGCAAGCCGCCGTCACTGGCTTCAGCACCAACAACGCGGGCGACATCGCCTTCGCGATCAAAACCGCCGCGCCCGCCAGCGTGGACTACCTGTTCTGGCCCAACCAACACACGCGCCTGCGGATCGACGGCGCGGCGGCGGAATTTGTGGATCATGACGGCCTGGCCCGCATCCAGCTGGAACCGGGCGACCACAAAGTCAGGATTCTGTACAGCAACAGCTTCCTGAAAATTTTCCTCGTATTCTACGCGCTCTACGCCCTCCTGCTCGCGCTCGCCGGAGGCAGTCTGGTCGTGGACGCAGGCCGGAGTTTCGCGAAATCATGGCGCAAACCCCGCAAACGCAGCGCCTAACCACCGCCGACAGGAACCGCCATGCCGCAGACCAAGCCGACCGGCCCCATCGCCATTCTGGGAGCCACCAGCCAGATCGCCAAGGATTTCATCCTTCAAGCGCACAACGCCTTCGCGCCTGAATTCCTGCTCTACGCGCGTTCGCCCGAAAAGGTGGAAGCGTTTCTGGCCGCGCACCAGTTGCGCCACCCCGTCTTCCCGCTCAGCGCCTTTGGCCAGCATGATTGCGCCGCCATCCTCCATTTCGTCGGTGTCGGCGATCCGGCGCGCGCCAAAAGCATGGGCGCGGAAATCTTCGACGTGACGCTCGCCACCGACCAGCAAGCGCTGGCCTACGTCGCGGCCAACCCCGCCACGCGCTATGTTTTCATGAGCAGCGGCGCGGTGTACGGCACCGACTACGAACAACCCGTCAACGATGCCACGGCGGCCGTCGTCCCCCTGAACGACCTGCAACCGCAGCATTACTACGGCGTGGCCAAACTCTACGCCGAAGCGCGGCACCGCGCCCTGCCGCAAAACACGATCATCGACCTGCGCATCTTCAGCTACATCAGCCGCAGCCTTGACCTCGGCACGCGCTTTTTGATGGCCGACCTCGCCAACGCGCTCCGCAACAAAACCGTGTTCCGCACCGACGATCAGGAGATATATCGCGATTTTCTTCACCCGTCGGATTTCTGCCAATTGATCCAAGCCTGCCTGACCGCGCCGCCGGGCACCAACCAAGCCCTCGATGTCTACAGCCTCGCCCCCATCGGCAAAAAAGAGCTGCTGCGCGCGTTGCAAGAACGCTTCGGCCTCAAAGTCGAAATCACCCCGAGCATCAACGCCGTGCATGCCACAGGCCGCAAACCCTACTACTATTCCGAAAGCCGCCGCGCCGAAGCCTTGGGCTACCGCCCGCGCTACACCTCGCGCGACGCTATCGTCGAAGAGATGAATTTCATTCTCGCGTCCTGACCCACGCGCACACACGAGAGGCCTATTTTGCGCATACTGTTTTACGAAGACCCCGTCACGGATTACCACACCTTCATGTGGCGCACACCGCACGTCACGCTCGACGCGACGCTCTACCGGGCGCTGGGGCCGAAATGGGAACGGCGCATGCTGCTCAACCGCCATTTCACCGCCCTCGCGCTGCAAAACGGCATGGAGCCAACCGACCTGATCCCCGTCGACGAAGACGCATGGACAGCCCCCCTCGACGACCCGCAGGAAAACGTCAACGCCCTGTTCCAGCGCCACTTTGACGGCGCAAAGCCCCTCCAACCGCCGGAACATCCCCGCCAGCGTCTCGCCTCAGACCTCTGCCGCCACTACAGCGACTTAGTCGCCGCCGCGTTGAACGGCTTTAAGCCCGACATCATCGTCGCATGGGTGCCGACCCCGTTCCTGCGCGCCCTCTTCCCCGACGCGCTGATCCTGCACCGCGAGTCCGGCCTGTTCACGCGGGCACCCTACCCGCTGACCTACTACCTCGACCCCTGCGGCCTGCATCAAGCCTCATGGCCCGCCCGCTTTGCCGCCCAAAGCCGCCATCCGGAAGCCTTGGCCGCCATCGAGCCGTTGCGCGCCTATTACACCGATCTGTTCCCGGCCATCGACCCCTACACGGATCTGGCCGAACAGCTCGCGCCGTTTCGCAAGACCATTCTTGTCGCGACACAGGTCTGCGGCCATTTCTCGTTCGACGCGGCCTGCGCCTACCGTTCGCCCTTCCACCTCGCGCTCGATGTCCTGAACCACGCGCCTGCGGACTGCGCGGTCTTGCTGGGCCAGCACCCCAACACCGCGCCTCTGCGCGACGACGAAGTGGCGTGGCTGCGCGAACGCTTCCCCAACTTCATCCACCGCCCCGATTTTCTGGGCCGCGAAGGCGTGTCGCAGCACCTCCTGCCCTACGCCGATGCCCTCGCGACCGTCAGCTCGACTTTAGGTTGGCAATCCACATTCCTCGGCAAGCCCTTGATCGCGCTTGGAAAGAGCCAACTCAACCGCTTCGCGCAAGCGGAGACCTCCAAATCCATCCCCGCGCTGTTGCAAGCCCCGCCCGCCGACACGCGGGCCGAAGCCGCATGGCTCGTCTTCCACTATTGCATTCCCGCCCGCCTGTTCGAACAACCGGGCTGGCTCGATGCCTATCTGTCGGGACGGCTTGAGCATTGGCGGCAACGCGGCGCGGACGGCTACTACGACCAGCCCTACGCAGCGCCAAACGACACCGCCGCCGCCATCGTGGCGGAAGCGAACGCAAAGCTGGAATCCTTCATCGGCCCGCCGCTGGGACAGTCGGGACAAGACGAAGCCATCGACTTCAACGACAGCCGCCGTTTCGGTGACGGTTGGAGCTTCTGCGAACACGGGGGCAACGCAAGCTACCGCTGGATCGACGGCCCCAAAGCCATCCTGCGCCTCGCCCTGACGCGCTCCTGTTCTCTTAGCCTGCGCCTCGCCACCCACGCCGGGTGCCCCGATCAGGCCGTGACCATCGGCACTGGCGACACGATCCTCGCCACGGCCAAGATTCCCGCCGCGCAGCAAATTGAAGTCACCATCAACGTGTCCCGGACGCACCTCACCCACCCGGCAACGCTGCTGTGGTTAAAAGCCGCCCAGGCATCCGCCCCACAAGGTGACACGCGGAACCTATCCCTGATCTGTCAGAACATCACCGTGCGCCCCGCCTGACGGAACCGCTCAATAAGGCGGCGCGAGGCGGCGCATCTGGCGATACGCCCACAAAATGCCCCTGCGAACCAAGGTCGGCATCGGCAAAGCGACAAAAAGTTCGCGCAAGATCATTCGGCGCTTGTCGTTGGGCATATCGCTGATCGACAGCAGGCTCAGCGGATCGACAGAAGCCGAAGTTTTCCGTGACCTGATCGCTCCGGCCCCAGCACACCGCGCCGAGGGCAGGAAATCGCGCATGATCTCATCCTCGAAACCCGCCGCTGCCGCTTCCTTCCTCTCAGCCGCCGAGTCCACGACATGCAGCAGCGTCGCGCGGCGCGTCAAAACGCAATCCGCCTGCGCCACCAACAAAGCAAGCGCCTTGCTGTCGAGCCACGGCAACACACACGCCAGTTCCTCGTCGTTGGCAGGTCTCCGGATCAGAAAGCGCGCCGCGCCAAATGGCGCGCCGGGCACATGCCCAAAGACATCGACACCATCCTGAACCTCATAGGAATCCGTACCTGTGTTATCCGTTCGCAACACAGAGAACGCACAAGCCGAAGCCGCCGTCGATCCGGCAAGAGTTTTCACCAACGTCGTCACATGATCGGCGAAAAGCTGTTCCCGCTCCCCGACAATGCAGAACAAAGCGTCCGGCGGCAAAGCCCTCAGCAATTCTTGCACAACCAAACCGAAACGGAGCCGCTTCCCGAAGCGGCCGCGCCGATCGCGCGGCCCAAAATCCACGCGGAGCAACTCGACCGGCACACGGCATTCCCTTAGTTGCTTTTGAATTCGCGCCCCCAATTTCTCCTGCGTAAAACCATCCACAAGAAGAACGCAGGTCAGGTTGGGATAGGTCTGCGTCGACACACTGTCGATGTGACGTTGCAGCGTCGCCGCATCATAGGAAGGCAGCATAAGGAACAACGTCACGGGAGGCGTGGCCTCTGGTTTCTTCAACCGCGCCAACGTTTCCCGCCGTTCGGGAAAGCCAGTGTAAAGTTCGGCCAGACTGCGATCCATCGTGAATTTCGCGCGGAAAAGAGCCTGCGCCCGCGCCGCCATCGCCACGGCCTCGCGCTGGTTCGCCTTGATCCAGCGCAAATGCTCGCGAATCTGCTGATGCGTTTCCTCCGGTGTCGTCGTGGTATCGATGTAAAGCAGCGTGTCGCCGAAATGCTTACGCGCAAAGGGATTCTCGTCGCAGATAATCACAGCGCCCGCCGCAAGGCTTTCGAACAAACGGCTCGACATGAGCGCGGATTCCTTATGCGCCTCCGACGACAGCACCAGACTGATGCCCGCCGCCGCGATTTCCTGGACAATCGACACGCCATCGAACGGAATTTCGCCGATATAACTTTTGAAACCCGCCCAAACCTTAACGCCAAGAAACACATCAGGCCCATAGATCCGCAGGTCGCCGGACTTGTCGAGCCTATCCAGCAATTCCTGATGCCGCGATTTTTGGCGCCCCAGCCGCTCCCAGTTGATGCCGACATAGAACAGCTTCATCGCGCCGAGCGAAGGCGGCAAAATCGGCTCCGCCAATGAATGAAACAACGTAAAGGCGGGCGGCAAACGCGACGGGTCGCGCAAAATCATCCGGCGCACATGATCGTCCGCACCCGGCGAATCGCAGCTCAAAAAATCGTCGTGCGACAGCAAATGATCCGAAAACTTCCGGTACGCGCCCTCGCGGTAATCGTAGTAAAAGCGCAGCGGATTCCATAACGCCACGAACGAAAAGATGTCATAGGCCTTGGGCGTTTCGTAATGCAGGTGCAGGACAAAGTCGAGATCCTCATGCGTCACGCGCACATTGGGCGAGTCGGCGCGGCACCCATTGGGCGAAATCTCGACGCAGGTCAGCCCCAGCTTTCTCGCCGCCAATTTGAGCCGTTCAATGACCTCGACCTCGGCGTTGTTGATGCCCGGCCACAACCGCACCACGCCGAAAGCGCCGATCAGCCCCTCCGGCTTAGCAAAACGCGCGGTTTCGACGACTTCCTGCGAATCGGCCATGGAGCGAATCCCCTCTAATGTCGTGCCGTCAAAGCGTTCGCGGCATACCAGTCATACGTCTCAGCCAGCGCCTGTTCCAACGTGCTTTGACACGCGAACCCGGCCTGCTGCAACCGGCTGACATCATAGGCGCGGAACAACTGGCCGTTGGGCTTGCTGGAATCCCACACCACCCTGTCCTGCAACCCCGTATGAGCCGCCAGAATATCCACGGCTTCGCGAATGCGGCGCGTAACGCCCGTGGCGAGATTCACCGTCCCGGAAACCTTGTCCATGATCAGCTGCAGCGCTCGCGCCGCATCCTTCACATAAATGAAATCGCGTTGCGCGGAACCGTCGCCCCAAACCGTGACCGTACCGCCGCCTTGCTTGGCATCATAGAATTTCTTGATCAAGGAAGGCACGACATGACCCGTTTCAATATCGAACCTGTCATGCGGGCCATAAAGATTGGTGCTGAGAACGCAAGCATAATCCAGCCCATAGCTGTCATTATAAACCTGCAACTGCGCCAGCATGCCGCGCTTGGCCTGCGCATAGCCATACTCCGAGCCGTGCGGCGCGCCCTGCCAGATCGTGTCCTCGCGCAACGGATTGCTCGGCAGGGGATCGGGATACATCGCCACCGTACCCATCGCGACGATCTTCTTAACGCCCGCCTTATGGCTGGCCTCGACCACATGCGTGTTGATCAGCGTGTTGTTAAGCCACGCTTCGGCCTGATGCCGCATGTTGCCCATAATGCCGCGCACATAACCCGCCATATGGAACACATAGACGGGCCGCGCGGCGGCAAAGAAATCAAGGGTCGCCTTGCGATCCGTGAAATCGCAATCCTCCTGACGCGGCGCGACGACCTTCGTGAATCCGGCCTGTCGCAAATGAGCAACCAGATTGGCGCCGACCAACCCGGAACCGCCCGTTACCAGTAAGACATCATCGGGTTGCATACTCACTCCTGAAACTTGATCCGGCACGGCCAGAAAGGCCTAACTCGCGCAGCAAGCCGTTCGGACACCCGCCGCCTGCCGCTTCACATCCGCCTGAATCATCATCGACACCAGCTTTTCAAGCGATGTCGTCGGTGCCCAGCCCAGTTTCGCCTTAGCCTTCGCCGGATCGCCGATCAAAAGGTCGACCTCCGCCGGACGGTAATACTGCGGATTGACCCGCACCCAAACCTTGCCGGTCTTCCGATCCGTCCCGACTTCCTTGACACCCTCGCCCTGCCACGCCAGCTCGACATCCACGGCGGCGGCGGCCATCTCGGCAAAACGGCGAATGGTGGTGGTCACGCCGGAGGCGAGGACAAAGTCGTCCGCCTTGTCCTGCTGCAACATGCGCCACATGCCCTGCACATAGTCGCCCGCAAAGCCCCAGTCGCGCCGCGCATCCAGATTGCCCAGTTCGATGCAGTCCTGCGCCCCGGCCTTGACGGCGGCGACGCCCATCGTGATCTTACGCGTGACAAACTCCGGCCCGCGCAGCGGCGACTCGTGATTGAACAGAATGCCCGAACACGCATAAAGGTCATAGGATTCGCGGTAGTTGATGGTGATCCAATGGCCGTAAAGCTTGGCCACACCATAAGGACTACGCGGATAAAACGGTGTCGCCTCGGTCTGAGGCACGCTCTGCACCTTACCGAACATCTCGGACGTGGAAGCCTGATAGAAACGGGTCGCCGGGCTCAAGGCCCGCAACGTGTCCAAAATCCGCGTCACGGACAGCCCGTCCAGATCGCCGGTGTAAAGCGGCTGGGTAAAGGACGCGGGCACAAAGCTCTGCGCCGCCAGATTGTAGAATTCGTCGGGCTTTGTGTCGGTAATGACGCGCTGCAAGCTTACCTGATCGGTCAGCTCGGCGCACACCAGATTAACCTTCTCGCGAATGCCCAGTTCGTCGAGACGCCAAAAATTCAGCGAACTGCAACGCCGGTAAACGCCATAAACCTTGTACCCCTGCTCCAGCAGATACTTCGCCAAATAAGCGCCGTCTTGGCCGGAAATGCCCGTGATCAGGGCCGTTTTCTGTGTCATTATCCACCTGAGGAGAGAGCGCACCGCAGCAAAGCCAGAGCCTGCAAGGCCCGGACGCGGTTGTGCCTATCATATCCTCCGCGCGGGCGCAACCGAACAGCGTCCCGCGATCGGGCGGTTTTCGGTTGTCGGGGCCGAGCTTTTTATCTATCACTGTGCCCATCTAAACGCGGTTCCAAGGGTTCCCCTCTCATGCGGATATTGCCGGTCATTCTGTCGGGCGGAGCAGGCACAAGATTGTGGCCCATGTCCCGCGCCGGACATCCCAAACAACTGCAAGAGCTGTGCGGCAAGGGAACGCTGTTGCAACAGACGGCCCAGCGCCTGCCGACGGACGGCGACATCCTTGCCCCCGTCATCATCTGCAACGCGGATCAACGCTTCATCATCGCCGAGCAGTTGCGCGAAGCGTCCATCGATCCGTCCCTGATCGTCCTCGAACCGATGGGGCGCAGCACGGCTCCGGCACTGGCCATCCCCGCCCTCTGGACCAAAGACCCCGCCAACACCGTTCTGGTCGCCATGCCCGCCGACCACTTCATCGCGGATGCCGCCGCCTTTCAGGACGCAATTCGCCGCGCCGCCGAACAGGCCGCCAAGGGACGCCTCATGACCTTGGGCATCCGCCCCACGGCGGCCCACACCGGCTTTGGCTACATCGAACTGGGCGCGAAAATCGAATCAACCTCCGCCCACGCCGTCGCCAGCTTCAAGGAAAAGCCCGATGCCGCCACGGCGGAATCTTACCTTGCAAACGGTAACTACCTCTGGAATTCCGGCATCTTCATCTTCCGCGCCGATCTGTATCTGGCCGAGTTGGAGCGCCTGCAGCCCAAAATGGCCTCGGCCTGCCGCAAAGCCCTGAATCTGGGCCGCCGCGACGACGACTTTTTGCGCCTCGATGAAGAAAGCTTCGCGCAATCGCCCAACCTGTCGGTCGACTACGCCCTCATGGAAAAAACCGACAAGGCCGGTGTGGTTCCGGTCGATTTCGGCTGGAGCGACATCGGCGGCTGGCCCGCTCTGTGGCAGCTTGGCACCAAGGATTCCGCCAACAACGTCGCCTGCGGCGACGTGGTGCTGCGCGATGTCAGCAACTCCTACATCCGCAGTGAACACCGCCTGACCGCCGTGCTAGGCCTCGACAACGTCGTGGTGGTGGAAACCGCCGACGCGCTGCTGGTCGCCGACATGAGCCGCGCCGAGGAAGTCCGCGACATCGTCAGCCACCTGCGCCGCGAAAACCGCAGCGAGGAACACAGCCACGAACGCATCTGGCGGCCATGGGGCTATTACGAAAAGCTGGACGGCGGCGACCGGTTTTTGGTCAAGCTCATCATGGTCAAGCCTGAAGGCAAGCTCAGCCTGCAAATGCACCACCACCGCGCCGAACATTGGGTGGTGGTCAGCGGCACCGCCAAAGTCACGCGCGGAAACGAAACCAGCATCCTCGGCCCCAACGAAACCGCCTACATCCCGCTGGGCACACCGCACCGGCTGGAAAACCCCGGCAAAATGCCGCTTTTTATGATCGAGGTTCAGTCGGGCGACTATCTGGACGAAGACGACATCGTCCGGTTCGACGACATCTACCGCCGTGTCGACCGCCTCTCCAAAGCCTGACCCAGCGCCATGAGCTATCTGAACGACATCCTCCGCTATAGGCATTTCTGGACGCATCTGGCGTTGTCCGATCTGCGCGCCCGCTTCCGGCGTTCGTATCTGGGCATCCTGTGGGTGGCGCTGCAGCCGCTGCTTTTGACGATCATTATATCGGCGGTGCTGAACATCGTGTTCAACCAGCCTTTCTCGGTCTATTCGGTCTACATCTTCTCCGGCCTGATCGCATGGGACTTCGTCACGGGCTGCATCACGCTGGGCGCGGTCAGCTTTTTGACCGCCGAAGGCTATGTACGGCAAGTGCGCCTGCCGATGGCGATCTATCCGCTGCGCACCACGCTGTATTGTTGCATCGTGTTTGGCCTATCCTTCGGCGGCTTCGCGCTTTATACGCTGGCGCTAACGCCGGAAGTGTTTTCATGGCGCTGGATATACATCCTGCCCTTTATGGCGACCCTGCTGGTCTTTGGCGCGCCGCTGGCGATCATCAGCGCCATCATCAACGTGAAATTCCGCGACTTTCAGCAGTTCATTGGCCTGATTCTCCAAATCATCTGGTATGTGTCCCCGATCTTCCTGCCGCGCGCGATGTTCGACAAACCGTTGCTGCACGACCTGACGGCGGTCAACCCGATCGCCGCGTTGATGGACATCCTGCGCCAACCGTTGCTCGACGGTGTCGACCCCTCCCTGCGCCAATACGGGCTGGCTTTGGTCTGGGCGGCAGGCCTGTGGGTTCTGGCCCTGACAATGCTGCGGCGCAACGAGCGCAAAATCATCTTTTTCTACTGAGCGCCCCCATGACCCTCGCCCCAGCGCCCTTCACCCCCTCCCCGCCTCTGGAACGCCGCAGCGCCGAAGGCTGTCTGATCGAGCTTGAAAACGTCGTGCTGCGCTATCCCATCGGGCCGTACGTCAAAGGCAGCATCAAAGTCGGCCTCTTCTCGCTTTTCGGCCATAAGCCCTTGGAATCGCAGCGCCGCGACTACATCACGGCGCTGGATGGTGTCAGCCTGACAATCCGGCGCGGCGAGCGCGTCGGCATCATCGGGCGCAACGGCGCGGGCAAAAGCTCGACGCTGCAAACCATCGGCGGCATCTACCCCATCGCAGGCGGCACGATCACGGTGCAAGGCACGCTGCAATCGCTGTTCAACATCGGCCTCGGCTTCGAGCCGGATGCCACGGGCCGCGAGAACATCATCTATCGCGGCCTCGCCATGGGCTGCACGCCCAAGGAAATCGCCACGCGCGCCGAAGACATCGTCGCCTTTGCCGATCTGGGCGATTTCATCGACCTTCCCGTGCGCACCTATTCGTCAGGCATGTATGTGCGTCTGGCCTTCGCCATTTCGACCTATCTGCGGGGCGACATCCTTCTGATCGACGAAGTGTTCGGCGCAGGCGACGTCGCGTTCCAGAAAAAGGCCGTAAAACGCCTCCGCGACCTCGTCGCCACGGCGGGAATCGTCGTGATGGTGACCCACGACATGAAAATGATCCGCGCCCTCTGCACCCGCGTCCTGTGGCTCGAGAAAGGCCACATCCGCATGGACGGCGATGCCGAAACCGTGGTTCAGGCCTATCTCAACGACAGCGGCGCGGGCTAGACGCGGGCCGTTTCCCCCGATTGCCTCCCCCGTCTTTTTCCTGTAAAAGCCGAGCCGGGTTCAATTTTCATCAAACAGGTGTTGCCATGGATATCTCCAAAATCTCGACCGGCGCCAAGCCGCCGCACGACATCAACGTCGTCATCGAAATCCCCGTCGGCGGCGTGCCGGTGAAGTACGAAATCGACAAGGAGTCCGGTGCGCTGGTCGTCGACCGCTTCATGCACACGGCGATGTATTACCCCGCCAACTATGGCTTTATCCCCGGCACTCTGTCCGAAGACGGCGACCCCTGCGACGTTCTGGTGGTCAGCCAAGTTCCGGTCGTGCCCGGCTGCGTCATCCGCTGCCGCCCCGTGGGCGCGTTGATGATGGAAGACGAAAAAGGCCAGGACGAAAAGATTCTCGCCGTGCCGGTGGACAAGCTCAACCCCTTCTACCACGGGATCAAGTCCTACAAAGATCTGCCGGAAATCCTCTGCGACCAAATCGGCCATTTCTTCGAGCACTACAAAGACCTCGAAAAAGGCAAATGGGTGAAGATCAGCAAATGGATCGACACCGCCGAAGCCGAAAGCATGATCCTGAAAGGCATCGAACGCCATAAGGCAAAAGCCTAAGCCCTCGATTCAAGTCGGTCCAAGGTTCGTCTCAGACGGTTGTCCTCTAAACGGGCGCGCGATTCTTCGCCGCCCGTTACGGCGAAGCTTCAATCAAGGGTACTAATCCGCAAGAAAGAACAGCCCCATGACAACCTTGGACGATATAGACCAAACCCTGCCCAATGGATTTCATGATGCCACGCTGATCGCCGTGGCGCTGGACTTTGCGAAGCATGAAGCCCGGCTCAAACTGGATATTTGGGTCGGCAATCTTGACTCAAGTGATGATACCGTGCGCGAAGCGCACCGCCCTGCCGAAGTCGTCCTAACGGGCCTTCTGTACTGGGTCTCCGAACCACCAGAATCTTCCCTGAGCGACGAGGAACCAAGCGCCCCGCGCATCGACACTGGCAAGATCGAGGAGCTACCATCCCCACCGACAAAACTACCTTCGATTCCATCGGATGCCTTCAGAAACTACATCTACGTGTTTGACTGGAACTCCTTCATATACTTAGCGGCACGCGACGCAAGCTTCTCTTGGCTGTAAACCAAAGCCCCAAAAACGACTTGAGCCGCCCCAAAGGGCGGCTCAAGTTTTCTCGTCCTTACCGCCTACCCGTCAGAACGGATAGAAGCGGAACGAAACCATCGAGATGTTCTCAAAGGCATGCGGTGCGAGGCCCTGCGCATCGCTGAAAGCGTTGCGACGCGTCAGCGAGTACTGAGCGCCGACCTTCATCATGCCATAGTTGCCCTTGTACACTTGCTTCCACACGCCCGGCGTGATCTGCCAAACGTCAGACGTTTGCGCCGGACACGCCGTCGCGGAAAGAGCGCCTGTTGTGTAGCACGTCGAGTTGTTCAAGCCATAATCGCCATAGCCATAGTTCGTGTTGGACTGGTTGCTACGTCCCACGCGTTCCGCTCCGGCGTAGAGATAGAGGTCCCACGTCGGATCGGGATGCGCGACGGCCCCCACCATCCACGTGAGGGTCTCAAGCGGCTTGAGCGCGCCGTTCGGCGCAATGGCAAAGTCCGGCAACTGCACCGAGCCGTAACGCCCCAGTCCTTCGCCGTACATAATGCTGCCCTGAAGGTCGAGAACCTTCGGAATAACCGGCAGCAAAGCATTGAATCCGCCGCCGCCCGCGATATGAGCGTTGCTATGGCCGGTCGCCAGCACCGTGTCGTGGAAAACGCGCATGACACCAAACGTTTCAAAATGCCCCCAACCGGGATCATAAGCGACCTTGGCGATGACATCCGGCGCAAAGTCGGTCGAATACGAAGCCGTGCTGAGCTGCGAAACGCCCGTATTGGTCACATTGACCGTAGCGGGAACGGTGATGCCGCCCAGATTGGCCTGCGGGCTTTCCGCCGACAAACCGACCCACCACTTTTTGTCGTCAAAATCCTTCACAACGCGCACCTGCGGATTGCGCGTCCAGGTGAACCCGGGGGTCGGCTGAGCATCAATGCCGATGGGCGCATATTCCTGACGCGCAAGGATACCGGCCTTGTTCATCGTCAGCATGCTCCACGTCTGCCCGGCCAAGACATGCAGACCCCAATCGCTGCGGTCAACGCCCGCATAGGCAATGCGCAGACGGGGGTTATAGCTGTTGGTTTCCGTCGAATTGGCCGTCGGCGCTGCGCCGAGGAAATCGCTCTCGGCATAGCCTGTGATCGTCATGGCATCATCGACCTTGCCTTCCAACAGCAAGGAAATGCGGCTCTGCCGCGCCGTGCCACGGAACTCGGACTGATGCGCGTTGACGGAATTGTCAAAGGGGATGGCGGTATTCCAGTTGGAACCGATGTCCGTGGTCTCGTTCTTGGAACGATAAATACCCGCCGCTTCAATATAGCCGCCGACAGTCGCCTTAACGCCCGGAAGAATTTCCTTCCCGCCTTCGGAAGCGACCGGCTGCGCCGAAGCCGCCTTAACCGGAGCCGGAACCTTCGCCTGCGCGTCAACTTTATCGGCAAGCGTGCCCAACTGCTGCGTGAGCGCCTGAATTTGCGCCTGCAACGCTCGAATTTGTTCCTTGTCGGCGTTGTCGGCATGAGCCGCGCCCGACGACATCATAAAACCAAGGGCCGTCGAGGCCAACAACAGGGTGCGCGCCTTCATCGTCATGGTCTTCTCCCGGAATTTGGTTGAGGTAATGCGGAACGAGGGCAGAAATGGAAACGTCAAAGACGTTTTCGACCGACAACAAAGATATGTCGATAGGGATCTGGTTGCGCCCCGAAATATGCGCCGCCCTGTGGCAAAAGACTCACACGGACGAGAGCGATTCGGCCGCCCTTTCAAGAGGAGCCATAGCAACGGAGCAAGAACAATTCACCGAAACCGCCGTCCGCCAACACTGGACCCCCGCCATAAACGCCCTGTCATACCAACGGTCATAATAATGCCCTGTAACAAGCCAGCCTCTTGCGGCGATGTAGGTAACAGCCACACACCCAGCAGTCGGATTGCCGGTTCAAACGCCGCTTCGCCCTTTGAATTGATGAGGTTGATTGACCGTGTGCCCGCTATGATCTTCCCTGTCTGAAGAAAGCAGAAAAATCCATCTGTCCCAAGAAAGGTCGCAGTGAATGACACAGGCCGGAAAGTTGCTAAAGCCATTATTCCTCGCTGCGCTTATGGCTGTCGCGGGGTGTGCGCAAAGGCCCGTCGGGAATCCGGCGGTGCCGGAACCGGCCAAGGCGGTTGATCTGCAAAAATATCTGGGGCGCTGGTACGAGATTGCCCGCTATGAAGCTCCTTTTCAGCAAGGCTGCGAGGCCGTTACGGCTGATTACAGCCTCCGCCCGGACGGCAAAATCAAAGTCGTCAATTCCTGTCGCCGCGAACGGCTTGATGCTCCGGTGGAATCCGCCGAAGCCCAAGCCTATGTGGTGGACAGCAGCCAAAACGCCAAACTACGCGTGTCGTTCTTTTGGCCCTTCTACGGGAACTATTGGGTTCTCGATCACGGCGACGCTTACGACTGGTCGATCATCGGCGAACCGTCCGGTCGCTACCTCTGGCTGCTCTTCCGAACACCCCGTCCGACAGAAGCTTTGGAACAAACGGTCAAGGCCCGTGCGGCAAACATGGGCTATGACCTTGGGCTGTTAAGAGCGACGAAGCAGTAAGGCTCGTCCTACGACTTCTTCCTCTCCAAAGCCCCGTCCACACAGCCCCCCCCCCGCTGAACACGAGGATGATGCCGCCCTTTCGCTTTCACCGTCTCTAGGGAAATGTTGGATACTGGACTGAGGGGTACTTCTGTATAATTCGTACAGCCACGCCCCCCTTAAACAGGGCTGCAATGGAAGAATCGAGCGCCTCCTTAAACTCCGTTTCACCCAGCTTAACGGCGAAGGCATTGGAAAACATCCGCACGGGGGTTTGTTTGGCAATTGCATGAAGTTTCATCGTCGACCCCCGATTAAACCGTTCAACAGCAGAGAGATTATCGAAGATTATATCCGCCTTGCGCCCCGTCACGTTGAGCATAAGCTGGCCTGAATCCACGCTCGGAGATAATGCGATTTCCTGCGCATCGGGGAAACGCGCACGCCGAACGGCTTGCGATGGATCCCCTTCAACAACGGCAATTTTAATGTCGCTCTTGTTTGCCGCGTCGAACCCTGCCTGAAAACGGTCGTCATCGGCACGGGCAAAAGCATACAGGCCGTTTTCATAAATGGGGGCGACCAACAGTGCTGATCGAGCCCTCAGACCAGAGACCCACACAGGAGAACACATCATGTCATAACGATGCGTGTTCAGCCCTTCCTGAAAATTTCCCCAGCCTGTTTCCTCCACCCACTCAACGCGCAAACCCATTTCATCCGCCAACGCCGCCATAAAATCAAAAGCAATGCCGGACTTTTGGCCTGTGCTCAGATCAAGCGTTAAATAGGGCGGCCAAAGAACGTAACCGCAGCGGATAACGCCGGTTCTGTTCACCCGTTCAAGGACGGTTTCATCGCGTGACGAACGCTGGCTGCTTTCCTTCATCGCGGCCAGGCCCGACAAGAGCAACCCCAACAGAACGAGACTCTTCCAAAACGCATGCTTCACAATGAATGCCCTTTCGCTTTATCTAGGCAACAGATTAGTGGCCTACGACGAAAGCAAATCCATTTTCCTAAAATTAGAGCTTTATTAGCTTTAATGTGCTAAATTCGAAGCCATGATAGACACCGTTATCACCCCTCCGCTGGCGCGGGCCGCGCGCGGACTTTTGAATTGGCAGCAAAGCGATCTGGCCAAAAAGGCGGGGCTGTCCCTGACGGCGGTGAAGAATTTTGAAGGCGGGCGCAAACGACCGCACACAAAAACCACGCAGGCGCTTCAGAATGCATTCGAAGCGCAGGGGGTCGAGTTTCCTCTGTCAGGTGGTGTGCGGCAAGTCGAAGATATTTCGACCGTTTATCGGTTTTCAGGCACTGACTTCATCCAGAAAATGAATCAAGACATATTCGCGGCCGTTCGACACCCGCACGAAGAAATCCTGACCGCCTCCATAAGCGAAGACCTGTGGCCAGAACAGGCAAAACGCCACTATCTGGATTGGCGTGACCGAATGCAGGTCAATACGAAATCCCTCATTCCCGAAGGGTATGAAGGACTAAATCTGCCACGGAAATGCTATCGAACCGTCCCCCGAGAAATGCTGGGCAAAATCACCTATTGCATCTACGCCGACCGCATCGGCTTTATTTTATGGAAGAAACGACAAGTCGTCGTCCTGCGCAACGCCCCTGTCGTTCAGACATTCCGCAACCAGTTTCTTTATCTATGGCGAAACGGCCGACAGGTCGACGGATAGCAGGGCGGCGGGCAGTCTGCATTCATCCAGAATCAAACGAGTTGGGAGAATCAGGCTTCATCCGTCCGCCTTCGCCAAAGAGGCTTCGGCGCGACAGTTTTTGCGCTTTGCGCAAAAACTGGTGGGTGCGACAGGGATTGAACCTGTGACCCCTACCATGTCAAGGTAGTGCTCTCCCGCTGAGCTACGCACCCAACCTGAGGGCATCCGGGGATGCCGAACGGAGTTGGAGGAGGCGATGTAGCACTCGGCGCGGCGCGACGCAACATTTTCGATAGCCATGAGGCGCGCAAATCTGTAACAGACAAAAACGACCGGGCAGCCCGCCCATCCCGCAACGGCCGCCGCCCGCGCGATGCCGCCTTTTGAGGAAGGAACCCAGCCCGCCGCCTCTCCCGCACACCCGCACCCATCGCCCCGCCGACCGACCCGCGCCACCCCATCATTCCGCCCCAGACACGAATTTTTCCTCTTTCTTATCATACGGATAAACGCTTATCCTCACCAAATACCCTGAAAGATACCCCATGCCCCGCAGCCGCCCAGCCCCCGACGACGCGCAAAGCTCTCTCCTCCCCAACGCCGCCCCCGCCCCCCTGCCGCAGGTGGATTACGGCTGGCCGCTTGAGCGCTCGGCATGGAACGGCCTCGTCCTCGTCGGCGAAGCGCCGGGCGCGGACGAAGTCCGCCTCGGCCAGCCCTTTGTCGGGCGCAGCGGCCAATTGTTGAACACCATGCTGGTCAAAGCAGGCATCGACCGTTCCCGCAGCCTCGTCGCCAACGTCTTTCGCTTCCAGCCACCGGGCAACAAGGTCGACCACTTCTTCACCTCGCGCCGCGCCGCCGCCCAGCAAGGCTGCCCCATCGCCGAAGAATACGGCCCCTTTGGCAGCGCATGGTGCCGGGGCGATTTCTCCCATGAAATCAAACACCTCGGCACAACCTTGACCGCATGGAAGCCGCGCCTCGTCGTCGCGCTGGGCCGCACGCCCTTTTGGGCCTTGACCGGCCAAAACGGCCTTTTGGCGCATGTGGGCCAAACGCTGGACTGTCGGCTACTCCCCGGCACACCGGTTCTGCCGACTTTTCACCCCAGTTTTATCCTGAGAGGCAATTGGAAGCTTCAGGACGAATGGCTCAGACACTTCGTTGCTGCGGCGCAATAGACCTGTTGCGAAAGTCGGAGGGAATTGGGCGCGGGTGGGCCTTGGGCGGATGAGCTGGGTTCAGAAACCGGCGATGAGATTGACGATGCCCGCGATGGAGGAGAACTTGGCGGCGTAGGTTGCTTTGGAATAGCG
>CAIXHP010000007.1 GCA_903919315.1 uncultured Pseudomonadota bacterium | reverse complement strand
TGCGCTTGGCTCCGTTCCGGCGCAGGCAGGGCAATTGTTCCCGCCCGAAAACCAACGCACCGGCGGCTCCTGCACGGATGGTCAGGTGCTTGGTTGGAGCGGCGACTCGGTGAAATGCACTAATCCTACCCCCGGCGTTAACATTTCCTGTCCGGCAGGGCAGGTGCTGCGGCAGGTCGTTAACGGGGTCCCGACTTGCATAGCCCCAATGACCGTTTCCGCAAACTCATCTTCGCACAAAAATGATTTCGACATCGAGTGCAGCGTTTCGTGTCCGAAGGATCGTTCGGTCGTGTCTGGTGGGTGTCAGGTGTGGGGGAATGGCTGGCCTTCTATTTATGGATCGATGCCTTCCGGCAATGGGTGGTACTGCATCGCCCACACTGCTCCAGGATACCCAAATGAGTCTTATATCCTCCACTGCTCGGCTATCTGTCAATAGCTTCTAGTCTCATCTGTGCGGCGCACTTCTGTCATAACAAACGCATCATCATCAAGCCTTGGCTCTCCATGTCTATAAGGTCGCGCAAGTGCGGAGCGTTCGTCCGTTTCTGTGGCATCGACGCGTGGTTGCTGAACACCCCCATGAGCCGCCTCAGCGAAACAGCGCGCAAGCTGCGCAAGCAGCTGCAAAAGGCGCAAGAACGCAGCACAGCGGCGTAAGTTTAGCCCGTTCTTTCAAGAATAGGTGTCACCCCCGCGCAGGTGGGGGCCATCGTCTGCGGACGCAAAATAGGCGCTTGGGTTGGTTCTTTCGATTCCGGTGTCTTCTTTCGGTGATGGATGCTCGCCTTCGTGGGCATGACGCATTTTTTTTAACATGGCGATGCTTGCCCTTTGGCGGGGCGGGATTATAACGTCTGCATGACCAACACATCCTCACTTATCATTGCGATTGACGGCCCTTCGGCGAGCGGCAAGGGCACCGTGGCGCGGCGGTTGGCGGCGCATTTGGGCTTTGCCTATCTGGACACCGGATTGTTGTACCGTGCCGTGGGGCTGGGCGTTTTGCGGGCGGGCGAGGGGCTGGACGATCCGGCGGCGGCGGCGCGGGCGGCGGGGCGGCTTGATCCGGCCTCGGTGCTGACGCTGGGCGACGACCCGGATATTCGCTCGGATACGGCTTCGGTGGCGGCATCCAAGGTGGCGGCGGTGCCGGAAGTGCGGGCCTTCCTATTGAAATTCCAGCAAGATTTTGGGGCGAAGCCGCCCGGCGGCAAAAAGGGGGCCGTTTTGGATGGCCGCGATATCGGTACGGTTATCGCGCCGCAGGCTCCGGTGAAAATCTATGTGACCGCCAGCACGGCGACTCGCGCCGACCGGCGGTATAGGGAGTTGCAGGATCGGGGCGAAAATGTTACTGAGGCGGCTGTTCTGGCCGATTTGCAGGCGCGCGATGCGCGCGATTCCAATCGGGCCACGGCTCCGGCGCGACCGGCGGACGACGCGATCATGCTCGACACCACGAACATGACGGCGGATGAAGCTTTTGCCCAAGCTCTGGCCGTTGTTCAGGGCAAACTGCCGCACCTGCGTTGATCCTGCGTGGACACGAAAGGGCGGGAGGAATCGCTAGCGTGGTGCTGGCAACGGATGTGCCGTGCGCGGTCGTGGGCCTTGCTTTCAGCCCCCAACCGACGGACGTGTCCGGATTGTGACGACGGCCCCTTGGGGCCATAGCGAAAGCGGCAGGTACTCCCTGCGACGGAGCCGGAGGCGCTTTGCAAAGAGCGCAGGTTCCCGACCGGAAACGGTCAGAGAGAAAAATAAAACATGGCACGTAGTGCATCACAGAAACGCGTCGCGCAACACGACGACGTGGTCAGTTCCGCCAGCAACGGCGGCGAAAGCTTTGCTTCTTTGCTCGAAGGGTCGTTCGGCAAGGGCGGCAGCATGGAAGGCAGCGTCATCAAGGGCACCGTGGTGGCGATTGAGAATGACGAAGCGATCATCGATGTCGGCTTGAAATCCGAAGGGCGCGTTGCGCTGAAGGAATTCGCCGTTCCCGGCGTTACCGCCGAGCTGAAGGTCGGCGACACGGTTGAAGTTTATCTGGAACGCATGGAAGACCGCAACGGTCAGGCCTCGCTGTCGCGCGAAAAGGCGAAGCGCGAGGAAAGCTGGACGGTTTTGGAGAAGAGCTTTACCAAGGCCGAACGCGTCGCGGGCATCATCTTTGGCCGCGTCAAGGGCGGCTTTACGGTCGATTTGAACGGCGCTGTGGCGTTCTTGCCCGGCTCGCAGGTCGATATTCGTCCCGTGCGCGACATCACGCCGCTGATGGGCACACCGCAACCGTTCCAGATCCTGAAAATGGATCGCGCGCGCGGCAACATCGTCGTGTCGCGCCGCGCCGTGCTTGAAGAAAGCCGCGCCGAGGCTCGCACCGAGCTGGTAGCCAACCTCAAGGAAGGCCAAGTGCTGCAAGGCGTCGTCAAGAACATCACCGACTATGGCGCGTTCGTCGATTTGGGCGGCGTGGACGGCTTGTTGCACGTCACCGACATCGCGTGGAAGCGCGTCAACCATCCGTCCGAAGTGCTGCAAATCGGCCAGCAGGTCACCGTTCAGGTCATCCGCTTCAACGCCGAAACCCAGCGCATCAGCCTCGGCATGAAGCAGCTGGAAGCCGATCCGTGGGAAGGCGTCGCGTCGCGTTATCCTTCGAACATGAAGCTCAAGGGCCGCGTGACCAACATCACCGACTATGGCGCTTTCGTCGAACTGGAGCCGGGCATCGAAGGCCTTGTCCACGTTTCCGAAATGTCGTGGACGAAGAAGAACGTGCATCCCGGCAAGATCGTCGCGACCAGCCAGGAAGTCGAAGTCGTCGTTCTCGACGTCGATTTGGCCAAGCGCCGCATCAGCCTCGGCATCAAGCAGTGCATCGAGAATCCGTGGGAGCAGTTCCGCGCCAACCACAAGATCGGCACGACGCTGTCCGGCGAAATCCGCAACATCACCGAATTCGGCTTGTTTGTGGGTATGCCCGGCGACATCGACGGCATGGTTCACATGTCCGACATCGCGTGGGACAAGCCCGGCGAGGAAGCCATCACCGCCTATCAAAAGGGGCAGACCGTTGAGGTCAAGGTGCTGGACATCGATGCCGAAAAGGAACGCGTCAGCCTCGGCATCAAGCAGCTCACCAACGATCCGTTCGAGAGCGTCGTCGTCAACTTTAAGAAGGGCGATGTCGTGACCTGCACCGTCAGCGCGATCACCGAAGGCGGCATCGAAGTCAGCCTCGGCGAGCAAGCGGGCGGCTTCAGCGGCTTTATCAAGCGCAACGATTTGGCGCGCGACCGCTCGGAACAGCGGCCCGACCGTTTTGCCGTCGGCGAAAAGGTGGATGCCAAGATCACCAACATCGACAAGGCGGCCCACAAAGTCACGCTGTCGATCAAGGCGCGTGAAGCCGACGAGGAAAAGCAGGCGATGGCCGAATTCGGTTCGTCCGATTCGGGCGCGTCGCTTGGCGATATCCTCGGCGCCGCCATCAAGCGCGCGCAGAAGAAGAACGAGGAAGACAAGGCCTAATAAAGCTTTGTCTTTTACCTTAACATCAGCCGCCGGAACGCAAGTTTCGGCGGTTTTTGTTTGTTGACGTTCGCGCGAATACGGGGTTAATGTTCTGGTTGTGGTTTGGGTCGGAAAAAATGATTCAAGAAATGGGATGCCCGCCTGCGCGGGCATGATGGGATTTATGATTGAATTCAGTCGCCCATCGTCATCCCCGCGAAGGTGGGGATTCCGTTGGATTTCTTCTTGAGGATCATTTTATGCAGCGCTGGCTGTATCGTTTTTTTGATTGTTTTTGCGATTGTGGGGTGGTGCCGTGGGAAGCTGGTCTGTCGATAGTCAAGAAACGCCTTTTTCCGAAGAGTTCATTGAAAAACTGGGGCGGGCGTTTTGGCGTTCTCAATCGTTTCGTGACAATCCGAATTCGCGTGGGCAAAGCGACGGCGATGCATTGTATTATGCCACGCAGTCCGTTCGTGGATACCTAAGTTTGGCGCAGCCGGAGTCCGGACAAGCGGTGTCTTTGGACTCTTTTCTGGATTCACAAGATTGGCGCGATCGTGTGATGGCTCCGGTTCGGGACCGTGGCCCATATGATCTTACGCGCAGCTTCGCCCAATTTTTGGTTGGGAATTCCTGCTTACTTCGCACGGAGCGGAGTGTGCAGGTGTCGGCGCGGACGAGCGTGATGGAAGGCGAATTTTTCGGCGCGTTGGCTCACCGGCTGCGAAGTGACAGTGACTTTGGTTGTTGCCCGGGATTAAGAGGCTGTACGCGGGAGGGGGCGGGTGAGGCGCTTCGTGCGTTCCTGCGCTTGGCCTGCAAAACCTTGGGCGTGGAGAGTCTTTCCGCTCGTGAGCTTTTGCGTGACTTTGAAAATCCGGAAGGGCTCATCAAGGCGGCGGTGGTAAAACTTGGCCCCAATCACGAGCACAAGGCGTGTTTTGATTCGCTTGCCATAAAGAGTGGCCGTCCCTATCTCGAAAATGCTGTTTATGGGAGTGGGGGGCGGCCCCGTCCTGTGGCCGCGCCCGCGCCCGAACCTGTGCGCCATCCGGAGGGTACTGTTCGTGGGCGTTCCTCCGATGCATCCCGTGATCGCAGGAGGGGGCGTGTGACCTTCAGTCGAGCTGCAACCCCTTCCGGATGGCCGGAGCCGGAAGACGCGGCTGGAATGGTCGAGTCTGAATCGTTACCTCAGAATGTCGATGCGAAAGCTTTGGCCTCCCTCAGGGAGCGACTGGCGCAGGTTTCGGGAGGCATTTTGTGGAGCGATGCCGCCTGTGAAGCCTGCTTGCGGCGGCCGGGTTTCCCCAGCGATCCCGCCACAAAGAAGGCGTTGCAGGCGCATTTCTTCCGCGAAGCTTTGCGCCTTTCGGGCGGCAACCCTGCGCCTTAGCCGCATCGTTGGGGCGGCAAGTATGAACCATCCGGCAAAGTCAGGCGGTTTCGCCGATTGACGGTGGTCTTGGGGGCGACGTAATGTTGCCGGGTTCGTGGTTTTAAAGCGTGTTCTTGAATGTTTGCGGAAATTGTCGGGGCTATATTATGAATGATTTGTCGGAAGGCGTTCAGGAAACGCCGTTTTCCCAAGATGTTGTCGATGCGCTGGCGCAGTCCTTTTGGGAATCGCGAAGGAAACGTGGTTCTCTCGACGTTGTCGAGCAAGGCACGGACGACTCCCGGCGCTACGCCAAACGATCCGTTTGCCGCTATGTCCAGCTTGCCGAGAGGGCGCGAGGCAATCCCCTGTCCGTGGAGCATCTTTTGGATCCGCCGGAGATGCGGTTCGCCCGCATTTGGGCACCTGTTCAAGGCGTGCCGCCCCATACATCGCTGTGGGGTTTTGCCGAATATCTGATCCATCACACGGAAGTTTTGCGCGACGTGTGCGCGTCGTCGCCCACACACAATTTTGTCGCGAGTCTGGCCGATGCCGATTCCTTGAGCGTTGCATCGCGCACCGTAAAGCCGAAATTTGACAAGAAATTTGCGCAATGTCTCGTTGATGCGGACGGTGTTTCGGGTTGGCGTCCGTTCCGGGCGCTTCGTCTTGCCGTTTGGGGCGCTTTCCAACAAGCTGAGCCGTCTTTGGCGGATGTTCTGGCCGATATTGATGTGCAGGGAGGGAGGAAAATCGAGCGGTTTTTACTCCAGCACGGCCAACCTCGCGGTCATCGTCTCCACAATTGCTATGTCTTTCTAAAACGTGGAAGAGGGCGCGCGATTCTCGAGCAAGCCGTGGGCGGTTTGACGACGAGGGGCCCCTCCTGTTGGCCTTCGCCAGAGGAAGCGGCTCAAGCTCTCCTTCGCGAAGACCGCCCGCCCCGTGTCGATGAGCGGGATCTGTCCGCGCTCAGACGGCAACTGGCCGATGCCGATCCGCGCGGCACCGCGTGGGTTGCCGCCGCCATGGAGGCCAGCCTACGTACCGGGAAGCTCCCTGATGTGCCTTCGAAGAAGGCGGCGCAGGGGGTGTTTCTTGAGCAGACCTTGCGCCTGTCTGGCCAGATATCTCCCTGAGCCTCGCGGCGGTTAGCGGATTTGATAGGGCTTGGCGGTCAGCAAATACGAGTCCAGTTCGGGGTCGTATTTCCGCAGGGTCTTTTCGATAAAGCCGTTTTCCTGCAGCGTGCGGATTGTCGCGTCGACGACGTATTTCAGGTCGTGTTCGCCGTGCTCGAACGCCATAACCGGCTGGATCCATGGCCGGACGGGATGCTGGCGCAAGACTTTCAACTTTCCCGGATTGCGGGCCAGATAATCTTTGCCGGTGGCGATGGGGAAGAGGGCGGCATCGGCCTTTCCGGTCGCTACGGCTTCGAGGGCCAGCGATATGTCGCTCATTTCGGGGAGGCTGTAGCGCGCGGCGAGCGGGAAGGCTTCCTGCGCGATGGTCGCCGTGGCTTCGCCGTCGATCTGCGCGATTTTGACGCTGGGCGCGTTCACGCCTGTTAGTGATTGGTCGAACCGCGTGTCGTTGGCGCGGACATAGATATATTCGGGGGCATAATCGATGGGGATCGAGAACAACGCGCCGCGCGCGTGCGAAGGCGTTTCGACAAAGCCGGAGCAGGCTGCGTCGAACCGGTCGCTCTTGAGCCCCGCCACCACATCTTGGAACCCAAAGCCCAGCTCCGTGACCCATTCGACTTTCAAGTTCAGTTGGCGGCCGATTTCTTCGGTGATGTCGACGACATAGCCCGATAGTTTGCCTGTGTTGGGGTCTTTCATTATCTCGGGGCGATAGAGAATGTAGGCGCAGCGCAACGTGCCTGTGCGTGTCACGCGGTCGAATACAGATTCCTTGGCGGTGGAGCCGGACGGGCCGTTTGCCGGCGACAAGTTGGCTCCGCCCCATGCTGCCAGCGCTGCGATCATGACAACCCCGGCGGTTTGTCCCCATTTGTTCATTTGCATCTCCTGCCCTTGGTGCACGTTTCCCGGGTGTTTTGCCCGTGGACAAGTGTTACAGCGAGCCATGGATGTTCTCAAAAATAACATCATTTGCGTTATTTTCCGGCGAGGCATCAGATTAACTATGTTTGCCAATTTGTTGAATTGATGGGAAAAGTTGCTCGCGGTAGCGATTCAAAAGGGCTTTCGGTAGGGCTTGGCGACGAGGAGGTAGGAATCCAGCGTGGGATCGTACTTCTGCAACACGCTCTCCACGAACCCGTTTTCTTGCAGTGTGCGGATCGTCGCGTCGAGCAGGTACTTAAGGTCGTGTTCGCCGAGCGGCACGGCGATCAAGGGGGCTGCGAAGACGCGGGCGGGGAATTTTTGCAGAATTCTCAGCTTGCCGGGGTTGTGCTCCATAAAGCCGCGCGCCGGACCCGCTTGCAGGAATGTGACATCGGCTTTGCGCGTGGCGACGGATTCCAGAGTCTGGGAAATGTCGGTCAGCGCGGGCAGGGAATAATGACGCGCTTTGGGGAAGCTTTCGTCGATGATGAATTGCGTAATCTCGCCGTCGATATGGGCGATGGTGATTTTGGGATCGTTGATGGCATCGGGGGATTCGTCAAAGCGCGTGTCGTCGGCGCGAACAAAGATGCGGGTCGCGCCATAGTTGAACGGGATGGTGAACAGCGCTTCTTTGGCGCGCTGCGGGTTTTCATAGGCTCCGGAGCAAAAGGCATCGTATCTTCCGGTCTTTAGTCCGGTGAAAACATCCAGAAAGCCGACTTCCGCCGTCCATTCGATTTTCAGCCCTAACTGCCGTCCGACTTCTTCGGTGGTCTCAACGATGGTTCCTGACAGTTTGCCGGTGTTGGGGTCTTTGATGGTCTCCGGCGGATAGACGGCGTAGGCGCAGCGCAAAACGCCGGTGCGTAAAACGCGGTCGAAGACGGATTCCTTGGCGGGGGCTTGTGTGGAGCTGGCCATGCGCGGGGACAGGCCCCACACGGCGATGAGCGCCAAAATCAATAGGGCGAGGGGGCAGATGTTTTTCTTCATGTTCGATTTCCTTGAATAATCAAGCGGTTATGACTTTCTGGAATATAAATCGGACGTCATATTCATTGCAAAATAACACTATTTGCGTTACTATCGCGGGATGTATCAGGACGCGTTCGATGCTCTCGGTAAGCTTGGCCTCAAGCGGGACGAGGCCAAGGTTTATCTGGTCTGCCTGCGCGACAAGGGCGGGGTGTTCACGCACGAGATTACAGCGCAGACCAAGGTCAAGCGCAGTACCGTCGATTTGATCACCCGTCGCTTGTTGGCCAAGGGATTCCTCAGCAGCTTCCGCGAAGGGCCGCGCCGGAAGTTCGTCGCCGAATCGCCGGAGCGTCTGTTGTTCGGCTTTCAGCGCGGGCTGGAAGATTTTCGGGCGATCATCCCCATGCTGATGCGCCTCGGCACGAACGCCGAGCAGACGCGCGTGACGTTTCACGAAGGGGCCAAAGGCATCAAGGCGATCTATGATGATGTGATCGTGACGTTGAAAAATCTGCCGGAGAAAGAACGGATCAATTATTGCGTGTCGTCAGGACGCGATGTCGAAAAAATCCAGCCGCGTTTTCAGCGGCAATTCGTTGATCGCCGTGTGCAGAACCGCATTGCCGTTCGCATGATCGCTGTGCGCAACGCGCCCAACCAAACCTGGCCGAGCAGCCAAAAAGAGCTGCGCGTCACCAAGATGTTCGACGGCAAAGCCTATCCCTTTGACATCGAGATGAACATTTACGACGACAAACTGTTTCTCATGTCGGCCTATAAACCGGTGGGCGGGATCATCATTCAGAACGCGATGATCGCCCGTTCTTTGCGGTCTTTCTTTCATTTGGTGTGGGATTTGATGGGGCCGCCGGAGCCTTTGGTGGATGGCGCGGAAGGTTGATGACGAAAACGCTTTTCCTCCCAAGGGGTTAAGTTAGGCTTTGCTTGACTTGGCGGCGCGGCTTTGGCAGTTTTGGGGCGACTCGGCGGCGTGCGCCGGGGAACGTTCCCTTCAACCGCTCGTGGAGAGCGCCCGATGACCAAATCCGATCTGATCCTGCGCCTTGCGGAAAAGTACCCCCACCTGTTGCAGCGGGATATTGAACGCATCGTCAACACCGTGTTCGACGAAGTGTCCAACGCGCTGGCGCGCGGCAACCGCGTCGAGCTGCGGGGCTTTGGCGCTTTCTCCATCAAGCGCCGCGACGCGCGCCAAGGGCGCAACCCGCGTACAGGCCAGACTGTGTCGGTGTCCGAGAAGTATGTGCCGTTCTTTAAGACGGGCAAGCAGTTGCGCGACCGTCTGAACGGTATTGAAGGCACGGCGGATGAATAACGGCCTGCTTTGGGTTCGACGAAGCGTCAGTGTGTTCTTTATTGTTGTCGCGCTTTTGCCTGTCGGGGCTGGCGGCGCTCGGGCTTGCATGTCTGGTTATGAGGGCAATCGTTCGGGCGAGGCTTATTACGCAGAGCTACGCAAACGTTGCGGCGATAGTTCCTGTTGCCTTGCTTCCGTGCGCGTCATGCAAGAGAATGGCTACAGGGAAGCTGTCGACGGTAAGTGCTTCGAAGGGGTGCGCGTGGATATGATGAAGTGCAAGGAAACTCTGCGGTGGTGTGAACAGAGCGTTCATAATGTTATCGATTGCATGTGAGATCGGTTAACGAATTATCAACCCAACTTAACCTTAACTACCTTAGAGCAGGGATCAGGCTTGTCCGGCGCGTTGCGCGTTGCGGGGCGTTGCCCTGTCCCGATCCGACAAAGCTCAGGAGGAGCGCAAGGTGGGGGTTCGACGTTACGGTTTTATCAGCACAGCGGCGTTTCTCGCGGCCCTTTGTATGACGGGCTGCGTCGGGGCCGATGTGCCTAGCGCCAAGTCGACGACGGGTCGCCAGCCGCTGGTAGCCGAGATGCCTGACGCCAACGAGACGGTGCGCGGCTCTGAGGAACCGCCCATCGTGACTCTGGAGTTGGGCGTGCGGCTGCATGAACGCCGCTTGTCGCGCAATGAAGAGTTGCCGGGCAACATCATCATTCCGACCACCAACCTTAATGCCGTCCCGGTGACGACCGCGCTGCAGGCGGTGCTGGCGGGGACGGACGTATCCTTATCGTGGGGTGCGGGCACATTCGACAATCGTCTGGTGACGGTCACGAATCTCAGCGGTTCGCTGCCGCGCGTGGTGGAGAAGATTTGCAGCTCGGCGCGCGTGTTTTGCGGCTATCGCCATGGCTTGCTTGAGCTGAAGGAGAAGGAGACTTTCATCGTCGAACTGCCGGCCGTGCCGACCAAATCGAGCGTGAGCGCGTCCGCTACCAATTCCATGGCTGATGCCATCGGTGATCTGGCGGGCGACAAGGCGCGCGTCGATCAACAGGGCGGCAACCTGATTTACACGGCGGATGTCGATGGTCAGGATCGCGTGCGCGAATATCTGGAGCAATTGCGCAATGGCCGCCCGCTCGTGGTTATGCAGCTTTATATTTGGGAAGTGAAGCTCAACCGCGAAAACGGCACGGGGATCAACTGGACAAAATTCAATGTCGACAAAATCGGCGGGAAGCTGCAGGACGCGCTGCTCACCAGTGGTACAGCTTTTTCCAGCCTCGCGTCGGCGGGTTCGACGTTGAGAGCGAATTTCACCGGCCATGTGGACGCGGCCGCCGTTCTTCAATTCCTGTCGAAACATGGGCAGGTGCAGACAATCAGCAGTCCGCAGATGACTTTTGTGTCCGGCATGAACGCCGAATTCCGGGTCGGCGGCAAACAGCGGTATATTTCACAAGTGGGGCAGTTGACGAGCGGCAATGTGTCCGGCTCCAACGCCTCCAGCAGCGGCATCGGCACCAACACGGTTTCGACCGACACCATCGAAACGGGTTTGACTGTCAATGTCGGCGGCACTTACGAGAGCGGCGTTATTTCCGCGATCCTCGAACTGACGACGCAGGATCTCGTCAATCTGAATCCCACCACGTCCTCCGGCGTGACCATCGATTTGCCGGAAACGTCGGAACGCAAGATCTCTTCGACCATCCGCGTACGGCCTGGCGACAATCTGGTGATGGCGGGTCTTGTGTCTTCGCGCGACGTGAACGACCGTCAGGGCATTCCTTTGCCGTTCGGCGGGGTTCTGCCGATGTACGGCGACAACCAGTTTCAGAACAGCGAGCTCGTCATTTTGGTGAAGCCGTCTGTGGTGCTGTTTTCGGATGCGCGCGCCAAGGAAGAGGAAAAACGGAGGGCCGACGCGCCGATAAAGACCCCGATGGATGCCGTCGTGATCGATAAGGACGGAAGCCAGATCCTGAAGATGCCCGGAAGCCCGGAAGAGCCGGTCGCCAGCGGCCAGCCTGTGGCCTTGGCCGCTCCGTCCAGACCGGAGTTGATGGCTCCCGCATCTTCCGTCGCGCCGCTTCCTCAGGTTTCGGCTCCTCCCGATGCCGAAGGCGCGCCGGTGGATCGGCGGCTGATGCAGCGCGGGTTCAGCCACGCGTTCGACAATTTGCTAGCTCCGGCGGGAGGTTCGCCGTGACGGCGCGCGCTTTCGTTCAACGGGCTGTCGCTGTCGCGATGTTGGCTCTGGGGCTTGGCGTTGGGTCGGGCGAGGTTTGGGCGGCGCGCGATGCGGCCTTTCTCGATCCCGGCGTGACGACGGGCAGCGTCGGCGGCGCGGCCGGGCGAAGCGGCGACGAAGCCGTCAACGTCGAGCCGAAGAGCGAGATCGATACCGGCGAATCCGTGGTGAACGTTGCGCGGCGCACGACGTTGTTCTTTGCCAACCCCACGACGCAGCCTGTCGAAGTCGTGAGCGTGGCGACCAACGCGGACGGCAATGTGCACAGCGATGTCGTGAGTGATGATTGCTCGAAGGAAGGAAAGATCGCCGCGTCGAGCCGTTGCTCGGTCGTCGTCGAGGTCACGCCTTCGTTGCCGGGCGCGTGGTCGGTCGAAGTTTTGATGACTCATAAAAGCGCCGGACGCATCGCGCGCGCCAAGTTGACCGGAAAGACCGGGGTTCAGGCCGTCGGCGACAAAAAAGACAATGGTCTTGCGCTCAGCGCCAAAGAAGCGAAGCCTGTCGAATTCGGCGACATCGAGGTTGATGGAGGGCGGGCTGTGCGCTCGGCTTTGATGATCAACGACAGTTTTGATTCCATTACCTTGCTCTCGATTGATGTGATCGCCGCCGAAAACGGTTTGGAGCGGCTGGATCAGGGGTGCGCGGTTGACATGGAGTTGAAACCGGGCGAGTCGTGTCCCGTGACGTTGGTGTGGAAGCCAAAGGCCAAGGGCATCATTTCAACCGATCTGATCATTCGCCACAGCGGTAAGTTGGGATTCGCGGTGGTGCCTGTGCGCGGCAAGGCTCACGGCAATGCGAGCGCCGCCGAATCGCCCAAGGATTCTTCGTCCGCTCAGGCGACTGCGGGGAGCAGCGCTCCGTCGAGCGGCAAGGAACCGCCAGCCTTGACGGCGGCGGAGGATCTGGAGCGGGCTGTGGGCAATAAAATCCCGCCCATCACGGCGGATATGCTGCCGCGAAGCGTGGTGGCCGTGCCGCCTGCGGCATCCAGCGAGGTCTTTCACCTGATCGGCACGGTGGGGCACCGCGCGGTGTTGTTGAAGCCGGATGGCACGACCAGCGTGGTGGATGTCGGCGAGGATATACCCTATGGCGACGGCAAGATCGCCAAGATCACCAGCGTTTTGCCCAAGGAAGCCGATATCTTCATCAAAGGTGCGCGGAAAGTTCTCCGGCTGGAGAGGGCTTCGGAACTCACCAGCAAGGCGGCTCGGCTGGAGGCTGAGGCGGCGGCCGCCGCCGAAGCGGAGGCGGGGAAAGGTGACGGCAAGGCATCAAGATCTTCCGGTGCGGCTTCGTCATTGAACGGCGGGGCGCGGTAATGAGCGAAATTCCCGGTTCCGGTTCCGCTCCCGACGAGGCCTCCCGCATTCCCCAGCGGCATTACGAACTGGCTCTGGCGGAGCAGGTGATGCGGCGCGCGGCCGGACGCCATCTGACCGTCGACGAAATACTGCACCGCAACGGCTTTCTGTCCGAGTCCTCTTCGCGATCCAAGGCGCGCGGCGGTAAACATGAAGATTTGACTATGCAGGCGCTGCGTCTGTACGTCTCGGCGGCCAATCAGGCCGCCATGGGCGTTTGCTTGCTGGATTTGCGTCAGGGCGTTTTGCGGATCGCTGTCGGCGACCGTTTGGACGATGCCGATCTGATCCGCATCACCAATTCGTTGCAGCGCGCCAACCGCGAAATTCTCAAAATCGAAGTCGAGCCGTGGGATCGCACGGAACTCGCGCGGTTGATGCGCGAGCAGAGCGAAGTCGCGGGCGAGCGGCTGTTGCGCATCTTTGCTACCCTGTCGCGCGATCCGGACGATGCCATGATGATCGAGCAGGCTTTGAACGATATCCTGGCCGAAGCGTTGCAAAGCCGCACGTCGGATATTCATTTGTCGTTGCAGGAAGACGACGCGCGGTGCTGGATCCGGTACCGCGTTGACGGCGATCTTGTGTATCGTCATCTCATTCCTCATCGCGTGATGGCCCCGATCGTTACTCGCATCAAAACCGATGCCAAGATGGACGCGGCGGACCGCCAGCATCCCCAAGACGGACGTTTGGCCTTTGAATGGCAAGGCCGCATGATCGACGTGCGCGTTGCCGCCTTGCCGGTTGCGCCGTCGGGCGAGAAGCTCACGCTTCGTCTTCTCGACCGCGAAAACCTGCGCAGTTTCGACGAGCTGTTCATGCACGCGCCCGTCGTCGCGGAACGTTTGCGTAAATCGATTCACGGCCACATGAAGGACGGCGGCCTGATCGTCGTCAGCGGCCCGACCGGTTCGGGTAAATCGACGACGCTGTACGGCATCATTCAGGAAATCGACCGTTCGGCGCGCGCCGTCTATTCCGTCGAAGCGCCGGTCGAATACGACATGCCGCTCGTGGATCAGACATCCGTGACCGACAATTCCGCCAACTCGATCGCCAGCATCATCCGGGCGCTTATGCGGCATGATCCGGATGTGATCATCGTCGGCGAAATGCGCGACAACGACACGGTCGAAGCGGCGCTCCGCGCTACCGAGTCGGGCCACATGGTCATCACCACCGTCCATGCCGTGGACGCGCTGCACACGCTTGATCGTATCGACGGCTTTCTCAGTTCCGCGTACCGCACCAGCGGCCTTTATATTTTGGGCCATGCGCTGATCGCGAGCCTGTCGCAGCGCCTCGTCAAAACCGTCTGTCCTTCGTGCCACACGCGGGACACGGCGGTGCGCGTGTACGGCGGCGAGCGTTGCGCCGACATCGGCATCGCTCCCGATGAACAATTGGCGCTGGCCAACAAGGCCGGCTGCGACCTGTGCAACCACACCGGCTTTTTGGGCCGGACGTTATTGCTGGAAGCCATGTTTCCGCCGGAAGATCAAGCCAGTCGCCGCGCCATCACGGAAATGATGGTGTCGAACGTGACATCGTCGGTGGTGGACGTGCCGGGCACGGTTTATATGCCTCGGCGTGAATCCATTCGCGACCTGATTCGTCGCAACGCCATCGATGCCAACATGGGCGCGTCCCTGATGGTGGAAGAGGCGGCGGCGCGCCAAGGGCGCGGCCGGTAACGGGGGCGCACGATGAAGCTTTATCACGCCCGTTTTACGCAGCCTATGCCCGGCGGGGCGGTCATCATTCACGAGGACGATTTTTATCTCCCCGACGTTCACGCCGTGCGTCGCCAGCTGCGCGGCAAGGGCATGTATCCCATCACCATCGAGGAGCAAAAGCCGCCGCTGTTCGAGTGGATGGACGTGCGTTCCCGCGCCTGGCAAATCCAGCTGTTGCGCGCCCTGCGTTTCCAATCGGGGACGGCCTCCGCCGGTACGGCTCTTTTGAACATCATCGAGGGCGAGCAGGATCCTCGGCGGCGGTTGGCGTTCTTGCCGACCCGCACGGTGTTGAAGGGCGGCGGTTCCTTTTCCGAGGCGCTGCGCGAACTCAGGCTGATGGACGCGGCGACGATGGCGATCATCACGGCGGGCGAGCGCGCGGGCGATTTGAAGGGTGTCATCCATCACGCCATCGAACACGTCGAGCAGAAAGGCTCGCAGTACAAAGCGCTGACGACGGCGCTGAGTTGGTTTTCGTTCGATATTTTCAGTGTGATCAGCTCGATTTGGGGCATGCAGTACGGCATGATTCCGTATCTGAAGGGGCAGGGCACGAAGAACACCGATCCCGACGCTGCCGCGAAGTTCGAACACGGGTTGAAATTGGCGACATGGATCAATGGATCCATGCTGGTTTTGACCATGGCGCTTCTCGTCGCCGTGGTTTTCCTCGGCTTGTCGTATTGGATGAACCGTCACAAGCCGGACCACTTTACGAGCCGAATCATGATGAAGCTGCCCATTTTCTCCACCTATCTCCGCAACACCAGTTTGAAGGACACCTGCAAACTGATGGCGCGCCTGTTGCGCGGCAAGGTGCCGTTGGCCGAGGCGCTGACGATCATTCTCGAAAGCACGGTGGAACCGGCGGCGCGGATGTATTGGCGCGATTGCCATGACCGCGTGATGGCGGGTGTCGAGCCCGCGCGCGCCTTGGCGCGCTGGCCGCTCAGCAAGCCGGAGCGCGACCAGATCGTGACCATCCAGTCGGTGGACCAATTGTCCGAAGTCTATGAATCGATCGCGGAAGAGCGTACGCTGATGGCCAAGGCGGATCAGCGCAAGCTGGTGAAGCTTGGCATCTTCTCCATCATGCTGCTGTCCGGCATCACGGTGATGACGGCGATTTATGTTCTTATGCTGCAGAATCAGGGTTTCCTGAACAACCTAAGCGAACTGCGGGGATAACGATGCCCAATGATTTTCTCGACCGCAGCAAGCGCATGGGGCTTGGTCTCGGCAAGATCGAGGCGGTCTTCAAGAGAATTGGCCAAAAGGCTCAGGCGGATGCCCATGCGGATGCGGCGGAAGCTGCGGAAGCGGGGCCGGATATGTCCACCTCTATCGGCCAAGTCCTTATGGGGCCGGTCGGCGTTTTGAGCGAGTATTATTTTCCGCAGGAGCTGATCGGCGGATGTTGCCCGCGCGTGATCGGCGAGGAGCAGGACATCGTTTGGAACGCCGCCGCCGAAGCCGCCGATAGCGAGCGGCTTCACGTCGTTTGGCAGGCGAAGGGCGACAAAATATGGTATCTCGCGGTGCGTTCCTCCGAAATGGGCTCGCACCCCAACACATGGTGCCCGTTGGCCGCTTTGCTGCCGGGCATGAAGGACGCTTCGCCTCCGCCCTCTTGCTCCACCTACTACAGCGACGAAGCGGCGACGATGATGACCGTTACTGTGGACGGGCTGCAGATTCATCGCGGCACGGCTTCGGTGGTGCGGGCGAAAGCGGAACGGACCTCGCGTGAATTGGGCGTGCCGGTGGTGGAACTGACTCTTGACCGAATTGAGCTGTTGACGCCGGTGCCGTGGTATTCGTTATCGTTGTTTGAAGACCGCGCACGGCGCATTCTGGCCGCGTTCTCGGTCATTAGCGCGATGGGGTTTGCGACGTTGGCGTTGGTCGTGTGGTTTCTGGCTGCCATGTCGATGATAGCGTCAGGCTCCAATCTTGACGAGATCCGTGCCCGCAGCGAGGAGAAATCGTTGCGCCTAATGCAATCCGTCCAAAATCTACGCGCCAGCCCCATGCGGGAACAGTTGGCTAAATTCGCGGATGTGAACGACGGGTTGCTGAACCTCAACGGTTTTCTGGAGATATACCAAATCAAGGACGGCAAGGTGGTGTGGCGCGCGGTTTTGCCGCCCAACGTGACATCCGACCGCATCAACGAATTGGGCGGCAAGATGCTGGACAGCAATCCGCGCGGCGTGGTGATCGGCAATGTGCGCGAGGCGTTGGATGCGGGGCGTAAATAACATGAAAATAGACGCGAAAATTCTCGGAAGCGTTCTGGCGCCGCGCCTTGTATCAAAGGCTCTGCGCCTGTTCGATCGAGCGACCATGTTCGTCGTGGCGGCGTGTTGGTGCGCGGCGCTGCTGATGATGGCGTTCGCGCTTTATACGGTCAGCTTGTCGGTGACGGCGAAGCGCGCCGCCTTGGCCGCCGCCGCCACCGAGCCGAGCTTGCCCAAGGTGGTGAACAAGCTTCCCGATGCCTCTGAAATTCAACCGTTGATGGAGCGGTTGCAGAAACGGTTCCCTGATATTTCGTTTTCGTTGGCGCGCGGTCAATTGCTGACCATCTCTGCCAACGACAGCAGCCGATTCCGCTCGTGGCTCACGGTGCTCAGTTACGTCGATACGATCTCGCCCCAGTACCGGTGGTCTGTCAAAGAACTCTGCGTCGGCGGGAAGTGTCAGGACGCGTCGCCCATGCGCGCGGTTCTTGAGGCGGAAAAGATATCGTTTGCGACACCCCAAGCCAAAAAATAGCGTTTGGGCGGATGTTGAGCGATGTTTGTTCAGAACTCTATTGACTGAGGAAATCAATCTGTTATTCATAAAAAGGTCTTTATACCGCTTCCTGCGGTAAGGTTTGCTTAACGATACGCTCGTAGAATGTTGTTCCGGGGTCTTCTGGATCGCGAAGGGGAAAACCGCTTTCGTTCTTCTGGTCGGGTGTGCTGGGGCGCAAGAGCAAAAGGGGATGATGATGATTGATGCCGAGGCAGAAATTAAGGCCAGTGCGCGTCGGCGGCTGCGGGGGGATGCCGGTATCGCTATCGGCCCGATTCTCTTCATTGTCGCCATTCTCGGCGTTCTCGCAGCGGCGATTGCCGCCGGAAGCGGCTCGTTCACCACCAGCGGCGCAAACGAAGGCAGTAAGCTTAAAGCCGCCGCCTTGATCGACATCGGGCAAAACCTCAAATTGGGCTTCGAACGCATAAACGCGTCGGTAGATATGACGAACGTGGGTTTGACCGGAACGACCGCTGTTACGGATTTGTTCTCGCCGACCGGCGGCGGCATTTCGTTCCCGTCTGATGCGCTCGCGGTTCCGACCAAGACATGGCATTATCTTTACTTGTATGGAATGGGGTTGGGAACCACCGCTGGAAATCTGGTGGCCACTCTGGAAATTCCCGCAGATGTCTGCGATCAGGTTAATGTGAAGGCGAACGGCGCAGCCCTTACGGGAACGAATGGTGGGACGACAGTGACGGATGCCGGACTGACCCTTACCGCCAATGGCGATCCTGATGCGCCCGTCAACGTGGCGACGGAAGGCTGGGACTATTTGACTAGGACGATCGGATGCCAGAAGAACGCCGATGATGTCTACTTCTTCTTTCAGGTCATGGGTATCCGCTAAGACGAACGCTCCCCATGATTTTACGAGTTGGCGCAGGCCGGTGGTGCACAACCACCGGCCTTCGTTTTTGGGCGTGGCTTTACTGTCCTTCTGCGGGTATAGTCTGCTGGCGTGTGTAGAAAAATGCAGTCAACTCAATGTGTTGGGTTGTTGGTTGCTTCAGGTCGTGCTTTTGTGGACAGCACGAATGTGCTTTGTCTATCCGGTGGGGCGGTGCTCGGCGTTCTTTTAAGCCGATCTTAACGGGCCGTGGGGCAGAAATAAGCTTCGCTTGCGATGCGGCACTGTCGCCTTGCCGCGCTGCTGATGCCCGATGTTCCTTTATGGTCTGAGTCCGCTATGAGCCTTTCGCTGGATGATCTGCCCTTCATCGACCTGTATGTCCGGCTGGACAAGGTCGACAGGCCTATGTTCCGTTCCAAGGAAAGAGGGCAGGGGCGGTTGAGTCAATTCGTGCCGGACGACTATCTCGCTGCCGTCGAACGATTTGGCGTTGCCGTTACGTCCGCCATGCGCGAAGAGGCGTCCGACGGCTCTATTGACTTTGAGGGCGTGCGTTGCCGTTTGTCGCGGCAAAAGATGTCGGATGGGTCGGTGTGGGTGTGCGGTCGGCGCATCAACGCGATCCTGCCTGATTTGGGCAAACTCGGCTTTGAGCCACATATCTACAATCACATGAAGAGCCTCGGCTTGCGCGAAGGCTTGATTCTTGTTTCCGGCGCTACGGGCGCGGGCAAGACGACGACTGCCGTCGGTTTGTTGGCGGAGTTCATGCGCACCAACGGTGGCACGGCCATCACCATCGAAGATCCGGTCGAGTACATGATGCGCGGACGTCACGGCGATTTCGGCCAATGCTATCAAATCGAGGTCGAATCGGACGATGACTGGGCGATTTGCCTGAAGCGCGCTTTGCGCTGGGCGCCGCGCTATATCTATGTCGGTGAAATTCGCACGCCCAAGGCGGCGGAGCAGATGCTGCGCGCCGCCTCGACGGGCCACACGGTCATCACCACGGTTCACGCGGGCGCGCCCGAAGAGGCGCTGATGGGCATTCTGTTTTTGGCCGAGCAGGCGATGGGGCCGGGGTGCAGCAACATGCTCGCGGCCAGCCTCACGGCGCTGATCTATCAGAGCATGAAGGAGTCCGGGCCGTTTATCCGCTATCTCTACACCGAAGAAAACGCACCCGGCGATCCTGTTCGTTCGCTGATTCGCGAGGGTAAGATCGGGATGATTTCGACCTACATCGATCGTATTTCGGCGCGGCTTGCCAACCCCGGCATGAATCCGCAGGCGCCGTCGTTTCCTTTGCCGCCGATAAAGAAACCGTGATTCGGGAGAAAGTTGCATGACGGAGTCCGGGAAACTGCCGACGAGCAAACGGCTTCGCGATATGTCGTTCATGGATCTTTATGTCCGGATTGATCAGGTCGGCATAGCGAGGTACCGCAGCGCGGCGCGCGACTACACCAACAACTGGACGCGGGCGATGCCCGAAGAATATTCCGGCGAGATTGATCTGATCGCCAACGAATTGCGCGGCCAGATCGACAACCCTGATTCGGCCTATCAGTACGACGGGATGCGTTTTCGTCTTTCGTACCAGCGGCTGGCGAACGGGCAGGAGTGGATCTGCTTGCGGCGCATCAGTTCCAAGGTTCCGAAGCTGGAAGACTTGGCCTTCGCTCCGCATATGTGCGCCCATTTGCGCCGTATGGGCCAGCGCGACGGTCTGATCATCGTGTCGGGCGCGACCGGCCATGGTAAGACGACGACTTGTTTCGGGCTGCTCAACGACTATCTCCAGAATTTCGGCGGCGTGGGCGTGACCATCGAAGATCCGGTCGAATACAATCTCGACGGGCCGGTGGGCGATTACGGCTATTGCTATCAGGTGCAGGTCGGGCGCGACGAAGATTGGGCCACGCCGCTCAAACGCGCTCTTCGCTGGACGCCGCGCTATATCCTGGTGGGTGAAGTGCGTTCGCCCCGCGCGGCCGAGCAGATTCTGCGCGCCGCCACCACGGGCCATTTGGTCATCACCACCATTCACGCCGGTTCGATCGAAGAGAGCCTGATGGGCCTGATGCATTTGGCCGAGCAGAGCATGGGGTCGGCCGCCAATTACATGTTGGCGCAGGGGTTGACCTCGGCGATGCACCAGACGCTCAACACCTCCGGCCCGTATTTGCGTTATGTGGTGACGGAGGATGGCAACAACGGCGATCCGGTGCGGGCGCTGATCCGCGAGAATCGCGTGGGCATGGTCAATTCCTACATCGACAAGCAGATCGCGCGCATGAACACGCTCCATGGCCAAGGCGCGTCGCCGGGCGGCACGACGGGCATGCCCGGCGGGATTCCCGGCCAGCGCCGCTAGGCTGTGCGGGCGCGTTCTTCAATGGCGGTGCGCATCGCGGCGAAGAAAGCTTCGTTGTCTTTCTTCAGCGACCATGGGTCGTTGGTGAAGAAGGAACGCAGCCGCTCAAAGGATTTCGCGTCGATGTGGGGCGCGTCGAACAACTTTGCGTTGCCGATCAGATAGCGTTTGGCCCATTCCTGCGGCGACGCGAAATAGGCGGCGATTTCCGCCAGCGTGTCGGCGTCGATCAGGCCTCCGGCGCGGGACTTTTCAAAGAAACTCAGGTCGATGCCGTTGAGCGCGACGACCTTGACGTTGGCCTTGGCGAGGCGTTGCAGGCCGTTGCTGCCACGGCTGTTGAGGCAGACGGTGCCTATGCAGCGCAGATGCGCCTTTTCCAGAATAGGAAGCCACAGATCAAAGTAACTGGCGGCGTTGTTGATCAGGTCGGCGACATGCAGCGTCGTCGCGTGCGGCGCGATGGGGGTGGCGCACCACAGATCCTGATTTTTGAACAGGAAGGCGTGCGGGACTCCGGCCTCGCGGGCGAAGGGGATCGAGAACAGCCAGTCGCGCCGTTCGCCGCCGGACACGAGCGCGTAGCTGCCGTCCGGGAAGGACGCTTTGGCGGCGGCGACCATGGTTTTGACGATTTGCTGATAGACCGGGTTTGCGTCGTAGGCGGTCAGGATGGCTTCGTTCAACCGCGCGGCGCGGGCGGCGGGGTCGGAGGTCGCGGCGATGATGGCGGTGATGTCGCGCAGCAGCTTTTCGGCCAGAGCGCTGCCGATCGCCAGTTCCGTGTTGACATAAAATGGCCCCGGCACGGCGGCGGCGTACCAGAACACCGGCCCGGTTTTGTGGTTCCAGATGGACACGGCCTTGGTGTCGTGGATGATTTTCAGAAGATCGTCGGATGATAGAATCACAAAGGGCCTCCCGCGTTGGAACGCGCTCTGATAGCATGGATTGTTTTCCGCCTCAATTGCATGGAACAGCATGATGAACAGCGCCGTTCTTCCTCCCGCCCTGCGTCCGGGCGGCACAATTGGCCTTGTGGCTCCGTCGCGCTGGCCGAAGCCGGAGTGGGTCGCGGCGACGGTGGAAACGCTGGAAAAACAGGGTTATCGCGTGGTTGTCCACGCTCAGACCAGCCTGCGGGACGGCCAATTGGCGGGCGACGACGCGGCGCGGGCCGGGGCGATCATGGCGATGTTTCTGGACCCTGCCATCGATGCCATCCTATGCGCCCGTGGCGGCATGGGGGCGTTGCGGCTGTTGGATCGTCTGGACTATGAGGCGATTCGGCGGAACCCCAAGCCCTTTGTCGGCTTTTCCGACATCACCACGTTGCTGCAGGCAATTACGAAACAAAGCGGACTGGTTACCTATCATGGGCCGATGGCAGTGAGTTTCGCGCGATCCGAAAACGATCCGTGCACCGTTGCTGATTTGTTGGCGGTTCTGGGGGGTGAGGCCGGAGGTTTGCGCTATCCGGACGTGGACGTGGCGCGTGGGGGCGCGGCCGAAGGCGTTTTGGTCGGCGGGAATATGGCGCTTTTGCAGAATCTGATCGGCACGCCTTACGATTGGTCGGGGGAGGGTGCGCTGTTGTTCCTAGAGGATGTCGATGAACCGTTGTACAAGATCGACCGGACTCTGACGCACTTTCGCTTGGCCGGGAAATTCAAGGGCGCGCGCGCGGTCATGATCGGCGAGATGGTCGCCATCACGGACGGTGAAACCGGCGCGAACCGTGAGGGCGAGAAGCCCTATGGAAAAACCTTGCAGCAGATTGTCACAGAGCATGTGCCGCCGGATGTTCCCCTGTGCTTTAACTTTCCGTGCGGGCATGGGCGCTATGCGACGACTTTGCCGGTCGGTGGGCGGGCACGGTTGACGCTGGACGACGACGGCGCGGCGTTGCGCTTGTTTGTTTGACGATAACCGAAGTGGGGCTAGGCTCCGGCGGCCTGATAACGGAAGGCGCTCGCGGTTCTGCCGGTTGTGCATGGACGGCTGGGACAGGTGGGGCAAACCCCGATCATGCGCGCGAAATCGCACGGGGGAAGGGCTTTCGCGAAGGCCCATCCCTGATAGCGCAGGTTGATGTGTTCGGTCAGGCCTGACCTTGCTGCGGCGGTGTCGATCTGGTGCGCTCCCTTTTTGTCCTCGATCCCCTCGAACACCACGGAGCTGATGCCGAGCGTGACGAATGTTTCCACATGATTCATGAGCGTGGCGCAACCGTTCCCGTGACCAAGCGATTTGTTCACGTCGCACCGGTCGATCTTGACACCGTGGATGTGGCCGTCCGCAGCAAGCTCCATCAAGCGGTCCTCTGTGTGCTGCCCATGAGGGAAGTCGTCGAGCCATGTGACGAACCCGGCCTTGTTGAGAGCCTGAAGCCCGCGCTTGAAACGGCGCGTCTCTTCGCTGTCTAGGGCGGCCGTTTCGGTTATTTCCGGTTGGAGAACGTCTGTTACGCCCGGTCGTTTGCCCAGTTTGGCCACATAGTTCGGGAAACGGGGATCAGCAACCGTTCGGGCGGAGACGTTAACGTGGATGATGTGGTCGTCGCTGCCCGAAGCGTTAATGCCCAAACTAAAATCGGCGGCGCGGTGCATGGTGGCGCAGTCGAAGGCGAGCGTGTTTCCATCGATCTCCATTCGCCGAATCAGCGGTTCGGGATTCATGAACCTGCCGGGGTTTTGAAGGTCTTGGCGACGAAAAAGTATTTCGCCTCCTGTGATTCTAAAATCTTGTTCGCGCTCGTGGCGGACAATGGGTTGGACGTGCAATTCGTGATGGCGCGGCGGCGTTGTGGGCGGGCGCTTGCGCGGCGCTGTGCGAGGCCCCTCTAATGAGGTTGTTTTCATATTGCTTTCCTTCGCAATTGTTTTCCCAACAACATTTCTATTTTTAACATTCTAGCGCATTGTTGCATCTGTATTTATACTACGTTCAGCGGTATTATTCAATATAGTTAATTTAATACAAAAATCGATGCAAAAAGCCAATAAAAAAAGAACGGAAGACAATGTAATACTACATGTAATAGAAGGCGCGAGAAAATTGAGCCAAGCAAGTCAGGGACATGGAGGAGCGGGCTTGGAACCAGGACGGAGGCGGTGTTGTTTTGCGCGCGCGACTATGGGTTGCTGCGCGGTTCGGGCTGGGGTAGAGTGGCGGCCTTCCGGAGCGGCGCGGGTGTAGCTCAATGGTAGAGCTCCAGCCTTCCAAGCTGGCCACGTGGGTTCGATTCCCATCACCCGCTCCATTGCTTTCTCCTGTCTCTTGGGCCTGAAATTGGCGGTTTTTCGCCGTTTTGGGGCGAGCCAAATTTCCACTGGCAACGCGGCGCGAGATCGGCTAGGAATAGGCCTTCCCCTACAAGATATTACGCTTAGTCCGACGGTCAACCGCCGGACGGGGCCTTGTGGGTCTGGGGTCGCGTTTGAGGTTGTGCCTTGAGGGCGGCTTTGCGAATGAACAAGGACTGCGGTGGCTTGCCGTAGGAGTGTAGCTCAATTGGTAGAGCGTCGGTCTCCAAAACCGAAGGCTGCGGGTTCGAGCCCCTCCACTCCTGCCAGCGCGCTGCGGTGCGACAGATAAAGGGACGAACATGGCGAGCTTCAATGTGGTCGAATTCGCGCGCGAGACGCGCCGTGAAATCGCCAAGGTGACGTGGCCCACGCGCAAGGAAACCGTGGTGACGACGGTGATGATCGTGGTGATGGCGTTGGTGGCGGGGGTGTTTTTCCTTGCCGTCGATTCGGCGCTCGGTTTCGCCATTGGCCGTATTTTGGGCATGAACTCGTAAGAGAAGATTGAGGAGTTGATTATGGCGCACCGCTGGTATGTTATTCACGTTTATTCGGGTTTCGAAAAGAAAGTCGCGGAAACCGTTCGCGAATCCGCGCTCAAGAAGGGGCTGGCGGATTATTTCTCCGAGATTCTGGTGCCGACCGAAGAGGTCGTCGAAGTGCGGCGCGGCGCGAAGGTCAACGCCGAGCGCAAGTTTTTCCCCGGCTATGTCCTGATCAAGATGGATCTGACCGACGAGAGCTGGCACATGGTCAAGAATACGGCCAAGGTCACCGGCTTTTTGGGCGGCGGCGGCAAGCCTTCGCCGATCACCGAGAAAGAGGCGCAGCGGATCCTTAACCAAGTGCAGGAAGGCTTCGAACATCCGAAACCCTCCATCACCTTTGAGGTGGGCGAGCAGGTGCGGGTGTCGGACGGTCCCTTTGCCTCCTTCAACGGTGTCGTCGAGGATGTGGACGAGGGCAAGTCGCGCCTCAAGGTGGCCGTGTCCATCTTTGGCCGCGCCACGCCGGTCGAGCTGGAATACAGTCAGGTGGAGAAGGTTTAGGCCGTTTTTTTACCAAGCGACAAAGGGCTGGACGAACGCGCCCGTTTGCGTTTATAAGTCCGGCCTGTAAGGTTCGCGGCTATGGTCGGCCAAGGACAAAAGGCGTGGGAGGTGGTCCCTAGAGTTCCCTGGGATGCCGAACCACGCGGCCTGTGGGCTTTACGGCTTGCGGGATGGAGGGCAAAAACCCCTTCTGAATTTTGCGCGTAGGCCGTTTGCGGCTGTGGCGCTTTTGGTGATGTTGCGCGAAAGCGCGGCGGATGTGTTGTGTGTTTTAACTGAAGCTGTCCGTTGTTGCGGGCGGCGCTGCGCCGGGAGGGCGTCATGGCAAAGGAAATAGTCGGTTACATCAAACTTCAGGTTCCGGCGGGCGCTGCGAATCCGTCGCCGCCGATCGGCCCGGCTTTGGGTCAGCGCGGTTTGAACATCATGGAATTCTGCAAGCAGTTCAACGCCAAGACGCAGGGCTTGGAAAAGGGCATGCCGATTCCGGTCGTGATCACGGCGTTCTCGGATCGCAGCTTTACGTTCGTCACCAAGAAGCCGCCGAACACCTATTACATCAAGAAGGCGGCCAAGATCGAAAGCGGCTCCAAGACCACGGGCACGACGTTCGCCGGTCAAATCACGATGGCGCAGATCCGCGAAATCGCCAAGGACAAGATGGTCGATATGAACGCCAACGACATCGATGCCGCGTGCCAGATGTTGATTGGTTCCGCCCGTTCGATGGGCGTTCAGGTGGTGGAGTAAGAACATGGCTCAGGGTAAAAAATTCCGCAAAATCAGCGCCAACGTCGATCGCAAGCAGGCTTATGCCTTGGATGCGGCGGTGAAGCTCATCAAGAAGTCGTCGGTCGAGGCGAAGCGCAAGTTCGATGAAACCATCGAAATCGCCATGAATCTCGGCATCGACCCCAAGCTTTCTGATCAAGCCGTGCGCGGCATGGTGCAATTGCCGCACGGCACGGGCAAGACCGTGCGCGTCGCGGTGTTCGCCAAGGCCGACAAGGCCGATGCGGCCAAGGCGGCGGGCGCGGACATTGTCGGTGCCGATGATCTGGCGGAAAAGATTATGGCGGGTTTCGCCGAATTCGACCGCGTGATCGCGACTCCCGACATGATGGGCGTGGTGGGCAAGCTGGGTAAGGTGCTGGGGCCGCGCGGCCTGATGCCCAACCCGAAGCTTGGCACCGTGACTCCGAACGTGGCGGATGCGGTGAAGGCGGCGAAGGCCGGCTCCATCGAATTCCGCGCGGAAAAGGGCGGCATCGTCCATGCGGGCGTCGGCAAGCTCAGCTTTTCGGAGCAGGCTTTGGTGGAAAACATCCGCGCGTTCGTCCACGCGATTGCCAAGGCGCGTCCGAACGGCGTGAAGGGAACTTACATCAACCGCGTTTCGCTCTCGTCCACGATGGGGCCGGGCGTGAAGGTTGATATGACGACGCTCACCGAGGCGGCGTAAAAGCGCTTGCCTTTGTGGGTTGGTTTCGTCTATAGAAAGGCCGCCCCGGAAACGGGGCATCCTGTCCGAGACTGCGGGTGCCGGTGTGAACCGGCTTAAATGTGCCAGCATAGACGGGTTGAAATGATCGTGCGTCCGGCGAACGGTGTTCGCCCAGCAGGGCTGGTTCCCTCCGACGCACATTTCGACTCATCGATCCCGGACAGCACGAACAAGGAATGAGATGCCCACCTTCGTGGGCATGACGGTTTTTATATTTGGAGGAAACATGAGTGCAAAGCGCACCGCCAAACAGAATCTGACCGAGGCTCTCGGTGCCGACATCAAGGATGCCGAGCTGTTGGTCATTCTGGAGCAGAGCGGCCTCAACGCCGATCAGACTTTGGATTTTCGCCGCCAGAACCGCGCCGCAGGCGTGTCGGTCAAGGTCGGCAAGAACACGCTGATCAAGCGCGCGATCAAGGACACCAAGCTTGCTGGTCTGGAGCCCTATCTGAAGGGGCCGACCGTTCTGGCCTATTCGAAAGATCCCGTGGCGGCGGCCAAGATCGCGGCGGAATTCGCCAAGAAGAATCCCAAGCTGAAGCTGATTGCGGCGGCTTTGGGCGAACAGATTCTGGACGCTAAGGGTGCGATGGCGTTGGCGACCTTGCCGTCGCTCAACGAACTGCGCGGCAAGCTGGTTGGCTTGTTGCAGGCTCCGGCGACGAAGATCGCGGGCGTTTTGCAGGCTCCGGCGGGCCAGTTGGCTCGGGTTTTGTCCGCGCGTAGCAAGCAGGCGGCTTAAAGAGTTTCCTGGGGTTCCTTTCGGGACTTCGGAAAAGGGTAATCGGTAACAACAAACGACGTTCAACATAAGGAGACTAACATGTCGAAGCTTGAGAAATTGGTTGATGAACTTTCGGCCCTGACCGTCATCGAAGCGGCGGAACTGTCGAAGCTGTTGGAAGAAAAGTGGGGCGTTAGCGCTGCGGCTCCTGTCGCGGTTGCGGCGGTCGGCGGCGCGGCGGCTGGTCCTGCGGCGGAAGAGCAGACTGAGTTCACGATCGTCCTCGCCAAGGCTGGCGACAAGAAGATCGAAGTCATTAAGGAAATCCGCGCCATCACCGGCTTGGGTCTGAAGGAAGCCAAGGACCTCGTCGAAGGCGCGCCGAAGACCGTCAAGGAAGCCGTTTCCAAGTCCGATGCCGACAAGTTCAAGAAGCAGCTTGAAGCCGCCGGCGCTGCCGTCGAAGTCAAGTAAGCTTTTTTGCTTTTGCCGCGCAAGCGGTGAGCAAACAAAGACGAGAAACCGGACGGGGGGAAACTTCCGTCCGGTTTTTTATGCCCATCGTTCGGAGCCGCGCGGCGTAACATTCGGTCGCCAGAATTGTTGCGACACCCGCTTGCCTTGCGCGTCGCGATGCGGCACGAAACAGGGGTGTTTTAAACGCGAGGGAGACGGTTCATGTGCGGCATCGTGGGCATTTTGGCGGAACGTCCGGTGGCGGATTTGCTGGTGGACGGATTGCGGCGGCTGGAATATCGCGGCTATGACAGCGCGGGCGTGGCGACGCTGGTCGATGGCGTGATCACGACGCGCCGCGCGGTCGGCAAGCTGCAAAATCTCGCGGATCGTTTGCAACAGGAACCCTTGCCGGGAACGGTCGGCATCGGCCACACCCGTTGGGCGACGCATGGCCGTCCCAGCGAGGACAACGCGCACCCGCATTTCTCCGACCGCGTGGCGGTGGTGCACAACGGTATCATCGAAAATCATCGCGCGTTGCGCGCCGAGCTTGAGGCGAAGCAACATCGCTTTAAATCCGAAACCGACACGGAAACCATCGCGCATTTGATCACCGACTATTTGCAGCAGGGGATGACGCCGCAAGCGGCGACGGCGACGGCGCTCAAGCGGCTTGAGGGCGCGTTCGCCATCGGCATTATTTTCGCCGGACATCCGAACCTGTTGATCGGCGCGCGGCGGGGCAGTCCGTTGGCTTTGGGGTATGGCGATCAGGAAATGTATCTGGGTTCGGACGCGCTGGCGCTCGCGCCGCTGACGAACTGCATCAGTTATCTGGAGGAGGGCGACTGGATCGAACTCACGCCCGGCAAGGCGGTCGTCCATGATGCGAACGATCAGGTGGTGGAGCGCAAAATCCATCAGACCAATCTGTCCGGCGCGATGATCGGCAAGGGCCAATACCGCCATTTCATGCTCAAGGAAATTTTCGAGCAACCCGCCGTCATCGGCGACACATTGGCTTCGCTGGTCACCGCCGACAACAAGATGGCGTTGCCGGATTTGCCTTTCGATTGGGCCACGGTTCCGCGTTTGACTATCGTCGCGTGCGGTACGGCCTATTACGCCGGCATGGTGGCGAAATACTGGTTCGAGCAACTGGCGCATCTGCCGGTCGAAGTCGATATCGCGTCTGAGTTTCGTTACCGCGAAGCGCCGCTGCCTCAAGGCGGCGTGACGCTGGCGGTGTCGCAATCCGGCGAGACGGCGGACACGCTGGCGGCGATCAGCTATGCGAAGAAGCAGGGGCAAAAGATTCTTGCGGTCGTGAACGTGCCGCAAAGCTCGATCGCGCGGCAAGCGGATGCCGTGGTGCCGACGCTGGCGGGGCCGGAGATCGGCGTCGCCTCCACCAAGGCCTACACCACGCAGCTGACCGTTTTGCTGTGCCTCGCCGTCGCGGCGGGCGTGGCGCGGGGCAAGCTGGACGCGAAGCGGGCCGCCGCGATTTTGCAAGCGGTGCGCGAAGTTCCGGCGCAGCTCAACGCGGTTTTGCGCGACGAGCATAAGATTCAGGAACTGGCGCATCATCTGGCCGAAGCCCGCGACGTGCTGTATCTGGCGCGGGGCGCGCTTTATCCGTTGGCGTTGGAAGGCGCGTTAAAGCTGAAGGAGATTTCCTACATCCACGCCGAAGGCTATCCGGCAGGCGAGTTGAAGCACGGCCCTATCGCCCTGATCGACGAATTCATGCCGGTCGTTGTGCTGGCGCCGCACGACGCGCTGTTCGAAAAGACCGCGTCCAATGTTCAGGAAGTGGTGGCGCGTGGCGGCAAGGTCGTTCTGTTCTCTGATGCCGAAGGTCAGGCGAAGATCGGCACGAAGCCGTTCTGGAGCATGGCGCTGCCTGCGTCCGACCCGGTGGTCGCGCCGCTGCTTTACGCCGTTCCGGTGCAACTGCTGGCCTATTACACCGCGCTGGCCAAAGGCACCGATGTTGACCAACCGCGTAATCTGGCGAAGAGCGTGACGGTGGAGTAGGGGGCCTTCACGGGCGTTTGGTTCCCTGTTTTCCATTGAATAACAAGGCGGGCATCCCATTTTATTCCTGCTTTAAAATCACGCCTGAATGAAAGCATTTGCGATTGGGAAAGGATGCTGTACTATACTTTCGTTGGTCATTTGTAACATATTTTGGAGAATTTCCATGGTTGCTCATACTTCCGGATCACGTCGTTCGAATGCACGCACGGCCCCCAATTGGGCACAGAGGCATCGGTGGACGGTGGTGGGAGCGTCTGCGCTTGTGATGATGGGGGTCGGCGCGGAAATTCTTCGTTTGTTAGTCGAGACGAGGATCGCGGCCAATACCCCTGCCGCGCCCGCCTCGGTTCCGGCGCGACCTGTTGAATCGACGGTTCCTTCCATCGTTACCGGCGCTGTGAGCACGCAAACTCCTTATATGGCTCCCGATCAGCAGGTTGAGACGAATCCTCCGGCTGGCGCGGCTCCCGTTGTAGGGGCTCAGGATGAACCGAAGTCTGCCGCTGCCGTTGCTCTGTCCGCCGTTGCGGAGGCTCCGGTTGGGGGGGGCTCTGCACCTGCTCAGGCTTCTTCCACCACGGTGGCCCCCGATTATAGCAACGCCAACAAGCCGACTTGGTGCGCCAGCTCTAATTTGAACAAGGTTGAGTCCGTGATCTGCAAGACCGCAGCCGCGTGGGAGATGGATGCCAAGCTGACCGCTGCTTACAAAGCGGCGTTGGAGCGAGGCGGATCCGAGGTTAAGGGTGAGCAGAGGGCTTTCCTCAAGCTGCGCGACAGCGTTTGCGGACGCGTCGCTGATGTTGCCGCCTGCGTTGCGGATAAGACCGCGAGTCGTATCCAAGAATTGCAAGCTGTTAACGCGGGTGCTTCCAATGCGTCATCGATTGCGTCTGCTTCCGCCGATCCTTCTGTGGCCGCGCCACCCGCCAATGTGTCTCAACCCGGCTGGTGTCCGCAGGCTCAGACGGCGGTCGAGAAGGCCATTTGCGCGAGTCCTGTGTTGCAAGCGCTGGATCAACAGATGAACGAGGCTTACAAGGCTAAGGGCGGGAATGGGAACCGCGCTTTGCGGAATGAACAGAAAAGTTGGAATGGACGGCGCAGTTCCGATCCGACGGTATTGGAACGGCAATACCGCGAACGTCTTGAGAAGGGGTTTGGCGTTAAGCCGACATCCGCTGTGTGGCCTGAGGCGCGGGCGCATAATCTGGCGGTGTTTAGCCGTTTCGCGCGGTTTACGTTTAGCTGATCGACTCTTTGTGACAAAGCCCTTCCGGTTTACGCCGGGAGGGCTTTTCTTTTGCCCGGCGCTCAGGGTTGTTCCTTCGGCTCGTCCGGGTCGCCGTCGTGTTCCATCGGTTTGTTTTGCAGGCGGTCGTGGATGTTGGCGGGGGTTATGGGCTGCGCGGAGCGTTGTTTCGACAGGCGGTCTTGCCGTTGGTCATAGACGCTGAGGGGGGCGTTGGACTCAGCCGGATTCTGTTGTTGGCGCTGTTTTTGTTGCTTGGGGACGTTGCCGTCCGCAGGGGCGGGGGTGGTCTCGGCTTCGGGCTGCCGGGGGCGCGGTTCGCTTTCCGTATGAGCTCGGTCGATACGGTGCGGGGTGCGGATGATGATTTTGGTCGGGCCTTGCGGGACGATGGTGGTGGCGTTGATGTTGGTTTGGTTGACCACGGTGACGTTGGGCGTAGGTTCGGGGGCTATGTCATAGGCGACAAAACGCTGAGTGCCGTCGCGCCAATCGGCAGCGGTCTGGAAACGGCTCGTCCAAATGCCGCGCCGCTTTTGCCGCGCGGTGTTTTCCTCAAGCGTGTAGAGGCCGCCGGAGACGTCTTTTTGTTCCGTGGCCCAGCCTTGCCCGACGAGGTAGCGCGCGATGTCGCGCGATTGGCCGTTCTTTTTGCAAAAACACCAGCCGACGACACGGCCGCCGCCGAGGTCGGATTTCACATGGCAGTGAACCAGTTGGGCTTCGATGAAGTGTTTCAGCGCCGTGGCGGCTTGCCCGCCGCAATCCCACGCTCGATCATTCTGCCAGCATTGCTGATCGCCTGCGAGAGTCGCGATGCCCCACAGCGTGACTTCATGGCCATCCAACAGGATCTGTCCGGTGCTTTGCACCATGGGCGTACCGAACAGCGCCGTTCCTTCCTCGGCGCGCGCGGCGGATGTGAACAGCAACGTGGCCATGATGCAGAACAGGCTTGAACTTTTGAGTGTCATCTTCTCGCTCCGGATTACACGCCAACAGAACCGTGGCATGACATCGTGACTAAAAAAGGATGATGATTCGGGGGCGGAATGCTATATACGCCTCCACGCCGCCGCGCCCATCCAGTAAGGTGATTATCATGTCGCAGTCTTTGGCCAAACAGGCAAATGTTCGCCTTGAAGTCGACTCGTTTGGTCCTATTGAGGTTCCAGCGGCTCATTACTGGGGGGCGCAGACCCAGCGCAGCTTGCACAACTTTCGCATCGGTGGGCAGCGGATGCCGTTGCCGCTGATTCATGCCTTTGGCGTGCTGAAAAAGGCCGCCGCGCAGACGAATATGAAACTGGGGGTTCTGGACGCGCGGCTGGGCGAGGCTATCGTCAAGGCCGCCGACGAAGTCATCGCGGGAAAGATGGACGAGGAATTCCCGTTGGTTGTCTGGCAGACGGGTTCCGGCACCCAGACCAACATGAACGTCAACGAAGTGATCTCCAACCGCGCCATCGAAATTCTGGGCGGCGAAAAGGGCAGCAAGAATCCGGTGCATCCGAACGATCACGTCAATATGGGGCAAAGCTCGAACGACAGCTTTCCGACCGCCATGCATATCGCGGCGGTGACGCAGATCGCGGACGAACTGATTCCGGCGCTCCAGCATTTCTACGCAGCGATGCAGAAAAAGGCCGAGGATTTTGGCGACATCGTCAAGATCGGCCGCACGCATCTGCAGGATGCCGTGCCGCTGACGCTGGGGCAGGAGTTTTCCGGTTACGCCACGCAACTGAAATACGCCATCGCCCGCGCGCGCGACGTGTTGCCGCGCCTGTATCCGTTGGCGCAGGGCGGGACGGCGGTGGGGACGGGGCTGAACGCCAAGAAGGGCTTCGCCGAGGCGTTCGCGCAGCAAGTCGCCGTCATCACCGGCAAGCCGTTCGTCACCGCCGAAAACAAGTTCGAGGCTTTGGCCAGCCACGACGCGATGGTCGAGGCGTCGGGCATGCTCAACACCGTGGCGGTCAGCTTTATGAAGATCGCCAACGACATCCGGCTGCTGGGGTCGGGGCCGCGCTGCGGCATTGGCGAGATCAGCTTGCCGGAGAACGAGCCGGGTTCGTCCATCATGCCGGGCAAGGTCAATCCGACGCAGTCCGAGGCCATGACGATGGTTGCCGCGCAGGTGATGGGCAACCATGTCGCCGTGACGGTGGCGGGCTCCAACGGCCATTTCGAGCTGAACGTGTTCAAGCCCGTCATCATCCACAATGTGCTGCAATCCGTGCGCCTGCTGGCCGATGTGGCGCGGAGCTTTACCGACAATTGCGTTGTCGGCATCCAGCCGAACCGCGAGCGCATCGCGCAACTGGTCGGCGACTCGCTGATGCTGGTGACGGCGCTCAACCCGCATGTCGGCTATGACAACGCGGCCAAGATCGCGAAGAAAGCGCATGCGGAACATACGACGCTCAAGCAGGCTGCGGTCGCTCTAGGCCTATTGACCGCTGAGGATTTCGACCGCCTGATCAAACCTGACGATATGGTGCATCCGCTTGACTGACGCGCCGATCATAGCGGACGGCATCGTCAAGCGTTCGGTGCGCATCGCGGGTCACCGCACCAGCGTTTCGCTGGAAGGCGCGTTCTGGGGCGAGTTAAAGCGCATCGCCGCGCAAAGGGGGCGTTCGCTCAACGAACTGGTGGCGGAGGTCGACGCGGCGCGCGGCGGCAATCTTTCCAGCGCTCTACGGCTCATGGTTTTGCAGGATCTCAAGAGAGGCGGTTGATCGGATGTTGGCGCAATCTCTGGTGTCGTTTCTTCAGGCCCGAACCGAACGCTATGGCGGCGCGGTCAATGGGCATGACTGGATAAAGTTCATCGCGATCATCATCATGACGATCGACCATATCGGGTTTTTCTTTGCCCCCGACCAGATTTGGTATCGCGTCGTCGGCCATTGGGGATTCCCTATCTGGTTCTTTCTGGCGGGGTATGCGCGCGCGGGGGCGTTTCCGCGAAGCTTTATCGTTCTGGCCGTTCTGATGGCGGCGATCAATCCGGCGGCGGCGTTTCCGGTCTTTCCTCTCAACGCAATTTTTTCGATCATGATCTGCCGTTACATTGTGCAGGTCTTGGATCGTTACCGCGATTGGATGTTCAAGAATTTGATCGAGATCGCGGCGCTGCTCGTGATCCTGATTCCCTTCACCGATCTGATCTTTGAATACGGCACGCTGGCTATTCTTTGCGCCCTGATGGGCTATATGCGGCGGACTGAAGCGCCCAAGCGGTTGTATGATTGGTATGTGCTGGGCTTGTTCGTCATTTACATGGCTTGGCAAATTGACCATTTCCGGTTCGACGAGCTTGAGGCCATCGGAGCGTTTTTGGGAACGGCCGTCTGCTTTTATGTGCTCTATGATTTTAAGCGCGAGGGCGCGTTTCCGGCTTTGCGCGATGGGTTCGCGGCGGGGATGGTCAAGTTTCTGTCCCGCAATTCGCTGTATTATTATTTCGCGCACCGCGTCGCGTTTCAGATCGTTTTCGCGCTGTGGCTGTTGCCGCCGGGCATTGAGCGGTTGCGTTGGTTTTGAACGCGGGCTTAGCTTTTGAAAAGACCGGCGAGGCCGCTTTTGTGCGCTTCCTTTTTGGCGATCATGTCGCGGGCGCGCGCGGCTTCGGCTTCGAGCGCGACGATGTAATCCTTCAGCTCGCCAATCGACATTTGTTGCAGGTCGAGCGGTTTGAGCGTCGGGCGGGGCGGGTCGAGGTCGTCGGGGTTCATGGCGCTGTTCGCGGAAAGAGGGAAGACAGAAAACCAAATCCGCCTTATAATAACGCTCCGGCTCGTTGCGGTCATCCGAAACCTGCGTAACCCTGTGTGGAGAGGTGCGACATGAGGATTGTTTTGGCTTTGTGGGTCGCGGCGTTCCTGTTGGCGAGTTCGCCCGTTGCCGCCGCCGATTTTGGCAAAGGGCGCGCGGACATTGACGTGCAAACCAATGTGCGTTTTGGCACAACGGCTACGGATTCGTCCGCTGATGAATACCCGCGCGGCAAAAACAACTTTAGGCCACGGCGCGACAACGACGAGTCCATCGTTCCGACGCTGAAACGCGCGATTTGTTCCGGGGCTAAATGCGGCTGCGGCAGCGTCGAGGATGCGGACGAAAACGAGGATTGAGTTTCCGGAGGACATTTGCGCGGCGAGGAGCCCCCTTGAGCCGTGTTCTGGGGCTGGCTTTGGGCTGCTCAAGGTAAGGTTAACTCTCTGATTTTTCGAGTTTTCCCCATAAAAGACGCTGCCGACGCGCATAAAAGGATGGAATCCGGCGCATATACTGGTAAGATTGCGCCTGAAGTCGGCGCTGGTCCTGCGGGATAGGCTGCCGCTTTAATCGATCCCGGAAATTTGGCCTCTCGGATCGTCCGGTCACGGCGCGTGGCCGGAACCCCTAAGGCTATGTGTTTTTCAAGGAGATGACGATGGCGCTACCCCTGATGCCGAAAGCAACCGCCGTGTGGCTGGTGGAGAATACGGCGCTGACGTTCGAGCAGGTCGGCGATTTTTGCGGCTTGCACAAACTGGAAGTGCAGGCGATCGCGGACGGCGAAGTCGCGGCGGGCATCATCGGTTTGGATCCGGTGATGAACGGCCAGCTGACCGCTGAAGAAATCAAGCGCTGCGAGGACGATCCTCGCGCCCGCCTGAAAATGCTGCGCAGCGAACTGCCGCAGCCGGTGACGCGCACCAAGGGGCCGCGCTACACGCCGGTGTCCAAGCGGGCCGACAAGCCGGACGCTATCGCCTATCTGGTCAAGACGCATCCCGAATTGCTGGACGCGCAGATCGCGCGGCTGCTGGGCACGACCAAGGACACGATTGCCAAGGTGCGCGACCGGTCGCACTGGAACGCCTCGAACATCAAGCCGCGCAGCCCTGTGTTTCTGGGGCTGTGCAAGCAAGCCGACCTCGACGCGGCGGTCAAGCGCGCCCAGCGGCGCGTCGAGCGCGAGATGAAGGCTTCCGGCAAGCAGCCGCCTCATGTGGAGGAGGAAAGCGAGACGACGGGGCAGGACGGTTTTGTGGATTTCGGCAAACCGCAGGAAGATCAGCCCGACATCGATCCGGACACCATGTTCCGGAGCATGGGTTAAACGCCTCGGCGGTTGCGCCTTTCCGCGCTACGCTTGTTGCCTGAAACGAAAGGGGCTCGATTTAATCGAGCCCCTTTCTGCTTTTGGTCGATGCGACTCGGCGCTAGGCCGCTTGTTGCAGTTCGTCGGTCAACCGCTCGATTTCTTCTTTCAGCGTCAGTTTCTCCTTTTTCATCTTTTGGACGAGCGCAATGTCGGGGGCGGGGCGGGTCTCTTCGGTGTGGAGTTTGTCTTCGATTTCGGCGTGACGTTTCCTTAGAGACTCGATGCGCTGCGCTAGTGCCATGCTGTCCTCCTTGGTTGGTGGCCTGCTCTTTAATGCGAATAGCCTAGGATAACCGAAATGGCGCGAAATTTTATGGCGAAGTTGGATAATGGGCGCTCGCAACATTCCGGCACCATGCGTTGAACACGCCTTATTTTCTTTGTTTTCAAACCGTTACGGAGCGATGTTGTTAAATCTTTTGTTGACCATGGTGGCGGTGTGGGTTTTTGCATCTTTGGTTGAGCGGGTGCTGCCAAGCTGTTGTTGGGGCGTGACTTCTCTCGGCCGGCTTTTGTCGTTACCGCAAGTTTCGTGAGGCGTTGGCGGGCGCGGCGGCAGCGGGCTTTTTGCCCCCGTTTCACTCCCATTTGGCTTTTGCCTTCGTTTCTGATACCTGTGTCGGGCATCCGTTCCGGATGGGCAGTTAGCTCAGTGGTAGAGCATCTCGTTTACACCGAGAGGGCCGGGGGTTCGAAACCCTCACTGCCTACCAATTTGGTAAGCGCGAGTGAGTTGCCGAGAAGCGGTTAGATCGGTCCATCCGGTGTCTTCCTTCGCACTGTTCGTCCGGCGATGGCGCGGAGGGTTGTCGGTGTCTCTGGGGATAGCGCCCAACGGACGGCCATCCTGCTGTGAAGCTGCGTGCTGTTTAACAGTGGCAAAGGGGCTTCTTGCAGCAGCACCGGAAGTTCCGTGCAGCCCAAGATTACGGCTTCGGCTCCGCAGGTCTTTAGGGCTGAAATGATTTTCACGAATTTGGTTCGGTCATCATTCGAATAGATGTCCCGACACATCCTGTCAAAAATCGCCTCGTTGACATAGGCGCGTTCCTTGGGTGACGGAACGATGACGGTGGCTCCGGATTTTTGCTTGATCCGGTCGGCGTAGAAGGGTTCTTCCATCGTCAGAGCGGTTCCCAGCAACCCGACCGTCTGGTATTGACGCGCCGTGATTTCGTGCGCGACGGCATCGGCGATATGAAGGAGGGGAATATTTGTTTCCTTTTGAACATCGTCAAAATGCCTGTGGAGGGTGTTTGCGCAAAGCAGAATGGCATCGGCTTTGGCGGCGCAGAGATCGGATGCCGCCGTTTTAAGCATGTCCACGACGGCACCCTGTCGTTTCGCGTTGGTGGCCTCTATAAGTTCCGCAAAGTCGAGGCTGACAAGGACAAGGCGCGCCGAGTGGAGACCTCCGAGCGCTTGCGCCGTTTCTTCGTTGATATATCGATAGTAATCGGCGGTCGAGGTCCAGCTGGTTCCGCCGATAAGGCCTAATGTTTTCCATAGTACCGGACTCATTTTTGAACACCCTGTAATATCAGCATGTTAGGTTGTCTTTTGGGGGCTGAGGGGGCGGTAAAGAATATTTTTTGGGCTTCGTTTTCTGCTCCGGCGAGGAGCCTTGCGAGAGTTTCGAGGC
>CAIXHP010000006.1 GCA_903919315.1 uncultured Pseudomonadota bacterium | reverse complement strand
GGCCTCGAAACTCTCGCAAGGCTCCTCGCCGGAGCAGAAAACGAAGCCCAAAAAATATTCTTTACCGCCCCCTCAGCCCCCAAAAGACAACCTAACATGCTGATATTACAGGGTGTTCAAAAATGAGTCCGGTACTATGAGGCCCGACAACCAATAGGTCATAAGGACACATGCAATGAGCGATTCAACACCTGATATTACCACCGCCTCGACACGTCATAGCTTTCGAGCCTGCGTGAACAGTCTGTTCCATCGTCCCGGCAAGATGGGCGATTTTGTTCGTGGCTTTGTCATAACGGCTCCCGTTAACTTCGGTTTTTTTGGCCCCATATTAGCCGCTGCTTTTGGAGTATGTGATGTCCCCAGAGAAATGGTTGTTGGTTATGGCGCTGTTGTAATGCTGCAAGTAGGAACGCGTGCGGACCGTGAGAGTGGTCCGACTGCTCTGGTGGGTATGTTTGCGGGCATAGCTTGCGGTGCCGTATGTACTCACCTCATGTTTCCACCAAATGCGCCGGTAGCAGCGCCGCAGAATAGCCATCCGGCATCAGTTTCAATGTCGGCTGTCCCTGCGTTACCGCGAACATACACCGGGAAGAATGGGGTGATCGTGAAGTTGCCACGTCTTGTAGCAGGATAATCAAAAGAGAACCCCACAGCTATGCGTCCCATAGCGTTGGCAGGACAGCTTCCACGCTCAAGCTGCTCAACGGCTTGCCCTGCAGCCACTTTGTGCGCGGACCGCGCGGCGACGACCAGACGGGGTTGACCTGATCGGACATCAGCGCGACGGTTTGTGCGCCGACGGCGGCGGCCAGATGCGTGGGGCCGGTGTCGTTGCCCACGACGCAAACGGCATGCCGCGCCAGAGCGGCGACTTCGGGCAGACTTGTCCTGCAGGACAGATCGACCACATCGCCCGCCTCGGCCACAATCGCCTGAACAGCCGCCGCGTCGTGCTTAGTGCCGATGGCGACGCTGCCGATGCCTTGCGCCGCAAGCTGCCGCGCCAGCGCGGCGTAATGCATTGGCGGCCAGCGTTTGTACGGACGATCCGGGGCGCAGCCGGGAATGAGCAGCGCGTAACGCTCCGGCAACGCAAAGCTATCCAGCGGCGCATCAAGCCATGACAAGTCGGGCTTTGCTACCAACGAGATGCCTGCTTTTGCCATCTGCGCTGCCACAAAATCGGTGTAGTGCATGTCCGGCTGAGGCGGCCACAAACGCGGGTGCGAGCAACCGGGCGCTGCGCCCGACCATTCCGGCCCGCACACGGGCCCGCCCAGCAAATTGTATAAAATCGTCTGCCGTCGCTTACCCTGAAGGTCATAAACGCGCGTCGGCGCAAAGGCGCGTACCTGCCGCGCCAGACGCAACCATGCGTCGATCCGCCAGCCGGGTGCGCGTGGGTCGATCAGTATGCGGTCGAACCACGGCATCAGCCGCGCAAATCCGGCGAAGGCGGGCATGGAGAGCAAAGCGATTTCCGCGTTTGGGTGCGCTGCGCGGATCGAGGCGAAGGCCTGAAAGCACAACACCAAATCGCCCAACGCGCCGAGGCGAATGACCAAAATCCGTTCCTTCATCGTATGCCTTCGCGCATCACATCGTCATAAAGTTGCAGCGTGTCCGCAACCATGCGGTCGCGGCCATAGTACGTTCGAGCGCGGAGCATGGCCGCCGAGGCCATGGCGGTGCGCTCCTCCGGCGACAGGCTCAAGGCGTGGGTCAGCGCCTCGGCCCAGCGCGACGGATCAACGGGCGGTAACAACCAGCCCGTCACGCCTTCCTGCACCGTTTCAATCGTCGCACCGAGATTGCTGGCGATCACGGGAACGCCCATGGCCATCGCTTCGACCGGAACACGGCCAAAGCCTTCGGGCACCTTTGACGGCACGACGACGACATCCGCCAGACTGTAAGCGGCGGGCATATCGGCGCAATGATCGACCAGACGGAGATGATCCTGAACCTTCAGCAAAGCGATCAAATCTTGCAGCTGTTGCCGGTAGCCGCTTCGCCCCTGATCGTCGCCAACGATGACGGCCACCACATCGCCGCATGATGACGACAACAACGGCATGACCTGAATCAGCAGCGCCTGCCCCTTGATCGCACTGAGCCGCGCGGGGAGGAGGATCACGCGTTGCCCTTCGCCAAGCTTCCATTGCTGGCGCAGCGCCTCGCGTCGTGCGTCCGTCACAGATTTGGGCACGAATTTCTTCATATCTATGCCGCGCGGAATGACGCGGATTTTCTCAGGCGCGACTCCGTAGGACTCGCGGATTTGCGCGGCGATAAATTCGGAAATGGCGATGATCCGCAAGCCGCGCGTCATCACGCGGTTGTAGGCTTTCTTGGCCGCGTTCGAGAATTTGTAAGCCGCGTGAAACGTCGTGACGAAACGGCACGAGGTCATGCGGCATGCCAGCCACGCGCTCCATGCCGGGGCGCGGCTGCGGGCATGCACAATATCGACGCGCTGTTCGCGAATGAATCGCGCCAGCCAAAACGCGTTGGCGATAATCTTTGCGGGATTCTTGGCGCTGACCGGATGCTGCACATGCAGGCCTCCGGAGCGTTCCAATTCGGGGACGCGCTTTCCGCCCGCCGATACAACAAGGGCGCGGTCGCCGCGTTCGCGCAATCCAGCGGCGATATCGATGCAAGCTTGCTCCGCGCCGCCTGCGCCCATGTTGGGGATGATCTGCAAGACGGTTCGCATCATCGCCCGCGCTCCCGCACCACCTGCAACACAACGTCCGCCGCGCGTTCCGACGGGACAAAAGCGCCCTGCCCCAGCCATCCGGCTATGGCGGCCAATTCGTCTACTTGCTTTTGCCGCGCCACGGGATCGCTCAACAGTTCATCGACGGCGGCAACGAGTTTTTCCGGCGTGCAGTCCTCCTGCAACAATTCCGGCATCACCATGCGATTTTGCATGATGTTGATGAGCGTGGCGTATTTCGTTTTGATGAAGCGGCGGTAGAGCCTCACCGTCAGCGCGTTCAGCTTGTACGCAATCACGGTCGGCAACTTCGCCAAAGCCAATTCGACCGAGATTGTGCCGGAGCATGCCAGCGCCGCCGTGGCCGCCGCAAAGGCATCATACTTGTCTTCATCGCCCAGCGTCACCGTCACCGGAGTCGCCCAATCCCGCACCGCCGCCGTCACCACGGGATCCACACCGCTCACCGTTGGCACGATGACATGCAGATGCGGATGTTGCGCGTGAAGTCGCGCTACGGTTTCCTTGAAGATGGGGAGAAGGCGCGTCACCTCGCTCATCCGGCTGCCGGGCAGGACGGCCAGCAGTTGCGCATCGTCGGGGATGGCGTGACGGGCGCGGAAGCGAACGGCATCGCCTTTGTCCGCCGCGCCTTCGACAATCGAATGGCCGACGAAGGTGCAAGGCAAATTCTCGCGCGTGAAATACGGCGGCTCAAAGGGCAGCAGCACCAACAGATGATCCAGAAACCGCGCGATTTTGCGCGCGCGTTTGGGCCGCCATGCCCAGACCGTCGGCGCGACATAGTGGATGAGCGGGATGTCCAACCCCTTAAGCGCCTTCGCGACACGAAAGCAGAAATCCGGCGAGTCGATGGTGATGAGCGCGGACGGTTTGCGCCGCTTCACTTCGGCGATCGTCTGGCGGATGCGTTTGAGCAAATGCGGAATGTGGCGCAACAATTCGAACAGGCCGAAGTGGGTCAGTTCGTGCTGCGGGAAGAACAAGTCCATGCCTTCGGCTTGCATTCTCTCGCCGCCGATGCCCGCGAAACGTGCGCGGCCTGCGGTCTTGCGCTTCAACGCTTGCATCAGCCGTGCGCCCAGCACATCGCCGGACGGTTCGCCCGCGATGAGGAAGAAAAGCGGAGCCTCCCGCTCTTCCAAAGAAAGAGAGGGGGGGGCCGCTGTCGTCATGGCGCGTCGTCCAGACTTAGGCCAACGATGAAAACGCCCGCCGACTGCGCTGCGGCCAATGTGGCTTCACGCTCGACCAAAAGGCTTCGTCCAGCTTGTATGGCGATACCGCGCAGCCCCGCCCTCACGACGGCGGCCACTGTGTCGGGGCCAATGGTGGGGAGGTCAAAGCGGTTATCCTGCTGCGGCTTGGCGATTTTGATCAAGACCCCGCCCGGCCCTTCGCGGCGCAAACCGGCGCAACGCGCGAGCAAGGCATCGGTGCCTTCGATGGCTTCGATACCCAGCACGATACCCTGTTGAACGACGACGGCTTGACCGACATCCAGTCCTCCCAGCGTTCGCATGATCTCGATGCCGCGCTGAATATCCTTGGCCGCTTCGTCGTCGGGCTGAACCTCGGTCAACACGCCCGCAGGAGCCAGCAAGTCGGTGAACACATCTTGCACGCCCACGACGCGCACGTTGCCTTCGTCTTCAAAGGATTTGCTGATGGCGCGAAGCAAGCCGTCGTCGCCGAGACTGTTGATGCCGATCTTGGTGAGGACTTTCAGCGCCAGCCAATCCGGTTTGATCTCTGTCAACGATGGGCGGCGGACGCGGCCGATCATCACGACTTCGACGATGGCTTGTTCGGCGAACAGCTTTTTCAGTTTCTCGCCCGCGCCGAGCGGCATCCAGACATGCGGCGCGTCTTGGGGCAGGTCGGTATCGGCTTGGCCTTCGAGGCATATCAGGAAAAAGTCGCGGCCCAGTCTGCGGCAAGCGGCCATCAACTGGCGCGGCGCGTTGCCGCCGCCTGCGATGATGCCGAGTTTGGGCGCGGCGATCATGCGGTTGGCTTACGCATCGTTGTGCGGCTGGCACAGAGCGCGGTTGGCGCGGGCGCGGATGAAATCGATCACGCTGCCCACCAGTCCTTGCCCCGCGTAGAGGTTCGCCACGTCGTCCAAGCGTTCGGCCATCGTGCCTTCGGTCGAAAACAGCATGCGATAGGCGCTGCGCAACGCGTGGATGTCCTCGCGGCTGAAGCCACGGCGCTCAAGCCCCACGACATTCAATCCGGCCAGATGGCCACGCTCGCCTTTAACCGTGCCATAAGGGATGACATCGTTTTCAACGCCCGACATACCGCCGATCATGGCATGCGCCCCGATGCGCACGAATTGATGAACCGCCGACAGGCCGCCGATGATGGCATAATCGCCCACCGTCACATGACCCGCCAACGTGGCGTTGTTGGCGAGAATAACGTTGTTGCCGACCTGACAATCATGCGCGACGTGCGCGCTCACCATAAACAGGCAGTTGTCGCCCACGCGCGTCACCATGCCGCCGCCTTCGGTGCCGGGGTTCATGGTGACGTATTCACGAATCTGGTTGTTCGCACCGATTTCCAAGGTCGAAGGCTCGCCGTGGTATTTCAGATCCTGCGGGCTCAGGCCCAGCGAAGCGAAGGGATACACGACCGTTCCCGCGCCAATGCGCGTACGGCCATCCACCACGACATGCGCGACAAGGCGAACGTTATCGTCAAGCTGCACATCCTTGCCTATGACGCAATAGGGGCCGATCACGACTCCGGCTCCAAGACGCGCCGCCGGGTTGACGATGGCCGTAGGGTGAATGTCTGTCACTTGAGCGGACACGTTCGCTTGGTGGGGCGTGGGCTCAACCGGCATGGCCGCTCTCGCGGTCGGCATCGGGAACCAACATGGCCGTGTAGACCGCTTCGGCGCACAAAACGCCATCGACGAAAGCTTCGCCGCGAAACTTCCACACATGACCGCGCTGGCGTTCTTTCTTCACCTTGATATGCAACTGGTCGCCGGGGACAACAGGCTTGCGGAAGCGGGCGTTTTCGATGGTCATGAAATAGACGATGTGCGATTTCGCGTCGATGCCGTCCAGCGAGTCCACCACCAAGGTCGCCGCCGTCTGCGCCATCGCTTCGATGATCAGCACGCCGGGCATGATGGGGTGACCGGGAAAGTGGCCCTGAAAAAAAGGCTCGTTGACCGACACATTCTTGATGCCCGTGCAGCTCTCGGCCTTGACGACATCGACAACGCGGTCGATCAGCAACATCGGGTAGCGATGCGGAATCTTCTTCATGATTCCGGCGATGTCGATAGTGGTAACGGTATCGGTCTTTACGTTGACTTGATCCATGAAAAACTCCGCTCCGGCACGTCGCAATCATGGGGGCAAGGCCGGATTGTCGCCCCTTCTCTTCTATGCCTGATTGGCTTTGTTATTTCAATAGGTTGGAGGCGTGGAAACGTCTTTTCGCTAACGCGCCTTGGGCGAGGCCGCTTTTTCATCGTCTTCGGGCGTGACCTTGACCGGCACTTGCACCACGGCCTTGTTCAGACGGGCCAAAACCTCGTCCGTGATGTCCATTTTCTTGTCGCTCCACAGGGCTTGCTGTTTCACGATCACCAAATTGGCCCCATGTTCGTGCGCAATAGCGCCGACGATGTCGAGCAGGTTTTTGCGCACGACGTTCATGGAATCGGTAAAGGCCTGATCCAGAGCTTTGCGCCGGGCCTGAACGTGCTTTTCGACACCGAGAAAGCGCTGGCGCAGCTGTTGCTCGCGGTCGGCGTAAATGTCGGGCGTGACGGACTCACGGGATTTGGCCAATTCCTGCTCGGCCTTGCGCAACTCGACCTCTTCGCCGGAGATTTCGGTTTGGAATTTGGCGCGTTGGGCTTCCAACTGCTGTTGCACGCTCTTGGCGGCGAGCGACTCTTGCAATATGCGTTGAACATCGACGATCGCCACCACGGGTGTCGGCAGCGGCGGCGACGGCGTTTCGGCCAAAGAACTCCCAGCCCCGACGACAAGGCTCAAGAGAAGCGTAAGCAGAAAACGGCCGCGCATCATCAGAACCTCGTGCCAAAGCTAAAGTGGACGAACTCCAACTTGTCGTAGGATTTCTTCATGACCGGCTGGGCGAGATCGAGACGTACAGGGCCGAAGGGAGACTGCCATGTGACCCCAACGCCGAAGCTGGCGCGAAGGCTCTCGTCGTTCTTGAACACATCGCCAGGCAGCGCTTTTTCGTCGTTATGGCCCACGGTGCCGAAGTCGGAGAAAATATGGCCCTTAAAGCCGAGTTCGTCCGGTAACGGAGTCGGCAGGGAGAGTTCCACCGTTCCGCGCGAGAAACGGTTGCCTCCAAGCGCATCGTCCGCTCCGTTGGTCAGCGCGCGCGGACCAAGTCCGGCGAACTGGAACCCGCGCAAGGTCTCGCCGCCGAGGAAGAAGCGGTCGTTGATGCGCACGTCTTGACCCAAGCCCCAGATGTAGCCGAACTCGACCGCGCCGCTCAGAATGTATTTTTCCGCCAATTCGTAATACTGCGTTCCGCCAACGCGCATACGCGCGAATTGGCGGTCGCCGCCCAATCCGGCGAAGTCCGTGTTCAGTCGTGCCACAAAGCCTGAGGTCGGCTCTAGCTTGCTGTCACGAATGTCATAGCTCAATTCGTGGCCGACCATCGACGTGACGCTTGTTCCCTCTTGGTCACGAATGAAGCGCGACGCGGTGCTGGGAATGTTGCTGATGTTGTCTTGCCGCAGGGTATAGCTCAGGCGCTGGCGAATCTGCTCAGACAACGGGTAGCCCATGCGCAGCGTGAAGCCCGTGTTGGTTTCGTCGTACGAACTCTGGCTCTGGTTGTTGCGCATCGTATGAAAGACATCAGCCCCCGCCGTAAGGTCGCGGTCCAGAAAGTACGGCTCCGTAAAGCTGAAGTCGAACTGCTTGGTCACGCCCGAAACCGTCGCGCCCAAACGAACGTCCTGCCCTCGCCCAAGGAAATTGCGCTCGCGAATGCTAAAGTCGCCCAACGGGCCGTCGGTGGAAGAGAAACCCGCGCCGAAAGAAATTTCGCCGGTGGATTTTTCCTTCACCTCGACGTTGACATCCGCGCGGTCGGGTTGCGCGCCGTCGACCGGAGTCACCTTCACGTCTTCGAAGAATCCCAAATCCTTGATCCGTTGTTCCGAGCGGCGAATTTTGGTGGTGCTGAAGGGGTCGCCTTCGGCCAACACGATTTCGCGGCGGATCACTTTGTCGAGCGTGCGTTGATTGCCGCTGACGTTGATGCGCCCGATATAGACGCGCTGGCCTTCCTTGATGTGATAGGTCAGATCGACGGTCTTGGAGTCTTTGTGGCGCTCAATGTCGGGCGTAATCTCGACGAAGGCATACTGCAGATCGCCCAAGGCGGCGGTCAGTTTGGCGATGGTTTTCTCGGTGGCATCCGCGTTGTACCACTCGCCTTCCTTGGTCGTCAGATATTGGCGCAGGGTCTCGGAGTCCAATCCCTTGATGTCGCTTTTGATGTCGATTTTGCCGAAGGTGTAGCGCGCGCCTTCTTCGACGGTGAAGGTCAGGAAGAAATCTTCGCGGTCGGGGGTCAGTTCGGCAACCGCCGACAGGACGCGGAAATCGACATAGCCTTGGTTCAGGTAAAAGCGACGCAGCAGTTCGCGGTCGTAGTTGGTGCGGTCGGGATCATAGAAATCCGACGACGAAAACACGCGCCACCATGCGCTTTCACGGGTGTTGACGACCTCGCGCAGGTCGCCTTCGTCAAAATGGTCGTTGCCGACGAATTTGATGCTGCGAACGCCGGTGTGTTTGCCTTCGGAAATTTCAAAGACCACATCGACGCGGTTTTGTTCGAGCCGCACCAGCTTTGGCTCAACCACCGCGCCAAACCGTCCGGAGCGGCGGTAGAGGTCGAGGATGCGCTGCACGTCCTTTTGAATGCGCGGCAATGTATAGACCAAACGCGGCTTGAGCTGGACTTCCTTTTCAAGGTCTTCTTTCGAAATCGCGTCGTTGCCTTCAAAGGTCACGCGGTTGACGACCGGATTCTCGGTCACCTTGACCACCAGAGTCGTATCACGCATGCCGATGCTAACGTCCGCGAAGAGGCCTGTGGCATAGAGCGCCTTGAGCGAGGCGTCCACTTTGTCCGCCGTGGCCATGTCGCCGCGCGCCAGCGTGAGATAAGATGTCACCGTCTCGGTCTCAAGACGCTGTGCGCCTTCAATCTGGATATCCTGAATCGTCGTCGCTTCCATGGCCGAGGCCATAGAGGGTGCCTCCGTCGCGAAGGGGCTGGTTTGCGCCCATGACGGGGCCACGGCCAGTCCGCCCCCCGCTGCCAGAACCAGCGCAGCCAAGGCCGTCACGCGGCGCGAGGGCTTTTTCCCATGGACGGGACGACGGTGAGGATATGTCATGTCAGGAGAACAGGTTGCGTAGGAAGGAGATGACACGAAGATGCACGAGGTCTTGCCATGTGGCAAACACCATCAACGAAGCGACCATCAACGCCCCCACACGGAAGGCAAATTCCTGCGCCTTGTCACCCATAGGGCGGCCGCGCAGAAATTCGATGATGTAGAAGGCCAGATGGCCGCCATCGAGAAGCGGCACCGGGAACAGGTTGATCAGTCCGAGATTGATCGAGATCAGCACCAGAAAGAAGACCAACGCGCCCATATCCTCTTGCGCGACTTTGCCCGACATTTCCGCGATGCGGAGCGGGCCACCCAATTCCTCGGTGCCGCGCGTGCCCATGATCATTTGGCCCACGCCGCGCAGGGTGCTGGCGCTCAGTTCCCACGCCTGTATCACCGATTCCTGTATCGCCGCGACGGGCGAGAGTTTGCGGTATTCCAACATGGTCGAAGAAATGCCGAGACGGCCCACATGATGCTCGCCCCCAAAGCGATCCGTCGACTGGACGACTTCGGGCGTAACGTGGATGGTCTGGCGCGCCTCGCCACGTTCGAGAGTCACGTCAATCGCCGTGCCCGCGTTCAACGAGACGATGCGCTTGATGTCTTCAAAACTGTCGATGGCATGGTCGTCGATGGTCAACACGCGGTCGCCGGGGAGAAATCCGGTCTGTTCCGCCACGCTGCCCGGCACAACTTTGTCGACGAGAGGCGCGGTGTAGGGCTGGCCGTTGACCAAAAACAGGCCCGCCATCACGACGATGGCAAACAGATAGTTTGACGCAGGCCCGGCAAATACGATGGCCATGCGCTTGGCGAGGCTTTGGCTGAAAAAGGCGACTTTTTTCTCGTCAGCCGTCATGTCAACCGCGCCCTCTTCAGGAAGGGCGCTCGTCGGGTCGCTGTCGCCGAACATCTTAACGTAGCCGCCCAAGGGCAACCATGCGACTTTCCAGCGCATGCCGTGCTTGTCGTTCCAGCCGAAAATCTCTTGCCCAAAGCCGATGGAAAACGTCATGACTCGCACGCCGCAGCGCCGCGCCACCCAGAAATGCCCGAATTCGTGGACGAACACGACGATGCTGAGCACCACCACGAACGGCAACAGGTAACTCAGAGCCGAGGACGCGAAATCGAAAACGGTGGTCAGCATCGGTCGCTCCTATAAACTTAAATCTTTCGCTCGCGGCGCTGGGCCTGTTCGCTCGCATAGCGTCGCGCCGCTTGGTCGGCTTCGCGCAGCACGTCGAGGTCGGTCAGCGTCGCCACAGGGCCATGGGTCAAGGCCGCTTCGTTGATGGCTTCGATGTCGAGGAAACCGATGCGCTTGTCGAGGAAGGCCTGCACAGCCACCTCGTTCGCCGCGTTCAGCAATGTGGGAGCCGTTCCGCCCATCCGCATCGCGTCGCGCGCCAGACGCAAGGCGGGAAATTTCACCGGATCGGGCGCTTCAAAGGTCAGTTGCCCCAGCTTCGCCAGATCAAGCTGCGCCGCCGGAGTCGGCATGCGGTTCGGCCACGCCAACGTCGTGCTGATGGGAATGCGCATGTCGGGCGAGCCCAACTGTGCCAGCACGGAGCCGTCGTTGTATTCGACCATGCTGTGAATGACGGATTGCGGATGCACGATCACGTCGATTTTCTCGCTCGGCATCTGGAACAAGAAGTGCGCTTCGATCACTTCCAGCGCCTTGTTCATCAGCGTGGCGCTGTCGATGGAGATTTTTGCGCCCATACTCCACACGGGATGCTTGACCGCCTGTTCCGGAGTCATCACCGCCATTTCATCGCGGCTGAGGTTGCGGAAGGGGCCGCCCGATGCGGTGAGGATGAGTCGCGAGATGGCCTCAGGATGCTCGAAATCAAAAACCTGCCAGATCGCATTGTGTTCGCTGTCCACCGGCAACAAAGTCGCACCGGCCTCAGCGACCAGCTTCATCATCAGCGGACCCGCGCAAACCAAAGTCTCCTTGTTGGCAAACGCCACCATCGCGCCGCGCCGCGCCGCCGCCATCGTGCTGGGCAATCCCGCCGCGCCGACAATCGCCGCCATCACCCACTCGGCATCAGCCTCCGCCGCGTCCACCACGGCTTCGGCTCCGGCGCTCACGGCGATCTTGGTGTCGGCCAGAGCGTCCTTTAATTCCTGATAGCGGTTTTCGTCCGCGATCACGGCCATTTCAGGGTTCAAAAGCCGCGCTTGTTCGACCAATTTGGCCACGTTTTGCCGCGCCGTCAGCGCCACGACCTGATATTTTCCCGGATCACGCGCGATAAGGTCGATGGTCTGGCATCCGACCGATCCGGTCGAGCCTAAAATGGTCACACGGCGTCGGGGGGCTGTCGTGGGCTTTGTCTTTACGGCTTGCGCGGCGTTGTTGCTCATCACTGTCCCTGTTCCCTCTATCGTTCTTAGCTTCGCATGATCGCGCCACACAGCGCGAAGAAGATCGCCGCAAACAGCAGCCCGTCGATACGATCCAGAATCCCGCCGTGTCCGGGGATCAGGTCGCCGCTGTCCTTCACGCCAAAGCGGCGCTTGACCCAAGACTCAAACAAATCACCCACCTGCGACACCACGGCCAGAACCGAGGCCATGACCGACGCGCTCAGCATGTCCATGCCGAATCCCGAAGCGACAGCATACCCAAGCACAGCGGCAAACGCCATACCGCCCAACAGCCCCGCCCATGTCTTTTTTGGGCTGATGACCGGGGCCAGTTTCGGCCCGCCGATCAATCTTCCGGCGAAGTAGGCGCCGGTATCGGTGGCCCACACAGCCACGAGCAGAAAGATTGCGTTCGCAAAGCCAAAATCGGGGACGGCCCGAACGACGATCAGACCCAGACCGCCGCCGCCGAGATACAGCAGCCCCAGCCCCCACCAAAGAGCGGAAGCGCAAGCCCCCGTATTTTTCGGGGATAAGGGGCCATTCCGCACAATCGTCCGCCACTCGCGCAGCCCGAGGATCATCACGGCGATCACCGCGACATCGTACACCCAGCCGCCCAGATAGACGATCAACAGCACCAACGGGATCAAAACCGCTGCCGAAAGGACTCGCTGGCGCAGATTGGCGGGATCAAATTTCGAAATCAGAGACGGGACAGGCTCAACGCTTGGCAACGGTATCTCCATAACGGCGTTCGCGGCGGTGAAACTCGTCGAGGGCGGCGGCCAGATGTTCGCCAGAGAAGTCCGGCCACAACACGTCAAGAAACACGAACTCGGCGTAGGCGGATTGCCACAGCAAGAAATTGGAAATGCGCTTTTCGCCGCTGGTGCGGATCACCAGATCGGGATCAGGCATGCCGCCGGTATAGAGGAAGGACTGGAAAACATGCTCGTCGATGGCATCGGCGCGCAAAGCGCCGCTCTCCACGGCTTTCGCCAAGCCGCGAGCCGCCGCCGTGATTTCCTGCCGCCCGCCGTAGCTGAGCGCCAGTGTGAGCGTCAGCGCCTTGTTGTCCTGAGTCAGTTCCTCGGCGTGGGTAATCATTTCGACAATGTCGTTGGGCAACGGTTTGCGGTCGCCGATTACCTTGATGCGCACGCCTTCCTTGTGAAAGGTCGCCAGCTCGCTGCGCAAATAAAAACGCAACAGCCCCATCAACTCGCGAATCTCGGTCAGGGGACGACGCCAGTTTTCGGCGGAGAAGCTGTAAAGCGTCAGATGGCTGATCGGCAGGCTTCGCGCCGCCTCCATCGTGCGGCGCACCGCCTCTATGCCCGCGCGATGGCCCAGCGTGCGCGGCTGGCCACGCGCGGCAGCCCAGCGCCCGTTGCCATCCATGATGATGGCGACATGAAGTTTATGCGGAGTCGTTTCCTGCGCCGTCACGTTCTCAACCTGCTGTAAGCCGCTCCATTGCCACGCGGGGCAAAAGATAGGGCTGTTTTAACACCAAAGGCAGATTTTCGGGACTGAAATGTTCAATCTCCGCCTTTAGCAAGACACCAAGATATTCAGGCATTTTTTCCGACAAGACGGCGAAACCGTGGCGCTGATAAAACGGCGCGTTCCAAGGGATGTTGCCGCCTGTCGTCAAAGTCACGGCGCGATTCCTTGCCCCTACGGCACGGTCGATCACGCCACGCAGCAACGCCGCGCCGATTCCCCGCTGGCCGAAGGCGTGCGAAACGAATAAGTGCCGCAAGTAGAGGTCGCGGTCTATGTCATAAGCCAAGCTGTAGCCGCAAGGGATGTCGTCCGCCGTCACAGCCACGACCACAGAGCCGCTGCCAACATACTTGTCGAAAACATCTCTAGGCAGCGGGCGGGTTGTGTATTCTTCGCCATAGCGGCGCGAAGCGTCGAGCTTAATGGCGGCAACCGGTTCATATTCATCGGCGCGTGCCGGACGTAGAACGCAGCGTTCCGTCATGCTTATGCCTTAACAATCTTTTCTTTGATGCCGTTTTTCTCGTCGACCAAGATCACAGTCGGCGCGAATTTCTCGGCGACATCGCGCCAGCAAAAGGCAGCGATGATGACGATGTCGCCTTCGGACGCGCCACGGGCCGCCGCGCCGTTCAGGCTGATTTCGCCGGAGCCTGCCGGAGCTTCGATGACGTAGGTTTCAAGGCGGTGGCCGGTGTTCACATTCCAGACGTGGATGGCCTCAAACGGCTCCAGTCCGGCAGCATCGATCAGGTTCTTGTCGATGCCCATGCTCCCCTCGTACGCCATGTCGACTTTGGTCAACCGCGCACGATGGATTTTCGTCTTCAACTGCTTGATGAGCATGGCCCTGTCCTGAACTCCGCTTAGACGGTCGTGATTTCCCTTTCCTTGTGCGCCATGGCTTCATCGACCTTCTTGACGTATTCGTCGGTCAGCTTTTGCACTTTTTCGTTCTGGTTTTTGTGTTCGTCTTCAGAAATTTTGCCGTCTTTCTGCATTTTTTTCAGTTCGTCCATCGCGTCGCGGCGGACGTTGCGGATAGCCACGCGGGCTTGTTCGGTGTATTTGCCGGAAATTTTCACCAGCTCCAGACGGCGTTCCTGACTCAGGTCAGGAACTGGCACGCGGATGATCTGGCCGTCGGGTTGAGGGTTCAAGCCGAGGCCCGCGTCGCGGATGCCCTTTTCCACCGCCTTGACCAAGCCCTTATCCCATACCTGCACCGTCAACAGGCGCGGCTCCGGCACGCCGACGTTGGCGACCTGATTGAGCGGCACCGTGCTGCCATAGGCATCGACATGAACGGGATCCAGCATGGCGGTCGAGGCGCGTCCGGTACGCAGTCCGGCGAATTCCTTACGCAGAGCCTCCAACGAGCCTTCCATGCGCTGCTTGATCTGATCGAGATTCATGGGGTTCAATCCTTGCTGTCGGTGATAATCGTGAATTTGCCGTTGCCTTGCATCACTTCGGCGAACGCGCCGTGATCAAAGATCGAGAAGACGAGGATCGGAATCTTGCTCTGCCGCGCCAGCGAGATGGCCGAGGTGTCCATCACCTGCAAATCCTGCGCCAGCACATCGAGGTAGCTAAGGCGGTCGTAGCGCGTTGCCGTCTTCACCTTGGCGGGGTCGGCATCATAAACGCCGTCGACCTTGGTAGCCTTGAGCAGCGCGTCGCACTGCATTTCCGAAGCCCGCAGCGCCGCCGCCGAGTCCGTGGTGAAAAACGGATTGCCGGTACCGGCGGCGAAAATCACCACGCGGCCTTTTTCCATGTGACGCTGGGCGCGACGGCGGATGTAAGGCTCGCACACCGACGACATGGGAATGGCGGATTGCACACGGGTCTGGACTTCGGCTTTCTCTAGGGCGTTCTGCATCGCCAGCGCGTTGATGACGGTGGCCAGCATGCCCATGTAGTCGGCGGTCGCGCGGTCCATACCCTTGGCCGCGCCGGATACGCCGCGAAAGATGTTTCCGCCGCCAATCACGACGCAAACCTGCACGCCCATCGCGACGACCGATTTGATTTCTTCGGCGACGCGATCCACGATTGAGGGGTCAAGCCCATAGTCGCGATCGCCCATCAGGGCTTCGCCCGACAGTTTCAAAAGCACGCGCTTATACCGCGCTCCGCCAGCCGCCACTGCCGTTGCCATTATGCGTTTCTCCGCCAGATTGTTTTTCGTCATTGGCTACCCCCCTTGTGTCGCGGGGGGAGATTACCCCTCCCCCCGCCCTTTCGGCAAGGGCTTGCCCCAAACGCGGTTCGGAGGCGGGGAAAGGGGTCGTGTTCCGTGTTTAGCCCGCCATTTTGGCGACTTCGGCGGCGAAATCGTCCGCCGTCTTTTCAATGCCTTCGCCGAGCTGGTAGCGGGCGAACCCTGCCAATTTGACCGGAGCGCCGAGCGTCTTGGCGGCGTTCTCGATCACCTTGCTGATCTTGCTCTCGCCATCGACGACATAGACCTGCTCAAGCAGAACGACTTCTTCGTAATACTTACGCAGGCGGCCTTCGACCATCTTGGCGATGATCTCTTCCGGCTTGCCCGAAGCGCGGGCCTGATCGGCCAGAACGTTGCGTTCGCGGTCGAGCGCCTTGGTGTCCACGTCGGCAATCGACAGCGCCTCAGGCCGCGCCGCCGCCACATGCATGGCGATTTGCTTGCCGAGTTCCTGAAGCTTGGCGACATCAGCCGAGGATTCCAGCGCGACCAACACGCCGATCTTGCCCAAATTCGGGGCCAGAGCGTTGTGGACATAGCTGGCGACGATGCCCTGCGGCACGCTCAGTTGCGCCACGCGGCGGATGTTCATGTTCTCGCCGATGGTGGCGATCAGCTGCGTCAGCTCGGTGGCCAGCGCCGCGTTCGCCTTGAGCGTTTCGGTGTCCGCGCCGGTTTCCAGAGCGATCTTGGCGGCCTTCAGCCCAATCGCCTGAAACGCGTCGTTACGAGCGACAAAATCGGTTTCGGCGTTGACCTCGACCATCGCCGCCTTGTTGCCCGCAGCCGCGACCGCGACCAGACCTTCGGCGGCCACGCGACCGGCCTTCTTGGCCGCCGCCGACAGGCCCTTCTTGCGCAGCCAATCAATCGCGGCTTCCAGATCGCCGTTCGCTTCGGTCAGAGCCTTTTTGCAATCCATCATGCCCGCGCCGGTCTTGTCGCGCAGGTCTTTCACCAACGATGCTGAAATCTCGGCCATTTGAATCTCCTCGGTAAGTTTTTGGTTTTGTTAGGCTAAACGGCATCTGTGTCCGTCCCTGAGGGGGGAAAGGATGGGGGCGTTCTCGGTTGCGCCACGGGTTGCAGAACAATCCCAAACACAAGCGGAACGCCCTTCTCCACCCCTCCCGTGCGGGAGGGGAAACAGAAAGCCTTAGGCGCTGGCGGCCTGAGCGACGCTTTCGTCAGCCGCGACCTTCTTCGCGCTGGCGGGGAGCTTCGCGGAAGCGCCGAGGTCTTTGCCGCTGGCGACCATTTCGGCTTCGATGCCGTCCAGGACAGCCTCAGCCGCCATGTCGCAATACAGATCAATCGCGCGCGAGGCGTCATCGTTGCCGGGGATCGGGAACGCGATATGCGCCGGATCCGAGTTGCTGTCGAGGATCGCCACGACCGGCAAGCCCAACTTTTTGGCTTCTTCGATCGCGAGGTCTTCCTTGGTGGTGTCGACGACGAACAGGATGTCCGGCAGGCCGCCCATGTCCTTGATGCCGCCCAGAGCGCGTTCCAGCTTGTCGCGGTCGCGCGTCATTTGCAGGATTTCTTTCTTGGTGAACTTGCCCGCTTGCGCCGCGAGTTTTTCGTCGATTTCGCGCAGACGCTTGATCGACTGCGAAATCGTCTTCCAGTTGGTGAGCATGCCGCCCAGCCAGCGATGGTTGACGTAATACTGGCCGCAACGTTGAGCCGCTTCGGCGATCTTGTCCTGCGCCTGACGCTTGGTGCCGACGAACAGAATGCGTCCGCCGCCAGCGGCGGTGTCGCGCAACTGCTGCAACGCGCGCTGCATGAGCGGGACAGTCTGCTCCAAATCGATGATGTGCACGCCATTGCGCACGCCAAAGAGATAGGACTGCATTTTGGGGTTCCAGCGGCGGGTGTTATGGCCGAAATGAACGCCGGCCTCGAACAATTGCCGCAGCGATACGACAGGCATCGTCATGTGATACTTCCTTCTCCGGTTAAGCCACCGCGCGTTATAGAGCCACCGAAAACTCGGCAACACCGGAAGGCCATCTGCGGGATTGACCGCAAAGGCCAGTACGCGCGTGCGTTTTACGTTGTATAAGGCCCAGCCTCATGGCTGGAGCCGTCCTGCTTATACGGGAACCTGCGGAAAGGTTCAAGCGGGTTCGGTTGCTTGCGCGAGGGAGAGGCTAAGGACAAGAAAATGGGATGCCCGCCTTCGCGGGCATGACGTAATTTGTGTTTGAATTCAATAACCTGCCGTCATCCCCGCGACGGTGCTGGCAATTTTTGGCCAGAAAGGCATGGCGCAGCTCATTTAGCGAGGTGATGGCAAGCGACTCCCACCTTTAGCGTGGTTGCTCGGTCGTAGGCACACCGGAACAGCCCCTTGCCCCACCTTGCGCTCTACTCCCATCCTCGCCTTCTCCTGCCGCGCCCCTTCGGGCGTATGTATAGAATGACGCTCCTCCATACCATCCTCGAAGTTCGTCACATATCCCCCTAGCCTACCCTCCCTGTGGAGCACCGCCAATTGCATTACCTCGATGTCGCTATTCCGCCGCAAGATTTCCGTCGCCAATCCCATTCTGCTGAATATAAATTGGTCTTCTGAATGTTTGGTCATTTTTACGTCCTTAGCAAGCAAACACGCGCCACTTACAGGTCAACACTACACTAACAATTAGGCTCTGACAATTGGCCGTTTACTTTCAAGAGCCTTGCTGTTGTTCGCCTAACCCTAACAAAGCAAAGAAAGAAATCAAGTTCGTCTTTACTATAATTTATGCAAAAAATCGCAACAAAGCCCATCACTTGGCCCAAACCGCCGCCTACGTCTCCGTCACCGGAAACCCGGCCTCTGTCAAAGCCTGACGCGCTTCTCCATAATTTTCCTCGCGGATGAAGGCGTAGTCCTTTGAAAAGGTTGAGACGATCCATAGTACCGGACGCAGTTGGATAAAGCCTTGAAGAGATTCAAGATAAGGATTCTTTCCGACCAAAGAAGGAATCCAAAATGCAAGGAATACTGTCCAAGGCTCTATCCAGTTGGATAGAGAATCACATTCCCCTTTC
>CAIXHP010000005.1 GCA_903919315.1 uncultured Pseudomonadota bacterium | reverse complement strand
CGCTTCCCCAACCGCCCGCAATCACCGCCCCAAAAGCCCTCCCCCCTTGGGGGGAGGGTTGGGAGGGGGGTCATGTCCCGTAGGTGCCAAACTTGCGACTCCCGACCAAACGGAACCCACCCCCCACCTAACCTCCCCCTCAAGGGGGGAGGAATTCCAATCACGCTTCCCCAACCGCCCCGCAATCACCGCCCCAAAAGCCCTCCCCCCTTGGGGGGAGGGTTGGGTGGAGGGTCATGTCCCGTGAACGCCAAACCTGCGCCACGCCCCGATCAGATCATCGCCATCCCGCCGTTCACATGCAGCGTCTGGCCCGTAATGTACCGCGCCTCTTCGCTGGCAAGGAACGTCACCGCCGCCGCGATGTCCTGCGGATCGCCCATGCGGCCCGCCGGAATCGAAGCAAGGATGCGTTGTTTCTGATCGTCGGTCAAAACATCCGTCATGGCGCTGGCGATAAAGCCGGGAGCGACGCAATTGACAGTCACGTTACGCGGCGCCATTTCCTGCGCCAAAGACTTGCTCATGCCGATCAGCCCGGCTTTCGAAGCGGCATAGTTCGCCTGCCCGCCGTTCCCCGTCACGCCGACCACCGAAGTGATGCTGATGATCCGGCCCCAACGGCGGCTCATCATCCCTTTGAGACACGCCCGCGACAAACGAAACGCCGCGCCCAGATTGACGTTCAAAACCGTATCCCAGTCCTCGTCCTTCATACGGAGCGCAAGACCGTCGCGGGTCAAGCCCGCGTTGTTGACGAGAATATCAACCCCGCCGCCCAGTTGCGCCTCGGCCTCCTTCACCAACGCCGCCGGAGCGGCCGGATCGGACAAATTCGCCGCCGCGACAAAACTGTTCGCGCCCAGCTCGGCCTGCAATTTTTGCAAAGCCTCGACCTTGGTGCCCGACAACACGACCTTGGCCCCCTGCGCATGCAGCGCCCGCGCCATCGCGCTCCCCAATCCGCCCGAAGCGCCGGTGACAAGAGCGTTTTTACCGTTGAGTGTGAACATGGTTAACCTTTGGATTGGAGAAGGGTGTGGCGATTTTTGCAAAACGGTTTTAGTTCCATCCTTTACTTGATACGTTGTCGACAGGTCAATCGTATAAAAAGGCACAACATATGTCGGAAGCTTATTTCGGATTCGTGCCGAACCCTGACAGGGATTTGATGCATCCCTATTTGACGCAAACCTATATTGTGCGCTATCGGTCGTCTGATGGCACAGTCTCAGCCCCGCTTGCGTCTATTCAAACAGCAGACAAGCAAATTTACACCCTCACGCCCGATGCCAAAAAACCGTGGTTCGAACTCGTCGACCGCTCGGGCAACACGATGTTCGGGTACCATCACAACCATCCGAAGCATAGATCCCTTGATCTCGTGCGCACACCGGGCATTCTTCGCGTTACCACGGTAAGAGGCCATACCATCATCACAGCACTGGAAATGGCCCGTGACCCGCGTGAACTCGTGACCAATAACGAGGCTCAAAGCCCTCTAAGTTTCAAAGACACGGCACACATTCTAAACAAAGCCTTCCAAGAAGCGATGTTCGGTTTGAGGATCGGAGAAGAGCCGCCGCCGCCGAAACGCAGCGCTATGCAGCCACCCCAATCCCTCGCAAAACTTCTCCACTAACCCCTAACGCGCCGTCTTCAAAAACGCCTCAATGTCCTCCGGCCCTTGCAACGACACGGCGGGCAGTTCCTTGTCGATGCGTTTGGCGAGGCCTGCGAGAACGGTGCCCGCGCCGCATTCCACCAGTTGCTCGACACCCTGCGCCTTCATATACAGCACGGATTCGCGCCAACGGACGGAGCCGGTGACCTGCCGCACCAGCAGATCGCGGATGGTGGCCGCCTCGTCGGTCGCTTCGGCCGTGACGTTGGCCACGACCGGAACGCAAGGAGCCGAAAGCGCGACTTTGGCCAAAGCCTCGCGCATCGCGTCCGCCGCCGGTTGCATCAGGGAACAATGGAACGGCGCGCTGACGGGCAGCTTCAAGCTGCGCTTGAACCCGCGCTCCGCCGCGATCGCCATCGCGCGATCCACGGCGGCGACATGGCCGCTGATCACCACCTGCCCCGGCGCGTTGTCGTTGGCGGCCGCGCAAACCTCGCCCTGCGCCGCAGCCGCCGCGATGTCCGCCGCGTCCTTCATGTCCACGCCGATCAAAGCCGCCATCGCGCCGATGCCCACCGGCACCGCCCGCTGCATCGCCTGACCGCGCAGCCGCAGCAGTCGTGCCGTATCGCCCAACGTGAACGTCCCCGCCGCGCACAGAGCCGCGTATTCGCCGAGGCTATGCCCCGCGACAAAGCTGGCCGCCTCCGGCAAACGAAAGTTCCCCTGCCGATCCAGCACCCGCACCACCGCCATGCTGGCCGCCATCAAGGCAGGCTGGGCGTTTTCGGTCAGCTTCAAATCCTCCGCCGAGCCTTCGAACATCATCAGCGACAGTTTTTGGCTCAAGGCATCGTCAACCTCCTGAAACACCTCGCGGGCTTCGGTAAAGGCGTCGTGCAGGGCCTTGCCCATACCAACAGACTGGCTGCCTTGGCCGGGAAAAATCAGAGCGCGTTTCATGAGCGAGATCAAACCTCAAAGGTTGAAGACCGCCGGACTCAACCTTCTTGTAAAGCCAACGTCAAGCCTGTTTAATGTCCGCCGGAACGGCAAAGCAAGAAACGACAACACAAGAAACGTCATTCCGGAAAATCCGCGAAGCGGGTTTGTCTGGAACCTCGTGGAAGAATCGGAAAGAACGTTCTTGCCGATCATGCGACGGGGTTCCGGACAAATTTTCCCTCCGCCAAAGGGGGCGGAGAGAAAATTTTCCGGAATGACGTTGTTCGCGCAACCCCTAACCCCCAGCCCCCAGATCCCCATGATCCTAGTCACCGGCGGCGCCGGATTTATCGGTTCCAATCTTGTCGCGGCGCTGGACGCGCGCGGCGAGCGCGTGGCGGTGTGCGATTGGCTGGGCACCGACGACAAATGGCGCAACCTCGCCAAGCGCGAATTGGAAATGATCGTCGCGCCCGAACAGTTGTCCGGCTTTCTCGACGACCACGGCGGCGATATCGAGATCATCTTTCACATGGGCGCGATTTCCTCGACCACGGAACCCGACGCCGACCTGATCATCGACACCAACTTTCGCCTGAGCCGGATGCTGTGGCTGTGGTGCAAGGACAACGACGTGCGCTTGGTCTACGCCTCCTCGGCGGCGACCTACGGCGACGGCACGGCAGGGTTCAAAGACGACGAAAGCCTCGAAGGTCTGGCCAAGCTCCACCCCCTCAACGCCTACGGCTGGAGCAAACACCTGTTCGACCGTTGGAACATCCGCCAAAAGAGCCGGGGCGGCCCGGGCCCGACGCAAAACGTCGGCCTCAAATTCTTCAACGTCTATGGCCCCAACGAATACCACAAAGGCTCCATGCGCTCGGTGGTAGAGCAAGTCTTCCCCTTCGCGCAGCGCGACGAACCCTTCGCCCTCTTCAAATCCCACAATCCGAACTACAAGGACGGCGGCCAGTTGCGCGACTTTATCTGGGTCGGCGACGTGGTGAACGTCATGCTGTGGCTGCTCGACCACCCCAAGATCAACGGCCTGTACAATCTCGGCACCGGCAAGGCGCGCAGCTTCGCCGATCTGGCAGCGGCAGTGTATCAGGCGGCAGGCAAAACGCCGATGATCACCTACCGCGACATGCCGGAGCAACTGCGGGAAAAATACCAGTATTTCACCGAAGCCGACATGAACAAACTCTGCGCCGCCGGTTACACCGCGCCTTTCACGTCGCTGGAAGAAGGCGTGCGGCAATATGTGCAAAACTATCTGGCAACGCCAGACAGGTATGTATGATGGCGCAAAGAATAAAATGGGATGCCCGCCTGCGCGGGCATGACGATGGTGTTTTCACCCCCATTCCCCCACGCCGTCACACCCGCGAAGGCGGGTGTCCCATTGTTTTCTCCCTCTGACGACCCCTTGAGGCCACCATGTACGCCCACCTCCTCCCGCTCCTCGAAAAACTGGCTGGCCACCGCGTGTTGTGCGTCGGCGATGTGATGTTGGATCGCTTTGTCTACGGATCGGTGGACCGCATATCGCCCGAAGCTCCCATCCCCGTCCTCCACACCCAGCGCGAAACGATGACGCTGGGCGGCGCGGGCAACGTCGTGCGCAACCTTGCGGCGCTGGACGGCAAAGTCGATATGGTCGGTGTCGTCGGAACGGATCAACCCGGCCAAGACCTCGCGCAGTTGCTGTCGGCGCTGCCGCACGCGCAAGCCCATCTCTTGACCGATGCCACCCGCCCCACGACGCTAAAGACGCGCTATGTCGCCAACGGCCAGCAATTGCTCCGCGCCGATTACGAAGTAAGCGCCCCCCTGTCCGCCGCCATGGAACAGCAGGTCTTGCAGCGCGTGCGCGAGTCCATCGACAGCTGCGACATCGTGATCCTGTCCGACTACGCCAAAGGCGTTCTCACCGACACGGTGGTGGCCGAAATCATCAAGCTAGGCCGCGACAAAAACCGCCGCGTCCTGATCGACCCCAAGGGCCGCGATTTTTCACGTTATCGCGGCGCGTCCATGCTGACCCCCAATCGGCGCGAACTGGCCGAAGCCACCGGCCTCCCGATCCGCACGGTGGAAGACGCGGAAAAAGCAGCGCGCAGCCTCATCGCCGCGCATGATCTGCAAGGCATACTGGCCAAATTGGGCGGCGACGGCGTTTGCCTCGTGATGCGCGACGAGCCCGCGCAGCACAGCCACACCACGGCGCGCGAAGTTTACGATGTCTCCGGCGCGGGCGATACGGTGGTGGCGACGATGGCGCTGGCTCTGGCGGGCGGGCTGTCCCCCGCCGACAGCGCAGCGCTCGCGAACATCGCCGGCTCCATCGTCGTCGGCAAGGTCGGCACCTCGACCATCACGCGCGGCGAACTAGCCCTCGAACTGGTTCACGATCAGGCCCGCCAGAGCGAAGAAAAAATCGCCACGCTGGCGCAAACCGCCGACACCGTCGCCCGCTGGCGCAAGCAAGGCCTCAAAGTCGGCTTTACCAACGGATGCTTTGACCTGCTCCATCCGGGGCATTTGTCCTTGATCCGGCAATCCCGCGCCGCCTGCGACCGTTTGATCATCGGCTTGAACAGCGATGCCTCGGTCAAACGTCTGAAAGGCGAAAGCCGTCCGGTGCAAAACGAAAACGCCCGCGCCGCCGTGCTCGCCTCGCTCGCCGATGTCGACGGTGTCGTGATCTTCACCGAGGACACGCCCATCGAAGCCCTGAAAGCCATTCGCCCCGATGTCTTGGTCAAGGGCGCGGATTACACCGTCGAGCAAGTGGTCGGTGCCGACCTCGTGCAAGGCTGGGGCGGCAAAGTCCTCCTCGCCCAACTGGTCGAAGGCCAAAGCACCACGGCCACCATCGCGAAACTGAGGACATAAGGCGATGTTCCAAAACGCCGCCCCACCCCAACGAGTCATCCCCGCGAAGGCGGGGATCCATCACCCGTCGAAGACATCGACGAACGATCTGAACCAACAGGGCAAACGGCAACGTTCCGAGATGGATCCCCGCCTTCGCGGGGATGACGCAGGGAGAGTGCCGACGGGGATTTACGCAGCATGACCGTCGCGCTCGACTACCTCCACGCCACCGCGCCCGAAGCGCTGGGCATCAGCGTCGCGGTCGATGATCTGTTGAAGGCATGGTTCCGCCATGGCACCGCGCAGACCTTCATCTGCCGCCCCGCCAACCTTCCCAGCTTTGCGCATTTTCAAGACGTGGCCGCCGCCGCCGGAATCGACCGCGCGCGAACCATAGGCCTCGACCCCCGCACGCCCGAACACAACCTAAAGGACATCACCTGCCTCTTCCGCCCCGACCCCGCGCTGGCCGAAGCGGTCTGGCGGCGGCAGCAGTTGGACGGACGCGGCTACGTCGCCTGCGGCCTCGTCCACAGCCTGAGCGGCGAGCAAGTCTCCCGCGCCGTGACGGAACTGTGCCTCGCGCCGACGGATTCCACCGACGCGCTGATCTGCCCGTCCGCCGCCATCCGCGACGCGGTACGGAATCTGTGGGACATCCACGCCGATTACCTGAACCACCGTTTCGGCGGCGCGTTCCATTGTCCGGTGCAAACGCCGGTGATTCCGCTCGGCATCGACACGGCGAAATTCGCCGCGCGCGCCACGCCGGAAAAACGCCACGCGCAACGCCAAGCCCTGAACGTCGCGGACGACGAAATCGTCATCCTGTTCACCGGCCGCCTGAGCTTTGCCACCAAAGCCCACCCCCTGCCCCTGCTGCTGGCCGCCGAACGCGCGGCGCAGCGGACGAAACGCAAGCTGCGCCTCGTCCTCCACGGCTATTTCAAGCCGCAGGCCGATATGGAGCCGCGCTTTCGCGCGCTGGCGCAAGACGTGTGCCAAACCGTGCGCTGCGACTTTGTCCTCCATGACGACCCACGCTTTCCCGAGGGCCTCTGGGCCGGAGCGGACGTGTTCACCTCGCTGGTGGACAATGTGCAGGAAAGCTTCGGCCTCACGCCCATCGAAGCGATGGCCTGCGGCCTGCCCGCCGTCGTCACCGATTGGGACGGTTACCGCGAAGGCGTGCGCCATGGGCAAGACGGCTTTCTGATCCCCACCCTCGCCCCGCCCGCCGAAGCCGGACACGCCCTCGCAACGCATTATTTCAACGAACCGAACTACGGCGCGTATCTGGTCGCCGCCGCGCAGTCCACCGCCGTCGACATCGACGCCGCCGCCACGGCCTTTGTGACGCTGGCCGACGACGGCGCGCTGCGCCAAAGCATGGGCCAAAGCGGCCAGCGCCGCGCCGCCGCAACCTACGATTGGCGCGTCATCATCCCGGCCTACGAGGCCCTATGGCAAAGCCTCAACGAGCAGCGCCGCCGGGACAAGCCCGCCCCGGCCCTGCCGCCCAACTGGCCCGCCGCGCATCCCGCCTTTCCCAACCCGTGGGCGGTATTCGGCGGCTTTCCGGCGGCGACGCTGGCCCCCGGCGACACGCTGCGGGTTGTGATGACAGCCGAAGAGATTTCGCTTATCCTGAAGCACGATATGAACCTGTTTATCCCCGAACTGCTCCTGCCCCCCGCATCGTTGCGGGCGTTGGCCGAAGGCATCCGCAACGCCGGAAGCGTTCGGCTCCAAGACCTGTTGGCGGCTTCCCCGCCGAGCGGGCGAGCGCGGCTGTGGCGTTGCGTCGGCTGGATGTTGAAACACGGCGTTTGCGCGCGCGAGGCGACCTGATGGACATGTTTCCCTTTGACACGATGTGGTTCCGGCTTCTGGCCGGGCTGCTGATCGGCCTCATTTTAGGCAGCTTCACGACGATGCTGAGCTACCGCGTGCCGCGTCGCATTTCGATTGTGCAACCGCCGTCGCAATGCCCTCAGTGCCACACGCCGCTCAAGCCCCGCGACCTCGTGCCCGTCCTGTCATGGCTGATCGAACGCGGCCAATGCCGCCACTGCCGCGCGACCATCAGCCCGCGCTATCTGGTCATTGAGTTGGTGACGACGGCCGCCGTGGTCGTGGCCTTTCTGGCCCTAGGCTTCTGCCCTACCCTGATCCCGGCATTGATCGGAATCGTCGCGCTGGTCACGCTCGTGACCATCAACATCGAACGGCAAAAAGACCTTTAAGTCACCCGCGCGATCTCGTCCTCCAGCGCCGGGCAGAACGAACGGATCCAGTCACGCAGAGCCAGCCAGTTATCCCGATCGGGTGCCAGCATCATACCGCGCCTATAAGACGAAGGCCGGATCGGATCGCCGTTCCAATGCGCCGAATAACCGCCCGCTTCCTGATGGATCAAAGCCCCCGCCGCATCGTCCCACGGCGTAAAATAGCTTAACGTCCCGCGAAAATGCCATTGCGGGCCGGAATGCGCGAAATGCGGCGCGGCCACGGTGAGTCGCGCGTATTCATGACAGGCAAAGCTCCACGGATTTTCCAGACAGGGTTGCCCCTGCTTTTGAGCCGTTGAAAGCCCGTCATAAGCCGCTTGGGGCCGACTTCCCGCCGTTCCAACCAGTTTTGAGGGGGTTTCAGCGGTCAAAACGCGCAGTTTCTGCCCTTTATGATACGCGCCACCGCCTTTTTCCGCCGTCACGAACTCTTTTGATGTGGGATCGTAAAGCCATCCTGCAATCGTATGATTTTGTTGCGCAAGAGCAACGATAACGCCAAAGAGCGGTTTTCCGGCCACAAAAGCCTTGGTTCCGTCAATCGGATCGATGATCCAGACGGGTGATTCGCCCGAAAACAGCTCCAAAAGCCCCCGATTCGCCGCGAAAGCCTCCTCACCCAGCACTTTTGACCCCGGCAACAGGGCCGTAAGCCGCGCCGAAAGCGCCTTTTCCGCCTCTTTGTCGGCAATAGTCACCGGATCGTCGCCGATTTTAAAGGCGACATCACCCTCCTTCAAATGGCGGAAACGCGGCAGAATCTCCGATTCGGCCACTTCGCGGATAATCGACTCGACCGAATCAAAGCTGATCTTTTGCATGAGACTTTCTCACGAACCTGCTGTTAAACCTGCCAAAATCCGCAGCATCCAAGCTGATTTTCAGGCGAATCGCGGCCCTCTTGTCCTGACGCTCCAGCACTTGGCCGTGTTCATAGAGCCACGACAGCGCCGCGCCGTCTTCCAACGGCACGTCAATCGCATAAACCTGCGCCCGCAAAGCCAAACGCTCGTCCAGCACACGGAGCAAATCCGGCATGCCCTCGCCCGTCAGCGCCGACACGGCCACCGTCCCGCCCCGCGCCGCCTGTTTAACCCCATCGACCTCCAAAGCATGCTGCGCGTCCCACGAAGTGCGAACGGCGTAATCGCGCAAGCTCTGCCGCTCGTCCTCCGGCAACAAATCCGCCTTGTTCAGAACCTCGATAAGCCGCGCGTCGCCATGCTCGATACCGAGATCGGCCAGAATGGCCTCCACCGACTCCTTCTGCACCAGCGTCTCAGGATGCGCCACGTCGCGGACATGCAGAATGACATCGGCCAGTTGCACCTCCTCCAGCGTGGCGCGAAACGCCTCGACCAGATGCGTCGGCAGGTCGGAGATAAAGCCCACGGTATCGGACAGAATGACCTCGCGCCCGCTCGGCAACGTCACCCCCCGCATGCTGGGGTCGAGCGTGGCGAACAGCATGTCCTTCGCCAGAACCTCGGAACCCGTCAAACGATTGAACAGCGTCGACTTGCCCGCGTTGGTATAACCGACCAAGGCCACCGTCGGATGCTCGGCCCGCTGGCGCGCGTCACGTTGCAGCCCGCGCGTCCGGCGCACCTGATCCAGTTCATAACGAAGCTTGGCGATGCGGCTGGTGATCAAGCGCCGATCAAGCTCCAGCTGCGACTCGCCCGGCCCGCCCAGAAAGCCAAAGCCGCCGCGCTGCCGCTCAAGATGAGTCCACGAACGCACCAGCCGCGATTTCTGGTAATTGAGCGCCGCCAATTCCACCTGCAACTGCCCCTCACGCGTACGAGCGCGCGCGCCGAAAATCTCAAGGATCAGCCCCGTGCGGTCGATGACCTTGCATTTCCACGCGCGTTCCAAATTGCGCTGCTGCACCGGAGTCAACGTGTGATCGACGACGACCAGATGAATGCTCTCGGCCTCGATGCGCTGGCCCCAAGTCTCCGCCTGCCCGCTCCCCAGCAACGTCGCGGGCGTGGGATGCGACAGATTAAAAGCCTCCGCCGCCACGATGGTCAGATCAATGGCCTCGGCCAGCCCCACGGCCTCGGCCAGCATCGCCTCCGGCGCACGCAAAGCCTCGCGAGAGTCGCCGCGCAACAGCGGCTTGAGGACGAACGCGCGCGCGCCGTGACGAACGCCGTCAACATCCAACGATGCATCGACAGGTTGAGGTTCGCGCTTATTCGGCACGTTCGCCCGCTTCCTCGAACAATTGCACCGACTCGTTGGGCATCACGGTGGAAATGGCGTGCTTGTACACCAGCTGCGCGTGGGACTCGCGGCGCAGCAAAATCGAAAAATTGTCATACCAAGTGACGATGCCCTGCAGCTTCACGCCGTTCATAAGAAAAAGCGTGGTCGGCACCTTGTGCTTGCGCAAATGGTTCAAGAAGACATCCTGAACATTCTGCCGTGCTTCCGTCATAGCGCCCCCTTGCCTTGATCCGTTGAAAACAACCGTGCGTCCCCACAGGCTAATCCCTGCGGGCCGCCTTGTCCCCGAAGAACAGAGGCTCGCCCCTATCGCCTTGATTATAAAGCAATGTTCGCAGCGCGTGACAATCGGAAAACGCCAACGCAACGCCGAGGCGCGCCGCTTCGGCCTCATTATGCACCAAAACCGGCGTGCAACCGCTGTTGCGGGCGCATTCGACATCGACAGACGTATCGCCAACGAACCAGATGGCCGGATCGTCGGCCTTCAGCCCCCCGCGCCCCAGCGCCAGATCGACCGGATCACGGTGAGGCTTGGGATGCGGCGTCTCTTCCGCGCCGACGACATGGACGAACAACGCATCCCAGCCCAACGCGTGAACCTCGCTGCGCAGGAAATCGCCCCGCTTGTTGCTGACGACAAAACACGGTGTCGCGCGTTCCTTCAAAAAACGCAAAAGCGCCTCTGCGCCGTCCAAAGCCACAAGCCGATCAAGGTGGATCGTCGAAAAATGGCCCCTGTAAATGTCGCGCGCCCGCTCCCAGTCCGCGCCGAACCATTCCGGAAAACTGTCGGTCAAAGCCCGCGCGCACCGCACCTTGGCCTCCTCCACAGTCCATGTCTCCAACCCAAAGGCGGCGCGGGTCACATTGATCGACTCGGCGATCGCCGGATAGCTGTCCACCAGCGTATTGTCCCAATCGAAAATCACCACGCGAGGAAAGACAAAATCGCTCATGCTTTCTTTCCATAAAGAGCCGCCGCCCGCGCCTCGAACGCCGCCACCATCTTGCGGAAGGCCTTGTCAAAGAACAAATCCATCACGGAACTCAGAAAAAACGAGCGAAAGCGGAAATCCACGTCGAAAGTCAGGTCGCACCCCCCGTTGGCCCCCGGCGCAAAGCTCCATTCGTTGCGCAGATCCGCCAACGGCCCCGCGACATAGCTCACCGTAATCCGCTCCGGATGGCGCAAGGTCACGACCGAAGTGAACGTCTCGCGAAAAGCCTTATAGCCGACGACCAGATCCGCCGTCACGGTATCGCCCCGCCGTCCCCGCATCCTCGCCCCGAGGCACCACGGCAGGAATTCGGGATAGCGCCCCACGTCGGCCACCAAAGCGAACAACTGTTCGGGCGCGTAGGGCAACCAGCGCTTTTCAAAATGTTGCGGCATACGTCAAAACCGACACTTCCCTGCTGACAGAGGACTTCGTCCCCTCTATATCTATACCAGCCGCCAACATGCAGCGCGAACGGAGAGCGATCAAGCCCCATGTGCACCCCCCATTTCGCCCTGCGCGAGGCCGCGCCGACAACCCTGCCGCGAAGGCCTTTCCTGATCGCCGCCGCGCTTTTGGCCCTCCTCGCCGCCGCGCCCGCCCCCGCGCATGCCGAATCGACCGCCCCGGAAGCATCGGAAACGACAGCCTCAGACGGCGCGTTGCAGCAGATCCTCGAACGCCCCTCCTTTACGCTCGATGGGCACGAATTCGATCTCGAAGAACTGAAAACGTTTTACAAAGCGCGGCAGTATCGCCCGGCATGGGAAACCCACGCTGAAGGCAACCGCGAGGCGCTCAAGACCTTTTTGACCTCCGTCGCCGCCTTTGCCGACTATCACGGCCTGTCGCAAAAAGCCTATCCCACCGAACTGATCAACCGCCTGATCGCGAGCGGCGACGAAGCCGACACGGTTCGGCTTGAGCTTCTGGTCACCGAATCGCTCCTCCGCCTCGGCCACGATCTGCGCGGCGACAAGGTCGAGTTGGCCCAGCTTTACCCCGGCTGGACGTTCCGGCGCGAACCGGCTCCGGTAGCCGAAGGTTTGGCCAAAGCGGTAGACGAACGCCGCGTCAACGACTTCATCGCCAGCCTCGCCCCCACGGCTCCCGCCTATCTGAACCTGACCCACACGCTCAAGACCTACCGCGCCATGGCCGCCAAGGGCGCATGGCCAACCATCGCCGCAGGCCCCAAACTCGTGCGCGGCGATCAAGGCCCGCGCGTCAGCCAGTTGCGCGCGCGACTGGTCGCCGAAGGCTATCTCCCGGCGCAAGCGCCCACCGAAGCCGAAAACGAACTCTTCACCGAAACGCTGCAAGAGACGCTGGCCACCTATCAAACGCGCAACGGACTCCAACCCGACGGTCAGGCGGGCGCGAAAACGCTCGCCGCGCTCAACACGCCGCCGCAAAAGCGCATCGACCAGATCGTCGCCAACATGGAACGCTGGCGGCACATGCCGGACAGCACGCCCACGCGCTACGCCGAGGTCAACATCGCCGATGCCATGCTCAATGTCGTCGAAGACGGCAAAAGCGCCTATCACAGCGTCGTGGTGGTCGGTCGCCCGGATCGCAAAACGCCGTTCATCCAGAGCCAGATTCGCAGCGTGATTTTCAATCCGTCGTGGCATGTGCCGACCAAGATCGCGCAAAAAGACATTCTGCCCAAACTGCGCAAAGACCCGCACTATCTCGAAAAGCTGGGCTTCGTCATCAACGGCAGCGCCGACGATCCGCACGGCGCAAACATCGACTGGAACAAAATCAAAGCCAGCGCCTTCAACTTCCGCCTCCGCCAAGCGCCCGGCGATCTGAACAGCCTCGGTCGCTTGAAATTCGACTTCGACAACGACTTCGCCGTCTATATGCACGGCACGCCGCACCAAGAGCTGTTCGAAAAACCGGAGCGCTATTACAGCTCCGGCTGCATCCGTCTCGAAGATCCCGTCCAGTTCGCGAAAATCGTCCTCGCCAGCAACGACGGCGACTGGACACCCGAACGCATCCAAGCCGAAGTCGACAAAACCAACACCCGCTGGCTCCGCATCGCCGAGCCCCTGCCGCTGCGTGTCGTGTATTGGACTGTCTTCGAAGACGAAGACGGCGCCATCAACTTCCGCCACGACATCTACAACTACGACCGCTTCTTGCTGGAAAGCTTGGAGGGCGGAAAGTCGTAACGGGCCGCAATGATCGCGGCATAAACCGGACAATCCTCGCGATGCGCACCGGGCAAGAGGCCGATGCTCATCAGGAACTCGCCGACAATCTCGCCGCCCGTGAATTTGAAAGTTTGACGAAACAGCTTAACCCAATCGGCCTTGGGACGCGGATGGTGCGCCGCCAGCCAACCGGCGAAGCCTTCATGCGTCCGGCGCAGTTCCAGCAAAACGCCCGCGTTATGGATGATCGCCGCGATCTTCAGCCGGTTGCGCACGATCCCCGCATCCGCCAACAACCGCGCAACCTCGGCCGCGCCATAGGCCGCCACTTTGTCGACAGCGAAACCATCAAACGCGCGATTCAGCGCCGTGCGCTTTTTCAGAACAATCTCCCAACTCAACCCCGCCTGCATGATCTCCAGAGCCAAACGCTCGAACAACACGCGTTCGTCGGTGACAGGAAACCCGTACTCCATCGCATGATAAGAATCATGAACCGGATGCCCCGGAGCAATATCGCAATACCACGACACAGCAACCCCCTCCCCCGCCCACACCGCAAAAAAGCCCTCCCCCCTTGAGGGGGAGGGTTGGGTGGGGGGTCCTATCCCGTCAGCGCCAGTCTTGCGACTCCCGACCAAGCGGAACTCACCCCCCACCTAACCTCCCCCTCAAGGGGGGAGGAACACCGTCTGTCCTCCCCCAACCTCCCGCCCACACCGCAAAAAAGCCCTCCCCCCTTGGGGGGAGGGTTGGGTGGGGGGTCGTGTCCCATAGATGCCAGCCCCGCGCCGCCCTCACACCCGGATCAAATGCACTTCCAACACCGGCTTCTTCCCGTGCGAGTCGTTCAGGAATCGTCGCGCGGCTTGTGAAATGTTGTTTTTGACGGCGGCATTGTCGGCCAGCGTAGCCTTGGACATCTTCTCGACCGCGTCGAGAACATTGTCGATCAAATCGTCGCGCAGTTCCTCGATAAAGTGATCGTCCTCAAGCCCCAGCAACGTGATTTGCGGATCGTCCGCCGGAAGCCCGCGCTTGTCGAGAACCACGGTGATGACGACCGCGCCGCTGTGGCTCAGCTTGCGGCGATGCTTGACCGCCTCGCGGTCGAGCGTGCGCAACACCTTGCCGTCCAACCCCAGCCGTCCGCAATGCACCTCCGCCACCACGCCGGGCTCCCCCGGCCCCAAACGAACGATCTGGCCGTTGGAAGGAATGATCGAGGCGGGAACATCGCAATCCTTGGCAAGGTGGGCATGCTCGGTCTGATGGCGCAATTCGCCATGCACCGGCACCGAAAGGCGCGGGCGCACCCACTGATACAACTGGGTCATATCCTCCTGCGCCGGATGGCCGGAGACATGCACCGGCGCGTTGTGGCGCGTCAAAATCTCCACGCCCTGACGGATCAGCAAATTCTGAACGCGCGCGATCGACTTTTCATTCCCCGGAATATCGAACGACGAAAAGATGACCACGTCGCCCTTCTGGAACTCCACCTCAGGATGATCGAACGCCGCAATGCGCGACAAAGCCGCGCGGACTTCGCCCTGACAGCCCGTGCAAACCAGCACCGTTTTGTCGCGCGGCGCCTGCATCGCTTCGTGTTCGCTGAGAAACTGGTTGAACTCCGGCAAATAGCCGCATTCCTCCGCGATCTCGGCGTTGCGCCACAACGAGCGCCCCACCAACGCGACATAACGCCCGTTGGCGTGCGCGGCGGCGGCGATGGACTTCAAGCGCGCGATGTTGCTGGCAAAGCACGTCACGGCGATACGGTTACGGTAGCTCCCGAACAGCTTCTTGAAACAATTCTGAACGTCGATCTCCGAGCCTGAATGCCCCGGCACCATGGCATTGGTGGAATCGCCGACGATGGCCAAAACGTTTTCATGCCCCAACCGCTGCAACCGCGCGGTGTCGCTCACCTCGCCCACAATCGGATTCGGATCGAATTTCCAATCGCCGGTATGCAAGACCGTCCCGTGCTTGGTGGTGATCGCCACCATATGAGCTTCGGGAATGGAGTGCGTGACGTGGATCAGCTCGGCCTTAAACGGCCCGATCTCGAACGAACCGCGCATCGGCAATTCGATGATCCGCACCTGCCCCTTCATCCCCGCCTGCGCCAGCTTGCCCCGGATCATGTCCGCCGTGAATTTGGTGGCATAGACGGGACACTGCAAATGCGGCCACAAATGGACAATCGCGCCCAGATGATCTTCATGCCCATGCGTGACAAACAAGCCCACCAGATCGTCGCGCCGGTCGGCGATAAAGGAAATGTCCGGCATGATGACTTCGATGCCGGGTGTCGTCTCGTCGGGAAAGGTGATGCCGCAATCGACCATCAGCCATTTGCCCGCCGTTCCGTACAAATTCATATTCATGCCGATTTCGCCGGAACCGCCCAGAGGCAAGAGCCACAGAGCGTCATCCGGCGGGCGGTGGGAATCGTTGTTGCGTAATGTCATAAGTGTTTAGGTCTTTCGGTTAAGTTCATGGATAAGATAAAGCCCACGCAAAGTGAGGTCGGGTTCAATATGCTGAAGCGCGGGCACAGCGTCCTTAAACAACGGCGCAAGACCGCCCGTAGCGATCACCGTCACGGTCTGACCGAGTTCCTCTTGCATCCGCGCGATCAGACTTTCGATCAGCCCGACATAGCCCCAGAATATCCCGGACTGTATCGCGCCAACCGTGCCGGTGCCGATCACCTTCTTCGGTCGCGCCACAGCCACGCGCGGCAGTTTGGCCGCCGCCATATGCAACGCCTGAAGCGACAAATTGATCCCCGGCGCAATCGCGCCGCCGCAATAATCGCCGTGGCCATCGACCACATCGAAGGTCGTCGCGGTGCCGAAATCGACGATCAGCAACGGCGGTTTATACGCCGCCGCTCCGGCCACAGCGTTGATCAAACGATCCGCACCGACTTCCTCCGGCCGATCCAGTTTAACCCGCACGCCGACCTTCACACCCGCCGAGCCTACCACCAAAGCCTCGCAACCGAAATGCTCGCGGCAAAGTTTCAACAGATAAAAATTGGCATCCGGCACCACGCTGCCCAAAATGGCCTCGGCGACGTGGCGCGGCTCCAGCCCCGCTTCGCGCATCAGGCTCTTTAGAAAGACCGCATACTCGTCCGCCGTGCGCTGCGCCCCCGTCAACATGCGCCACACACCCGTTAGACGCGCTCCATCGAACAGCGCGAAGACCGTGTTGGTGTTTCCGGCATCAATCACCAGCAGCATCGTTAATCCCTTGGAGGAAAGAAAACATCGCCCGCAGCTATAGTCCTTTCCGCTCCGTTCGCCAACCGAACGATCAAACAGCCGTTTCCGTCAAGACCGACAAACGTCCCATCGAAGGATTCCTGCGGCAAACGTATGGTTAACGCCCCCGTCCGCGCCCGCGCCAACCACGCCGCACGAACCGGCGCAAAGCCCTCCGCCTCCAACACCCGCCGCCAACGATCCAGGGCGCAAAGCAGCTCCTCCAAAACCGCGCTCAAAGCCCTCCCCCCTTGAGGGGGAGGGTTGGGTGGGAGGTCACGTCCCGCAGGTGCCGAACTTGCCACCACATCGCCAACGGAACCCACCCCCCACCTAGCCTCCCCCTCAAGGGGGGAGGAACGCGGGCGGCCCTGTTCCGCCGCCAGCGATGTTGTCGGATACAGCGCGTTTTCCGGATGGTGAAGGACATTCACCCCGATCCCCAACACCAGCCAGTCCATACGTCCATTCTCGACCGGCGCAGCTTCCAGCAACAGGCCGCTGATCTTCTTGCCGTTGACCAGAACATCGTTCGGCCATTTCAGCAGCACCTCCGCCTGCGGCAAAAAAGCCCGCACCGTGTCAAAGACCGCCAACGCCGCGACAAAGCTGTAATGCCCCGCCGCTTGCGGCCCGCAAGCGGGACGCAGCAAAACCGACATATAAAGATTGCCTTCCGGCGATTCCCAAACGCGTCCCTGTCGCCCGCGCCCCGCCGTCTGGCGTAGCGCCTGAACGACCAAGCCCTCAGCCTCGCCGTCGATGGCCGCCTGCTTCGCATCCTCGTTCGTCGACGCGGTGACCGCGACTTGGCGCAGACGAAAGAACGCCGGGATCATCCTTGCGGCATCAGGCTATGCGCCGCCGCCAACGCGCTGTCGATCACCGGAGTCGGCATGAACACGAACAGCAGCATAAGCAGCGCCGCCCCGCCCGTGACGATCCGCAGCGAAAACTCCGGCACCGGATCAACCGCCGCCTCGGTCGCATCGTCGAAATACATCACCTTGATGATCCGCAGATAGTAATACGCCGCCACGCAACTGGTCAGCACCCCAATGATCGCGAGCGGCAGCATGCCAGCCTGCACCGCCGCCAGAAAGACGAAGTATTTGCCAAAGAACCCTGCCAAAGGCGGCACGCCTGCCAGCGAAAACATAAAAATCCCCATCGCCACCGCCAGCAACGGATGCGATTTGGACAATCCGGCGAGATCGGCAATCTTCTCCGCCATCACCCCCTCGCGGCGCAGACAAAGGATCACACCGAACACGCCCAGCGTATTGACCAGATAAATGCTGAGATAAACCAACAACGCCTGCACCCCCGCCTCGTTCGCGACCGCCATGCCGACCAAAGCGTAGCCGACATTGGCAATCGAGCTGTAAGCCATCAGCCGCTTGATGTTGCTTTGCGCCAACCCGGCAAAGCTGCCCAACAGCATCGAGGCCACCGCCATGAACACCACCACCTGCACCCACTGATGCTCAAGCCCCGCCAGCGGTTGCAGCAGAACCCGCACAAACAACGCCAACGCCGCCAGTTTCGGCCCGGCGGCAAAGAACGCCGTCACCGGAGTCGGTGCGCCTTCATAGACATCGGGTGTCCACATATGAAACGGCACCGCCGAAACCTTGAACGCCATCGCGGCGCAAACGAACACCAGCCCAAGCACAACGCCGATGGGCGGTTCACCCGCCAAAACATGCGCCAAGGCTTCGAAACCCGTAGAACCGGTGTAGCCATAAAGCAGGGAAATACCGTACAGCAACATGCCCGACGACAGCGAACCGAGAACAAAATACTTCAAGCCCGCCTCGCTGGATCGCACATGATCGCGCCGGAACGATGCCAGCACATAAAGCGCCAACGACTGCAACTCCAATCCCATATACAAGGCCAGCAGATCGTTGGCCGACACCATCAGCATCATGCCCAGCGTCGCGAACAGGATCAGCGCCGGATATTCGGGCCGCTCCAGACCATGCCGCTCCATATAACCCCACGACAACATAATCGCGATCGCCGACGCGAGCAGGAGTAGCACCTTAACGAACTGCGCGAACGCATCGTTGATGAACATGCCGCCAAAAGCCTTGCACCCATGGCAAAGCGCGCTCACCCCAAGCTGCGCCTGCCCCGGCTCGACGAAAGACGGCAGCTTGATCAGCAAAACGCCCGCCGCCAAACAAACCACCACGGCGATCAGCCCCGTGAACAACGTCGCGTCATTCCCCCGCTTCACGCCGAACAAAAGCAGCATCAGGGCGCAAGAAGCCAGAAACAGCTCAGGGAACGTAGCGTAGATGTTTTCGACATTCATGGCGCTTCTCCCCCGCGCGTTGTCTGCGCCTGATAATCGGACGTAATCTTATGAACGCTCGACGCGAACACATCGCGGAACGTAGCCGGATGAATCCCCAGCCACAGCACCATAAGGATCAACGGCACGAACATCGCGTATTCACGCGCGTTCAAATCCGGCATCGCCCGCACGTCGTCCTTGTCCAGCGGCCCATAGAAAATGCGCCGGTAAAGCCACAGCATATAGGCCGCGCCCAGCACGACTCCGGTCGCCGCGAGGAAAGCCGTCCAACTGCTGACCAGAAAAACGCCCTGCATCGACAAAAACTCGCCGACAAAGCCGCTGGTGCCGGGCAAGCCGACAGAGGCCAGCATGAACACCATGAACACAAGGGCATAATGCGGCATGTTGGTCGCCATGCCGCCATAACGCGCGATCTCGCGCGAATGCATGCGGTCATACACCACGCCGATGCAGAGGAAGAGCGCCGAGGCGACAAAGCCGTGCGAAATCATCACCAGCACCGCGCCCTCCATCCCCTGCGTGTTGCCGGAGAAAATGCCGAGCGTGACATAGCCCATATGCGCGACCGAGGAATAGGCGATCAGCCGCTTCATATCCGTCTGCGCCAACGCCACCAGCGACGTGTAGATAATCGCGATCACGCTGAGCGCGAACACCATCGGCGCAAAGAACGCGCTGGCATCCGGCAGCATCTGGATAGCGATACGGATCATGCCATAGCCGCCCATCTTCAGCAGCACGCCCGCAAGGATCACCGACCCCGCCGTCGGCGCTTCGACGTGGGCATAGGGCAACCAAGTATGGAACGGCCACATCGGCATCTTGACCGCGAACGACGCAAAGAACGCGAGCCACAGCCACATCGCCATCTTGTCGGGGAACACGCCGCCCATCATCGCCGTCATGTCGGTGGTGCCCGCATGGATCACCATCGCGAAGATGGCGACCAGCATCAGAACGGAGCCGAGGAACGTATAGAGAAAGAATTTATACGCGGCGTAAATCCGCCCCGCCCCGCCCCACACGCCGACGATCAGGAACATCGGAATCAGAACGCCTTCGAAGAACAGATAGAACAGCACCATATCCAGCGCCGTAAACATCCCCACCATCATGGTTTCCAAAACCAGAAACGCGATCATGAATTCCTTGACGCGCTTGGTGACAACAGAACCGGACAAAATGCAAATGGGCGTGAGAAACGTAGCCAACAGCACGAACCAAACCGAAATCCCGTCCACGCCCTTGATGTATTCAATGTGGAACGACGGAATCCACGCAAAGCGCTCCATCAACTGAAAGCCCGCCACGGCAGGATCAAACACGCACAGGATGCCGAGCGACACAACAAAGGTGACCAACGACGTCGTCAACGCGATCCGCCGCGCCCACGCCGCCTCATCCCCGCCGCGCAAGAACAACAGGATCAACACCCCCACAAGCGGCAGGAACGTGACAACCGACAACAAAGGAAAACTACTCGACATGACCACGTCCCGCGAACGGAGAGAAGAACAACCCGACAAACGCCATCCTCAAGAAAGCGCCATCAAAAGCCCTCCCCCCTTGGGGGGAGGGTTGGGTGGGGGGTCGCTCGCGCCGCAAACAACGCTGCAACAACGCAAACGGAACCCACCCCCCGCCTAACCTCCCCCCAAGGGGGGAGGGACTCCAACAAAGCTTTTCCAAAGACCTTTGCAAAGAGCAACACTCCTAAGATTGAGTCAGTTCACAGGCCCGCTGGCATAAGGTTTGGCAACGCGCACGACCGAGCCGGGTGTCGTCTCATACTTCTTAATGATCCGCTCAACCGTGCCATTCAGCTGCAATTCAGAGAGCGCCACATTCAACAAATCCCGCAACTCCCACTCGCCCTTGGCCACGCCGTAGGCAGCCCCAAACGTGCGCAACGGAGCCATTCCGGCCACGCGCCTCAACTTGGCGCTCGGATTGTGCGCGTTAAAGTCGCCTATGAGAAAATCATCAAAGACGACAGCATCGCTCTTGCCCATAGCCACCGCCAACATTGCCTGAGAATCGTCGGAATTACCCGGCAAAGCATATTGCTTCACCTTGGAGAAAACCGCATCCGTCACAGCCTTGTTAGTGCTGCCGTCGACCAAGGCCATAGTGTAATGTTCATCGTTAAGAGATTCAGGCTTGCCGTCAAACCTAGCATCGCCTTCGCGCACATAGGCGTAAAGAACGCTATATTCGATGGGAGCCGTGTATTCCACACGCTGCCCACGCGGCACACTCATCCACGCGCCGCTGCAGAATACGTCTTCCTTCCCCGTGCGCAACTGTTCGGGAAAAGAGCCGAACCCAACCTCCTCCAGCCATTCGATCTTCAAATTGGCAACCTTGCCGATGGCCTCCATAACCTCATGATTGATCCCGCTCTTCGCCCCCGTATTCGGATCGCTCATCGCAAACGGCGGCCACATCGCGTACGCGCACCTGATCGTCCGCGTCCGCATCACCCGCTCAAACGCCGTCTCTTTCTTCGCCACCGGCCCGCCGCCTTTGTCCGATGAATGCAGGAACGGCATGCCCAACGCCACAAGCGCGACCACAACCGCAACAACGGAAAGCTTGTTCTTCATGGATTTTCTCCGCGAGCAGGATCGGCATAAGGCTTAACAACGCGCACGACCGAGCCAGGCGTTGTCTCATACTTCTTAATGATCCGCTCAACCGTCCCGTTCAGCTGCAGTTCGGAAAGAGCCACATTGATCAGATCACGCAACTCCCATTCCCCTTTGGCAACAGCATAGGCCGTACCAAAGGTCCGCAAAGGAGGTGTGCCAGCCACACGTCGCAGCTTATTCGACGGATTGTGCGCGTTGTAATCGCTGATTTGGAAATCATCCACGATAACAGCGTCGCCCTTCCCCGTCGCCACAGTCAATAGAAGCTGAGCCGCATCCGCAGCAGAAGGCACGGCATACCGCTTCGCCTTCGGAAACTCTGCTTCCGTCACGGCATCGCTGGTGTTCCCGTCGATAACCGCCATCGTGACGTTTTCATCATTAAGCGTCTCAAGCTTGCCGTCAAAACGCGCGTCGTTCTCGCGCACATAGGCATACAGAACACCGTACTCGATAGGGGCGGTGTACTCGATACGTTGCGCACGCGGCACACTCATCCACGCGCCCGTGCAAAAGACATCCTCTTTCCCCGATCGCAGCTGATCAGGAAAAGAGCCAAACCCAACCTCCTCCAGCCATTCGATCTTCAAATTAGCAACCTTGCCGATGGCCTCCATAACCTCGTGATTGATCCCGCTCTTCGCCCCCGTGTTCGGATCGCTCATAGCAAACGGCGGCCACAACGCATAAGCGCACCTGATCGTCCGCGTCCGCATCACGCGCTCAAACGCGGTTTCCTTCTTCGCCGCTGGCTCCCCGCCCTTGTCAGGCGAATGCAACAGCGGCACGACCAGCGCCACGAGCGCGACCACGACCGCAACAACAGACAGCTTGTTTTTCATGGATTTTCTCCGCGAGCAGGATCGGCATAAGGCTTGGCAACACGCAGCATCGCGCCGGGAACCACCTCATATTTGCTGATAATGCAATCAATAGTGCCGTTGCCCTGCAACTCACCGAGCGCAACATTCAACAAATCGCGCAGCTCCCACTCGCCTTTGGCCACAGCGAACGCCTCACCATAAATGCGCACGGGCGGCACTCCCGCTACGCGGCGCAACTTCGCGTCAGGATTATGTTTGTTGTACTCATAAACAAGAAACTCGTCCGCAAACACGACATCGCCCTTGCCCATAGCCAAAGACATCAGCACCTGCGAAGCATCGGAATCGCCCGGCAAAGTATACTGCTTCGCCTTCGGGAATGAGCTGTCAGCGACCGACTTATGTGTGCTGCCATCGACGACGACAATAGTCGCCTGCTCACTGTTGAGTAATTCAAGATTGTTATCAAAACGCGTGTCGCCGTCACGAACAAAGGCATAGGGCGGGCTATAGTCGACGGCTTGCGTAAGATCGACACGAGCGGCGCGCATAGAACTCTGCCAAACCGTCACGCAAAAGACATCTTCCTTACCGCTATGAAGCTGTTCGGGAAAAGCGCCCAACCCAACCTCTTCCGCCCATTCGATTTTCAGGTTCGCCGTTTTGCCAATGGCCTCCATAATCTCAAAATCTTTGCCGCTTAAAGCCTTAGTATTTGGATCCGCCATAAGATGGGGCGGCCACAGCATATAAGCGCACCGCAACGTCCGCGTCCGCATCACCCGTTCAAACGCCGTCTCTTTCTTCGCCGCTGGCTCAGCACTCTGCCCCGACGGGTGCAGAAACGGCACGACCAAAGCCAAGACGGCCAACAAAACGGCGAGTTGCGGCAGTTTGTTTTTCATCACATCCTCAATTCGGCAAGACATACGTTGTGGCAGGTCGCGAGAAAATGCCCGGCGCATAGGCATTGACGATCGTGTCAATCGTCCCGTCGATCAACAGATCGTTTACAGCGGCATCCACCATGGCCTTAAAGGCGACATCGCCCTGCGGCACGCCAAAAACCAATGGAGCAATGACGACCGGTTCGGCGGGATTCAAAACGCGCAGTTTGCCGGGATTGGTTTTCTGATACTTGTCAAAAGCGGCCATCTCCACGACCGTGGCATCCGCCTTGCCGGTTTCAACCTCCTGCAGCAACAAAGAATACTCGCTGCTCTGCGACAATGAAGATATGTGCGCCTGCGCGTATTTCTTTGGCACGACCAAAGACGAAATGTCACCATCCAACACGGCGATGGTATAACCACTCTTGTTCAAGTCCATGTTGTGGTCAAAGCGTTTTTCATCCTGTCGGACGATCATATAGGCCATTGTATAGGTCAACGGCACCGTGAAGTTAATGACCTTGGCCCGTGACGGAACAGAGCCGAGCGTCACGCAAATCGCGTCATAGCGATTGGTCGCCAACCCCTCAACGATGGTTCCCCAGCTCGCCTCTTCGGCCCAATCAATCTTAAGGTCCAGCTTTTTCCCGACTTCTTCAAACACATCATGCGCGATGCCAAGCATCTCGCCCGTCTTAAGGTCTTTGTACAAAAGCGGATCCCACACCGCATAACCGCACCGTATCGTCCGCGTCCGCATCACCCGTTCGAACGCGGTTTCTTTCTTCGCCGCTGGCTCCCCGCCCTTGTCGGGCGAATGCAACAACGGCACGACCAGCGCTACGAGCGCCAGAACAACCGCTACAACAGAAAGCTTGTTCTTCATGGGTTTCCTCCGTGAACAGGATCGGCATAAGGCTTGGCAACACGCAAAATCGAGCCGGGTGTCGTCTCATACTTCTTAATGATCCGCTCAACCGTGCCGTTCAGCTGCAACTCCGAGAGAGCAACGCTCAACAAATCGCGCAACTCCCACTCCCCCTTAGCCACGGCATAGGCAACTCCGAAAGTGCGCAGCGGCGGAGCCCCAGCCACGCGCCTCAGCTTATTTGACGGATTGCGCGCGTTGTAGTCGCTAATGAGAAAATCATCCACAATAACGGCATCACTCTTGCCCTTCGCCACAGCCAAAACAGCCTGCGACGTATCTACCTCTCCCGGTAAAGCATACTGTTTGGCCCTGGGGAAAACCGCATCTGCCGCTGTCTTCGTCGTGCCCCCGTCTATGACGGCTATGGTTGCCGATTCATCGTTAAGCGCTTCGAGTTTGCTGTCGAAACGCGAGTCGTCCTCGCGCACATAGGCATAAAGAACGCTATATTCTATCGGGGAGGTATACTCCACACGTTGCCCGCGCGGAGCGCCCATCCATGCGCCGCTGCAAAGAACGTCTTCCTTTCCGTTGCGCAACTGTTCGGGAAAAGAGCCAAACCCAACCTCTTCCAGCCATTCGATTTTCAGATTAGCGACCTTGCCGATGGCCTCCATAATCTCATGATTGATGCCGCTCTTCGCTCCCGTATTCGGGTCGCTCATAGCGTAAGGCGGCCACATTGCATACGCGCACCTGATCGTCCGCGTCCGCATCACCCGCTCAAACGCGGTTTCCTTTTTCGCCTCCGGCACGCCCGTCGCGGGGCTGGGGCGCAGCAGGACGATGGCCAGCGCAACCGCAGCAACCAACAAAGCAACCCATGCAATTTTGTTCGACATCATCGCCTCCCGTTCCTAGGCCCAAAACCAAAACCATGTGACAAATCCGGCTAGCCCGATCACCATCGCAAAGGCGTAGTGATAGACATAACCGGTCTCAAGGGCGCTCGCCCGTTGGCTCAACCGCACCGCCAGAGCGGCGACACCGTTGGGGCCATAGCCGTCGATGATCGCGTCATCGCCGGTCGTCCACAGCGCCTTCCCCACCCGCTGCGCCGTCCGCACGAACACGGCGTTATAGAGTTCATCAAAATAGTATTTGTTGAACACAAGGCGATAGAGCGCCCCCAAGCCGCGCGCGCATTTTCCCGGCAAGCTTGGCGCCCAGACGTAAAAGACATACGCCATGAAAATGCCCGCCAAGGCCACGACCAGAGGCAACAGCCCCACCCAATCCGACACATGATGCGCAAATTGGATCGTGGTGCCGACCCCCAAATGGGTTTCGCGCGGCGGAAAATAGCTGAGCGTCAGGATCGAGTCGCGCCAGAACTCCGCCATAGCCTCGCCCACGAACAAATCATAGCCGAACTTGCCCGCCAAGATCGCCCCCAGCGCCAACGGCACAAGCGGCCCGAGCATGCTCCACGGCGCTTCGTGCGCGTGTTCAAGCGTGTGATGATCGCCCCGGAATGTGCCGTGGAAGGTCAGCAACAGCAACCGCCACGAATAAAACGCCGTCATAAACGCCGCGATAAGGCCCAGCACATAGGCCGTCACGCCGAACGCCTGATGATGCGTCATGCCTGCGGCGAAAGCGGATTCCAAAATGATGTCCTTGGAATAGAACCCCGCCATCCCCATCACGCCCGGAATGCCAATGCCCGCCAAAGCCAGCGAACCGATCCACATATAGGCATAGGTGAAGGGAATCTTCCTCCATATCCCGCCCATCTTGCGCATGTCCTGCTCGCCCGACAGAGCGTGAATGACGGACCCCGCGCCGAGAAACAGCAGCGACTTAAAGAACGCATGCGTCATGAGATGAAACACCGCCGCCGGATAAGCCGACATGCCGAGCGCGAAAAACATATAGCCCAGCTGGCTCATGGTCGAATAAGCAATCACGCGCTTGATGTCGAATTGCGTGAGGCCGATGCTGGCCGCGACAATCGCCGTCAACGCCCCCACCACCGCCACGACCGCCAAGGCATCCGGCGCGAATTCAAACACCGGCGACAACCGCGCCACCATGAACACACCCGCCGTCACCATCGTGGCGGCATGGATCAAGGCGGAAACCGGAGTCGGGCCTTCCATCGCGTCGGGCAGCCATGTGTGCAAACCCAACTGCGCCGACTTGCCCATCGCGCCCACGAACAACAGCAGGCAAAGCGTCGTCAACGTCGGCACCGACGCGCCGAGGAACGAAAAGGACGACTGCATAAGATCCGGCGCTTTTTGGAACATCACGTCGAACTGCACCGACCCGAACGCCAGATAGCAGCCAAAGATGCCGAGCATGAACCCAAAGTCGCCGACGCGGTTGACCAGAAACGCCTTGATCGAAGCGCTGTTGGCCGAAGCCTTCTCGTACCAGAAGTTGATGAGCAGATAAGACGACAGCCCCACGCCCTCCCACCCGAAAAACATCTGCAACAGATTGTCGCTCGTCACCAGCATCAGCATGAAAAAGGTGAACAGGCTCAGATAGGCCATAAAGCGCGGAACGCCTTTGTCGTGGCTCATGTAGCCGATGGAATAGATATGCACCATCGCCGACACCCCGTTCACCACCACCAACATCACGGCCGTGAGCGTGTCGATCTTAAGCCCCCAGTTGACCTTGAAATCGCCCGAAGTGATCCAGTTCGCCAACACCCACGCATGCGTATCGCCCCCCGACAAAGCCACGTCGTGGAAAATCAACACGGACGCGACGGCGGCGGCCAACACGCCCGCACAGGTCACAAGCTGCGAAGCGCGGTCGCCAAGCGAACGACCGAACAGGCCGACGACCAGAGCGCCCAGCAGGGGAAGAAATACGGCGGCGAGATCAAGCAACATCAGCGTCAGCCCTTCATAAGATTGATGTCTTCAACCGCGATGGAACCGCGATTGCGGAAACAGACGACCAGAATGGCAAGGCCGATCGAGGCTTCGGCCGCAGCGACGGTCAGGACAAACATGGCGAACACCTGCCCCACCAGATTGTGCAGATGCGTCGAGAACGCGACAAAGTTGATGTTCACCGCCAACAGCATCAGCTCAATCGACATCAGAATGACGATCACATTCCTGCGATTGATAAAGATGCCCAACACCCCGATGGTGAACAGGATCGCCGACAAAACCAGATAATGCGACAATCCGATAACGCTCCATGCCGCGTTCATAGCGCGCCCTCCCCGCTTTTGACCTTACGAATTTCCACAACATCCTCCGGCCTGCGATCCATTTGCTCGGCCGCGTTCTGCCGCTTGACCCGCTTGCGGTCGCGCAGCGTCAGGACAATCGCGCCGATCATGGCTACCAGCAGGATCAAGCCCGCAACCTGAAACGGATAAAAATAATCGGTGTAAAGCAAGCGGCCCAAGGCGCGAGTGCTGTCAACATTCGTAGCCTGATTGACCATTTCAACGGTCGACAACGCCGAAAAAGCCTGTGAATCCGACGACCAGTGCAGCGCCATCACAGCCAGTTCAACCAACAGCAACGCGCCCACTCCCAGACCGAGAGGAAGCTGCCTGCGCAACCCCTGACGCATCGACTTAAAATCGATGTTCAACAGCATCACGACGAACAGGAACAGAACCGCGACCGCGCCCACATAAACGATCATCAGGATAAAGGCGAGAAACTCCGCCCCCATCAGCACGAACAGCCCCGACGCGTTGAAAAAGCAGAGGATGAGGAACAAAACCGCATGCACCGGATTCCGCGCCGTCACCACCATCACGGCGGACGCGACCAGCACAGTGGCGAAAAGATAGAAAATCAGGGAAGCCAGCATCACACCATCACCCAAAAAGTCGTTCGAAGCCCCTCCCGTTGAGGGAGAGGACTGAAAAGGTTAGACGCGAAGAAGGATTGTTGTATCTCCTTCGCCATAGAGTCCCGTTGAAAGACAAACATTTACTGCTCTGCACTCAGTTGCGCGTACGGGGAAGCCACAGGGTAAAACATATCGTCCGGCGAAAAATATCGGTGCAGCGCCGCATCAGCCTCACCATTAAGCGTAACTTCGCGAACAGCTTTGTTTAGTAAGTTCAGTAGATTGGTCTCACCGTGCGAAACGACAAGACTGATGGGATAGACGCGAATGGGTTTTTCGCCATAGGCTGACCGAATACTGTCCGGATTGTACTTGAGAAAAAGCTTCGCGACAGGCACCGGTACGATGGCAATATCCGCCTTTTTTGTCGTAACCTGTAAAATCATCTCACTGATGCTAGCATTCTGAGGAACAGAAACGCGCTGGGCTTGCGGCAGCTGCGTCTTCGCAATCACATTTGAGACTTCCCCATCAAGGACAGCAACGCGAACATTCGGCTCATTAAGGGATTTTAAAGAGCCGTCAAAACGCATATCATCCGCACGAGAATACGCGGCAAAACCAAGGTAGTGAAAGGGGTCCGTAAACTCTGCCCTTGCCACCGTTGCTTCTTTAGGAAAGTCACCGTGGCAAATAGCGTCAACACGGCCCAAGGAAAGCTCTTCGAGCATTGTTGAAAAGTTCGTCTCGACGGCCCATTCAATTTTAAGGCCCAAAAAGCGTCCCATTGCGTTGACAATATCGTAGCTCACTCCTGAAAATTGGCCCGTCTTAGGATCTTTCAGCGAAATGAGCGGAATAGAGACATAGCCGCACCGAAGCGTCTTCGTACGAAGAACACGCTCAAAAACCGTTTCTTGCGCTAACGGTTGTATCGGACGATCTGCTTTGTTTGCAAACCACAGAAAAACGGCCACGAATACCGCTAAGGAAATTGTGAATGCCATTGGGGCAGTCTTAACTGTCATCTCACTCTCCACGGTTTGAATCAACGTTACCGGTACCGCGCGTCTGCATCGAGGTTGGCCGCGATTTCGGCCTCCCAACGATCGCCGTTCGCCAGCAGTCGTTCCTTGTTGTAGATCAGTTCTTCGTGCGTTTCCGTCGCGTACTCGAAATTCGGGCCTTCAACGATGGCATCCACCGGACAAGCTTCTTGGCACAATCCGCAATAGATGCATTTGGTCATGTCGAGGTCATAGCGTGTGGTACGGCGGCTGCCGTCCTCGCGCGGTTCGGATTCAATGGTAATGGCCTGCGCCGGACAAATCGCCTCGCACAATTTGCATGCGATACAGCGTTCCTCCCCGTTGGGATAGCGACGCAGCGCATGTTCGCCCCTTGAACGCGGACTAAGCGGCCCCTTCTCATAGGGGTAATTGATCGTAACCTTGCGCCGGAACATATACATGAACGTCAGCGCGAGGCCGCGCACGATCTCGTACAAAAACAGGCGCTTGATGCGGCGGATCGACAACATCTTCTTTCCCCTCAGGCGTGCGGCAGCTGGCCGGACAGCATCAGATACCCTGCCACCAGCACGACCCAGATCAACGAAAACGGCAAAAACCACTTCCAGCCGATGCGCATCAACTGGTCATAGCGATAGCGCGGCAGCGTCGCCCGCACCCACAAAAAGACGAACAGGCAAAAAGCGACCTTGGCCGCGAACCAGACAAAGCCGGGGATAAAGGCCAGCGCCGCGAATGGAGCCATCCACCCGCCCAGAAACAAAATCGACGTGATCGCGCTCATCAAAATCATGTTGGCGTATTCGCCGAGGAAGAACAGCGCGAAACTCATCGACGAATATTCGGTGTTGAATCCGCCGACCAGCTCGGACTCGCCCTCCGGCAAATCGAACGGATGCCGGTTGGTCTCCGCCAGCGCCGAGATGAAAAACACGATGAACATGGGGAACAACAGCAACCCATGCTTCAGCGCGTACCAATTCAAAACGCCGCCCGCCTGCGATTCCACGATCTTGCTGAGATTCATCGAACCCGCGCACAACAGCACCGTGACGATCACCAGCCCCATCGAAACTTCGTACGACACCATCTGCGCCGCCGAACGCAAGCCGCCCAGAAACGAGTATTTGGAGTTCGAAGCCCAGCCCGAAATGATGATGCCATAGACGCCCAACGACGAAATGGCGAACAGATACAAAACGCCGACATTGATGTCCGACAACACGAGTCCGGCGGAAAACGGAATGACCGCCCAAGCCGACAGCGCCAGCAGGAAAGTCAGAACCGGAGCGCCGAGAAACAACGCCATATCGGCGCCCGACGGAATGATCGTCTCCTTGGCCATCAGCTTGAGGCCGTCCGCCATCGGCTGCAACAGCCCGAACGGCCCGACGACGTTCGGCCCGCGCCGCATTTGCATCGCCGCCATGACCTTGCGCTCGGCAAGCGTCAAATAGGCGACCGCGCCCAAAAGACAGCCCACGATAACCGCAATCGCCGCGACCGTCTGAACAAAGAACGACAGGTCGGGATAATCTTTCGCAAACTGAAACCAGATGTCCATCATGATCTACTCCGCCGCCTCCGGCACATCCCGGCGTTGAATCTCCGTCACGCATTTGGCCATCGTGGGCGACACGCGGCTAATGGGATCGGTCATATAGAAATTGGCGATGACCGGCTCAAACGGTTGCACCGCCACCTGCCCCGCGTGGCCAAAGGGCTTCCACTCCGCCTTCGTCAACCGCCCCATCGCGCCGATCACGGGACAAGCCTCAATCAATCGGGCGCGAAGCTGCGTCAACGTGTCATAGGGCAAAGTCTTGCCGACAGTTTCCGACAAAGCGCGGATGATCTTCCAATCCTCACGCGCTTCGCCGGGCGGGAACGTCGCCTGTTTCGCCAACTGGGGCCGCCCCTCGGTGTTGACATAGATGCCGTCTTTTTCGGTGTAAGCCGCGCCCGGTAAGATCACATCGGCGCGATGAGCGCCCTTGTCGCCATGATGGCCCTGATAAATCACGAAAGCGTTGCCGAGCCTGTCCATGTCGATTTCGTCCGCGCCGAGCAAATAGACGACCTCCATCTTGCCCGACGAAGCCGCCTCAAGAATGCCGCGCGTTCCCAAACCATAGGCCTGTGGCACAAAGCCGATATCCAGCCCGCCCACGCGCGACGCCGCCCGTTGCAGCACGTTAAAGCCGTTCCAGTCGGGCCGCACCATATTGAATTTCTCGGCCAGTTCCCGCGCCAAAGCCTGAAGCGCCGCGCCATCGGGCCGCGCCAAAGCGCCCGCCCCCACGATAACCATCGGATTCTTCGCGGCCAGCAGAGTCTTGGCGAACGCGTCGCGCCCATTGATCAGATCACGGATAGCAGACGGCGAGCCGCCGATGCGCCGATGCGGATAAGTCAAATCGGCCGCCGCGCCGATGGAAGCCACGCGCAACCCGCCGCGCAGCCAGCGCTTGCGAATACGCGCGTTGACCAACGTGCCTTCATGGCGCGGATTGGTGCCGATCAACAGGATGGCGTCCGCCTGCTCGATCCCCGCAATACCGCTGTTGAAAATGTAACCCGCCCGCGCGGTCATGTCATAGGTCGCGCCGTCTTGGCGGCAGTCCAGATGCGGCACTTCAAGCGCAAGCATCAGTTGCTTGAGCGCGAACATCGACTCGCAATCGACCAGATCGCCCGCCAACGCCGCAACGCGCTCCGCCGACGCGGTCTTCAATCGCGCCGCGATGGCGGCAAAGGCTTCGGGCCAGCTCGCAGGCCGCAACTTGCCGTCCACGCGCATATACGGCTGATCAAGGCGCTGAAGCTTCAGGCCGTCGCAAGCATGGCGCGTTTTGTCGTTGATCCACGCCTCGTTGATGTCGTCGTTGAGGCGCGGCAAAATCCGCATCACCTCGTTGCCGCGCGTGTCGATGCGGATGTTGCAGCCGACGGCATCCATCACATCGACGCTCTCCGTCTTTTGCAATTCCCACGGACGCGCGCGAAAAGCGTAGGGCTTGCTGGTCAAAGCGCCGACAGGGCAAACATCGACCAGATTGCCGGACAGCTCTGATGTCAACGGCCCGCCGCCGAAATTCCCGATTTCCAGATGCTCGCCGCGAAACACGCCGCCCAATTCCGGCGTTCCGGCGATCTCGTCCGCAAAACGCACGCAGCGCGTGCAATGAATGCAACGCGTCATCACCGTCTTGACGATCGGCCCCAGTTCCTTGTCCGCGACGGCGCGTTTCGCCTCAGCATAGCGGCTGTGGTCGCTGCCATAGGCGACGGCCTGATCCTGCAAATCGCACTCGCCGCCCTGATCGCAGATCGGGCAATCGAGCGGATGGTTGATGAGCAACAACTCCATCACGCCGCGCCGCGCCTTCAAGACCATCGGGCTGTCGGTATGCACCACCATGCCGTCAGCCGCAGGAAGCCCGCAACTCGCCACCGGCTTCGGCGTCTTTTCCACCTCGACAAGGCACATGCGGCAACTGGCCGGAACGCTCAGTTTGTCGTGATAGCAGAAATGCGGCACCTCGATGCCCATTTGCTCGCAAGCCTGCAAAACCGACGCACCCGCAGCAACCTCGATCTCGTGCCCGTTAATAATAAGCTTAGGCATGCGCCCCCCGTGCCGTCAGTCCGGAAACGAAAGAAGTGAAGTCATTCCGGAAAATTTTCTCTTCGCGCCTCTTGCGCGAAAGAAAATTGATCCGGAATCCCGTTTGGTTTTCTTGCCGCGATTCCGACAGCCCGAAAAACGGGATTCCGGATCGAAAATGATTTTCTGAGAGAAAAATCATTTTCGTCCGGAATGACAAAACCTTATGGAAAACCTTAGAGCTGCAAATCGACGTACAAATCACGCCAAGTCGGATTGAATTTTTCAATGAGTTGCTTTTTCCAATCACGTTTCCATTTCTTAAGTTTCTTCTCGCGCTCAATCGCCTCGACAGGCGTGGGGTATTCCTCATAATAGACCAATCGCTTAAGCCCATACTTCTTGGTAAACCCGTCAACCAATCCCTCGCGGTGTTCATAAACGCGCCGCGCAAGATCGTTGGTAACGCCGATATAAAGCGTCCCATAGGGTTTGTCGGTGACGATGTATACCCAAAAACGTTTTTCATGCACGCCGTCCTCTAAATCCAAGCTCAACGCTCTCTTCCGACCCTGCGCCCATCACCCCACCCCCGCCTGCCTGCGATACCGTTCAATCCGCTCAATCATCACCGGCTTAAAGTGGCGGATCAGACCCTGCACCGGCCAGGCCGCCGCGTCGCCGAGGGCGCAGATGGTGTGGCCTTCGATTTGCTTGGTGACTTCGAGCAGTTGGTCGATTTCCTCGACCTTCGCCTGCCCCTTCACCATGCGTTGCATCATGCGGTACATCCAGCCAGTGCCTTCGCGGCACGGCGTGCATTGGCCGCAGCTCTCGTGCATATAAAAGTGGCTGAGCCGCGCGATGGCCTCGACGATGTCGGTGGATTTGTCCATGACGATCACCGCCGCCGTGCCGAGCCCCGATTGCACGGCCCGCAAACTGTCAAAGTCCATCAGCACCGTGTCGCAAATATCCTTGGGCAAGAGCGGCACCGACGAACCGCCGGGAATGACGGCCAACAGATTGTCCCACCCGCCGCGCACACCGCCCGCATGCTTTTCGATCAGCTCCTTGAGCGGAACGCCCATGACTTCTTCGACGTTGCACGGCTGATTGACGTGGCCTGAGATGCTGAAAATCTTGGTGCCGCTGTTTTTAGGCCGCCCCAATCCCGCGAACCACGCCGCGCCGCGCCGCAGGATTTCCGGCACGACCGCGATGGTCTCGACATTGTTGATCGTGGTGGGGCAGGAATAAAGCCCCGCGCCTGCCGGAAACGGCGGCTTGTTGCGCGGCTGGCCCTTGTTGCCTTCGATGCTTTCCATCAGCGCGGTTTCTTCGCCGCAGATGTACGCGCCCGCGCCGCGATGCAGATAAACGTCGCAATCCCAACCCGACCCGGCGGCATTCTTGCCCAGCAACCCGGCGGCATAGGCTTCGTCAATCGCCCGCTGGACGTTCGAAGCCTCATTATAGAATTCGCCGCGAATATAAATGTAACAAGTGTGCGCGTTGATGGCAAAACACGCCAACAGAATGCCTTCGAGCAAACGATGCGGATCATAGCGCAGAATCTCGCGATCCTTGCAAGTGCCGGGCTCGGATTCGTCAGCGTTGACGATGAGGTAGTGCGGCTTGTCCGAAGGCTTGGGCATGAACGACCACTTCATGCCGGTGGGAAAGCCCGCGCCGCCGCGCCCGCGCAAACCGGAGTTTTTGGTTTCCTCGACCACCCACGGCTGTCCCTTTTGGATCAACGCCGCCGTGTTGTCCCACACCCCGCGCGTCCGCGCCCCCATCAGCCCCCACGACGCGGTGCCATACAAGTTGGTGAATATGCGATCTTTGTCGTCAAGCATCACGCCACCCCACACAACAGCACGTCATTCCGGACGATTTTCTCTTCGCCCCCTTGGGCGAAAGAAAATTGATCCGGAATCCGATTTGTTTCCCGCGTTGCAAGAACAACCGTCCGAAAAAAGGTGACCATGATGCCTCTATCGCCAAACATCACGCCACCCCACACAACAGCACGTCATTCCGGACGATTTTCTCTTCGCCCCCTTGGGCGAAAGAAAATTGATCCGGAATCCGATTTGTTTCCCGCGCTGCAGGAACAACAGTCCAAAAAATCGGATTCCGGATAAATTTTGCGCCCCGCTATCCAATGCTCCATCCCACGCCGCAGGAAGGCGCAAAATTTTCCGGAATGACGGCTGGTTATTTTCTGAGATCATCGTAAAGATCGCGCCATGTCGGATTGAAAGCTTTGACGAGATCAATTTTCCAGATGCGTTTCCATTTTTTAAGCTTTTTCTCGCGCGCGAATCCTTCCTCGGCTGTTGGATACTCCTCATAATAGACAAGGCATTTAATGCCGTATTTCTTGGTGTGCCCTTCGAACGCGCCCGTGCGGTGTTGCCATGCGCGTTGAGCCAAATGGCTCGTAACCCCGACATAGAGCGTCCCATAAGGCTCATCAGCCATGATGTAGACCCAAAAGCGTTTATCCATAAACGCGCCCCCATCATGACGTTTTCCCCCTCAACGTCGTCGCACCGTCCTGAGCGCAGCTGCCGCGACGGCCTGTCTGCGAGCCGACGGAGGGTTTGCGCCCTTCAGCCAGATCGTCGATCAGTTTCGCCATGCTTTCCGGAGTCAGGTCTTCATAAAAATCATCGTTGATCTGCACCATCGGCGCGTTGGCGCACGCGCCGAGGCACTCCACCTCCTTGACCGTAAATTTCCCGTCCGCCGTGGTTTCGCCCAAACCAACGCCCAACTTCTGGCAGCACGTCCGCGTGATGTCGTCCGAGCCGCGCAGCCAGCACGGCGTGGTGCGGCACACCTGCACGAGGTTCGCGCCAACCGGGGCTAGATTAAACATGGTGTAAAACGTGGCGACTTCGTAAACGCGCATCGGCGGCATGTCCAACAGCGCGGCCACATAATCCATCGCCGCGCGCGGCAACCAGTTGGCGTTCTGGCGTTGCGCGAGGTCAAGCAGCGGCAGCACGGCGCTCTGCTGCCGTCCTTCGGGATATTTGGCGATGATCGTCTTCGCCCGACTTAGGTTTTCGGGCGTGAAGGTGAAATCTTCTTTGGCTTGTCCTGCGGCGCTCACCGGTCAATCTCCCCGAACACAATGTCCATACTGCCGACGATAGCGACCGCATCGGCCAGCAAATGATGTTTGCACATAAAATCCGTCCCCTGCAGATGCGCGAAACCCGGCGAACGGATTTTGCAGCGATAGGGTTTGTTGGTGCCGTCCGCGACGAGATACACGGCGAACTCGCCCTTGGGCGCTTCCACCGCCGTATAGGTCTCGCCCGCCGGAACGTGAAAACCTTCGGTGTAAAGCTTGAAATGATGGATCAATTCTTCCATCGACCGCTTCATCGCGCCGCGCTTGGGCGGAGCGACCTTGTGATCGTCCGTCATCACTGGCCCCTGCGGCATCGCCTTGAGGCATTGCTGCATGATGCGAACGGCCTGACGCATTTCCTCCAGACGAACAAGATAACGAGCGTAGCAATCACCCGTCTTGCCCACCGGCACGTCGAAATCCATTTTGTCGTACACGTCATAGGGCTGGGCCTTGCGCAAATCCCACGCCACGCCCGTCGCGCGCAGCATCGCGCCCGAGAAGCCCCAGTCCAAAGCCTGCTCCTTGGTCGCGACACCGATGTCCACAGTGCGCTGCTTGAAGATGCGATTTTCGGTCAGCAACTCTTCGAGGTCGGCCAGAAACTTCGGGAAATACTCGGTGTAAGCCCAAATATCGTCGGCCAGCCCGTCGGGCAAATCCTGATGCACGCCGCCGGGGCGGAAATAATTGGCATGCATGCGCGCGCCGCTGACGCGCTCGTAAAACTCCATCAACCGCTCGCGTTCCTCGAACCCCCACAGCGACGGCGTGACCGCGCCGATGTCGATGGCAAAGGTGGTGATGTTCAGAATGTGGTTGAGAAGGCGCGTGATTTCCGCAAACAAAACGCGGATATATTGCGCCCGCAACGGCGGCGCGATCCCCAACAGCTTTTCCACCGCCAACACAAAAGCATGTTCCTCGCACATCGGCGAAATGTAATCGAGGCGGTCGAAGTAAGGCACCGACTGGAGATAATTTTTATATTCGATCAGTTTCTCGGTGCCGCGATGCAAAAGCCCGATATGCGGGTCGGCCCGCTCCACCACCTCGCCGTCCATTTCAAGGATCAAGCGCAACACGCCGTGCGCGGCCGGATGCTGCGGCCCGAAGTTAAGCGTAAAAGGCCGCGTCTTCACATCGCCTGCGGTGGCATCCATGTCTTGAACCCGCGCCGTTTCCATCATCCCACCAACCCCATCCTGCCCGCAAAGGCAGGGCTATTGTCCATAAAAACGAAAAAGGGGATCCCCGCCTTCGCGGGAATGACGCAGGGAGGAATCATGGCTGGCCACCCTCCGTTGTCTCTCGGCTATTGGGCCTCTGATAAGGGAGGGCGGGACGCAATACGCGCTCATCGTCCAGCCCGTGTGCCGACAGAATCTTGTCGAGGAATCCCGTATCCATCAAGTGAACCAGCGTAATGTCAATCATACGCCGCAACTTTTCCTCACCGGGGGGCAAAGCAATCGACAAAGAAGGAAACCGCACAGGCGGGCCAACAACGCGCCGTATTTTTCCCGGATTGTTTTTGGCAAAATCGGAGGCAAGGGTCACATCCATGATAGTAACATCCGCTTTGCCTGCCGCAACGCCCTCAAGCATATCCGCGCCATTGGTAAGATTGGGGAGAGAAACCGTCTTGGCCTTCGGGAAAACTTCATTCGCGATGGAGTCCGCAAAAGTGCCGTCGCTCGTCATTATCGTGACATCATCGGCGTTGGCTTTCTGGTAATTATCATCGAAACGATGATCGCCTTCGCGGGCATAAAGATAAAACGGCGCATAGCCGATAGGAATGGAAAAATCGCTGACCAATGCCCGCTCCGGCGAGGGCGTAATCGCCGAACAACCAGCGTCGTAACGACCTGTGCGAAATCCCTCGAAATAATTCGCGGAACCGACCTCTTCCACCCAGTCGATTTTTAGGCTTAAGCCCTCACCAATTTTCTGAAGCAAATCGTAGTAAACGCCGGAGAGCTGGCCACTGTTGGGGTCCTTAGCCAAAAACGGCGGCCAAACTTGATAAGCGCAACGCAGAGTCCTCGCTTCCATGACCCGCGCATAAACCGAACCAACGACCTCCGGCTTCTGGTTTTTCGGCACAGCGAAAGTCACCGCTAACAACGCCAAAACCGCAACCAAAAGGGCGAGAACGGAAAGCTTATTCCTCATCGCTTCGCCTCCGGCTCCCCCGCCTTCTCATCCCCCGGCAAACGCATCACGTCCGTCATGCCTTCCCATGGGCTGAGGAAGTCGAAGTTGCGGAAGTCTTGCGGCATTTTGACGGGTTCATAGACGATGCGCTTTTGTTCATCGTCGTAACGCACCTCGACGTGGCCGACGAGCGGGAAGTCTTTGCGCAGCGGATGGCCTTCAAAGCCATAGTCCGTCAGGATACGCCGCAAATCCGGATGACCGCTGAACATCACGCCGTACATATCCCAGCACTCGCGTTCGAACCACCCGGCCGCGCTGTACACGCCCGTGACCGACGGAACCAGTGAGGCTTCGTCGGTCTCCACCTTGACCCGCAGCCGCCAGTTGTGGCGCAGACTAAGCAGATGATAGACCACGTCGAAGCGTTCCGGACGCTCCGGGTAATCCGCGCCGCAGACATCCATCAGTTGCGTCATCGCCACATCGGGATCGTCGCGCAGCCGCAACATCACGTCAGCAATACGCGCGCGCGGAACGAGGATGCACAGCTCGCCCAACGGCGCGTCCGCCAGCAGGCAATCCTCGGCGAGCGCCGCGCGGACGGCGGCGACAAGGCGCTGGAGTTTTTCGGGAGTCATCGTCATTCGCGCCGCCTCACAACCGTTACGACCGCTTGATGATTTTGTTGCCGCGCCGGATTTTGCGATGCAACTGCATGATGCCGTACAGCAAGGCCTCCGCCGAAGGCGGGCAGCCGGGAATATAGATGTCCACCGGCACGATGCGGTCGCAACCGCGCACCACGGAATAGGAGTAATGGTAATAGCCGCCGCCGTTGGCGCAGCTTCCCATCGAAATCACCCAGCGCGGCTCCGGCATCTGGTCGTAAACCTTGCGCAGCGCGGGCGCCATTTTGTTGGTCAACGTCCCGGCGACGATCATCACATCCGACTGGCGCGGACTGGGGCGCGGCATCATGCCGAAACGGTCGAGGTCATAGCGGCTCATATAGACATGGATCATCTCGATGCCGCAGCACGCCAAGCCAAAGGTCATCGGCCACATCGAGCCTGTGCGCGCCCACGCCAGCAAATCGTCCAGCTTGGTGAGGATAAAGCCCTTGTCCTGCACCACTTCGCCGAGCTGCTTGGCCGTAGCCTCCGCCTGCGCGAGCCGGTTGGGGTCGATCACTCCCATTCAAGCGCTCCCTTTTTCCATTCATAGACAAAGCCGACGCCCAGCACGCCGAGAAACAACACCATCGACCAATACCCCGCCGCGCCGATGTCGCCCAAGGCCATGGCCCACGGAAACAAAAAGGCGACTTCAAGATCAAAGATGATGAACAGAATGGCGACCAGATAGAACCGCACGTCGAACCGCGCCCGCGCGTCGCCAAAGGCTTCGAAGCCGCATTCATAGGCGGAAACCTTCGCGCTGTCGGGCTTCTGCTTGGCAAGGACAAACGAAATGCCCACCGACGCCAAAGCGACAAAAGTCGCGATGCCGATGAAAAGGAGGATAGGCAGATATTCCCGAAGCAGTTCGCTGGACATAGGCCACTCCAGTTTAACCATCGTGAGGATGCCTGAGCGGCATGGTTAAAGCGAACATCATACGGTTAACAAAGAAAATCAAGCCGCACCGGCGGCAAGCCCCTCTTTTTTATGGAAGTGTTATGAAAATACGCGCCGCGCCATGGCGAAGCGCCGCCCCGCGCGGAGAAAAACGAATCACTCGGCGGCCAGAACCTTCCCGTTGGAAGCCCCGCGCCCCACGATGTCGCGCACCCACGAACCGGGATGGAACACGACGTTGCGGTCTTCGCTGACTCCGTCCAAGGGACGCTCGATGTGCAAAACGCGCTCTTCGCTGCAATGAACGTCGAACACTTTGACGAGCGGGCCGGTTGCGGGAGTTTTCAAAGCATATTGCACGATCAGACCGTCCGCGCCGGACCAGCGATAGACCATGCACCCGGCATCCGAATCCCACTGCCCGGCATTGCTGCAAGCAAGCGCCTGCAAGCGAACCGTCAGCCCGCTCCGCTCGGCGGAACGCAAATCTTGGCTTGTCTGAATCATAAAGCAATCCCGCTGGCTGTTGCCGGTCAGGCGGCGTCCGACGACTGTAAAATGCCTTCTGTTCATTGCTGGCCTTCAAAGGCGGCTTTAAATGACGCGCATAATCCCTTGCTTGGACGGCGTATTATAGCAAAATAGCAAATAAACTAGCAAATAAATAGGGATACCGCGCTGGCGCGAGTGACGGGACTTGAACCCGCGACCTTCGGCGTGACAGGCCGACGCTCTAACCAACTGAGCTACACCCGCATCTTTCAGCGGCAGGCGGGAAGCTTTAGGCGACCAAGCCTGCGCTGTCAACCCTGCTTCGCCATGTTTTTTGAGGTAAAACCCACGAAAACCACTCCCGCAGCGGTTGCACAAGGGGGCCGCAGGATTATTCTTGCATCAAAACGCGTCTGATAAGATGATAAAGCCCCTACTCGGACAACTGTGAAATTAAAGGAGCGTATATTATGGCGAGTAATGGTCAGGCCTTGAAGATCGTTGAGGGGAAACTAATGTACGGAGACATCGCCGTTCAGATACAATCTCCCAATCACATTGTGTTCCAAACCAAGATGACGCGGGTCAAGCGGGTTCGTGGTGCAACAACAGGAAATTTTACATCTATTCGTATGCACAGCCCACTAGGAATTGAAGTTCACATCGCGCCAGAGGGCACCTGCACGGTCAGTGCTCTTGCGCCTGCAGGATATGTCGTCTGGGGCATCGAACAAGACTTAGCAAACATTGCCCTTCCGCAAGCAAAAACAAAAGGTCTCCCGGAGTCGCCACACGTTCGCACTTCTGGTTTCAGCTGCTCTGCCGATGTTTCTGCGCTGGACATCCTCAAAAGAATGCGTGGCGCAAGCTCCATCCTAAAAAAATTCCCACTCGGGCAACTCTGCGAAGCGGTCACGGCATGCTTTCATGACCATAAATACGCAACTACAATTTTAGGCAAACCTACTGTCACTGAGCCAAAACCACAAGGTCGCGCAACAAAACCTTCAGGCACTCCAGCCGCGTTCCAACCTCGTCCCACGCTCTGATCATCACCAGCTTCTGGTCGGGGCGGACTTTGACCGTCCCGGCTTGCTGGGTGATCCATGCGATGAGGCGGTCGGGGCGGGCGAATTTGTCCTGATAAAAGGCCAGAACAGCCCCCTTCGGCCCCGCATCGACCTTGGCCACGCCCGCCTGACGGCATAGCTGCTTGATCGCCATGGTTTGCAGCAAGTTTTCGACTTCCGGCGGCAAGGGGCCGAAACGGTCGATCATCTCGGCGGCGATGGCCTCGATATCCTCGGCCCCCGCCCCGTCGGCCAAGCGGCGGTAGAGTCCCAACCGCACGTTCAAATCGGTGACATAGTTTTCCGGAATCAAGACCGACAGCCCGACATTGATCTGCGGAATCCAGCGTTCCTCCACCGTCTCGGCCCGCGCTCCGGCGCGCGCGGCGGCGACGGCGTCTTCCAGCATCTGTTGGTACAGTTCGATGCCGACTTCGCGGATATGGCCGGATTGCTCCTCGCCCAGCAAATTGCCCGCGCCGCGAATGTCCATGTCGTGGCTGGCCAACTGGAACCCCGCGCCAAGCTGATCCAACGTCTGGATCACCTCCAACCGTTGCTGCGCCGTGCCGGACAAAGCCATCGTCGGCGCATAGGTCAGATAGGCATAGCCGCGCTGCTTCCCCCGCCCGACGCGCCCGCGCAATTGATACAGCTGCGCAAGGCCGAACATGTCGGCGCGATGCAAAACAATCGTGTTGGCGTTGGGAATGTCCAGCCCGGACTCGACGATATTGGTGGCCAGAAGAATATCGAACTGCCGCGCGTCAAAGGCCGTCATGATGTCTTCCAACTCGGTCGGAGTCATGCGGCCATGCGCCATAACCAGCTTTGCCTCCGGCACCAGTTCGCGCAATCCCGCCGCCACGTCGGCCAGATCCTCGATGCGCGGACAAACGTAAAAGCTCTGCCCGCCGCGATAATGCTCGCGCATCAAAGCCTCGCGGATCACCAACGGATCATAGGGCAGCACGAACGTCCGCACCGCGAGGCGATCCACCGGCGGCGTGGCGATCAGGCTCAATTCGCGCACCCCCGCCATCGCCAACTGCAACGTGCGCGGGATCGGCGTGGCGGTAAGGGTCAGCACATGCACATCGGCGCGCAGTTCCTTTAACCGCTCCTTTTGCTTCACGCCGAAATGCTGCTCCTCGTCGATCACGAGCAAGCCGAGGCGCGGAAACTTGATCTCCTTCCCCAACAGCGCGTGCGTGCCGACGACGATATCCACCTGCCCTTCCCGCAACAGCTCTTTCGTCTGCTTGGCCTCGGCAGGCGGCACCATGCGCGAAAGCTGCGCGATACGGATCGGAAATCCGGCGAAGCGCGTGACGAAATTGTTGTAATGCTGCCGCGCCAGCAACGTGGTCGGCACCACCACCGCCACCTGCAACCCCGCCTGCACGGCGGCGAACGCGGCGCGAAGCGCGACCTCGGTCTTGCCAAAGCCGACATCGCCGCAGACCAGACGATCCATCGGCCTGCCCGACCCCAGATCATCCAGCACGTCCTGAATGGCCTTCGCCTGATCGTCGGTTTCGGGATAGGGAAAGCGGGCCGCGAATTCCTGATACGTCCCTTCCGGCACCTGCACCAGTTCGCCGGTTTTCATGGCGCGTTCCGCCGCGATTTTCAGCAGCGCGTCAGCCATATCCTTCAGCCGTTTCTTAACCCGCGACTTCCGCGCCTGCCACGCCGCGCCGCCCAACTTGTCGAGCGTCGCGCCGGTTTCGGCGGAGGCATAGCGCGTCAACGCGTCGAGATTTTCGACCGGCACGAACAGTTTATCGCCGCCGTCATAGATCAACTTGACGCAATCATGCGCCATGCCCAGAGCCTGCACCGTCTCCAGCCCCTCATAGCGCCCGATGCCGTGTTCGGCATGCACGACGAAATCGCCGGGATTGAGGGAGCCAAGCTCCAGCTGGAACCGCGCCGTCGCGCGACGCTTTCGCGCCGGACGGATCAAACGGTCGCCCAAAATATCCTGCTCGGCAATCAACGCGAGGTCGGGCGCGACAAAGCCGTGCTCAAGGCCAAGGATCACCAGCGCGATCAGCTTGATGTCCAGCTTCCGCGCTTCCTCCCAGCTTTTCACGCTCGTCAGCGCGTCCATGCCGTGCGCGCGCAGCAAACCCGCCATGCGTTCGCTTGAGCCTTGGCTGTAACACGCAATCGCCACGCGCCGGTTCTGCGCCTGCTGTTCCCGCGCATAGGCTTGCACCGCGCCGTACAAATCGCTTTCCGGCTTTCCCCGCGCCTCGGCGAAATCGCGCCCTCGCCGAGCATGCGCGTCGAGGTTCACGGAAACCCCATCGTCCGAAGGCGGCGCGTCCACCATCGCGAACGGCGAGAACCGCGCCACGGCGCGTTCGCTTAAAATCTCGTCCAACGCCGCGCCGTCAAGATACAGCCGCGCCACCGGCACGGGCTTGTAGGCGGCGACGGACTGTTCGCGCTTCTTGCCGCGCTTGCTGGCCTGATAGAGCGCGAGACGCGCCTGATAAAAATCCTCGATCTGCTGCGAACGCGAAGCCAAAGCCTCGCCCGCCTGCGCGTCGAACGTCACAGGCGCTTGCGGCGCATAATCAAACAGCGTGGACAAATGAGCGTGGAACAGGCCCAGCCAATGCTCCACGCCGGGAAACTTGCGCCCCGCCGTCACGGATTCATACAACGGATCATTTTCGGTAATGGCCCCGAACAACTCGCGGTACCCGCTGCGAAACGCGGCGATGCCGCGCTCGTCCAGCAAAACCTCCGACACGGGGCGCAGATCGAGCGCGTTGATCTTCGCCGTGGTGGTCTGCGTCAGCGGATCGAACAGCCGGATCGCCTCCACCTCGTCGCCAAAGAAATCCAGCCGCACCGGCTCGTCGCACGACGGCGGAAACAGATCGACGATGCCGCCGCGCACGGCGAACTCGCCCGGCTCGCGCACCGTGCTGGTCACGACATAGCCGTTGGTGGCCAGAAAACGCCGCAGCTTCTCCACCGGCGGCTCGTCGCCGACGGCGATGGGCAAGCTGGCATGCCGCAACGCCTCATGCGGCAACGTCCTCTGCCCTATGGCGTTGACGGTGGTCAAAACGATGCAAGGCCGCGTAAAGGGCCGCTGCAAACGGCTCAGAGCTTCCACGCGCTGCGCAAGAATATCGGAATGCGGCGAGATGCGGTCATAGGGCAAGCAATCCCACGCGGGGAAATTCACCACCTCGACATGCGGCGCAAAGAACGCCAAAGCCTCGGCCAACACCGCCGCCCGCACGTCGTCAAGCGCCACATGCACGACAGGCTTGCCGTGCGTTTTGACCGCGATGTCCGCCAACACCCGCGCGTCATGCCCGGCAGGAACGCCCGCGATGAAGGTGCGGGACGGCTTGTCTGGATCAAAGGCGGCAGCAAACATGAAAACTCTCGAAAATTCGTCGGAACCTAAGACGCAGAGCTATACCTGTGCCGCAGCAACAAATCCATAACCTCGCCCTTATGAGCCTCCGGCACGAGTTCCGCACCGGTGATCCAGTTGTAAAGATCGGGATCATTCTGCGTCAGCAACGCCTCATAGGCCGCCAACTGCGCCGAACCAAAGTCCGGCAAATGCGCGTCGGCAAAACTACCGAGCAGCAAATCCATCTCCTTCGTCCCGCGATGCCAGCTGCGGAAACGCAGCCTCTGCCGCCGCCGTTCTTCGGTCATCACGCCGCCTTGTTGGTTGCAGGAACAAAACACGATGTCTTCCCAAAGAACGGCGCACAACGCAAGCGGAACGGCAGCCTGAACAGCCCGCTTGCAAAAACCGTTCCCTCCGTTAACGTTCCAGCCATGCGCCCCGACATTCTGTTTCCCCTCTTTGCCGACATCACCTCGCTGAAAGGGGTGGGGCCGCGCATGGGGCCGTTGTACAAGCGGTTGTGCGGGCCGCATGTGGTGGACATGCTGTGGCATCTGCCGACGGGGTTGATCGACCGGCGCTACAGCCCGCAACTGAAATACGCCGACAACGACCGCGTGGCGACCTTGACGCTCAAGATCGCCGAACACGCGCCGCCGCGCCGTCCCAGCCTGCCCTATCGCATCATCGGTTATGACGACACCGATCAAGTCACGATCACCTATTTCAACGTCAAAGGCGATTACCTCGGCAAGATGTATCCCACCGACCGCCCCGTGGTGGTGAGTGGTCTGTTGGAGCGCTACCAAGGCGGATGGCGCATGAGCCACCCGGACTATGTCCTCCCGCCGGAACGCGCCGCCGAAATCCCGCCGCTGGAGCCGATCTATCCCCTCACGGCAGGCCTCACCGGCAAGTTCGTACGTAAAACGGTGCAGACCGCGCTCGCCAAGCTGCCCGACTTACCAGAATGGCACGACCCACATTTGCTCCACCGCGAAAAATGGCCAGATCTGAAAACCGCGCTGACCTCCGTCCATGAAAACCCGTTGTCCGACACAGGCGAAGAAAACGCCGCGCGGCGACGTCTGGCCTATGACGAGTTGCTCGCGGATCAGTTGGCCTTGGCGGTGATCCGCCGCCACCACCGCGCCGCCGGAGGTCACAGCCTCGCGGGCGACGGCGCGTTGCAAAAACAGTTGGACGAGTCTCTGCCCTTCGCGCTCACGCCCGGCCAACGCGTCGCCATCGCGGAGATCAGCGCCGACATGGCCGCGCCCAAGCGGATGCTGCGCCTGCTGCAAGGCGATGTCGGCTCCGGCAAAACCATCGTCGCGCTGTTCGCCATGCTGCAAGCGGTCGAAGCGGGAAAACAAGCCGCGTTGATGGTGCCGACCGAAATCCTCGCCAAACAACATCACGCCAAACTCAACCAGTTTTTGAAACCGCCGGGCCTTGAGGTCGGACTCGTGCTCGGCAAGAGCCGTGGCGCGGGACGGCAGACGACGCTCGACGCTCTGGCGGACGGAACGCTGAAACTAGTCGTCGGCACCCACGCGCTGTTTCAGGAAGGCGTGCAGTTCCAAAACCTCGGCCTCGCCGTGATGGACGAACAGCACCGCTTCGGCGTTCAGCAACGACTGCAACTCGCCGACAAAGGAAGCGGCGTGGATATTCTGGCGATGACCGCCACGCCCATTCCGCGCACGCTGACGCTCACCGCCTATGGCGACATGGACGTGTCGCGCCTCGCCGACAAACCGGCGGGCCACCAGCCCATCGACACCCGCCTGATCGACATGGTGCGCCTCGACGAAGTGATCGAAGGCCTAAAACGCCAGATCGCGCAAGGCGCGCAAGCCTATTGGGTCTGCCCGTTGGTCGAAGAATCCGAAGACAGCGACCTCGCCGCCGCCACCGTCCGCGCCGACATGCTCAGCGAACGCTTGCCCAAAAATCCCCTCCCCCTCGTGGGGAGGGTTAGGGAGGGGGGAGCGCCGCCAACCGAAGCGGTTACAACCGTCAGCCTCGTCCATGGCCGCATGAACAGCGACGACAAAGACCGCGTCATGGCCGCCTTTGCCGCAGGCGACATCAAAATTCTCGTCGCCACCACGGTGATCGAAGTCGGCGTCGATGTGCCGAACGCCAGCGTCATGATCATCGAACACGCCGAACGCTTCGGCCTCGCCCAATTGCACCAGTTACGCGGACGCGTCGGGCGCGGCAGCGCGAAATCGACCTGCCTGTTGCTGTACCAAGGGCCGCTCAGCATCGCCTCAAAAGACCGCCTCAAGATGATGCGCGAAACCGAAGACGGCTTTCGCATCGCCGAGGAAGATTTGCGTTTGCGCGGCCCCGGTGAGTTGCTCGGCACGCGCCAAAGCGGCCTGCCGGAATTCCGCCTCGCCGACCTCCTCCGGCATCAGGATTTGCTGGCGATGGCCCATGACGATGCCCAGCTCATCCTCGCCCGCGACGAAGACCTGACCTCCGAACGCGGCCAAGCCCTCCGTATCCTCTTGTATTTGTTCGAAAAAGACGCGGCGGTGCGGCTGTTCCGCTCCGGTTGAGCTTTGTTGGCGACTCGGCGCGGCACCGTTGTCACCGCCGCCGCCCCCTGCTATACCTTGTGGCCTGAGGGCGACGCTCGGCCCCAGTGATTCCTAACCGGTTGAAAAAGATGAATTTTCGTATGTCCAGACGCCGCCGTATCTACGAAGGCAAGGCCAAGGTCCTGTTCGAGGGGCCGGAGCCGGGCACGCTGGTTCAGTATTTCAAGGACGACGCGACCGCCTTCAACAATCAGAAAAAAGGCACCATCACGGGCAAAGGTGTCCTCAACAACCGCATTTCCGAATACCTGATGATCAAGTTGAACGAGATCGGCGTGCCGACGCACTTCATGCGCCGCCTCAACATGCGGGAACAATTGATCCGTCAGGTCGAGATCATTCCGATCGAAGTCGTCGTTCGCAACGTCGCGGCGGGATCGCTGGCCAAAAGGCTCGGCATTCCCGACGGCACCCAGTTGCCGCGCTCCATCGTCGAGTTCTATTACAAAAAAGACGAACTCGGCGATCCGATGGTGTCGGACGAACACATCACCGCCTTTGGCTGGGCCAGCCCGCACGAGTTGGAAGACATCATGGCGCTGGCGCTGCGCGTCAACGACTACCTCTCCGGTCTGTTCCTCGGCATAGGGCTCAAGCTGATCGACTTCAAGCTTGAGTTCGGCCGCCTGTGGGATCACGACGAATTGCGCATCGTCCTCGCGGACGAAATCAGCCCCGACAATTGCCGCCTATGGGACGTGCGCACCAACGAAAAAATGGACAAAGACCGCTTCCGGCAAGACCTCGGCAAGGTCGAGGAAGCGTATCAGGAAGTGGCCCGCCGCCTCGGCATCCTCGCCGAAGCCGCGACGGCTTCCGACACGGCATCCTCCAACGTCACCTCTATCAGCGAGAAAGAATAATGAAACTACGCGTTGACATTATGCTCAAAGAAGGCGTTCTCGATCCGCAGGGCAAGGCCATCGGCCACGCGCTCGGCACCCTCGGCTTTAAAGGCGTGGGCGAAGTCCGCGTCGGCAAGACCATCGAACTCGAAGTGGCCGAAACCGACTCCGCAAAGGCCACGGCTCAGGCCAAGGCGATGGCGGAAAAGCTGCTGGCCAATCAGGTCATCGAGGACTTCCGCGTCAGCGTGATCTAAGATGTCTTCGCGGCCTTTCAACCCTCTTTACCGGAAAATCGGCGGCGCATCCTTGCTTGCGCTGTTGCTGGTTTCCGGCTGCGCCCTGCCGGACGAAAACGCGCCCGTGCTGGCCTACCCCTACACGCGTCTCGCGCCGATGTCGCCGCCGGACACGCCCTATGAAGAGCGGCAGTATCCCGAAAACCCGACCCTCGCCATCTGGCGGCCCGGTCATTGGGAGTTCGACGGCAGGGATTTTAACTGGACACCCGGCCAACTGATCGCGCGTCCTTCGCCGGATGCCGTATGGTCGCCGGATCGTTGGGAACGGCGCGGCTTTGGCTACGCCTACGTCCACGGCTATTGGCGCTGAACGGAGAACCACATGACGGGTGCGCGGCGTTGGGGACTGCTTCTTCTGACGCTCGCCGCGCTGGCGCAACCGGCCAAGGCCGCAAGCGATAAATTCTACGTTCCGCCAACGCAATTCAGCGGCCACTACCAAATCACCGCCGCCAAAGACGGCGAAAAACCCGCCGATAGCGTGAGCGGCGCGTTTCGCGGCGGCACCGGCAGCTTTGCCTATGATGCCGAAGAAAAAAACCTCAACCGCCTGCGTTTCGCCATAGACGCGAACCGCTCGCCCTTCGCGATGGACTATTACCCCGAAATCACCTTCGTCGCGGCTTCGGCCAAATTCAGCGAAGGCAAGGCCGAGGTCAAAGGCACGCTCACGATCCACGGTGTCAGCCACCCCACGCGTTTTGATGCCACGCTCAACCCCATAGACGGCGACAATGAAAAGTCGGTCAGCCTCTCGCTGCGCGGCGATTTCAAACTGGCCGACTTTGGCCTGAGCGGCGATGCCAGCCTCAGCCGCCTCGGCGAATCCGCCACCCTGTTGCTCGACGTGCAGGCGATCAAGCAATAGGGGGTTCCTCGATGAATCCCATCACCCTCACCATCGACCTCGAAGACCCGACCGAAAACTACGCGCCGAACGGCCGCTATGTGACGATGGCGCGGCAAACGCTCGACCTCTGCGACGCGCTGCGATGCCGCGCCACCTTCTTCACCGTAGGGCGCGTGGCCATAGCGGCCCCCAACCTCGTCAAGGAGATCGCCGGACACGGCCACGAGATCGCCTATCATTCCCACGCCCACGTCGCGCTAACCGAAGAAAATCCGGTGCGCTTCCGCCGCGAATGCCGCGCCGATAAATTCGGTTTGGAGCAACTGGCGGGCAAGCCGGTTCTAGGCTTCCGCGCGCCGCGCTTTTCGCTGATGCCGCAAACCGCATGGGCGCTGGACACCCTCCGCGAGGCGGGCTTTCGTTATTCGTCCAGCATCATGCCGACCGGACTGTCCCTCTACGGCTTTCCCAACGCCCCGCGCGCGCCGTTCCTGTGGCCCAACGGATTGATCGAACTTCCCTTGCCTGTCGGCGAGCTGGGGCCGCTGCGCGTGCCGTATCTGGGCGGCATCTACCTCTACGCCCTGCCCGGCTTCGCAACGCGCTGGTTCCTTGGCCGCGCCACGCCGCGCGAAGTTCTGTGGACTTACGCCCATCCTTACGACTTCGACACGCAGGAATCCTTCGCCCCCATGCCGCACACCCCGCCGTGGATCAGCCTCGCGCTGTGGCTGGCGCGGCGGCAAGCCCGGCCAAAGATCGAGCGCATACTGGCCAACGGATCCGCGCCGCCGCTCGGCGAACGCGTATTGGAACCCGGCTTCGCAAAAGACCTCGCGATCTACCCGGCGCAAGCGAAGAGCGTCTGACGCTCAATCCGTCGCGCACTTCCCCCACAGCAAATGATCTTCCCAAACGCCGTTGATGCGAAGATAGGAGCGCGCATAACCTTCCTGCTCGAAACCCAATGAAACCAGCAGCCTCCGGCTCGGCTCGTTGCGCGGCAGACAACTGGCCTCCACGCGATGCAGCTTCAGCTCAGTGAACGAAAAATCACAGACCAGCCGCGCCGCCTCGGTCATCAGGCCCCGCCCCGCGTAAGGCTGGCCGATCCAGTACCCCAAGGTTCCTTTTTGCGCCACACCGCGCTGCACGTCATTAAGCGCAATGCCGCCGATCAGGACTTCGTTCTCGCCAACGCGCGGGAACCCCGGCGGAGTCGCGAGCCGACGCGACGCAGGGGCCGCCGCATCTTCATCGCCCTCATCGACGGAAGAAAACGAACTCTTGATGAAAACCGAAAAGGCGTAACCCGTGCCCCCGCGCCATTCGCGCCAGTGCCGCCGCAGATTGCCGCAAAAGTAATCATAGGTCAGGCCATGATCCGGCCACGTCGGTTCCCACGGTGTCAGGAAATCGCGACTGATGGAACGCACATTGCGCCAGACCTGCCAGTCCGCCGGATCGCCCACGCGCAAAACCACGCGCGGCCCCGCCAGACGCGTATCAAGCGACGGCGACGGCCATCGCGATCGTGAAGCCCCGAACAGGGCCTTAAGAATTTGCGGCATACCGAAGCCGTCCGGAAAGAAGGGTCAGAACAACGCCAACCTATACCCCGTTTCGCGGACGAAGAGAACCGCCTCTACCGGCCTGGTGTAAACTGTCTTAGATCCGCTTCAGCCTTTATGGCTCGCGCGTCATCTGGACGCACAGGAGCGATAGGGGCCCATGTCGGAACGAACCCGGCCCCCCGCTCCCCGTCTACGTCCACACTAGCCGTGGTCGAGGGAACCTCATTCCGATCTACAGGCCCATCAATGCGAAACACCGTGCCTGCAGGAATCCTGACAATCACACCGCTACCTTCCCGTTTCTCTCCCCCCATAGACCGGGTCAGATTCACGGTATAACCGGGCAGGACAACGGCATACACACCCTCATACATCGGAGTACCGGGTGTCCGTCCCGCATTTTGGGTCATCCGCGCATTATCCACAACACAAGCCCAAGTCAGAGGCTTTGGGCAAGAAAGAATAGGATTTTCCGTTTGCGGTCTGAACTTCCAATAGGCGCCCCCTGCAAGGGCGAGAGCGACGGCCGCATAAGTGAATCGCCGATACCGCCGCCGCCTCAAAGCAGTTTCATGCGCCTGTACCAATTGAACAACAGCTGGGTCACGCTCCGTCGGCGCTCCGGCCTTCGCCTCGCGGATGATTTTCGCTCGGTCGGCCTTGCCCAAAAGGACGTACTTACCATCCGCCCCAAGGTACAGATAATTGCCCCTACCCTTCGCCTTCACCACCTGCGGCTTCGCCATCACGCTCTCCTTTTCCAATCCATCCGTTCAAAACACCATCCGGTTAAGGATACCCTGAAAAAACCGAATCTCAAAAACTTTCAGGGCAAACGCCCCTACTCCGCCAATCTCGCGACCAATTTGCGGTAATCTTCGAGGTGCTCCAGCGGGCCGAGAGCCGCCAATGTCGGTTTGCGGGCGAAAAGCTTGGCCGCCATCGCCTGCGTGTCCTCTTCGGTCACCGCCATGATCTGATCGAGCGTGCTTTGGGTCGCGATCGGCTTGCCATAGGTCAGCATCTGGTGGCCGAGGATCTCGGCGCGGCGCATCACGCTTTCCTGCCCCATTAGCATGTCGGCCCGCACCTGCGCCTTGGCGCGCTTCAACTCAGATGGCGTAATGTGCTGGGCAACGTCGCGCAGTTCGCGGCAAACGACGGGGATCAGCTCCTTGACCCGCGCCGGATCGGTGCCCGCATAGAGGCTGAACAGGCCGACATCCTGAAACGGCATGTGGCTGGCGCTGACGCTGTAAACCAACCCGCGCTGCTCGCGCACCTTTTGGAACAGGCGCGACGACGAACTGCCGCCCAACAAGATGCCCAACAGCGTGGCGACATGGACCGATTTGGTATGCAGCCCCGGCCCCGGGAAAGCCAGCATCAAGTGAAGCTGTTCGCTCTCCTTCGCTTGGCGCAAAGCGCCGCTTTTGACCTTGGCCACCTCCACCTTGGGCGCTTTGCCGCCCGGCAAACGGCCAAAATGACGTCGCGCCAGCTTGACCAGCGCCGCATGGTCGATTTTGCCCGTGCCGACAATGACCATATTGCCCGCGTGATAGTGTTCCTTGACATAGTCCGTGACTTCGTGCCGGGGCAAATTGGCGATCACATCCGGCGAACCGAGGATCGACCGCCCCAGTTTCTGGCGAGGGAAAGCCGCCCCATGTACCAGATCGAAGATATGGTCTTCGGGCGTGTCATGGTCGCGACCGATCTCTTGAATGATCACCTGACGCTCGCGATCAAGTTCCTTGGGATCGAAGACCGAGCGTTGCAGCATGTCGGCGATCACATCCGCCGTCAGTTCAGCATCCTCGGGCAGAACGCGGGCGTAATAGGCCGTCTCCTCGCGGGTGGTGTGCGCGTTCATCATGCCGCCGTTCTTCTCGATGGCGGCGGACAACGCGTAGGCCGAGCGGCGTTTCGTCCCTTTGAACATCATGTGTTCGGTCAGATGCGCGACACCGTTGGCCGACCACGGCTCGTGGCGCGTACCGATACCGACCCACGCGCCGAGAACCATGCTCTCCACGTCCGGCATCGAGTCCGTTGCGATACGAAGTCCGTTATCGAGTGTCGTAATTTGAATCGTCATCGCGCCTCGCCCATGGATTATAAAAATCCGCTAACCATTTGAATATCTGGGAGTATTATGCCCTTCCGCACCGACTTTCGCAAGCATGCCGCCCTTATTTTCACCCCCAAAAAGATTAAGGTTAATGCCCCTTTGAATTCCCTCATGAAATCCGCCTGAACAAGCGCAAGCAACGCCCATAACGGCAGCAAAGGCCATCCGTTAACGCATTAACAGTCTCAAAAGAAGCTTTATTGATGTCGCAACGAGCGACGCGACCTAGGCCGCGTTGGGCTTCGCCTTCCCCGTAATCGTCTGCTCGCCGCGCTTGGCCGTCCAGCTATCCTCGTCCATGTCGCCGTAAAGCGCCATGCCGGGAATATCCTGCCCCAGAACGCGCAGCATCTTCTGCGCCACGGGGCGCAAGGATGGATGAACGGTCTTGCCGGAACGCAACTCGCCGACATAGACCGTCTCCGGCACCGAATAGGAAGCCTGCACCAGCCCCATCGTCCCCATCGGGTACAGATACTGGCTGAGCGTCGTGGCGACGGCGATGCCCTTGTCGCCCAGTCCAGCAATGCTCTGGAACTGCGAAGCGATGTCGCTTTGCAGAGTCGCAGCCTCGGCGGCAGGCAAAAGTTCGGCGAACTGCGCCATGTACCACGGATGCATCCCAAAGCGCCCATCGATCAGCGGGCTTTGGCACACGCCGTTGCGATGGCGCTGAATATCGCGGAACGATCCGAAATCGAGCATGAAGAGGAAATTATAGCGCCCATAGGACTCCAGCCGCCACGGCAGAGCCACATGCACCGGACGCTCCGCCAACAGTTCGCCCTCGAACGCCTTCAAGCCGTCCAGATCGACGGCATCGCGGCGCGTCACGAGGCCGCCCGCCTTCAACTGTTCCATCTCCGCCGCCGTCAAAGCAAACCGCTTCTGGGCATCCTCCGCCGCAAGAAAGTGGTTGCGGACAGCATGTTTCGCCGCGAAAGCGTCCCGCGCCACCGCCGGATCCACCTGCAAATCCTCGCTCTTAAAGCTGTTGGAATAACGCTCCAAAAGCTTGGCAAAAACGCTCTGCGCCACGCCGCGCACTTCCGGCAGAGGGTGATGCTTCAGGCGGCGCAAATGATCGCGCGCGGCGCGCAGCGAAGTCGTCCAACTCAGCAAGGTCGTCGTGCCGATAGGCAACAGGCTACGGGCAATGTCGAACGCGCGGGCCTTAAGCGTATTCTCCCACACCTTCATGTTGCGATAAATGGCGGGATCATACGGATTCTTCGCTTCCAGACCGGCGATAAGCTTAGGCAGCGTGGCGTTGTAAATCTCCATCCAACGGTTCTGGATCGCCGTGCTGGCGGGGTGCGCGTAGGGGTCGATCATCGTCTGCTGCGAGAAATCCAGATAGCGCGTCGAAGCTTCTTGCCCGTTGTACAACGGCGTGTCCTGAACGGCCTTCGCGACGAGCATCGACACTTGTTCGATAAAACAGGTGGTCGCGCCGCAATCGCCGATGGAGGAGTGGCCATAGCCGACGTAGTAATTCTCCATAAATTTGCCGCTGCCGGTCTGCTTGAGCTTTTCAAGATGCGTCACGACGCTGGCGGGACTGCGCGAATACAACGCCTGCAACATGGCCAAATCTTCGGGATGCTGGTCGTCGACGACGAAAACGTCATGGGACATGGAAAACTCCTTAACGCGGGAAATTTTAGCTCAGAACCTTGGGATGCCGCGCAGAAACCGCATCCCGACCAGACACCATTATGCTGTCCTGAATGCGCATGGCAAGAGCCATTCTGTATTGACTCGCCCCCGCCGCCCGGCGATATTCCCGGCGAATAATTGCAGCTTTTCACATTTTTAGGAGAAACCCTATGGACGACAGAAGATTTTTCAAAGGCGCTTTCGCGCAAGAAATGACCTCCCGCATCGAAGAAGCCTCCGGGCCGGGCGGCATTGTGCGGTGGGACGGCATGCGCCGACTGGGCGGAGCCTTTGCCGACACAGGTCTTCGCATTCCCCTCGACAACGATGGAACGTTGCACCAGCAACTTTGTGGGCTAACGCACTGGTGCGCCCGTTTCGCGGACAAATTCGGCATCAGCGATGAAGATGCCCCGCTCATCGCCCTCGCCTATGTCGCGCGTCAAGTCGGCGGCAGCAATTATCTGCTGAACAATCAATCGGACGCAACACGCTCCGCCGAAGGGGAAAAACTCAGCGAGCATGCCGCACAATACTGCCCATGTTCCAGTGACACCAAGACCTGCGAGGTCTTCGACAACGTCGCCGCCGCACTCAAGAAAGACCCAGCTCAGCAAAAAATCACCCATCTTCTGGCCGCAGCCAACGCCGCCTTCTACATAGAAACGGGCCTAGCGGCAGTGAGGTGGGCCCAACAAAGTGGAGCGGCGTGGGCCGAAGAGAGAGCCAACGAGCGCCCCGACCTCAATCGTCAAGACTTGATACGCGAAACAAGACACACCGCCATACTCTTGGCCGCAAACGCATGGGGCAACAACGCGAAGATCCTAGAGAAGAGCGATGTACTGCAGGTTAAAAGCGCTTTAGCAAACTTCCGCGTCGCTCTGGCCGATCAGGACATGATAGGCTTTGCCACCGCCATAATGGAACGACACTTTTACAAGGAATCATTGGAAAAAGCGGCAGCGGCCAAGCCATCCGCCGACAAAACCACCTCATCACGCCCGACAAATGGGACACAAACGGCCCACCTTGCGGCACGCCATAGTCTGCGCCGATAATTGGACGCAAAACAATGGGATCCCCGCCTCGCGGAGATGACGATAGTGAATTGAATTCCAACACAATTTCCGTCATGCCCGCGAAGGCCCCTTTTTTCCGGGCGGTTTCGTGCTATATAGATGGGGTCGGCTTGCCGACTATGGTGATAAACGCTTTGTGGAATAGGCGCTGCGGACCCGGGGGCGGTACCCGGCGCCTCCACCCGGCTTCGCGTGCGGCGCGAAGCTAGGCGGGGGCGAAACAGGATCGACGCGCGTAGTAAAGACAATGCTTTTGCCCGGCATGATACCGCCGTTATCGGGTCATTCCTACAGGTGCCAACGATAACGTTGACACTCGTGAAGTTGCGATGGCTGCCTAATCTCCGCTTGCGGAAATTGGTAGTTAAGTAGCTCACGCGGCCCGGGGGGCGCCGGGCAACAGAAGCCCCCCACTTTTTCCCCACTTTTTCCGACGGTTTTTGATTCCGGCTTTTGCAAACGCGCCGCTTGTGGTCTACCTTACCCTCCGGCACCCAACCTCCTGCTCTGGATTCCGAAATGTCCGACGATTTGATGCGCTATGACCTGCTGATCGAAAACGCCCTGCGCGATGTCGTGCGCCAGACGATGACCAAAGTGGTCAAGGACGGCCTGCCCGGCGAACATCATTTCTACATCACCTTTCAGACGCACGCCCCCGGCGTGGCGATCCCGGACTATCTCAAGGAACAGTACGCCGACGAAATGACCATCGTCTTGCAGCACCAGTTCTTCGGCCTGAGGGTCGACAACGACGGCTTTAGCGTGATGCTCAGCTTTAACAACGTGCGCGAAAAGCTCGTCATCCCCTTTGCCGCGATCACCACCTTCGCCGACCCCTCGGTCAATTTCGCGCTCCAGTTCCAATCCGGCCTCGGCGAGGACGAAACCGACGAAGAAGAAACCCCGGACAGCGCCGCTAAAACCGAAGGCGATGCCAAACCCAAAGAAGAAAAGCGCGGCGAAGTCATCAGCCTCGACCGTTTCCGAAAAAAATAACGTCCAAGCCCCAAGGAATCCCGCCGCCCAACCGTCTTATCCTCAAAGAACCCATGGCCCGACAGAGCGACTGGATCGAAATGGCCAAACGAGGAGACCGTGACGCCTTTCACAGGGTGTTGGAGGAAAACTACGCCATGATCCACCGCGTCGCCTACCGCTTTACGGGAACGATGCAGGACGCGGACGACATCGCGCAGGACGTATGTCTGAAGCTGGCCGAAAAAATTCGAAGCTTTCGCGGCGACAGCCTGTTTTCGACATGGCTCTACCGGCTCGTGGTGAACGCGTGCGCCGACCACCGGAAAAGGCGGCAAACCAACACCCGCAACGACCGCAGCTATGCCGAGCTGGAGCAACAGCAACAAGCCTCCAGCGCCGACGACAACCGCATGATCGCGTGGTTGTACCGCGAAATCGCCCAGTTGGAGGAACCGCTCAAAGCCACTGCCCTTCTGGTTCTCGCCGAAAACCTGAGCCACACGGAAGCCGGAAAAGTTCTGAACTGCGCCGAGTCGACCGTTTCATGGCGGATGCACGAACTTCGCAAAATCCTGAAAGCCAGAAAAGAAGCCAGCCATGCGTGACGATCCGGACATGGGAAATCTGAAGCGCCTGCTTCAACAAACCCCGCCCCCGCCCCCCGGCGAAAGCGCAAAAAATGCTGCGTTTTCTAGGGCCATGGCCGCCTTCGACCAAAAAAATGCGCTTTCCTCCCAAGGAACCGGCCTCGCTGATCGTCTCATCGGTACAGCAAAGGCTGGTTTGGAAACTTTTTTCGGGAGATTAAGCATGAACAGAACCCAGTTGGCCGCCGGAGCCAGCGTCATCGCCATCGCCGCCGTCAGCGTTTTTCTCTTTCAGACGACGGAATTCACTCAACGCGCCGTTCTGGTTCCCGTAGGCGCGCCACAGGTTGACACGACGGGCAATCAGGACGCCCCCACCGTAACCGCGCCGCCAGTCGCCGAAGAACAAACGGCGCAACAAAGAATCAACCCCGCCGCCTCGCCTAACCCCGCCAAGCCAGAAGTGAAGAAGGACGGAAATCTCGCCGCCGATGCGCTGGCCGGGAGCGCCGCTTCGGCACCCTACGTCGCTTCTGCGCCCCCCATGGAGATGCAACGCGCTAAAGCAGCCATTGGGGACATCTTCACTGGCGGCACAGACGACATCCAGATCGGCGCCTACCACGACGAAGGCCGCGACAAATTTCAAGACATCAAAACCAACCCCGTCAAGGTCGCCAAGGAAGAGCCGATTTCAACCTTCTCCATCGATGTTGACTCGGCCTCTTATTCCTTCGTTCGAGGGACGCTGAACCAGAATCTCTTGCCGCAAAAAGATGCCGTGCGGGTCGAGGAGATGATCAATTATTTCCCCTACGCCTACGAAGGCCCCAAGGATAAAAGCGAACCGTTCAAAGCCAACGTTACGGTCGCGCCGACTCCGTGGAATCCTCAAACCAAATTGCTCCACATCGGCATCAAAGGCTATCAGATCGAACAGACGGAAAAACCGCACGCGAATCTGGTCTTCCTCATCGACACGTCCGGCTCGATGAGCGAGCCTGACAAACTGCCGTTGCTGCAATCGTCGCTCAAAATGCTGCTCGACAATCTGAAAGCCGACGATACGGTGAGCATCGTCACCTACGCAGGCCGCGCGGGCATCGCCCTTGAGCCGACCAAAATCAAGGACAAGATCAAGATCGTTAACACCATCGACAATCTGGGCGCGGGCGGCTCGACAGCCGGAGCCGAAGGCATCCGTCAGGCCTACCAGTTGGCCGAACAGACCTTTGACAAAACCGGCATCAACCGCGTGATCTTGGCGACGGACGGCGATTTCAACGTCGGCATCACCGACGAAGGCGAGTTGAAAAGCTTCATTGAGCGCAAGCGCGATACCGGCATCTATCTGTCCGTGCTGGGCTTTGGCCGAGGCAACTACAACGACCAGATGATGCAAACGCTGGCGCAAAACGGCAACGCCGCCTACATCGACAACATCAACGAAGCCCGCAAGACACTGGTCGAAGAAGCGGGCTCGACGCTGTTTCCCATCGCCAAGGATGTCAAGATTCAGGTCGAGTTCAACCCGGCCACGGTCGCCGAATACCGCCTGATCGGCTACGAAACCCGCCTGCTCAACCGCGAGGATTTCAACAACGACAAAGTCGACGCGGGCGACATCGGCGCGGGCCACACCGTCACGGCGCTGTACGAAATCACGCCGGTCGGCAGCGGAGGCCAACTGATCGACAATCTTCGTTACGGCAACAAGGACGCGGCGGCCGCTAAAACAGACGAAAACAAAGGCGGCGAATACGCCTTCGTCAAAATCCGCTACAAGCTGCCCGACAGCGCCGCCAGCAAGCTCATCACCACGCCGGTGGATAGCAAAGCCGAAACGAAGAATCCGGACACCGAATCCGCCTTCGCCGCCGCCGTGGCCGCCTTTGGACAAATCCTGCGCGGCGACCCCTTCGTCAAAAACTTCAACTATGACGACGTGATCGCGCTGGCCAACGCCAACAAAGGCCCCGACCCCTTCGGCTACCGCGCCGAATTCATCAACCTCGTCCGTCTGGCCAAAAACGCCCCGGCGCTCCCCTCAACAGGAACCCGCAACCTGCCGGTCGAGTGATAAACCCACCCCCCCCCGTCCTTCCGTCAGGAAGGACGGGGCCACGGCCCCCAACGAATAGTTCGAAAGATATTAACCCGCGAATTGAAGGGCAGAACGCACCGAGCGACGATCCACACCAGACTTCTCTGGTCGCACAGGCGCGACAAGCAGTTTGGCAGGACACCCTTCCAGCACAACCTCTCCGTTCGAAGCTCCCACAACCTCCATGCCCATTTTTTTTAGAAGGCGCAGGCAAGGGATATTCCCAGAAAGCACCTCCGCCGTAACATGTTCGCAACCGCGCTTCGACAAAATGTCAAAGAGCTGCCGGAATAAAGCCCGTCCAATGCCGTGACTTCGCGCATCACCGGCGACCATGGCCGCCACATCCGCCGAATTCGGGCCAAGGAACGCATGAGCTGCGCCTAACGCCTTCCCGCCGCGCTCCGCAATCAGCCCGATCACGCCCGATCGTCCGTCAACATACGGCCCGATATCGAATCCATCTGGTTTTACGCTTCCGTGAAACCTCATATAAAGATCGTTAGCAGTAAGATTCTGGAGAATGGAGCGGAACGCCGTCGCGTCACGCGGCACGATGGGGCGGATGCGAACACCGTCATCCCTAACACCCCAAAACCACAACGCGCCATCCATAACCCTCGATACGCCGTCGCCCCATGCCTCCAACGCATGGCGAGCGGCCCCGAACGTCACGTCAATCCCCGCCCCGGCAAACGCCGCAAAAAGCCCGGCTCTATCAGCAGACCCACCAAGAGTACCGAAAACAATATCCCCATACCGCGCCATTAAAAACCCCACTCAAACAAGGACATTCCTTTCTACAACATCTTTTTTGAAAGCAAATAGAAAACACGCCGCCGAATCAAAGCCGTTAACCCATTTACCCTAAGTCGCCAGCCCCCAATGGGTAGCCTGCCACCCGAAGCTTCAACGTAGGTCGCTGCTGTCAGTTCATGCTGCAAAAATGCCAGCCCCCAATGGGTGGCCTGCCACCCGAAGCTTCAGCGTAGGGTGGCGGACGGGGTGTCCCCCTACAGGCTTGTGCCCCACCAGTCCAAGCCGTTTCAGAAAGAACCACAATCCCCTTGATATAGAAGGACAAACAGCCTTATTCTATTCCGAGCCGTTTCAGGATGTTCCGCCTAATTTCACCCAAACTGGTGGGGTGGTTGGTGGGGCAACTGGTGGGGCAACAGTTAGGGGGACGAAATGCCGCGCACGGGAAAAGAATGGTTGTCGCCTTTGGCCGTCCAGCGTCAAAAAGCGGCTGGGCTGTACGCCGACGGCAACGGGTTGTATCTGCGCGTAACGGAGAGCGGCGCGAAGTATTGGGCCTTTCGTTACAGCTTGGGCGGCAAGCGGCGCGAGATGTTTCTGGGCAAGTTCCCCGATATGTCCCTTGCGAACGCGCGAGACGAAGCTGGAGAGTGCCGCAAGCAGGTGAAGCGGGGAACAGACCCAATTGATGCGCGTAAGGCCGTCGCGGAGAACACAAAGGCGCAAAAGGCCATAGTCGATGCGCGGGCCGTTACCTTCAAGGATTGCGCCGAAGGCTATATGGAGGCCCACCGTGACAGTTGGCGCAACGCCAAGCACAAACAGCAATGGGAGAACACCCTCGCGCACTACGCCTATCCTGTCTTCGGGGACTTGCCCACAGAGGACATTGGCTTGCCCTTGGTGTTGAAGGTCTTACAGCCCCTATGGAAACCACGAACAGAGACAGCCAAGCGCCTACGGGGAAGGATTGAAGCGGTCTTGGACTGGGCGCATGCCCGCGACTACCGCAGCGGCGAGAATCCGGCGCGGTGGAAGGGCAAGCTGCAAACCCTTCTGGCCGCGCCGTCCAAGATTGCGACGGTCAAGCACCACCCCGCCTTGCCCTATGCCGATATTCACCCGTTCATGGAAGCCGCGAAGCAACAGGAGGGAACGGCGGCGCTAGCCTTGCAGTTTCTTATCCTGACCGCCTCGCGCACGAATGAAGCGATTGGCATGAGGTGGGCTGAGATTGACGAAGCCAAGGGGGAATGGCGCGTTCCGGCGGATCGAATGAAGGGACACAGGGAACACCGTGTTCCTTTGAGCCATGATGCCTTGGCGGTATTGGAACGGGCGAAAGCCCTACGCAAAGGCAAGGGGACTGTGGTTTTCCCCAGCCCACGGGGAGACGCGCCGCTTTCCAATATGGCCTTGGCGGTGCTTCTGCGCCGCATGGGCCGAGCTGATATTACCGTGCATGGCTTCCGCAGCACCTTTCGCGACTGGTGCGCCGAGGTAACAGCCTACCCCCGCGAGATAGCCGAAGCCTGTCTGGCGCATATCAGCGGCGACAAGGTGGAAAGCGCCTATCTTCGCTCTGACTTTTTCGACAAGCGCCGCCAGCTTATGGACGCATGGGCGCGGTATTGCGCCACGCCTTCGATCAAGACAGAGGGCACGGTGGTGAAGCTGCGGGGATAGAGCTACAGACTTTGCTACAGCTACAGTTGCTACAGTTGCTACAGTTGCTACAGATAGAGCGACGGGCGCATTCCGCCTCACGCCTCCAGATAGGACTCCAGCGCGGTGTTAATTAGGGCGCTGCGGCTCTGGTGGGATGTTTTGGCGCGTTTGTCGGCGGCGCGGAGCAACTGGTGGTCAATCATGACGTTAACACGCTCTTGCCGAGCGCGGGCGGGAACCAGCGCCACAAACGCCACGATAGCCCCGTTCCAATCAACCCAGCTTTGTTTTGCGGCGCGAATATCCTCCAGACTGCGCGGCGCTGGAATCTTTTCGCGGTCTTGGCGCATACCCTCCACATGAAAGGCCAAGGCTTCCCGCGCGTCGTCAAGGGCTTCGTCCGATGTCGCGCCCGCGCCCACGCAGCCCGCGAAGTCGGGGAACATAACCCCGTACTGTCCCTTGCCGCTCTTGTGAACCAAAGCGATATAGCGTTGCATGGAAGCCTCCTATTCCTTCAATCCGGCCTGTTTGATCACGGACTTAACCGTGCCTATCGGCAAATCCTTTTTGGGGTGGGGAACAGTGACGCGCCCAACCTTCTGCGGATGCTTAAATTGGTGATGGCTTCCTCTTGTCGCCACCATAACCCAGCCATCCTTTTCCAACAGTTTGATAAGCGCCCGACTGTCCATAACCCCCGCCTTCTATGTGTATAAAATTACACACATGCGCCCCTGTTGTCAATCATCACGGAACGCCAAGGCACAGACGGGAACAAATGTTCATGGACTGTTAACCGTGGCGCGGGTATATTGCGCTTGTCGCCAGCGATGGCGATGGAGCCTGATAACTCCTGTGATAGCGGTAGCCACCCCGAAAGCCTGTGGCTATTTTTACGACCAAATTCCGCCTATGGCGGGAGTGCGACGGATAGCCCGCAAGGGTCAAGAAGTCCGCCAGCTATCACTGGTTATCAACTCCCGCCACCAGCGGGCGCTGTGCCCTCTGTGTGGTTTTCACACTTACCGGAGGATGCACGCCATGACACGCGCCAAACCCAGAACAACCAAGCCGGACACCGTGCCCTGCGATGATCCGATCCGCCACACACCGCTTCCCCTCACCACGATGGCGGTACAGCAGCCTGTTTCTTTGTTCCGCCGTCAGCAGTGTTCCCATAAATAGCTTGAATCACGCCCGCCTTAACAACCTCTTAACGCCAACTCTTCATGTCCGAGGGGTATACTTCAATCTAAGCACCGAGTGGTCTACCGCCATAAAAACCGAATCCATGCTTCTTAAAAAGATAGGGCCCACTCTCTTTGTGATAGAGTGAGCCCTTCATTTTTTGAAGCACTTTTTCTTATTACTGTGCCGTAATGTCGTTGTGCTTCTTCTTATAAATTCTCTCGCTCTGATGATTTTCAGATTTCTGAATCTGCTTCTGATCCTTCGCGGTTAGATAGCCTTTGCGACCATCCCGATATTGCTGACGATCATCTTTGGCCTGGCCATGTTCCAGTTTGCCAACTTCGCGAGCCGTCAGGCTGCCGGTCTGTTCACCATTTTCTATGCGTTTCTGTTGGTTTACATCGCGTTGGACATCGGCCTGCATGCGTTGTGATGAAGCCGAATTTGGATTGCCTTGAATGTTATTGTTGTCTAGGCGGTTGATATTGGCACTTTCACGGTTCTGAGCGGCCTCAATTCGTGCTTTCTCTGCGGCCGATATGCTGCCGTTCTTGTCAGCGTTGGATTCCATCCGATCAATACGGGCTTCGCCCTTTTCCAGGCGTGCAGCTTCACCCGTCGAAAGTTGTCCGCTCTTTAACCCCTGTTCGATACGTCGTTCCTGATTGATGTCGCGTTGTATGACTGCGGCATTGTTTGGGTCGGCTGGAGCTGTCGCTGTCTGTGCAAATGCTGGAACCACCATAGCGCTCAGCAGAACTAGCGCGAGTCCGACTGTATTCTTTTTCATTGTTGTACCTCTGTTGTTGGTTGGTTTAACTACTTGTTGATAAGTTGATTTTTAAACAAGGCAAATTTATGGCTGATATGTGAATTGATTCATAGTACCGGACGCAGTTGGATAAAGCCTTGAAGAGATTCAAGATAAGGATTCTTTCCGACCAAAGAAGGAATCCAAAATGCAAGGAATACTGTCCAAGGCTCTATCCAGTTGGATAGAGAATCACATTCCCCTTT
>CAIXHP010000004.1 GCA_903919315.1 uncultured Pseudomonadota bacterium | reverse complement strand
GGCCTCGAAACTCTCGCAAGGCTCCTCGCCGGAGCAGAAAACGAAGCCCAAAAAATATTCTTTACCGCCCCCTCAGCCCCCAAAAGACAACCTAACATGCTGATATTACAGGGTGTTCAAAAATGAGTCCGGTACTATGGCTTCTGACACAATTCCGGCTCTTTTGCACCTAGCCCAACAACTTCTTTGGACAACACCTTGAAGTGACAGGAAGCCCCACCATTCACAGGTATCGTATAAATAGGGTGATGAAAATCTGTATAATAGAGGATTTGCACAATATTGTTCTGGGATATGAATCCAAGGTTATCCCCACCCCAATAATCCCCGCCATCCTTTTCATGAAGCAAATCTATATCTATCGGAGCGTGTGTATGAACATCTAATGCCTGAACATAAGGCACATCCGCCGAACCCCCTGTCCCTGCTTCTAAATCCATACGTTGTTGCCCAATTTGTACGTTTGATAGCTTATCGGTCACCAGTTTTTCTAGTGTTCCTGCATTGGCATGCTTTATTACGAGTGCGCAAAAATCCTCGCCGCTTGCGATTGGGTGCTGGGCCGCCACGGCATCAGGCAAATAAACACTGCCCGCGATAAGAAACGCCAGCAAGAACCGTCGAACATTGCGCATAATTGCCGCTTCCTTACATGAAGTTCAGACACCCCAAAAACGTATGATCCCCCGCAGCCTAGCGCAAGAAATAATTATTAGCCTATTGCAAAAGTCGGTGTGATTTAGATGCATAGCGGCATCCCCCCTCATAGGCCGCCCCCGCGCCGAAGCAAGACTGGCCGGACGAAGCGCGTGAGGTGGTGGTGGAGATGGCCCCTTGCGTGAAGAGGCGGCGCGTTTAGCCTCCACCCTAAAACGGAGAGTTCAAAACAACCCATTGTTCATTGAACGTCATTCCTGCATGCGCGGGAATGACTCGAACGGCTGGTTCCGCTCCCCCAAAACTCTGGAACAAGCGCCACAGCCTCGTGGCCTAACCGCCCGTTCCCAGCCCCCCCCCTCACCCCACCGGGTCTTCGTCGCCAAGAATGCGGATGCCTTGGATCATGCCGAAGTTGGGCACTTCGCCCGCGTCGAGTTTGGCGCGCACCATCGCGTCCAGCCTTTGGATGCGGGCATAAAGCGCGTGGCTGCGCAGCAGCAGGCTCCGCAAGCCCTGCGGCAGTTCCGCGAGGTCGGAGCCGGACGGGTTTTCGCAGTCTTCGCCGCCGCTCAAGACATACTGCGGCGAGGCGAACTGTTCGGGCGAAATTTCGCCGGAGAGCAAGGCCTTCATGGCCAAAAGCCACGTCATAACCTGTATAAGCCGCGCCGAAACCCGCGTGTGCTGGTACCCGACCTGCAAACACTGCGGCAGGTCAAACTCGCGGCGATCCGCCTGTTCGTGATAAGCGATGTAGTTGCGCGTTTCGATCGTCAAAGCGACGCCTTCGTCAAACGTGCGATCCAGCAAGGTAAGGCTTTTGCCCATGGTCTATCCCCCGAATGAAGTCGTTTTAGTCTCTTCCCCAAGAACCGTCATAGCGGGTGATTCTTAAAATCGCGTGTACTTAAGCTTAACCGCCCCTTAAGAACGCCCACCCCCTTTAAGAACGGTTGCCCAAAGGCAAAACAGCGGCTATGAAAGGCGGCTCTTGACGGGAGAAGCCGCGAATGCCAACAAGCACCTGTCAAAACCACCCTGTTGGGGCGTAGCCAAGCGGTAAGGCAGCGGATTTTGATTCCGCCATTCGGAGGTTCGATCCCTCCCGCCCCAACCAACAATTTGTTATTATGTTCCTATGGCTTAGTGCCAACTGCCTGCGGCATAAACCCCGCAATCAATCTTCCGCGCCCCCCTCTGCGCCAATCTGGGTTCGAATCTCCGCGATAGAAAACCGCCTATCCTGAAGGCGACGGATTTGCTTGGCGCGCTGGATCATTGTTTTGTCAAACAACTGATACCCACTTTCCGTTCGCTGAGCGCAGGCCATCAGACCCTCTTTCAACCAAAAGCGAAGCGTCGGCACCGTCTCGCCCGTCTGCTTTGCAAGTTCGCCAATTTTCATCAGGCTCCCGCTCTTGGCCTTTACTTGAATCGGCGGCGTTTCTTGATCAAGAACCTTAAGATAAATATCCAAAGACTTCTCGGCTGACTCGCCGATAAAATTATCAAAGTCGTCGATGCTGCCGCCCAACTGGGCTAGTTCGAGTCCGCGAATATAACGAAGTCGATCCTTGGGCCGTATAATCGCGGGCGGATACCCCGATTGCATAAGGATAAGATTCATCAAAAGCCGCGCTGTGCGGCCGTTCCCGTCCATAAAAGGATGGATCGTCACAAGCTGATAGTGCGCCCGCGCCGCGAGTTCCACCGGATGAAGGTCGGGCCTGCGAGCAAGCCATGCGGAAAACCGCGTCATCAACGACGGCACCTTGGCCGCGTTGGGCAAGATCACAGGCGAACCCGCGATGCGCACGGGCACGTCACGGTACCTGCCGGCGGCGGCATCGTGGCTGCCCGTCAAGACAAGCCGATGAATTTCGAGAATTGTTCCTTCATCAATTTGGTGCGGTTTCTTTTTAACCAGGCCCATCACCCAATCATAGGCGGCCGCATGGTTGGTAGCCTCAAGGTGATCCTTGAGCGGCTTGCCGGAGATCGTGAGACCCTTTTCAAGAACGACCGCCGTTTCAGCGCGGGAAAGCGTGTTGCCCTCAATCGCGTTGCTGGTATAGGTCAACTCAACGCGCAGCCACGCATCGAGATTGCGCGTGACCTCCGGCGGCAGCGGCCGCGCGGCCATCAGGTTTTTGTGCTTTTGGGTCAGGGCTTTGATGTTTTTCATAACCATAAAGTATCACTTAATGGTTATAAATTCAATAGAAACGAGGGATGCCGTCACGAACAAAGCGCAACAACAGACCCCATCGGCGGGAATCCCCTTGTTGTTCAACGAACTATCAAGAACATGGGATGCCTACGCGGGTGTGACGGGGCTGTTGTAACGGGTGGCGCTCGCGCGAAACGGGGAAGCCCCCGGTACCGCCCGACGACACCCCGCCCAACGTCCTCTATAGTTAAAATTCGGGTGACTTCCCTCGTCATAGGTCATAAGCTCGGTCCCTCTTCCCGCCCCCAACGGCCACCCGCATGACCACAGACGACCACGCCATCGTCGAAGACAAGAACGCCAGCGCGGCCACGCCGAAGCGGGCGCGGTCGGCGTTGAAGTGGGAAATCACGAGCATTCTGGTGGTCAAAATCGCCATCATCCTGTTGGCGGGATTCACGATCTTTGGCGCGAGCCACCGCGTCCACGTCGATACCGCCAAAATGACCGACAAAATCTTATCGAGGAGCTGAGACGCGTTATGTCGATTGATATGGATGTCGTTACGCTGTCCCGCATTCAGTTCGGGCTGACGGCCATGTACCACTTTCTGTTCGTGCCGCTGACGCTCGGCTTGTCGCTGTTGCTCGGCATCATGGAAACCGTGTGGGTGATGACGGGCCGCGCGATCTGGCGCGACATGACCAAATTCTGGGGCTTGTTGTTCGGCATCAACTTCGCGATGGGCGTGGCGACCGGCATCACCATGGAATTCCAATTCGGCACCAACTGGGCCTATTACTCGCACTATGTCGGCGACATTTTCGGCGCGCCGCTGGCCATCGAAGGCATGATGGCCTTCTTCCTCGAGGCCACCTTTGTCGGCCTGTTCTTCTTTGGCTGGGACAAACTGTCGCGCGTGCAACATCTGGTCTGCACTTGGCTGCTGGCCTTGGGCGCCAATCTGTCGGCGCTGTGGATATTGATCGCCAACGGCTGGATGCAAAACCCTGTGGGCGCGTATTTCAACGTCGACACCATGCGCATGGAAGTCGCCAACTTCGCCGAAGTCATCCTCAACCCCGTCGCGCAAACGAAATTCGTCCATACGGTCAGCGCGGGCTATGTCACCGGCGCGGTCTTCGTGCTGGCGATCAGCGCGTGGTATCTGCTGAAAGGCCGCCACGTCGAACTCGCCAAGCGTTCGGCCACCGTTGCGGTTTGCTTCGGTCTCGCCGCGTCCCTGTTGGTCGTCGTGCTGGGCGACGAAAGCGGCTATGAAGTCAGCCAGCACCAAAAGATGAAGGTCGCCGCCATCGAAGCGGTCTGGCACACCGAAGAAGCTCCGGCGGGCCTGACCGTCTTCGGCTTTCCCGACACCAAGGACCAAGTCACGCGTTTCGAAATCAAGCTCCCGTGGGTCTTGGGCCTCATCGCCACACGCTCTCTCGATGGGAAAATCGACGGCATCGCCGAACTGATCGCGCGGAACGCCGAACGCATCCGCAGCGGCATGATCGCCTATAGCGCATTGGAACAATTGCGCCATGACCGCAAAAACCCCGATCTCATGGAGAAGTTCAAGGCGCATCAGGACGACCTCGGCTACGCCCTGCTGCTGAAACGCTACACCGACGACGTGGCGCAGGCGGACGAAAAGGCCATCATGGCCGCCGCCAACGACACGGTGCCGAATGTCCCCGTGCTGTTCTGGAGCTTCCGGATCATGGTGGCGCTGGGCCTTGGCTTCATCGCGCTCTTCGGCGCAGGCTTCTACTACGCCGTCAAACGCCGTTTGCCGGAAAAACGTACCTACCTCAAACTGGCGCTTCTGGCCCTGCCCCTGCCGTGGATTTCGTCCGAGATGGGCTGGGTCGTCGCCGAAATGGGGCGGCAACCGTGGACGATCGACGGCGTGCTGCCGACCTTCCTGTCCGCCTCCTCGACCGTCGCGGGCAACGTGGTGGTGTCGCTGGTCGGTTTTGTCTTGTTCTATTCCACGCTTCTGGTCGTCGAACTGTTCCTGATGGTCAAATACATCAAACTGGGCCCGCAGGAGCCCGCCGCCCCCGGCCTCGCCACCTCGCAAGGGAGATACTGAGATGCTCGACTATGAAACCATGCGCGTGATCTGGTGGGTATTGCTGGGCGTCCTCTTGATCGGCTTCGCCGTGCTGGACGGCTTCGACTTTGGCGCGGCGGCCCTGATGCCGTTTCTCGGCAAAAACGACGAAGAACGCCGCATCATCATCAACACCGTCGGCCCGGTTTGGGAAGGCAATCAGGTCTGGCTCATTCTGGGCGCGGGCGCGATCTTCGCCGCGTGGCCGCACATCTACGCCGTGGCCTTTTCCGGCTTTTACCTCGCCATGTTTCTGGTATTATGCACGCTGATTTTGCGGCCCGTCGCCTTTAAGTTCCGCAGCAAGATTCCGAACGCGGGCTGGCGGCGGTTTTGGGACTGGAGCCTGTTCGTCAGCGGCTTTGTCCCGCCGGTGATCTTTGGTGTCGCGGTCGGCAACGCGCTGATCGGCGTTCCGTTCACCTTCGACGAAACCATGCGGATGACCTACACCGGCTCGCTCCTCGACCTGCTCAACCCCTTCGCCCTGCTGGCCGGATTGGTCAGCTCGGCCATGACGCTCACCCAAGGCGCAACGTGGCTCGCCGTGAAAACGGACGGCGACGTGCAGGCGCGGGCCTATAAAACCACGGTGGCGTTCTCGCTCGTGACCGCCGTCCTCTTCGCCCTCGCGGGCGTGTGGGTCGCGCACGGCATCGACGGCTACCAGATCGTCAGCGCGGTGGATCCGAACGGCCCGTCCAATCCCCTGCTGAAAACCGTCACGCGCGGGCCGGGACTGTGGCTGACGAACTATGGCACGCTGCCGATCACCATGCTGGTGCCGTTGCTGGCGCTGTGCGGCACCATCATCGTGGCGCTGGCTGTCGCGGTGCGGCGCCCCCTGACGGCTTTCCTCGGCAATTCGCTGACCATCGCGGCCATCATCGGCACCATAGGCGTTTCGATGTTTCCGTTCATGCTGCCGTCGTCGCTGAATCCGAACGCCAGCCTCACCGTGTGGGACGCGTCGTCGAGCCGCACCACGCTGATCATCATGGCGGGCGTCGCCGTCGTGTTCATGCCGATCATTCTGGCCTACACCGGATGGGTCTATCGCGTGCTGCGCGGCAAGGTCACCAAGGCCTACATCCGCGAACAGGGCGGCAGCGTTTACTGAACAAGCGGGAGAGACACGATGTGGTATTTCAATTGGATTCTCGGCATCGGACTGGCCTGCGCCTTCGCCGTCGTGAACGCGTTGTGGTTCGAGCTGGCGGCGGATAAAGTCACCGGAAAACCGTCCGACCGCGCCTGATCCGCAAACGCAGTGGCTCTTCTCCGCGCAAAAACCCTTGAATCGGCCCGCCGAGCGGCGTGGGGCGTTGCGCTTTGCGTCACGATCACCATAACCGCCAAGGGATTGGAATTCGTCGAAACCCAACTGACCGGACGCGCATGGATCGAATCGCTCGTTCTGGCGATTTTAATCGGCATGGCCATCCGCTCTCTTTGGGCTCCCGGCGCGCGGTGGCAGTCCGGCATCAATTTCTGCGGCAAAACACTGCTGGAAATCGCCGTGATGCTGCTCGGCGTGTCGCTCAGCTTTCAAACGGTCGCCACGGCGGGGCCGTGGCTCTTTCTGGGCATCGTCGGCGTGGTGGGCGTTTCGATTTTGGCCAGCTATGGGCTGTGCCGCCTGTTCGGCCTCCACCGCCGCATCGCCATGCTGGTTGCCTGCGGCAATTCGATCTGCGGCAACTCGGCCATCGCGGCGGTCGCTCCCGTCATCCGCGCCAGCGGCACCGACATCGCGTCGTCCATCGCCTTCACGGCGGTGCTGGGCGTTCTGGTCGTGCTCGGCCTGCCCTTCCTCATCCCCCTGCTGGACCTCAGCGTCACGCAATACGGCGCGTTGGCGGGATTGACCGTCTATGCCGTGCCACAAGTTCTGGCCGCCACCATGCCGATAGGCACGGCGGCGACGCAAATCGGCACGCTGATCAAGCTGGTGCGCGTCCTGATGCTCGGCCCCGTCATCCTCGGTTTATCGCTCCTGATCCACCGCCGCTCGAACGCCAAGGGCCAAAGCGGGTTCCCGCCGCTGCATCGCCTCGTCCCGTGGTTCATCCTCGGCTTTGTGGCGATGATGGCCCTGCGTTCGTTCGACCTCGTGCCGCACGTCGCGATGGAACCCGTCGCGCTCATCACCAATTTGTTGACGGTCATCTCGATGGCCGCGCTGGGCCTCGGCGTGGATGTCCGGGCCGTCGCCAAGGCCGGAGGCCGCGTCACCGCCGCCGTTACCGGCTCGCTGATCGTCCTCGGCGGCATCAGCTACGGCCTGATCCGGCTCCTCGGCATGGCCTGAACGGGGCTTGAATTCACGGCTATCGCCGCCCATCTCCTCAGGGTAAAATCGCCCTTTGCCGCTCTTTTGTGGAGGCTCGCACTCGCCATGATGAACCGTCGCTTTCTCGCCCTCGCCGCGCTGACCGCGCTCGTTCTGCTTCCCATCGGCAGCTCGGCGCAGACCGTCAAAACGCCGCCCGCCTCGGCGCAGCAAGTGACGCTGAGCTATGCGCCCATCGTCAAAAGCGCCGCGCCCGCCGTCGTCAACATCTACACCCGCAAACTGGTGCGCCAGCGCGTGTTGTCGCCGTTTCTGGACGATCCGTTCTTCCAGCATTTCTTCGGCAACAACCTGCCGCAAGGCCTGACGCGGCAGCGACTGGAAAATTCGCTCGGCTCCGGAGTCATCATCCGGGGCGACGGCCTGATCGTCACCAGCAACCATGTGATCGCGGGCGCGGATCAAATCACCGTCGTCCTGTCGGATCGGCGCGAATTCGAAGCCACGTTGGTCACAACCGACGACCGCTCCGACCTCGCGATCCTCCGCATCGACGCAAAGGGCGAAACCTTGCCGCATCTGGAATTGAAAGACTCCGATGAAGTCGAAGTCGGCGACCTCGTTCTGGCCATCGGCAACCCGTTCGGCGTGGGCCAAACGGTGACGAACGGCATCGTCTCGGCGGTCGCCCGTACGTCGATGGACATCAACGACCTCAACTACTTCATCCAGACCGACGCGGCCATCAATCCCGGCAACTCCGGCGGCGCACTGGTGACGATGGACGGCAAACTGGTCGGCATCAACGCCGCCATCTACTCGCGCAGCGGCGGCAGCATGGGCATCGGCTTTGCGGTGCCGTCCAACATGGTACGCGCCATGGCCAGCGCCGTCGCGCAAGGCAAAAAGAACGTGCAGCGCCCATGGATCGGCGTGGAGGGACAAGATGTCACCTCCGAAGTCGCCGCCTCGCTCGGCCTGACGCGCCCCTCCGGAATGCTGGTCAACGCCATCCACGAAGCCAGCCCGGCCAAAAGCGCGGGCCTCAAAGTCGGCGACGTGATCGAAGCGGTCAACGGCAAGCCCGTCGACGAACCGGCCGCCTTCCGCTACCGCGTGGCGACGCTGGCCGTGGGGACGGAGGCGGTATTGGACATTGTGCGGGCAGGCCAAAAACTCAGCCTGCCGATCAAGCTCATCGCGCCACCCGAAGTCCCGGCCCGCGACGAAACGCAAATCAAGGGCAAGAACCCCTTGAACGGCGCGGTCATCGCCAACCTGTCCCCGGCGGTCATCGAAGAAAACGGCTTGCGCGGCGAGGAGCACGGCGTGGTCGTGTTGCGGCTGGCCGACAACGCCGCCGCCGCGTCGCTCGGCCTGCAACCGGGCGACATCCTGCTGCGGATCAACGGCACCAACATCGCCACGGTGCGCGACGCAATGGCCGCTCTGCAACAGCAACCGCGCGGCTGGAGACTGACGTTCCGGCGCGGCGACAACGCGATGACCGTCATGGTGGGAGGATGAGCAAGGGAACGCCCTCCCTCTTCGCCTCCGCCGTCGCCCGCCCCTTGGCCGACCGGCTACGGGCGCAAAGCATCGCCGAAGTAGTAGGCCAAGACCATCTGATGGCCCCCGCCGCGCCCATCGGTCGCATGGTGGCGGCCAAGCGTCTGGCCTCGCTGATCCTGTGGGGGCCGCCGGGATGCGGCAAAACGACCGTCGCGCGGTTGCTGGCGGATGCCGTAGGCCTCACGTTCGAGCCGGTGTCGGCGGTGGCGTCGGGCGTAGCCGACCTGCGCAAGATTTTCGAATCCGCCGCCAACCGCGCCGCGACAGGCCAAGGCACGCTGCTGTTCATCGACGAAATCCACCGCTTCAACCGGGCGCAACAGGACGTGTTGCTGCCCTATGTCGAAGACGGCACCGTCGTGTTGGTCGGCGCGACAACCGAAAATCCATCGTTCGAGCTGAACGGCGCGTTGCTGTCGCGCTGTCAGGTTCTGGTTTTGAACCGTCTGGACGACGCGGCGCTCGAACAACTGTTGACCCGCGCCGAAGCGTTGATGGAAGGCAAACTCCCCCTCACCGACGAAGCCCGCACCGCGCTGAAAGCGATGGCGGACGGCGACGGACGCTATCTTCTGGTCATGGCCGAAGAATTGCTGGCGCAAGGCATGAACGCGCCGCTCGACCCGACGGCGCTGGCGGAATTCGTGCAACGCCGCCGCCCGCTGTACGACAAAGCGCAGGAAAGCCACTACAACCTCATCAGCGCGTTGCACAAATCGCTGCGCGGCTCCGACTGCGATGCCGCGCTGTATTGGTTCGCGCGGATGCTGGCGGGCGGCGAAGACCCGCGCTACATCGCCCGCCGCCTGTTGCGCTTCGCCAGCGAAGATGTCGGCCTCGCCGACCCCCAAGCTCTGCCCCTGACTCTGGCGGCATGGGAAGCCTATGAACGGATGGGCAGCCCCGAAGGCGAACTGGCGCTGGCCGAAGCCGTCGTCTTTCTGGCGACCGCGCCAAAGTCCAACGCAACCTACGTCGCCTTTGGCGCGGCGCGGGCCGCCGCCAAGCAGCACGGTTCGCTGATGCCCCCGAAACACATCCTCAACGCGCCGACCCAAATGATGAAGGATCAGGGCTATGGCGAAGGCTACGCCTACGACCCCGACACGGCGGAAGGATTCTCAGGCCAGAATTATTTCCCCGACGGCATGGCACGCCAAAACTTCTACCGCCCCGTCGAACGCGGCTTCGAACGCGACGTCAAAAAACGCCTCGACTATTGGGCCGAACTGAGGCGACGGCGCGGGATGGGGTGAATCGGACAAAAATGCGGGTTTTCGTGCCAAATTAACCAAACCCTCCCCGCGAAACCAAACGACACAATTGTTAGGCCTATAGAAAAATGCTATTCTCGAAGTATGGGTCGCCTGCGGTCCCATCGGATCATAACGGATATTATTTCAGGAAAAGAAGATATGACGCTGCTCAAGAGTTTTAAAAACGCCGCCATCCTTGCCTGCGGAATCCATTGCGCCGCAGGGGGTTTGGGCCTGGCTGTCGTTGCCGGTAACCAGAGCAAACTGAGCGAAAAATTCTACGTTCCCGAATCCGCCTTATCGAGCGATGCCGGCAAATCGCTCAGGGCCGGAATCGAGACCGTCCTTCAATACAGCTCCGCCCAGCACATTGTCTTGGGCGACAACAACCACTGCGATATGAGAGCGCCCAGTCTGCTCGCCGACCCACAAATGCTGACCCTACTGGAACAGTATAACGTCAAACAAATTTTTCTCGAATATCCGCCCGCGTACCAGACAGAGTTTGATGCCATCGCAAACAATGGAAAACCGTCGATCCAAGAGCTGGGGTTCTCACCCTGTGGCGATCAAATTGGAGGCGAAGGCAATCGCCTCACAACAATGCTCATTCGTAACGCCGGAACAAAAGGAATCCGCGTCTATGCCGCCGACGTCAACAACGGCACCATAACAACCCTACTGGCCGTAAATATGACCAGCGCAGCTGTAGAGAGCTTTTTTCTGCACAAAGCGAGGTTCCCCAAATTCGCCGCATGGTGGCTGGATACAGTTGGAATTTCCCCCCTCACAAAAAACAGGACGAATGACCGCTCCGTTGCCGCCTTTATCCAATCGCACACGCCGACGGGAGAACGCAGCCTGACCTTGCGCGGCGACGCGCACATCGCTGCCGTGGGAGACAACACATTAAGGGCGAACCTGCCCCAAAACCTCACCTTCAGCTTTCTTGGTTCCGAACGCGACCAAAACCATTCGCGTTATAGCCGAACGCAACCGACCACCGAAACCGTCCAGCCGCAAGCCTTCAACCCGCCCGACTACCTCCTGAACCTCGTGACAGGCGCTGTGGATCCGTACCCGCGCCGACCGTCCGAAAAGCCGCTCGCCTACGCAAACCGTCCGGCCCCGACCGGCACCGCGACGGCGACCCCCTAGCGGCAAACCACAGCCATTTTTCTATCGTTAAAACAAAGAGATGGCTGGCATTGCCAACGCCTTGCGCGACGGAAGGGCGGACCCCTTCCGCCACCCCCACCCTCCCCCCCGCCGTTTGTCCTTGCATTTTTTAAGATATTGCCTAAAAAGGCCTCTCGGCGCGACTTTATAGGCCGCGCGTTATTTTTGTGAGTGTTTGCTATGGCTGTACCGAAGAGAAAAACATCCAAATCCGTGCGCAACATGCGTCGTTCGCACCATGCGCTGAAGGCGACCGGATCGGTCGAATGCGCCAATTGCGGCGAACCCAAACTGCCGCACCATGTGTGCAACGCCTGCGGCCACTATGACGGCCGTTCTGTTATCAAGTCGAAGACGGCTTCGTAACCCCTTTTCAGCGCTCAGGGCCACAGCCCATGACCAAACGCACGGTAATTGCGCTTGATGCGATGGGCGGCGACGATGCGCCGGACATGATTGTGGCAGGCGCGGCGCTGGCGCGCGAGCGTTACCCGGATATATCCTACCTGTTCTATGGCGACGAAGCGCGGGTCAAACCGCTGCTGGATCGTCACGCCGAATTGCGCGGCTGCAGCGAACTGCACCACGCCCCCGACGTGATCGGCAGCGCCATGAAGCCGTCGCTGGCCTTGCGGCAGGGCCGCGCCTCCAGCATGCGCCTCGCCATCAACGCGGTGGCCAAGGGCGAAGCCGCCAGCGTTATCTCGGCGGGCAACACCGGCGCTTTGATGGCCACGGCCAAATTCGTCCTCAAAACCATGCCCGGCATCGACCGGCCCGCCATCGCCACTATGCTTCCGACTCAGACCGGCGAATGCGTTATGTTGGATCTGGGGGCCAATCTCGAATGCGATGCTGAAAATCTGGTGCAATTCGCCCTGATGGGCGCGATTTTCTGCCGCGCCGTTCTGGGCATCAGCCAACCGTCCATCGGACTGCTCAACATCGGGGCCGAGGAACTGAAGGGCCACGACGAAGTCCGCACCGCCGCCGCCATCCTGCGCGAGCGCCCCATTCCCGGGGTATTCCACGGCTTTGTCGAAGGCGACGACATCACGGCAGGCACGGTGGACGTGGTGGTGACGGACGGTTTCAGCGGCAACATCGCGCTGAAAACCGCCGAAGGCACCGCCAAGCTCATGTCCCATTTCCTGCGGCAAGCCTTTTCCTCGTCGCTGTCGGCCAAGCTCGGTTATCTTCTGGCGCGCGGCGCGCTGCACAAACTCAAGCTCCGCGCCGACCCGCGCCGCTACAACGGCGCGATGTTTCTGGGGCTTCAGGGTGTCTGCGTGAAAAGCCACGGCGGCACGGATCATGTCGGCTTTGCCAACGCCATCGGCGTCGCGCACGATCTTGTAACCCACGACTTCAACGCCCGCATCCGCGACGAACTCGCTCGGCACTATGGCGCGACGGAACCGGTTGCGCCGCTCGCGCTGGCCGAAGACGCGCCGATCAGCTCCGACGGGGACGCATGACCCGGCGCTCGGTGGTCATGGGTTGCGGCGGCTATCTGCCGGACAACATCGTCACCAACGATACCCTCGCCCAACGCATCGCCACCTCCGACGAATGGATCGTCCAGCGCACAGGAATCAAGTCGCGCCACGTCGCGGCGGAAGGCCAAACCACCTCCGACCTCGCCCTGAACGCGGCCAAAGCCGCTCTGGCGCATGCCGGTATAGCGGCGGACGAACTCGACCTCATCATCGTCGCAACGACAACGCCCGACAACACCTTTCCCGCCACGGCGGCGCGGGTGCAAGCCAAGCTCGGCCTGACGCACGGCTTCGCGTTCGACGTGCAGGCTGTGTGTTCCGGCTTTATCTACGCCCTCGCCGTGGCCGACAACTTCATCCGTCTGGGGCAAGCCACCACGGCGCTCGTGATCGGCGCGGAGACCTTCTCGCGGCTTCTGGATTGGAACGACCGGACGACCTGCGTCCTGTTCGGCGACGGCGCAGGCGCGGTGGTGCTGCGCGGTGTCGCCAGCGAAGGCAAGCCCGACGAACGCGGCATCCTCTCCACGCACCTGCATTCCGATGGCCGCCACTACGACAAGCTCTACGCCGACGGCGGCCCCGGCAGCACCGGCACGACCGGCCACATCCGCATGGAGGGCAAGGAAGTCTTCCGCCACGCCGTGCAATGCCTGTCCGACGTGGTGGACGAAGTCCTGCTGGCCAACCACCTCGCGCCCGAAGCTATCGACTGGCTCGTGCCGCATCAGGCGAACCAACGCATCATCGACGGCACCGCGAAAAAGCTCCACCTGCCGCCCGAACGCGTGGTGATGACGGTAGATCGGCACGCCAACACCTCGGCGGCCTCGATCCCGCTGGCCCTCGCCACCGCCGTCGCGGATGGCCGGATCAAGCAAGGCCAGATGATCCTCCTCGATGCCATGGGCGGCGGCTTCACATGGGGCGCGGCGCTGGTACGGTGGTAAAGGCCGGAGCCTGATCAAGCCTCAGCCGACCGCCCCCGCGCCGACCACAGCGCAAACCCGATATACCCGGCCCACAGCAAAACCCGCGCCGCGCCCGACAAAGGCATCGCCATCGCGACGACCCCCACCGGAAGAGCAATGGCTGTAGCAAGCCGCATCATCGCGCTGAGCGACGTGCTAATCTTGAACAACGGGCTGATCACCAAAGCGACAAGCGCGACAAAGAACGCCGCCACGAAATTCACCACGAACAACCCCGAAGCCATAACGACGGTGACAAAAGGAAAAACCCACCGGCTGACGGATTCGCCCAACGCCAACCACTTTTCATGCGTAAAGGTGCCATTCGGATATTTGCCGATGTCGCGAATCTCGACGGCATCACGCCCCGTCCTCCGCGTCACAACCTTGTCGGCGGTCACAAGCGCGACGATGTTCTCGGAGGTCATCTCTTTCAACAAGGCATCCATACTCTGAATTTGATAGGTGGTGTCGATCCGCAGAAGGCTGGGCAGCGTCTCCGCGCCGGATTCATGCGACATCGACGCGTCCAAATCCTGAAACGCCTTCGACAGATCGATCGTATAGGGCATCGGCGCATCGACGGATAGCTTGCCGTCCTTCATCGTCAGTTCAGGCATCCCCTCCGCCAGCGCCTGAAAATCCTGCGCGAACATCTGAAACGACTTGTGCGACTGCGCCGCAAAGGCCAGAGTGCCCAAGAGCGTCAGCAGCAGGATAAAGCCCATGCCAATGCCCTGTCCCTGCCGCACCAGGTCGAAATAAAAGGGCCGCGAGTAAAAAGTCAGAGGAAGGCTCTTGAGGAGCGCGATCATATTCAGCCCCGAACGAAGTTGCGCAACGTCTGCAATTGAGTCAACGTAACCGCCACCGCCACGCTTGGCAAGCAGACCGCCCGCCCGAAACGCAGGAGAACGTCGATGCGCAACAGCGTCATCACCGCCACCCACCTCGTCCTGATCCGCGACGACAGAGAGATTCTGCTGCTGCGCCGCTTCAACACCGGCTTTCAGGACGGCAACTACAGCCTGCCCGCCGGACACGTCGAGCCGGGGGAATTGCCCCTCGCGGCCTCGGTACGCGAAGCGCAGGAAGAAATCGGCCTCGCGCTGCGCCCCGAAGACCTGAGAATGTCCCACATCGTCCACACCCCCACCCGTGCGCATTTCTTCTTCACCGTCCTGCGCTGGAAAGGCGAGCCTGTGAACTGTGAGCCGGACAAATGCGACCATCTCGACTGGTTCGGCCTCGACAGTCTCCCCGGCAACATGGTGCCCTACGTCCGCCAAGCCCTCGCCTGCCTCCGCAAAGGACAGGCCTACAGCGAACGCGACGATTAACTCAGCTCGGTTTTCAGCGGACGCGCCAACAGCGCCGCGATGGTCGCGTTCACGCTGGCTCCATGGTTCAACACCGCGTCCACCGCCGCGACGATGGGCATCTCGATGCCGTGTTTCTGCGCCAAGGCCTTGGCCGCAACCGCCGTGAACACGCCCTCGGCCACGCTGGAACGCGCCGCCAGAATGTCCGCGAGAACGGCCCCCTGCCCCAGTGCCATCCCCAACGACATGTTGCGCGATTGAGGGCTGGAACAAGTCAAGACCAGATCGCCCAGTCCCGACAGCCCCATCAGCGTCTCGGCCCGCCCGCCCAGCGCCACGCCGAGGCGCATCATTTCCACCAGACCGCGCGTAATGAGCGCGGCCCGCGCATTGTCGCCCATGCCGCACCCGGCGGCGATGCCGCACGCGACCGCCAGCACATTCTTGATCGCGCCCCCCACCTGAGCGCCGACAACGTCGTCGCTGAAATAGGGCCGGAACGTCGGGCTGCTGACCGCTTGCGTCAAGCTCTGGCCAAGCGCGGCATCAGCGCATGCCAACGTCAAGGCCGTCGGCTGCCCCTGCGCCACTTCCGCCGCAAAGGTGGGGCCAGAGAGGACGGCGACGGGATGCTCCGGCAACGCCTGCGCCACAATCGCGCCCGGCAACGTCAACGACGTCTGCTCAACGCCCTTGGAACAGACAAGAACAGCGGGCCGCTCCCGCGTCCCGAAATCAAGCGCCGCCAACGAACGGCACACCGCCCGCGTGTGCTGCACAGGAGTCACCAGCAACCACGCGTCGCAAACGGCCAGATCGTCCAAAGTGCCCGTCGCCCTCAAACGCGGATCAAGCGCGATGCCGGGGAGGAATTTCGTATTCTCATGCTGCGAAGCGATGGAGGCCACAACCTCATCCTCGCGCGCCCACAACGTCACGTCGCGCCCCGCCCGCGTCAAAGCCTGCCCCAACGCCGTCCCCCACGCGCCGCCGCCAATGATGCCGAAATGTTGCAAGGGATTCATGAGAGCCTCTTGAGTGCCGGAGCGGGACGAATCGTCGGCAGAGTAGCCGCAATCAGGCGACGGAGTCCAACGGCCAGCGCGGCCGCGTCCGCACGTCAAACCCGTCGCGCAGCCCCAGCCGCAACCGCTCCAGCCCCGCCCACGCCACCATCACGCCGTTGTCGGTGCAAAGACCGATGGGCGGCGCGGCAAAGGCCACGCCCTCGCGCCCCGCCAGCTCCGTCAGACGCGCGCGCACCGCCTGATTGGCCGCCACGCCGCCGCCAACCACCAAAGCCGTAACCGCCTCGCCCCCGTCCCGCAGCAGGCGGAACGCGTTTCCGGCGCGGTCGGCCAGAATATCGGCAATCGCCGCCTGCACGCTCGCCGCCATAGCGGCGACAAAAACCGTCGGCAAGCCATCTGATCCAGTTTCAGAGAATTTTGCCGCAACCAATTGACGCACCGCCGTTTTCAGCCCCGAAAATGAGAAATCACATCCACTGCGCCCCAGCATCGGGCGCGGGAGGTCAAAAGCCCGCGAATCACCCCCCAAAGCCGCCTTTTCGAGCATGGGGCCGCCCGGATAGCCCAATCCGAGCAGTTTCGCCGTCTTGTCAAAGCATTCCCCCACGGCATCATCGATGGTGCCGCCCAAACGGCGGTAATCCCCCACCCCTTTGACCAGCAACAACTGGCAATGCCCGCCCGACACCAGCAGCAGCAGATAGGGAAAAGCGACATCGTTCGTCAGCCGCGCCGTCAGCGCGTGCGCCTCCAGATGATTGACGGCGCTGAACGGCAAACCCTGCACCGCCGCGATGGCTTTGCCCGCCATCGCCCCCACCATCACCCCGCCGATCAAACCGGGCCCGCAGGTCGCCGCAACGCCGTCCAGATCGCCGAGCGTCAACCGCGCCTCAAGCAAAGCCTGCCGGATCAAACCATCCAGCCGATCCAAATGCGCCCGCGCCGCAATCTCCGGCACCACGCCGCCATAGGGCTGATGCTCGGCCAACTGCGTTGCCACCACATTGGCGCGTATCGCCCGCGCGGAATCCACAATCCCCACCGCCGTCTCATCGCAACTCGTCTCAATCCCCAGCACCAGCATCGACAACCACCCTCGCCACAGCATCCGCCCCGAAACATTTCGGAACGAAACAACCATCAAGCATCATTCCCGCTTTCGCGGGAATGACACACAAACAACAACACATCATCCTGAAATGCTCAGAATCGCGCCAGCCCTCTCCATGCCACAAACCACCCCGCCTGTGAACCACCAGAGCAACCCAGACACCACATCTTGAGAGAAAAAGTCACAAGCCTTTTCAATAAGATAGGAGGAAAACCGCATGAAACTATTGCCCCCCCCCCACACACCCCGCCTGATGTGGTACAATGGGCCGCAGAAAAGACAAGAGAAAAGAAAACAAAGTTTTAACAACCAAATGGAGACATAACATGGCCCGTTTTTCGGAAACAAACTTCCCCAAAGCGCTCGCCGCGACATACAGAACATTCCGCGCTGGTGCCAAAGAATTCGGAAGCAGGGCGAACGGTTGGGTCGACGGCAGGACATGGAAAGACTTCGGCCCGGCAAGCCTTTACTGGGGAGCAGCCGCAGGATGCACAATGATAGCGCAGCACACCCCTGGAGGCAGCGCGGGTTTCACATTGGGCGCCGCAGCTTTGGGTGTACTTGCCGCCGCAATGACCGTCCCACCTGTCGTAGGCGCGTTCAGCGCGTTCAGCGACCGTGGAATCCGCCCCATAAAACCCAGATTCCGCTCACACGCCCTCTAACCCACAGACACCCCCGGCCTGACCGCAAACCCGGGCCGGGGGAACAAATTCCCCCGTTTTTTTCGAGTCGGATCAGGCATGGAGCGTGATTCGCCCCGCCTCTCTTGCCTCCTTCAGCTCCCCATAAAAATCCTCGTGACCGTCAAACGCTTCGTCAACTACTGCCCCCCCCTTCAACAGTCCGCCGTCGCGGCAACGCCGCGCCGAAGCCAGCCCTCCACGCCACAAACCACCCCGCCTGTGAACCACCAGAGCAACCCACCCCACACCAACGTCGTTCCCGCGAAGGCGAAAACTCAACTTCCTTCAATAAGATAGACGGCAACCATCGCAAACATGGTTAACCAGCACGACCTCACGAAAGCAATGCCAAACTGGAACAGCCTCCCCACATGGTATACAAATGCCACGGATTTGGCAGCACCAGCAACAGGCAAGGAGAAATTGAAATGACGACAACCCCACAGACAGCGTTCGTTCAGGTACTCAGCGAAACAGGCAAACAGTTCAAACAGGCCTCTGTCGCGCTTCTGGACAATGTGGCTCATTGGACTGACCCCTCTGACCACAATAAGCTGAAAATTTTCTGCCTCCTTTCACTCGCTGCTGCCGCCTGCCTCGCGGCAAAGCATGCCGTCGGCAGCAACGGGGCACTTGGTTGCTTGCTAACCGCAGGTGCGATTGCGGGTTCCCTAGGAATGACCACCACCCTATCCATCGTCCTCGGCAATATCGCCGGTGACATGGCCACGCGCGGCTCAAACAATCGCATAACCTCCGCCCCCCAACCCACCCTCGGCTAACACACCTCACCAAACCTGCCCGGAATCGCAACTCTGGGCAGGTTCGCCGACGCAGCTGCGCCCACCCACACGCCCTCGACAAATTCCCCCGGTTGTTTTTTCGGACTGAACAAGGCATAAGATAGGGCGTGATTCGTTCCTCTTCTCTTGCCCCCTTCAGCCCGCCATGAAAATCCTCGTGACCGTCAAGCGCGTCGTTGACTACAGCGTCAACATCAACATCAAAGCCGACCAGAGCGGTGTCGAAACCGCCAACGTCAAGATGTCGATGAACCCCTTCGACGAAATCGCCGTCGAGGAAGCCGTCCGGCTGAAGGAAAAGGGCATCGCCACCGAAATCGTGGTCGTGACGTTGGGTGTGGCACAGGCGCAAGAAACCCTGCGCACCGCGCTGGCCATGGGCGCCGACCGCGCTATCCTCGTCCCCTGCGACGGCGAACTGCAGCCTCTGGGAGTCGCCAAAGCGCTACGCGCGATCGTCGACAAGGAAAAGCCCGATCTGGTCATCACGGGCAAACAGGCGATCGATGCCGACAACAGCCAGACCGGTGTCATGCTGGCCGCCCTGCTCGGCTGGCCGCAAGGCACCTTCGCCTCCAAGCTGGAAATCGCCGACGGCGTAGCGACCGTGGCGCGCGAAGTCGACGGCGGGCAGGAAACGCTCAAAATCAAGCTCCCCGCCGTCATCACCGCCGACCTGCGCCTTAACGAACCGCGCTACGCCACGCTCCCCAACATCATGAAGGCGAAGAAAAAGCCGATTGAGGAAATCAAGCCGGAAGCGCTGGGCGTCGATCTCGCGCCGCACTTCAAAACGCTCAAGGTCACCTCGCCGCCACAACGCGCGGGCGGAATCAAAGTGACGGATGTCGCCACGCTGATCGATAAGCTGAAGAACGAAGCGAAAGTGATCTGAACCATGAAAAGCCTCGTCATCGCCGAACACGATCATAAAGCCCTGCGCCCCGCCACGCTCAACGCCATCACGGCGGCGACCAAGCTCGGCGCGCCCATCAGCGTCCTCGTCGCCGGATTTCAGGCGGACGGCGCGGCTCAAGCCGCCGCCGCCATCACCGGAGTCGCCGAAGTCCTGCACGTCGACGACGCGGCCTATGAACACTTTCTGGCCGAAAACATGGCCCCCCTCATCGCGGCAGTGGCCAAAGACTTCACCCATGTGATCGCGCCCTCCGTCAGCAACAGCAAAAACTTCATGCCGCGCGTCGCGGCGTTGCTGGATGTCGCCCAGATTTCCGATGTCATCGCCGTGGAAAGCGCCGACACCTTTGTGCGCCCGATTTACGCAGGCAACGCCATCGCCACGGTGCAATCGGCGGACGCGATCAAAGTTCTGACCGTGCGCGGCACCGCCTTCAACCCCGCCCCCGCCACGGGCGGCAGCGCCACGATCACGAAAACCGCCGCGCAACCGGCCCACGCCTCGGTCAGCTTCGTCGGTCAGGAATTGTCGCAATCGGTGCGGCCTGAACTGACGGCAGCCAAAGTCGTCGTCTCCGGCGGCCGTGCGCTCGGCTCCGCCGAGAATTTCAAGACGATTCTGGAACCCTTGGCCGACAAACTCAACGCCGCCATCGGCGCTTCGCGCGCCGCCGTGGACGCGGGCTATGTCCCCAACGATTACCAAGTCGGCCAAACCGGCAAGGTCGTCGCCCCCAGCCTGTACATCGCGGTCGGCATCTCCGGCGCGATCCAGCATTTGGCGGGCATGAAGGACAGCAAAGTCATCGTCGCCATCAACAAAGACCCCGACGCCCCGATTTTCCAAGTGGCGGACTACGGTCTAGTCGGCGACCTGTTCCAGATCGTGCCGGAGTTGACGAAAGCCATCGGCGACTAGGAACAAACTGCGTTCGCTCCCCCCAATTGCCCCCTTCGAGCCTATGCAGCAAACGCCGGACATCGCCCAGCTCGGAGGCAGAATTTGCATCATCGGGCCAAGCAACAGCGGTAAATCCACGCTCGCAGAAAGCCTCGCGAAGAAAATCGGCGCGACCACAATCCACCTCGATCAGATGGCCCACGCCCCGCATACAAGTTGGGAGCGACGGGCAGACAAAGATTTTATCGCCGATCACGACGCAGCGATCGCCTCAGACCTATGGGTAGCGGACGGGAATTACAGCGTCTGCATGCCTCAACGCTTTGAAAGAGCAACCTCCGTACTGTGGCTGGATCCGCCCCTGATCGGCTGTCTCTACCGCTACGGCAAACGAAGCGCACAACGCAGATCACGCAGACCCGGCGCCTTAGACGGTGCCACGAGTGAATTCAGCTGGGCGCTGGTCAAACATACGACCCTGCAATATCCTAAGAACCGCGCTAAATACGAAGTTCTTCTTAAAGGCAGAAATATTCCCATTCTCCGCATAAAGTCCATGCGCGAACTCAAGGCATTGTATGCACGCTGGGGCCTGTCGTACGAACGAATAAACAGTGGCCACAACCCAACCTAAATCTTTTCCCTCTTGTTTCCACGCGCCCCCGCCCCTACATACGGAGGCTTGGACCCTCGGAGGCTATTCCATGAACAATGTCCTGCGCGCGTTTCTGACCCTTGTGTGCATCGTAACCCTGACCTTAGCCCACGATGCCGAAGCCCGCAGCGGCGGCGGCAGAAGCATGGGAAGCCGTGGAACGCGCACCTACAACACCGCGCCGACACCGCCCGCCTATCAGGCCCGCCCCATCGAACGCAGCGTCGCGACACCACAACCCACCGCGCGGCCGCAACCCGCCCCGACGACAGCGCCAATGGCAGCCCCCGGCATGGCTCCCGCCGCCGCCCCGTCCTTCATCCAACAGCACCCCTTCCTCAGCAGTATGGCCGGAGGTTTCCTCGGCGCAGGCCTGTACAACGCCCTCTTCGGCCACAGCAGTGCGCCGACAGCGGCAACGACTGAAGGCGCGACAACCGACAGCGCCACGCTCCCTGCCTCTGAAAACACGTCGCTGGGCAACAGCTTAGGCTCGATGCTGCAATTTCTTCTGATCGGAGGCGGCCTCTTTCTGATGTACCGCCTGTTCCGCCGCCGCGCCATGCCCGCCGCCGCAGCCGCCACACCTTTCGGCCAGAACTTCATGGCGCAGGAAGACATCCCCTTCACCAACATGCCAGCCATCCCGGCCGCAACGGCAACGCCCGCCCCCTCCACCACACACGGCACCGCTCTGGCCATCAGCGACGCGGACTATCAGGCGTTCCGCGAATTGCTGGAAAAAATCCAGTTCGGATGGAATCTGGGCGACATCGGCCGCCTCCGCCAACATCTGTCGCCGGAGATGGTGCAGTATTTCAGCGAGGAACTCACCGCCAACGCCAGCCAAGGCGTGGCCAACAAGGTCGAACACGTCAACATGCTGGAAGGCGATCTGATCGAAGCGTGGAGCGAAGCCACCATGGACTACGCCACCGTGCGTCTGAAATGGAGCGCGCTCGATTACAAAGCCCGCCTAGATCGGCAGCCCAACGACCCCGACTATGTCGTCGAAGGCAGCGCCACGCAGCCGGTCGAAGCCGAAGAGGTCTGGACCCTCACCCGCGCCCGCCGTGGCGGTCACTGGTTGTTGTCGGCGATCCAGCAGATTGAACGCTAAAGCTTAGGCTCTCCCCTCTGAGGGGAGAGCCGCTTTCAAGTCATTCGTTACGCGCCCTTGCCGAACCGCCCCATCACGCCGCGCACCGTTTCCTGAATGTCGGAGGGCAAGACGACCATCTTGGCGTTGGGCGACGAGGCCAACTGCGCCATCGCCTTGATGTACTTCTCGCCAAGCAGATAAAGCAACGGCGTGTCCGCGCCCGTAGCCGCCGCCATCACCTTTTGAATCGCCTGCGCCGAACCTTCGGCCAGCGTCACCTGCGCCGTGGCATCGCGCTTGGCAGCTTCAAGGCGGGCTTCGGCTTGCAAAATGGCGGCCTGCTTCTCGCCCTCGGCCCGCGTGACGGCAGCCTTGCGTTCGCGCTCGGCGGAAGCTTGCAGCTCCATGGCCTTTTGCATGGTGGGCGAAGGCTTGATGTCCTGAATCTCGACCGACTTGACCGTCAGCCCCCAGTCCATGACTTCGTCCGCAATGCTCTCGCGCAGACGGGCCTTGATCTTGTCGCGCGAGGACAAAGCCTGATCCAGCTCCATCTCGCCCACAATCGAACGCAGCGTGGTCATGATCAAATTGCGGATCGCGTCGGCAAAATTCACCACGCCGTACACCGCCTTGACCGGATCGGTCACCTTCACAAACGCGATGGCGTTGGTGAGGATCACGGCGTTGTCCTTGGTGATGACCTCTTGCTCCTGCACATCCAACAGAACGTCCTTGGTGACCACGCGCTGCGACACGACATCGATATAGGGCACCATGAGATTCAGGCCGGGATAAAACGTCTCGGAATATTTCCCCAACCGCTCGATCACCCACTCCTCGCCCTGCGGCACGATGCGAACGCCTTTCAGCAGCGTGATGAACACAAAAACAAACAGAGCGACGATGACGATCAGTGCCGGACTCATGGAAAACCCCCCGATGATGGTTGAACCTGCCTATTAAACCCGACCGACGGTGATCAGGCTACCGTCGACGCGCAAAACTTTAACGCGCGAGCCGACCTCGATGGCCTCGTCGGCGATGCATTCCCACCGGTCGCTGCCCAACACAGGCCGCTGGAACCGCACCGTTCCGTTCTTAAACGGTGCCACAGCTTCCGTCAGCATGCCGACCTCGCCCACGATCTGCGCCGAGGCACGCCCCACCAAAACCTTGTGCTGCCCACGCTTGAAAACCTTAAACCACAAAACGACCATCAAAACGGACAAAATCGTCCACAGCAACACCTGCGCCGCCGTCCCCATCCCCGGCACAAGCAACACCGCCAGCATCACCAGCAAGCCGCCCAACCCGAACCACACCAGCACAAAAGCGGGCAACAGCAACTCGGCCAAAATAAAGCCAAACCCCACCACCGCCCAATACCACCACAGAATCTCGATCAAAGCGGTCGCTCCTTTTGCCGATTGCGCGACGATGGTAAGGGAACGGTTGAGAAAATCAACGCAAAACGGTTCCGGGGCCACGTCCATGGTAAGGACGGAGGCGTAGGTTCAATTCCTCTCGGCAGCACCATTTCTTCTTTTATGTTTCAAAGAGTTAAGCGCCAAGTTTTGGCGCCCAAATCGTTAAAATTTGCCACGATTTTATCCCGTGGAAGCGTTTTGGAAGCAAGAAGGATAGTGAAAAAAAACGCAGCTCATAGGGGCGGTTAGAAGAAGCGCGAAGATCGTTTTTTGCCCACATCGTAATTAGGACGGGGTCGTAGGTTCAATTCTTTGTGGCAACAATTTCTTAGGAGTTCACAAATATTTCCTATCCAACTGAATGGGGATAAAGTGACGGTAGTCTAAGGAGGAAAGCAGGTCATGAAAACTGGCGAAAATTGGAAATGCCCCTACTGCGGACACGCTCAGGTTGTTGATGAGGCTCGGCATAGAATAGTAAACGAAAAAGTGTATGTTCAAAACTGGGTTGAAGGGTTGCCTGCGTATCAGGTTGAAGCACTTGTCTGTGCAAACACTGATTGTAGAAAAATGAGCTTAAGTTTTTGTCTTTATCGTCGCAAAGACGTCCCCGGAACCTCTCAAATCCAAAACATAGGCATGCATCAAATTTGGCGGTTGCTACCTGCCTCTTTTGCAAAGCCACTTCCAGAATATATACCAGTACCTTTGCGCAAAGATTATGAAGAAGCATGTGCAATTCGTGACCTTAGCCCAAAAGCCTCAGCGACACTTATTCGGAGGTGCATACAAGGCATAATCAGAGACTTTTGTAAAATTCAGAAGGGAACATTAAAGGGCGAGATAGATGAGTTGCGAAAACGGGTGGACGAATGCAAGGCTCCATTGGGGGTTCAGCATGATACCGTGGAGGCAATAGATCATGTGCGGGGCATAGGAAATATTGGGGCTCATATGGAGAAAGACATCAACATCATCGTTGATGTTGATGCTGACGAAGCTCAAATCCTTATAGAGCTTGCCGAGTTGCTGTTTGTAGAATGGTATGTGGCTCGGGAAGAGCGGAGAAAGCGCATCCAAAAACTTGACGCGATTGCTGCGCAAAAAAAAGAACTTCAGCAGCAAAAACAGCTTTCCGCCTCTGCAGAAAGTTCCGCTACAACGGCATAGATCGCAAGTTGTCTTCGGTGCGCCCTAATTTCAAGGAAGCACTGTGGAAACAAGAGGGCGAGAAAGGCCGCGAATTTCTGGCAATCAGGGAGAAAACCGCATCGCCAAATCATCCATCCCAACGCTTTAAAACGTCGCGCAGAAACCAACTTCTTCCCACGCGTTCGCACTTAGTCGAAACGCCCCCTGCCCCCGTTGGAAAAGACAAGCCACAGGCCCCACCCCCTTGGTATAGTCCCGCCCATGTCCACGATTCGCCTCATCCTTGGGATCGACCCCGGACTCCGCCATACGGGCTGGGGGGTGGTGGGGCAGCGCGACAATCGGTTGAGCTTTGTCGCGGCGGGGCGGATCAACCCCAACCCCGACCTGCCGATGGCGGCGCGGCTCAAGGCGCTGGCGGACGGACTGGCCGCCGTTATCGCCGCGCATGGGCCGATGGAAGCCGCCATCGAAGAAACCTTCGTCAACCGCAACGCCGCCTCGGCGCTCAAACTGGGCCAAGCGCGGGGCGCGGCGATGCTGGCGGCGGCCCAAGCGGGCCTGAGCGTCGACGAATACGCCGCCAACCGCGTCAAGCAAACCGTGACCGGCTATGGCCACGCCGACAAAGCGCAGATTCAGGCCATGATCGGCATCCTCCTGCCCGGCTCCGGCAAACTCGCCGCCGACGCCGCCGACGCTCTTGCGGTCGCCGTCTGCCATGCGCATCATAGAACGGGCGGACACTCTCTTTTATCCATCGCAGGCGACAAAGCATGATCGGCAAACTCACCGGACGCATCGACAGCATCGACGGACACCACCTGATCCTTGACGTGCAAGGCGTGGGCTATGTCGTCGCGGCTTCGGCGCGGACGCTGCGGCAGATGGGCGGTGTGGGCGAAGCCGCCGCGCTGTTGATCGAAACGCAAGTGCGCGAGGACGCGATCAGCCTCTACGGCTTCATCGACGCCGCCGAACGCGATGCCTTTCGCCTCCTCACCACCGTGCAAGGCGTGGGCGCAAAGGTAGCGCAAGCGCTCCTCGGCGCATTGTCGCCGGAGCAGCTGTCCCACGCCATCGCCGCCCAAGACAAAACCGCCCTCACCCAAGCCGACGGCGTGGGGCCAAAGCTGGCGCTGCGAATCGTGACCGAGTTAAAGGACAAAGTCGCGGTCTTTGGCGCGTCCGCGCTCCCTTCATCCTCCACAGCATCCGCCAGCGGCGGCGTATCCGGCGACGCGGTGTCCGCCCTCGTCAACCTCGGCTACCGCCGCATCGAAGCCTTTGCCGCCGTGTCCGCCGCCGCGCAAAAGATCGGCCCCGCCGCCCACTTCGACGCCCTCCTCCGCGCCAGCCTCGCGGGGCTGAGCCGGAAGGATAACGCCGTATAGTTTTCAGCTTGCGTCACGCACCGCCAAACCGTAACGTTCGCCTATTGTTCCCATCAAGCCGCAGCGAAGCGAATGACCAAAGCCATCCCCTCCCAAACGCCGGAAGCCGAGCATCTGGTCGTTTTCCGGCACAATAAAATTCGCCGTATTCTCCATAACGATGCTTGGTATTTCTCCGTCATCGATGTTGTCGCCATCCTGTCAGAAAGCGCGAATCCGCGCCGTTACTGGTCGGATTTAAAACGACAATTGGCTGAGAAAGAAGGCTTTTCCGAGTTGTACGAAAAAATCGTACAACTGAAACTGGCCGCCGCCGATGGCAAAGCCTATGAAACCGACTGCGCCGATACCGAAACCCTGTTCCGCATCGTCCAGTCCATCCCCTCGCCAAAAGCCGCGCCCTTTAAACGATGGTTGGCGAAGGTCGGCTTTGAGCGGGTGCAGGAGATTGAAGACCCGGAACGCGCCGCCAGCCGCGCCCGCGCCCTTTACCGTGCCAAAGGGTACCCCGATGCTTGGATCGAAAAGCGGATGCGCGGCATCGCCGTACGCGAGGAACTGACCGGCGAATGGGACAAGCGCGGCATCAAGAATCAAGCCGAATACGCCATCCTGACGGCGGACATAGCGGTGGCCACCTTTGGCCTGAACCCATCCCAACACAAGGAATTCAAAGGGCTGAACCGCGAGAATTTGCGGGATCACATGACCGATCTTGAGTTGATCTTCACGATGTTAGGCGAGGCATCAACAACCGAAATCGCCCGCACCCGCGACGCTCAGGGGCTTCCCTCAAACCGGCAAGCGGCGCAGGCGGGCGGGAAAATCGCCGGAGACACGCGCGAGAAACTGGAACAACAGACCGGACGCCGCGTTGTCAGCCGTGAAAACTTTCTTCCACCCGCTCAATCGACAAGTTCGCGGAAACTGCGTAAGAAAGACTGACATGACCCCCGCCCCTCAACCCGAACGCCTCGTCACCCCCGCGCCGCTGCCCGGCGAAGCGCCGGACGTAGCGTTGCGGCCGCAGCAGTTGGCGGATTTCATCGGACAAGCCGCCCTGCGCGCCAACCTGAACGTGTTCATTCAGGCGGCGAAGCAACGCCAGCAATCGCTTGACCATGTTCTGTTTTTCGGCCCGCCCGGCCTCGGCAAAACCACGCTGGCGCAGATTGTGGCGCGGGAATTGGGGGTAGGCTTCCGCGCGACCTCCGGCCCGGTGATCGCGCGGGCGGGCGACCTCGCCGCCCTGCTCACCAACCTCCAGCCGCATGACGTGCTGTTCATCGACGAAATTCATCGTCTGGCCCCGGCGGTGGAAGAAATCCTCTACCCCGCGATGGAGGACTTCCAACTCGACCTCATCATCGGCGAAGGCCCGGCGGCGCGGTCGGTGCGGATCGACCTTCCGCCCTTTACCCTTATCGGCGCGACGACGCGCAGCGGCCTCATCACCCGCCCGCTGCGGGAGCGTTTCGGCATTCCGCTTCGCCTGCAGTTCTACACCCCCGACGAATTGCAGCGCATCATCAGCCGCGCGGCATCAAAGCTCGACACGCCCCTGACCCCCGACGGCGCGGCGGAAATCGCCCGCCGGGCGCGTGGCACGCCGCGCGTCGCAGGACGCTTGCTGCGCCGCGTGCGCGACTTTGCCGCCGTCGCGCAGTGCCGCGAGATTGACGCGACAGCCGCCGACAGCGCTTTGAACAAACTGGAAGTCGACCGCCTCGGCTTCGACGCGATGGATCGCCGCTACCTCGCCCTCATCGCCGAAAATTACGGCGGCGGCCCGGTGGGCGTAGAGACCTTGGCGGCGGCCTTGTCGGAACAGCGCGACGTGCTGGAAGAAGTGATCGAACCCTACCTCCTCCAACAAGGCCTCCTCCAACGCACGCCCAGGGGCCGCATGCTCACCGAACCCGGCTACCGCCACCTCGGCCTGACCGTGCCAAAGGGTTTGCAGGGACTCTTCCCGACACCCGACGACGACACGGAGAACTAAGCCATGAAAACAAGCGCCGTCATCGGCATCATCGCCCTAAGCGTCCTTATAGCGCTGGGCCTGCAAAACTTTGTCCTGCCGCAACGCGGCGCGGGCGCGCCAACGGCAGCGAAAGAATCCACGTTGGAGCGGGTGATGCGCACAGGCACGCTGCGGTGCGGTTACGCCTATTACGCTCCGTCCTTGATGAAAGACCCCAACACGGGCGCGTTCAGCGGTTATTCCTATGACCTGATGAACGAAATCGGCAAGCGTCTGGACTTAAAAATCGAATGGGTCGAAGAGACGGGATACGGCCTGATCGCCGAAAGCCTCGCCTCAAACCGCATTGACATGTTTTGCGCGGCCACGGCTTATGACCCTCATCGCGCCAAGCGCATGAATTTTTCCGCGCCGTTGTTTTACGTTCCCATCCACGTTTTCGTCCGCGCTGACGACAAGCGGTTCGAAAGCGACCTCGCCACGCTCGACAACGCGGCGTTCCGTGTCGCCGTGATCGACGGCGACATCTCGGACACTCTGGCGAAAGCCGACTTTCCCAAAGCCCAACGCGTATCGCTCGCGCAAAACGTGGCGCATGGCCAATTGTTCGAAGAGCTGGCCACAGGGAAAGCCGATGCCATTTTCTCGGAACCCCTGCTCGCCGCCCGCTATCAGGAGCACAACCCCGACGCGATCCGCAGCCTGAACCCCGAACATCCGGCGCGTGTCACTCCGATCGGATTCGGCCTTCCGCATTTGGACGCCGGTTTCAAAAACATGATCGACGTTACGCTTCAAGAAATCCAGAACGAACGCTTCATGCCCGACCTGATCGCCAAATACACAGGCCGCCCCGATACCTTCATGCCGGTCACGCCGCCCTATGCCCACGTCCAATAAAAAGCGCGAGAACATGACAACCACCCCTCCTTTCCCCCTCCGCGTCTATTACGAAGACACCGATGCCGGGGGCGTGGTGTATCATGCGAATTATCTGAAGTTCGCCGAGCGGGCGCGGACGGAGTGGTTGCGGGAACTGGGGCATAGCCAGAGACGACTTTGCGCCGAAGACAATCTGTTGTTCGCCGTGCGGCACCTGACCATCGACTACCGCGCCTCGGCCCGCCTCGATGATCGGCTGGAGGTCGAAACAGCCATCACCGCCTGCGGCGGCGCATCGTTCGACATGCGGCAAACGATCCGCCGCGACGCGACGATTCTCGCCGTCCTCGATGTCACCCTCGTCGCCATCACGCCCGACTTCAAAGTCCTCCGCCTCCCCGACTGGCTACGAGACACCGCCGAGGCGAGCCTCGGCTGAGAACAATAACGGACGTTTCAGCACCCCCAACCTATTCCGCATCCGCGCCGTGTGCTTGGAACAGAGCCATACGACCTCTTGGGTCGAGAAACACTTTCCGCCCCCGTCCATAAGCGATCCAGCGCATCCGCCATGTCGGCACAGTCCGTTCTGCCAAGCCCTTCAGCTAGAGCCACCGATGCTCCGCCGCGCGATCCATCTGTACCGTGAGCGTTGAAACCACTTGGCTCTGCCTTGGTCGTTGACGTGACAGGATCACACAACGCCGCCCATGAATTCTCCGGCTTCATACAAAACATCCTTTTCAAAAGTTATCAGGAATATCAATCGCCCAAACAATCGCCCGACATGCTCCCCGCCAATTCACGGCTCTCGCCATTCAACTCAGCCGAAACTAGGCCCGAAACCACGGTCAGGTGCAACCATCCGGTTTGACGAACGGTTTTTTTCCTCCAAACCGGCCGCCAACCCTTTGAGCGCAGCGGCAAAGCCCGCGAGTTCTGTGGGTTCGAGATGCTGCTCCGCACGCCGCAGGACATCATGAACTTCTTCCAGAAAACCGCCCAGCGTCCCAACCTGAACACCAGAGCCGGAACTAGGGGCAGTGATACTAAGCGTTGCGGAATCGCGCGACTCCGCCCATGGCTTTGGTCGACTTACACGCACAGCATCAGCATCAATCCCCGCCCAAGGTTCCGGTAAACTCATAGTGACCAACCTCTTCAAAAACAAAAAAACAATCGACAATCGGCAACAAAGGGGCGGGCGGCTTCACCAAACACCGCTTTCATGCCTTGCCTCAGATTATGGTACGGCCCCCGCTCCGCCAAATACTTTCTTCCGAATCATCCCGCCCACGGCTGCATTTCCTCCATCCCCCGCAGGATCGCGCAGGATCGGGTTGTGCCGGCGGAGAATAAAGCTAAAGTGGGGCCTCTTGGCGATTCGTCCTTCCGGCGGAAGCCGGAATCCAGTGGTCGGCCTTCAGCTTGCCTGAGCCATAAACAGCGTTAACGCTCAACACTGGATTCCCGCTTGCGCGGGAAGACCATCGCCCGGTTAACCTCGCCTGAAAAAAGCCCCAAACCTTGGGCACACCTTTTTGGACTGGAGCAACACGACGTCATGGAACCTCAAATGATTGATTCTGTTCAGCTGGCCGGGTCGGTCGGCGCGACCAATTTGTCCATTTTCGGCCTGTTCGGCGATTCCGATCTGGTCGGCAAAGCGGTCATGATCGGGCTGTTGCTCATCTCGGTGTTCACGTGGGGGCTGATCTTTGACAAAGTCACCAAGCTGTCGCGCCTCAAAAGCCGCGCCGGTCTGTTCGAGGAACGCTTTTGGTCGTCGGGTTCGCTCGACCTCCTCTATGACAAGATCAAGCGTCCCAACGATCCCATGCAAGCCGTCTTTGTCGCCGGGATGAAGGAATGGCGCAGCGCCAGCGAAAAAGGCCTGTTGGCCACCGCCGCCGGAAAAGCCAACGTTCAGGCGCGCATCGACCGCGTGTTGCAGGTGACCATCGGGCGTGAAATGGCTTTGATCGAGACGTGGATGACCTTTCTCGCCTCGGTCAGCTCGGTCGCGCCGTTTATCGGGTTGTTCGGCACCGTGTGGGGCATCATGCGCAGCTTTATCGGCATCGCGCAGGCGCAAAACACCAGTCTGGCGGTCGTCGCCCCCGGCATCGCCGAAGCGTTGCTGGCCACCGCCGTCGGACTCGTCGCCGCCATCCCCGCCACGGCGGCTTACAACAAATTCACCACCGAGATCGGCCGTTACGGCGCGCGGCTGGAAAATTTCGCCAACGACTTCATCGCGACCCTGTCGCGCAACATGGAAGAACGCTGAGATGGCGATCGAACGAACAGACACATCGCTTTCCACGACGCGGAGGCCAGCATGTCGGGCGCTTTGATGAGCCCGGGCGGCGGCGGCCGCCGCCGTGGCCGTCGCGGCGGCTATCGCCCCATGGCCGACATCAACGTCACGCCGCTGGTCGACGTGATGCTGGTGCTGCTGATCGTGTTCATGGTCACCGCGCCGCTGTTGACGGTCGCCGTGCCGGTCGATCTGCCCAAGGCGCAAGCCCGCTCGATCAACCAAGACAAAGAACCTCTGGTCGTCAGTATCGATGCGCAAGGCCGCGTCTATCTGCAGGAAACCGTGACCGAGCTTGATGCCCTCGTCGCCAAGCTCAAGGCCGTAACCGGCGCGAACGCCGATGCCCGCATCTTTGTGCGCGGCGACAAAGGCGTCACCTATGGCCGCATCATGGAAGTCATGGGCACGATCAACGCCGCCGGCTTCAACAAGGTGGCCTTGGTCGCGGAACTGCCGCGCCCCGAAGCGGCCCCCGCCAAGCCGCGCGCACGGCGATGACCGCGAACGGCAGCCTCCGCAACAGCCTCGTCATTTCGACGTGCCTGCACGTCGCGATGCTGCTGTTCCTGTTCTTTGGCCTGCCAACCTTGTTCAAGCCTCTGCCGCCGATTTCGCGGCCCATCCCGTTCGAGATCGTCGAAATCGCCGCCATGACCAACACCCGCGTGCAAGACAAGCCCGACGAGCCCGCCAAACCGCCCGCGCCCCAGCCCAAACCGCCGACACCCGTCGAGAGCAAACCGCCGGAGCCGCAAAAACCGGAACCGAAACCGCAGGAACCCGTGCCCCAGCAACAGGCCGAACTGGCCGTCCCCACGCCGCAGGCCAAACCCAAACCGCCGGAGCCGACCAAGCCCGCGCCGCCGCCGCCCGACATGCTCGCCAGCGTGTTGAAGAACGTCGCCAAGCTCAAGCCCACCCCGCCGAAGGTCGAAAGCCAAGAGAACGCCCCTGAGAAATCGGATGCCGCCGAGCCGCGCAACCTCGCGCCGTCGCTGTCCGACCGCCTGACCATCAGCGAAGAAGACGCGCTACGCCGCCAAATCAGCCAATGCTGGAACATGCCGGTGGGAGCCAAGAACGCCCAAGACCTGATCGTTGAGGTCTTGATTACCGTCAATCCGGATCGTACCGTACGCGAAGCGCAGGTGGTGGATCAATCGCGCATGGCCTCCGACCCCTACTTCCGATCCGCCGCCGAATCCGCGCTCCGCGCGTTGCGCAGCCCCAAATGCAGTCCGCTGGAATTGTCGCCGGACAAATACGAACAATGGAAAACGATTCGTTTCAACTTCGACCCAAGGGATATGCTGTGATGTTCCTCCGCTCCTTCCGCCTCCCCCTCCTACTGGCTCTTATCGTCGCCGCCTTCCCGGCCCGCGCCGAGGTCAAGGTCGACATCACGCGCGGCGTGGTCGAGCCGATTCCGATCGCCATCCCCGCCTTTCACGGCAACGGCGGCAACGAAGCCCAGTTCGGACGCGACATCGCGCAAGTCATCACGCGCGATCTCGTGCGTTCCGGCCTGTTTTCGGCGGTCGATCCGCATTCCTTCATTCAGGACATGGACTCGCTGCTGGTCGCCCCGCGCTTTCCCGACTGGCGCGTGCTGAACACGCAAGGTCTGGTGGTGGGCCGCATCGAAGCCCAGCCTGATGGTCGCCTGAAAGTCGAATTCCGCCTGTGGGATGTCTTCGGCGAACAGCAGATGGCGGGCCTCGCCTATTTCACCGTGCCGAACAACTGGCGGCGCGTCGCCCACATCATCGCCGACGCGATCTACAAGCGCATCACCGGCGAAGACGGCTATTTCGACACCCGCATCGTCTACGTCGCGGAATCCGGCCCTGCCACGGCGCGCGTCAAACGCCTCGCCATCATGGATCAGGACGGCGAAAACCACCGCCTGCTGTCCGATGGCCGCGCCCTCGTCCTGACGCCGCGCTTTTCGCCGACGCTGCAGGAAATCACCTATATGGCCTATTACAACAACAAACCGCGCGTCTATCTGTTCAACATCGACACAGGACGGCAGGAAGCCTTGGGCGACTTTCCGCGCATGACCTTTGCGCCGCGCTTCTCGCCCGACGGCAACAAGGTGATCTTCAGCCTGTCGGACGGCAACAACGCCAACATCCACATGATGGACTTGCGCACCCGCCGCACCACGCAGTTGACGAACCATCCGTCGATCAACACCGGCCCCAGCTACGCGCCGGACAACCAACGGATCGTGTTCGAATCCGACCGCGGCGGCTCGCAGCAAATCTACACCATGAGCGCGAACGGCAGCGGCGTGCAGCGCATCAGCTTTGGCGAAGGCCGCTACGCCACGCCGGTCTGGTCGCCGCGCGGCGACCTGATCGCCTTCACAAAGCAGCATCAGGGTCGGTTTTACATCGGCGTGATGCGCCCCGACGGCACGGGCGAACGGCTCCTGACCGAAGCCTTCCACGTCGAAGGCCCGACATGGGCCCCCAACGGACGCGTCCTGATGTACTTTAAGGACCTGCCCGCCGGAGCCGGAGGCAAGCAACGCTCGGCTCACCTCTACAGCATCGACCTCACCGGCTTCAACGAGCGCGAAATCCAAACCCCGATGGATGCCTCGGATCCGGCATGGTCGCCGCTCATTCCGTAAGGAGAATGACCAGCTCCACCGTTGCCCTCATGTCACGCTTGAGGGATTGATTCGCGCGAGCGTAGCAAAATCAGTGTTTTGCTACTTGATTCACGGAGGGATGGCGACTAGGTTGACTGCGGATTCGCGCTTTGCCGGATCACAGCGGGTTATTTTCTTTCTCACGCCCCGCTTGCTATGGTAAAACGCTGTCCTAGGCGTCGTGTCCGGATCTTTTTGTTTCCAAATCCTTTGGAATGAAGGGGTTGCGAGCGACAAATCATCTGCAATCACACATCTCGGCGTCCGCCAGAGGTTCACGAAGGGGGTAAAAATGTTCAAGAAATTTATGTGCCTGATGGCGGCGCTCGTTCTGGTGTCCGCTTGCGACACGACCGGAAGCAGCGATGGCACCTCGGGCGCCAACGGCGCGAACGGCTCCAAGATGGGCGCGGCCCGTCCCGGCACGCAAGAAGACTTGGTTGTCAACGTTGGCGACCGCGTGTTCTTCGGCTTTGACAAGTCCGACCTGACCGCCGAAGCCCGCGCGACGCTGGACCGTCAAGCCGCTTGGATGAAGAAGTATCCGGCGATCAAGGTGACCGTCGAAGGTCATGCCGACGAACGTGGCACGCGTGAATACAACTTGGCGCTGGGCGAACGTCGCGCCTCCGCCGCGCAGAACTACCTCGTCGCCGCCGGCGTCAGCGCCGACCGCGTCAAGACCGTCAGCTATGGCAAGGAACGCCCGGCTGTGCTCGGCAGCAACGAAGCCGCCTGGGCCCAGAACCGCCGCTCCGTCACCGTCGTGACGCAGTAAGATCCGGCTTTTATAAGCCTCTAAGCGAAGGCCGCGCTCCGCAAGGATCGCGGCCTTTTCTTTTGCCGGAAAAACAGAGCCGGACAAACGATCGAATCAAACGCGATCATTTATTCGCGTCTGTTTGAAAGCCTTCGTCGCTCGGCCGATCAAGGCAAACCTCAGAATACCGCCCGCTGGTCTGGATCGTTCCGCCCTCTGCGGTAATGCCGGGGATCAGTTTCGCAAGATCGTTCCCGCTGCACAGCCCCGTCCAAATGCGCGATGCCGGATACCAGACAAACCCCAAAGACTTAATCTGCCGCCGCAAAGAATCGGATGGCATTTTCGGGAATTTGATCACCACCCGCTGAACGATCACCCCTTGGATTTCCCTGACAAGTGAGCGCCTGTTCCCGCCCACGACCAGAGCCCCGTCATGCAAACCGACATAACGATGCCGAGCCTTGGGCAGCCAGATCACGCCATAGAACGCGCCCAGCGCCTTTCGTTGCCGCCGAACCTGCGCGATGGCCTTGCGTTTTCTTACAAACCCGCTCCAGTAGTTCCAGCTCTTGATCTCGACAACGACCGTATCGCCGTCGTGCAACCTGATAGGCAAGTCGATGTCTTCGCCGGTTGGCAGCCGCATGTCGGAAAGGATAGTCCACCCGTCTGGCAGAACGACGGCTACCGCTATCTTGGCCCTCGTTTCAATGTCTTTGCCGCGTTTTCGGCTGCGTCCGCATTCGAAATAGGAAGCCCCCAGCCAAAGCGGCAAAGCGCACAGCATGGCCAGCCCCCAAAGGACATAAAGGCCATGTTCGGGATAGCGAAGCGCGGCGAGGATGGCGGAATCGTAAAACAAAACCAGCGCGACCCAACCAAAACCCAAGCAGCAAAACCAACCCGCCTTCCAAAAGTCGTCCGCCCAAGGACAAAATTCCTCCTGCGGCGGGTTGGCCCACGCCCCGCCACCGCGCCACAGGCGAAAAAGGCGAGGAATGAGCCAAAGCCCGACAAGCGCCATACCGACCCAGACTAGGGGATGGTGCGCGGACAGAGCGCTGGCACTCATGAAATCCATAGCTCGCCCCGCATATCGGACAAAAAGTCAGTCATCGCCGCTTTTATCACCCGAACCATGCCGTTGACCAGTTCCCTGCGGCCAAGGACAGCGACGAGGCTCGACACCGCCTTTTGTTCTGCTATAAGAACCCGCGCCAAGAAACGATCCGCAGCCCGACACGACGAATCCACGGGCTCATAGGGGACGCGCACAGGTTTTTTCCTTGCCCAAAAGCCGGAAAAAGTGTTTGTTCCCAAGCACCGGAGGGGTGGCAGAGCGGTTGAATGCGGCGGTCTCGAAAACCGTTAATGGTGCAAACCATTCGGGGGTTCGAATCCCCCCCCCTCCGCCATTAGATTTTCTCAGCGCGCCCTTCCGCGCCTAGAAAATCTTATGCCCGCCGAAGCCAATTGGCGTAGGCGGGCTGGTTCAGTAGAAGCGCAGCCCCGTAAACCATCTATAATCACGCGATTTCCTATCCAAGAAAGCAGCTATGTACAGATTTCCCGCTGATTTAAAACTGGACGCCCTGATTGGATGTGACCTCAATCTCTTGGGGTTGGGTCGCTATGACGTTCAGCTTAATTTTGGTGGATCGGGCATCAAGTTTGGCATTCAAGGCAATATCAGCTTGCTTAAAGATGGATCGACCATTGCTGTTTGGAATGAAAAGGAAAACTGGTCTTCTCTAGCATTCCAAGAACTTCTGAATGCCACAGTTAAAGGTTATTCCGTTCCGAATGACAAACTGTTGGAGCTCCGGTTTACAAATGGGTTGGCTCTACAAATCCACGATGACTCTGACCAGTTTGAGGCAATGCAAATTTATTTTGAGGATCAAACTCACTCAGTGGTTGTTATCTAAATTGAAGCCGCGCCTGTTTCGTGGATTCAGGAGAGAAGCATGACTTTCGAGGCGTTCGCGGCCAGTATTAAGACTATCTCGACATCCATCATTGACGACGGATTCCACCCAACAGCCCTTGTCGCAATCGCACGTGGGGGCTGGATTCCCGCAAGGCTTCTCTCAAAATATCTTGGCGTGAAAAGATTGTATAGCTTCGGCGTTACCTACGCCGACGACTCGCGCACTGAACTCATGACCTACGACAGCCCCCATCCCGAACTCCGTGAACAAAAGATTCTATTAATCGAAGACTTTCTTGAAAGCGGGAGGTCTATGAAACACTGTGCCGAACAGCTTTCAATCTTGAAAAACACGGTAAAAACTTTTGCCGTAGGCTACAGCAACAAAAGCTTAATCGTTCCAGACTACACGTCCGGCCTCATGAGCACGATTCCCCAACTGCCTTGGGACTAGCTTCCGCCGAAAGAACCGCTTGCGTCACCAGCGACCTGAACCGACCTCACTCCGCCGCCGACCCCCGAAAGTTCATCAATCCCAGAATATGATGCATCCCACCAAATCAGCCCGAACCTTTTTGAGCAACAGCCCATGCCCGACCCAATATTTGAAAATGCGCGTCTGGTCGAAATTTATGATGCCTTTGACGGTCCGCGTTCCGATCTTGCGCCTTACGTCGCCATCGCCAATGAGTTGAAGGCGAAGTCCATTCTGGACATAGGTTGCGGCACAGGGTGCTTCGCCTGCATGCTCAGCGAAAAAGGGTTTGATGTTATCGGATTGGATCCCGCCCAAGCCTCCTTGGATAAGGCGCGTAAAAAGCCATATGCCCATCGCGTGCGCTGGATATTGGGCGATTCCAATGCCCTGCCCCCGCTGAAAGTCGATCTGGCCGTGATGACAGGAAATGTCGCTCAGGTCTTTTTAACCGAGGAATCTTGGCAAACCAATCTCGCCGCCATCCGCCGAACCCTGCGTTCGAACGGGCATCTTGTCTTTGAGGTCAGAGACCCCGCGCAAAAAGCTTGGGCCAACTGGACTCGCGCAAAAACCTATCAGCGTATCGACATCCCGCATTTGGGCTATGTCGAAGGTTGGTGCGATGTTACCGCAGCAGCGGAAGGATTCGTAAGTTTCCGTTGGACTTATGTTTTTGAGTCCGATGGCCAAGTTCTAACGTCCGACTCGACGCTCCGCTTCCGTGAGGCGGGAGAAATCATTCACTCGCTTGAAAAATCAGGTTACGCGGTAAAGGATATACGGGGAGCGCCGGACCGACCGCAGCAAGAATTCGTCTTCATCGCAGAAGCTACTTAAGCCCCAGCGCGGCTCGCGTCCTCGTTCCGCCACAGCACATCCGCCCTCACTCCGCCGCCGACCCCCGAAAGTTCATCAGTTTCAGGATATGAAGCGGCACGGCCAGCCCGGTGCCGATGGCGCAGATGGTGAAGGCGACGCGGAGGAGATATTCGACCGACAGCACGACGGTCGTGATTTCCTTGTCCGGATTCGGCGACGTGAGGGCGAACAGGCCGAGGATGGCTTGCGCCAGAAACGCGCCGGGCACCATCGGGATGCAGCCGGTCAACGCGATCATATCGGGCGCGGGGTCAAGCCGCGGATGCAGGAACCCCGCGACGCACACCGACAAACAAGCGGCAGCCACAAACGAGGCCGCCTCAAGGCTCCACCCCGCATCGAGTCCCAGCGTGCGCAGCCCTAGCGCAATGGCTCCGGCGGCAAAGCACCACAGCAAATCGCGCGTGCCGAAATTAAACAGAATGCCAAATCCGGCTGCGGCAACGCCGCCGAAAAAAGCCTGATGCGCCAGATGTTCGACAGCCTCGATCACGGGTGAACCCCCAAAATAGCACCCGCCAGCCAGATTCCGGCCGTGGCGAAAATCATAATCATCAAAACGGACACCGCACGGGCGCTGCCCATGGTCGGATGTCCGTCCATAATGTCGGTCTGCGCGTTGGTCGCGGGCACCCCCGGCACCAGCAACAGACACGACGCGATCATGGCGAGGTTGACCGTGTCGCTCCCCGCCAGCTTCGCGCCCTGACTGCTGATCAACGCGCAGCCAAAAGCGACCATCGCCGCCGCCACGCAAGGATTCATCTGCTTGCCCAGCAGATAATGCCGCGCATGCTGCCCCAAAGTACTGGCCAGCAAAATGGGAACGAAGGCCAGCCAATCAACCCCCAGCAAACGGCCGAAACCGGCGCAGGCCAAGCCCGTGGCGGCAGCGACGAACAAAGGCGGATGCTTGGGCGTCGTCTGGGCGATGCGGTCAAGCTCCACCTCGACCTCGCCCGGAGTCATGCGCTCGGTGGTGATGCGCTGGACGACGCGCCGCACGGCTTGGTCAAGCCTGTGATTGACACCGTGCCGCCCGACCACAACCATGCGCGTGATCATGTTCGCATCGTCGCCCAAAGAAATAGCGAGCGAGGCGTAGCCGATCCTAAGCCCCAGAAACTCCGCGCCCAGTCCGCACGCGACGGTTTGGGCGCTCTTGGCAATCACCTGCGCCCGCCCGCCGCTTTCCATAATCATGCGCGCCGCGCGCAAACTCACCAGCGCGATTTTGCCCAAGTCCTGCCTGTCCAAACGCGGCGAATTCGATTCGTTCATCCCAACGCCTTTTCCAAAGAGACCGCCAACATACCAACGATGGCGCTGTTTTCAAGCGAGCCGTGGACTGGACACAACAACAGAAAAACGATCATATCCTCGTCACGCTCAACAAACCGGGAAAGGAGTCCTCCCCATGCCTTGGATCACGATCAACGTCATGTCGGGTCACAGCGACGCGAAAAAAAGAAAGTTGCACGAGGAAGTCGCCAAAACCGTCTACACGACGTTGGAAATCCCGCCCGAATGGGTCAAAATCCAGATCGTCGAAATGAAGGACATCGACCATTCCATCGGCGGCGTTACCGTGGACAAATTGAAGGCATGACACGAACAGCGTTCCTAAGTGTCTGTCCATAAACCTGTCATTTGTTCGCAACGAGTTATAAAAGGGAACGGTCGTCCCCGCGAAGGCGGGGAGCCATCTCCCGTCAAAGAAGCCAAGCATACAAGCGACCCTCAACACCCCCTTTGTTTCGGCAGCGAAAGTGCGGTATCGTGACGCGCTTTTTCATCAAAACGGCTGAGAGTCCGCAAATCCCTTGATCCCCCCCAACCTCCATTCCGGGCCTACATTCGCGGGGCGGCGCATCGGCCTTTTGGGCGGGTCGTTCAATCCGGCCCATGAGGGGCATGTGGCGATGAGCCTGCATGCCATCAAGCGGTTGCGGCTGGATGGCATCTGGTGGCTGGTCAGCCCGCAAAACCTGCTGAAACCGTCCAAAGGCATGGCTCCGTTCGAGGAAAGGCTGCGACGCGCCCGCGCCCTCACCCGCCCCCACCCGCGCCTTTGGGCGACCGATCTGGAGGCCCGGCTCGGCACCCGCTACAGCGCCGATACGCTGCGCGAACTGCGGCAACGCTTCCCCGGCGCGCGCTTTGTCTGGTTAATGGGAGCCGACAATCTGCGCGATTTTCACCGCTGGCGGCGCTGGGACAACATTTTCGCCGCCGTGCCGATTGCCGTTTTCCGCCGTCCGGGCTATGGTGCGGGACGTTGCCGGGGCAAAGCCGCGATCCGTTTCGATGCGGCGTGGCGTGATCTTCGCGCCGCTGCGTCCTTGGCGACGACGACTCCGCCCGCGTGGCTGATGCTCGACAACGCGCTGAACCGCCTGTCGGCGACACAGCTCCGGCAGAACAAGACCGTGCAGACCCCTCACCGTAAAGGAACGTAAAACGTGGCGACCAAGAAACCAGCTCCCAAGAAAAAACCCGCCGCGAAACCGGCCCTGAAAAAAGCGCCGCTCAAAAAAACCGCGACAAAGAAAATTGCGACAAAGAAACCGGCGGCAAAGAAGCCCGTCGCGAAGAAAACCGTCGCCGCAAAACCGGCCGCCAAAAAGAAACCCGCGCCCAAAACCGCCGCCAAGAAACCGGCGGCAAAGCCCAAAGCAACCGCGCCGCGCGGCGTTCCTGAATTCCTGCGCGATGCCGCGCTGGAGGTTCTCGACGAACGTCAAGCCGAAGCGATCGTAGCCGTCGATCTGCGCGGCAAGAGCGCCATCGCCGATTACGTTCTGGTCGCCACGGGCAAATCGGGCCGCCAGTTGGCCGCCATCGCCGACTATCTGCGCCTCGCGTTCGAAAAGCTGGGCGTCAAGCGCGTCATCATCGAAGGCCTGCCGCAAGGCGATTGGGTTCTGATCGACGCGGGCGACGTGATCGTGCATCTGTTCCGTCCCGAAGTCCGCCGTTACTATAACATCGAAGACATCTGGAGCCACAACCCTCGCGGAGCCTGACCCCTTGCCCCAGCCCACAGGATCGTCGAGTCCGCGCAGGCGGACACTCTATCGTTTCGCGTCTGTGGGTGGCACGGCGGCACTTGTCGGCAGCATTGCCCTGCTCGCGGCGTTCGCCTTCGCCGGAACGGCTTACGCGGCAAACGGCCTGTTCGACCATCCGCCGGAATCGGATTGGGCGATAGGCTGGCTGGAGATTCTCTTCCGTGGCGGCGTAGCGGCGGAAGATGGCGCAAACAGCCTCGTCCGCCTCGCCCCCCTCACCACCGCCCTGCGTCAGGCGCTCAGCGTTTACAGCCTCGGCATGCTGGTGATTGCCGGAATCCTTGTCCTCTATCACGTCACGGCAATGGTGGCGGAAACGGCGCACGACGGCACGGCCATGGGGCGGCGCACCAATCAATTATGGGCGCCCATCCGCCTCGTGGTGGCCATCGGGCTTTTGGTGCCGATCGGCGGCGGGCTGAATTCGGGACAATACCTGATCGTCAAACTGGCCGAATCGGGATCGAGCCTCGCCAGCAACGCGTGGCGCGGCATCGTTGAAACGATGAAGGACAGCCTGTCCGGCCCCGTCGCGCCGCGCGCGCCGGACGTGGCGCGCCTCGTCGCCGTGGCGACCGAGATCGAATTGTGCCGCAACATGTACCACCAGATGTTCAGCGCCGTGCCTGCGGATTCGCAAGTGCGCCTGATCGGCGACATGACCGACAACCGCCGGATTCCGCCGCAGCGCCTGACCCCCGAAATCTGGCGCACCACGAACGCGCTGCACGCCGATGCGGCCCTGTGCGGCGAATACCGCTTCCTGTCGCGCGACGGCGGCGCGGCGGACACATCCGGCAACGGCGCGTTCGAACGCCTCGCCGCCGACTGGGCCGACTTTGCCCGCGCCGATGCCGAGCGTTTGATCGTGCAGGCGCGCGCCATCGCCGACCCGCTCAGTCCCGCCTTCACCTACGCGGCGACGCTCGCCAACCCTCAGCCCATCCCGCTCGATGCCCGCAGCCGTCTGGCCGCCATCGTCAAGGAACAACAGGCGGCGCTCGACGCGAAGCGCCGCGCCATGATGGCAAACAGCGTCGGAACCGTGAACCAGACCTTGGACGAATCCGCCCGCGCGGGCTGGATCGCCGCCGGAAGCTTCCTGACCGATCTGACGCGCCAGCAAGCCCTGTACGGCGACCTCACCGCGCAGGCGCTGCCCTCGGTGCAAGCGCCGCTGTTCGGGCATAAAGTCATGTCCCGCGCCGCGCTGACCGAGGCCATCGACAACAACCCGACGCTCCGCACCGCGCCCGATTTGCAGCGCGAGCGCATCCACATCATCTACGACCAGATGACGAACGGCATGAAGCAAGTGCGCGGCTGGCTCTATGGCCAGCAGATGGCGGATGCCACGCTGATGATGACCGACCAGTTCGACCTGCGCGATGCTCTCGGCGACACCAGCGACTCCGAAACCGGCTTTTTCCTCTTCGCCCGCCAGCTCAACGCCGCCAGCCTCGCCTTTGGTGTCTGGGCCGAAGCGCCGCGCGACCTCGAAGCCGCAAGCCCGTCGGATTCCTTCGCGCGTGATTTTGCCGGAGCCATGATCAGCAACCCCATCGCCGCGCTGGCCGAAATCGGACGACGCTATCTGGCGCTCGGCACATGGCTGTTCGGCATGACCGGCCCCGGCCTCGCCGAACCCGGCACGATGACGAGCGCGGCGTTGTTCGCCGTCATAGGCCTTGGCTTCAGCGTCTGCGGCCTCGCGCTGCTGTTCCTGTTGCCGTTGCTGCCGTTCTTTCGGCTGTTTCTGGCCGTTGTCGCCTGGCTGCTCGAAGCGTTCGAAGCGGTGGTGGCGCTGCCTTTGGTGGCGCTGGCGCACCTGAACCCCACCGGCGAGGGCCTGAGCGGCCCGGTGGCGCGGCAAGCCTATTGGCTGTGGCTACGCCTGTTCATGCGCCCCATCCTGACCCTGTTCGGCTTTGTGATCGGGCTAGCGCTGTTTATGCTGGCGATCAGTTTCCTGAACGTGATGTTCCTCCACCTGACGGCACCGCTGACCGCCGCGCACGGCGGCACGGTGCTGGGCGTGCGCACGGCGCTGGCGCTGCTCTACGCGGTGCTGGCCTATGCCGCGACCAACGCGGCGTTCAAGGGCATCAACCTCCTGCCCGACCGCACCCTCCACTGGCTCAGCCTGCAAAGCGCGACGCCGTCGCACACAGCCGCGCCGCAAACCCGTCCCAACGGCGCGGCCGCGACGACCGCGCTCAACGTGGCGGGCGGCGGCCGCATGATCGGATCGTCCGCTTACGCCACAGGCGGTGACGGACGGGGATCGTCGCGCACCGGATCCACGGAAACGGACACGCAGAACCCGCACAAATTGAAAAGCGCGCTGTTCCCCGCCTTGCACGAAGCTCCGCCCGAACCCGTCGTCATCGCCCCGCAAGCCGCCGCGCAAGCCGTGGCGCAAACCAACGCGACCGGCCCCGGCGGCAGCGCCGGTTCCGCCAGCGCCGCCGCTTCAGGCCCCGGCGCAACCGCCACGGCATCCGCTCATGCCTCGGCGCTCGCGCAACAAGTTCCTGCCGACCGTTCGCTGCATCCCGACATCGTGCGAACGGCGGCGAACCTCGCCATGCTGGTTGAACACCAAAAGGACACCAAGGCCCGCGAGACCGCGCTGCGCAAAGACAATCCAACGTCCCCCGCGCCAAAGACGGAAACCAAACCCAACGACTCCCGCGAACAATCGGCGGCCACGCCCGACGACGCGAAAACCGAATGAAGCTCCACCTCCTCGCCCTTGGCCGTCTGCGCGGAGCCTACGCCGAGCTTTGCGCCGAATACGCCAAACGCCTGACCGGCAGCATCGCGATTCGCGAACTCTCGGCAGCGACGCAAAAGGCCGAAGGCGAAGCCTTGCTGAAAGCCCTCCCCGCCAAAGCCTTCGTCGTCGCGCTCGACGAACACGGCAAGGATTTATCGAGCCGCGAATTGGCCGCCAAACTGCAAGCATGGCAGGATCAGGGCGTCAACGACCTCGCCTTCCTCATCGGCGGCGCGGACGGCTTGACGGACGAAGTGAAAGCCCGCGCCCAATTCACGCTCGGCCTAGGCCACAAAACATGGCCGCACAAACTGGCGCGTGTGATGCTGCTGGAACAACTCTACCGCGCCCAACAAATCAACACCGGCCACCCCTACCACCGCGATTGATCGGGCTTAGAGACAGACAGCACACAAAGCCCTCCCCCCTTGAGGGGGAGGGTTGGGTGGGG
>CAIXHP010000003.1 GCA_903919315.1 uncultured Pseudomonadota bacterium | reverse complement strand
AGCCCTCCCCCCTTGAGGGGGAGGGTTGGGTGGGGGGTCATGTCCCGTAAACGCCAAATTTGCGACCTAGTGCCAAACGGAACCCACCCCCACCTAGCCTCCCCCTCAAGGGGGGAGGAATTCGGACAGCACCGCCGAAGATTCCGGGACAAAACGAAGACAAACGGCACAAAAAGCCCTCCCCCCTTGGGGGGAGGGTTGGGTGGGGGGTCATGTCCCGTAAACGCCGAACCGGCACCCTCCGCCCCAAGCGAAACCCACCCCCCTCCTAACCTCCCCCCAAGGGGGGGGAGGGATTCAGGCGGGGTTTTCCGAGGAAAGCGCGCAAGAACGGCTTCACATCCCGTGCAAAACCTGCAGCGCATTGCTCTGCTGCAGGTTGCGATACCGCGCCAGCGCCCAGAGCGGGAAGAAGGCTTTGTAGCCGTGATAGCGCAGATAGAACACGCGCGGAAAGCCGACGGCGGTAAAGGGTTCTTCCTCCCACAGGCCGCCTTCGGTCTGCGTGGCCGTCAAATGCTCGACGCCGCGCGCGACCGCCGGATGATCCACCTCGCCCGCCGCCATCAGCGCGAGGAGCGCCCACGCGGTTTGCGCCGGAGTGCTGGCCGGGCCTTCGCCCTTCGGCTGTCCCGCTTCATAGCTCGCGCCGTCTTCGCCCCAGCCGCCATCGGCGCGTTGTTTCGCGATCAGCCAATCAACAGCGCGGCGCATCATGCCGTCCATCGGCTCGATGCCCACGGCATTCAATGCGCACAACACCGACCATGTGCCATAAATATAATTGGTTCCCCAGCGCCCGAACCAGCAACCTTCCGGCTCCTGCTCGTGGCGCAGATACTCGATGCCCGCCGCCACCGCCGGATGCGATTTGTGGTAACCGAGCTGCGCCAGCATCGACAAACACCGCGCCGTCACATCGGCGCTCGGCGGATCAAGCAACGCGCCGTGGTCGGCAAAAGGAATATGGTTGAGATAAAGATAGGTGTTGTCAGCGTCAAACGCGCCCCAACCGCCATTCTTCGATTGCATCCCCAACACCCATTCGACGGCGCGGTCGATGGAGGCGCGGTACTTGTCGCGATCCTGCCGATCAAGCGCCATCACGACCACCGCCGTGTCGTCGAGATCAGGATAATGCGGGTTGGCGTATTGAAAAGCCCAACCGCCGGGCCGCACATGCGGCCGCCATTCGGCCCAATCGCCCACGACATCCAAAATCTGCTTGCTCACCAGCCAGTCGCAGCTCTTTTCGATCGCGGCAGAATCCGCCCCCGCTTCCAGCAGCGCATGCGCCGCCAGCCCCGTGTCCCACACCGGCGACAAGCACGGCTGGCAATAAGCGCGGCTCGGCGCGCGCGGTGTCGGGATGATCGGCGAATGTTTCGGATTGGCCCCGTCCACCACCATCTTGTCGATGGATTGCCGCGCGATGGCCGCATCGGGATGATCGGGAGCAAAACCCAGCGCGTGATACATCATCACCGCGTTGGCCATCGCCGGATAAATCGCGCCGAGGCCGTCTTCGCCGTTCAAGCGTTCCTTCACCCACGCCACCGCCTTGGCAATGGCCGCCTCGCGCGGCAGCTTGGGCATGTACGGCTCGATGAAGCGCAGCACATTGTCGATGGCGCTGAACACGCTGGTCCAGATCGCGCTGGTGTTGTTACCGGGCCAGCGCTCCACTTGCTCCGGCGGCGTGACGAACAACTCGTCCACCTTCACGTCGCGGGGATTTTTCGCCTGCGGCTTGGTCGCCATCAAAACCAGCAACGGCACGATCACCGTGCGCGACCAATAGGCCACTTTGCTGATGTGGAACGGGAACCAGCGCGGCAGCAGCATGATCTCGACCGGCATCACCGGCACCGCCCGCCACGGCACCGCGCCGAACAAAGCCAACTGGATGCGCGTGAACACGTTGCTCGTCGCCGCGCCGCCATGCTCCAGAATAGCCTTCCGCGCCCGCGCCATGTGCGGCGCGTCCACGTCGTCGCCGACGCATTTCAGCGCGAAATACGCCTTCACGCTGGCGCTGATGTTAAAAGCGCCGCGATGGAACAACGGCCAGCCGCCATGCTCCTCTTGAATATCGCGCAAATAGTTGGCCATACGCTCGTGCAACGGCTGGTTCACCGTGCCGAGGAAATGGTCGAGAAGGATATACTCGGCGGGAATGGTGGCATCCGCCTCCAGCTCAAAGGCCCAATGGCCATCGGCGCGTTGCAGACCGAGCAAGGCCTCGGCCCCGTCCGCAACCGATTGGTCAAGCGAATCCGCCAGCCCCAGCGGCTTGCGCTGGACATTGCCGTAAACGGAACGTGATAAAGGAACATGCATCGTCATCAGACCGCGCAGAATGCCCAAAAACCTTGGTTAATTCAAGGATTTTGGCTTAGCGAATTGGTTTCGTCGCTGTTAACTCTTAATGGCATGAAACCGATAGAATTTCAGTCCGTGTTCCAAAGCCACCGCCCTGCCGCCCCACAGCTCGATCTGCTCGGCCACCAAGGGCTTGGTGGCGTCGTCGGGCGGGTGTTTGGCCAAAAACAGGGCAAAACGCGCCAAACCCTTCAAAATCTCGCGGCGGTACAGGACGGTTTCGTCCTCCGTCACCCGAACATCAAAGCCCAGCTTCGTCCACGTCTGCGTCGTCTCGTCCAACGACAAAGGCGATGCCCCCGCTTCGCGCGTCAGCCATGCCTTAACGGCCTCCTGCTCCCGCGCTTCGGGATCGAGAATATAGTCCGTGAAAACAAGATGTCCCTGCGGCTTGAGTCCCGCCGCCACGGCTTTGAAGAATTTCGGTTTGTCGGCGATGCGGTAAAACAATTCACGCGCCATGATGCGGTCGTAATGCTTGGCCGCCGCAAATTTGGCGAGGTCATAGGCATCGATGCTGGCGTGCTTCGACCGTCCGAGCTGAACGGACATCTCCATGCCGCGCTTCGCCAGTTCGGCATCCGGCTCCATTCCGGCGACATAGGCACCAAACGTTTCTGCGACGCTCCGCGCCGGACCGCCAAGCCCTGCGGCCAGATCAAGTACATTCATCGACCCGTTCAAGCCCAAGGGTGCCATCATCTGATCAAGGAACGCCTCGCCGCCCGGCAGAACCTGACCCACGCCCCATATCTTCTCAATCAAAGCGATCCGATCCGCATGCCAGCGCGTCCCGGCCGGAATCGGACGTGACGGCGCGACCGCGCCCCGCTTCGCGCCTGCGGCCCGAGTCTCCGGCGTCGGGTCTTTCCAATAATCCTGCGCCACCCCCACGACAAACGCGCACCACCGCCGCCACGCATCCGGGCCGGTGTGCCGCTTGACCAGAGAGAGAATCCTATCTTTCATGACATCGCGGAAAAGGAATCGAAGGACAGACGCGAATCATAGCACGAACGCGGCCAAAGGGAAGTTCAGGAACGCCGCCTGCAAGCCGCAGAGCCGCACCTTCCGGCAAAACCCTTATTTCGTCCGCGCCATCACGAGGAACCGATCAACCTCGGTGCGCAAGGCCACGGCTTGGGCGCTGAGCCCGTGCGCCGCGTCCAACACCTGCGAAGAAGCGTTTTTGGTATCGATGGCCGCTTGGCCGACGCTGCTGACGTTGGCCGTGACCTCAGATGTGCTGGCAGCGGCTTGCTGGACGTTCTGGGCGATTTCCTGCGTCGCCGAACGCTGCTCGTCGACCGAAGCGGTGATGCTGGCGGAAATCTCGTTGATCTCGCCGACGGTCGCGCCGATGCCGCGAATGGCGGCCACGGCCTGAGCCGTCACGGCCTGCATCGCGCCGACTTGCGCCGTAATATCATCCGTCGCCTTGGCGGTTTGGTTGGCGAGATTCTTGACCTCGCCCGCGACGACGGCAAAGCCTTTGCCTGCCTCCCCCGCCCGCGCAGCTTCGATGGTGGCGTTGAGCGCCAGCAAGTTGGTCTGGCTGGCGATGTTGCTGATCAGCTGGACGACATCGCCGATTTTCTGCGCCGCCTGCGACAACCCCTGCACCAAGCCGTCGGTCTGAATCGCTTCTTGATGCGCCTTGGCGGCGATAGTGGCCGAGTGCGCGACGCGGCGATCGATTTCGGCGATGGAAGCGGACAGTTCTTCGGCGGCCGACGCGACGGTGGCGACGTTCTGAGATGCCTGACTTGAAGCCTGCGTCGCGTCGCCCGATTGCCGACTGGTCGTGTCGGCGACGGCGAGCATGGCCTCCGCCGAATGCTGAAGCTCGGCCGACGACGACGCGACCTTTTCGACGATGACCTTGGCGGTTTCCTCGAAACGGTCGGCGTTGACCTGAAAGCGCCCAAAACGCTCTTCGGTCGCCAACGTCACGACATTGATAGAGCGGGCGCTGCGAAGGAAGAATCCGGGAAGCCCCGGCTCCATCACCTTGCGGTAATAAACCCCGCGCTTGATGGCATCGAGCGAATTGTTGGCCTCGCGCACAAAAGCGTCCGTCACGTCGGCCAACCGATTGATGCCGTGCGCCAACGCGCCGAGATCGCCGCCTTCGCGGATTCGAATCACGCGCACCTCAAAATCACCCTTGGCCATACCGTCAAGCACGGACGCATAATTCTCGACGGTGCGCCGCGCCTGATGCAGCCACCACACGCCCGCAAGCGCCGCGACGAGCGCAAGCACAGCGACCCCATCATCGCGCGTTGGCGCAAATCCATCGCTTAACGCCCGGTCGCCCAGCATCAGCAACAGGATAACCGCAGAGGCCTGCAGAACCAGCGCGGCCTTAGAGAGTGAAGACGAATTCGTCATAGGTTATTCCCTTGTCCTGAAGCGTTTTGAGCAGCAGAGCCGTTGCAGCTTCCATGCCGTCCTTGGGCGAAGCGTGCTTCCCTTCCTCGGCCAACAGCGCGGCATAGATCGGTTTGATGGCGGCGATTTGCTCGGCTTTCGGCTTGCGGCGGTTGGAATGGTAGCCGGTCACGTTGCCCTGCGCGTCAAAGCTGGGCGTCACATGCGCAAACACCCAATAGGTGTCGCCGCTCATCGCCATGTTGTTGACGAGCGCGAAAATCTCCTTCTTCGCCTCCAGCGTATCCCACAGCAGTTTGAACACGCAGCGCGGCATATCGGGATGGCGGATGATGTTGTGCGGCGCGCCCAGCGCCTGATCCTCCGTCAATTGCGCGAGACGCAAAAAAACTTCGTTGGCATAAGTGATATGCCCCTTCAGATCGGTTTTGGTGACGATCAACTCGTCGTCCGTCCAAGGCCGCTCGATCCCCGTGGGCCGAACGTCGTGAAGCCGTTTTTTGAGCATGAAGGCCCCTTGTAAAAAGTTTCCACTGTATGTAGTCGGTGATTGGTAAAGAATAGTTAAACGCGCGGAGCGCGGCTTGCGGCGCACCCCGTTTATCTGCCATAAGCGACGCGGTTGCGGATCGTTCAAATGAGGTTGGCGTTGTTCGAGGAATTCGGCGTTTTGTACCGAGGCATGCTGCTGGGGCTGATGATCGCGGCCCCTGTCGGTCCTGTCGGCCTGCTGTGCATTCGCCGCACGGTGCAAAAAGGCCTTTTGATCGGCTTCGCCAGCGGCTTTGGCGCGGCGTTTGCCGACGCGTTGTTCAGCGCCTTTGCCGCCTTTGGCGTGGCCGCGATCATCGACATGATCCGCGACTACAACCACTGGACCCACCTCCTCGGCGGCCTGTTCCTTCTGGTCGTCGCATGGCACACATGGCACGACGCGCCGCGCCAGCCCGCCGCCGACACGCCCGATGTCCCCGCCCAAAACAAGCTGGGCGGCGCGGCGCGGGCCATCCTCAGCAGTTTCGTCATCACCCTGACCAACCCGGCCACGCTGTTCGGTGTCCTTGCGGTGGTGGCGACCTTCGGCGGTCTGCGCAACCGCATCGAGGCTTCAGTGTTGGTCGGCGGGATTTTCACCGGATCGGCGCTGTGGTGGTTGCTTCTGAGCGGCAGCGTCGCGCTGGTGCGGAGCCGCTTTACCGAACGCCGCGTGATCAAAATCAACCGCTTCACCGCCGCAGCCCTCTCGCTGTTGGCTTTGTGGGCCTTGGCAACAGGTATTTCCGGCTTTTTTAGCCCCCAGACCGGCGGTTAGCGCAGCTTAGGCGCATATAACGCCCCAGGACATTGTCAATTATTGCCAATGCTGGACAAAAGCGCTAAGATCAAGGCTTTCCAGCCACCGAGGTTGCCATGACAATGAACGTCAATTTAAGTCCTCAACTTGAAGACATGGTGCGGCAAAAAGTTGCTTCCGGCCTGTACACGTCTGCCAGTGAAGTCGTGCGCGAAGCGCTGCGGCTGATGGAGGCGCAAGACCGGTTTCGCACCGCCAAGCTTGAACAGTTGCGGCAGGACATCCGCGAAGGGCTGGAAAGTGGCGAACCGACACCGTGGAAAGCCGAAGACATCAAGCAGGAAGGCCGACGGAAACGCGCCACCGGCAACCAAGAGGCGTGAATGCCGATCATTCTCAAAAGCCCACGCGCCAAAAGCGATCTTGTCGAAATCTGGACATACATCGCCGAAAACAGTGAAGCGCGGGCGGATTCATTCATTGACAGCATCGACGAGAAATTGAAAGCGCTCGCGCAATGCCCCGGCATGGGCAGCTTACGCAACGAACTGGCCGATGGCTTGCGCAGTCTTTCCATGGGCCGCTACGTCGTATTTTACCGCATCTTGTCCGATGGCATCGCCATTGTGAGGGTTCTGCATGGCGCACGCGATCTGAACGCCGCCTTTTTCGTTGAACGCGACGACGCGCCGAAGTCTTGATTTGCGGAGACCGCCCCGCGCGCCGCCGCGACGAAACATGCGCCTATTCCTTGGAAAGGCTTCGTCGGAAATCCGGTGTTTCCGCCCTACGGCAAGCCCCGTTGAGGCAAGTTCCCGCCGCTGAACTGGTTAACTTGCCGCACATTGCAAAAATAATGCGCCTAACCGTTGCATTTCGCCGCTTTTTCGCGCACAAAGCTGCGGACGATGGGCTTGAGCTCTAAGTTTGGAGCGAGAGAGCCCTTTCCCGCGCTTCCGGCCACAGGCCACGAACCTTATTGAGGGAAGCGTTTAGCGCTACGGATACACACCATGAAACTTCGTAATATCGCCATCATCGCCCACGTTGACCACGGCAAGACCACGCTGGTCGATATGCTGCTGCGCCAGTCCGGCTCGTTCCGCGAGAACCAGCAAGTGGCCGAGCGCGCCATGGACAGCAACGATCTGGAACGCGAGCGCGGCATCACCATTCTCGCCAAATGCACCTCGATCCTTTGGCACGACACCCGCATCAACATCGTCGACACCCCCGGCCACGCCGATTTCGGCGGCGAGGTGGAGCGCATCCTGTCGATGGTGGACGGGGTCATCCTGCTGTGCGACGCGGCCGAAGGCCCGCTGCCGCAAACCAAATTCGTGCTGTCCAAGGCCTTGGCGCTGGGCCTCAAGCCCATCGTCATCATCAACAAGGTGGACCGCTCGGACGCGCGCCCGCACGAAGTGCATGACGAAGTGTTCGACCTGTTCGCCGCGCTGGACGCGAGCGAAGAGCAGCTCGACTTCCCCACCCTGTTCGCGTCGGGCCGCCAAGGCTGGGCCGTGGAGAAGATGGATCAGATCACGCAGGAAAAGAAAGACCTCTCCCCGCTGTTCGAACTGGTGATGAAGCACGTCCCCGCGCCCAAGGTGGATGTGAACGCGCCGCTCAGCCTGCTCGTGACGATTCTCGAAGCCAACCCCTATCTGGGCCGTCTGCTGACAGGCCGCATCCTGACCGGCACCATCAAGACCAACATGCCGATCAAAGCGATGCACCGCGACGGGCAACTGATCGAACAAGGCCGCGTGACCAAGGTTCTGGCCTTCCGTGGCCTTGAGCGCGTGCCGGTGGACGAAGCCGAAGCGGGCGACATCGTCGCCATCGCCGGACTGGGCAAAGCCACCGTCGCCGACACGCTGTCCGACATGACGGTAATGACTCCTATCCAAGCCCGCCCGATCGATCCGCCCACCATCGCCATGACCTTTTCGGTCAACGACTCGCCGCTGGCGGGCACCGAAGGCGACAAGGTGACCAGCCGCGTCATTCGCGACCGTCTGATGCGTGAAATCGAAGGCAACGTCGCCCTCCGCGTCGCCGAAAGCGATCAAAAGGACGCGTTCGAAGTTTCCGGACGCGGCGAATTGCAACTCGGCATCCTGATCGAAACCATGCGCCGCGAAGGCTTTGAATTGTCCATCAGCCGCCCGCGCGTCCTGTTTCAGGACGAAAACGGCCAACGCATGGAGCCGATCGAAGAAGTCACGGTCGATGTCGACGAAGTCCACTCCGGCACGGTCGTCAGCAAGTTGTCCGAACGCAAGGCGGAACTGACCAACATGCGGCCTTCGGGCGGCGGCAAGGTGCGCCTCACCTTCCTCGCGCCCTCGCGCGGTCTCATCGGCTATCACGGCGACTTCCTCAGCGACACGCGCGGCACCGGGATGATGAACCGCATCTTCTACGGCTACGCCCCCTATAAGGGCGCGATCCAGTCGCGCCGCACCGGCGTTCTGATCTCAAACGGCTCCGGCGAAGCCGTCGCCTACGCGATGTGGAAATTGCAGGATCGCGGCCCGATGCTGATCGTCCCCGGCGTGAAAGTCTATGAAGGCATGATCATCGGCGAGCACAGCAAGGAAAACGACCTCGATGTCAACGTGCTGGAAGGCAAAAAGCTGACCAACATCCGCGCCGCAGGCAAGGACGAAGCCGTCCGCCTGACGCCCCCGCTCCAGATGACTCTGGAAAAGGCCATCGCCTATATCGGCAACGACGAACTGGTGGAAGTCACGCCCAAATCCATCCGCCTCCGCAAACGCTACCTCGACCCCAACATGCGCAAACGCATGGCGAAACAGGTGGAAGCGTAACAACGCCAACCCGCCCCCGCGAGGGGGCGGGTTAATTGTCTTTGTGAAGAAAACCGCACAACCTTCCGTTATTCTATCACATCACCCCCACACCCGTCACACCCGCGAAGGCGGGTGTCCCATTGCTTTTTTCACGCGTCAAAACAAGGCACTGCCCACCCTCGCGAACACAACACATTAAGAGCGGACGAACCCTTCCCGCCGCCCCCGCTTCGTGCGAAAATGCCGCCATGCTGGCCGATCTCAATCAACGTTCCCGCGATATTCTGAAATACGTCGTGGACGCCTATGTGGCGACCGGCGAGCCGGTGGGGAGTCGCGCCATCGCCGAAAAGCTGGGCATGACGCTGTCGCCCGCCACCATCCGCAACGTCATGGCCGACCTCGAAGCGCATGGGCTGCTCCACGCGCCGCATGTGTCGGCGGGCCGCGTGCCGACCGATGCGGGGCTGCGCTTTTTCGTCGACGGCCTGTTGGAAATCGGCGATCTGGCGGCGGACGAAAAAACCAACATCGAAGCGCAATGCGCCACACAGGGCAAAAATCTGGCCGACGTTCTGGCGCGTGCCACCACCACGCTGGCGGGCCTGTCGTCCTGCGCCGGGCTGGTGCTCGCCCCCAAAACCGACCGTCCCTTAAAGCAAATCGAATTCGTCCAACTCGCGCCGGGGCGCGTTCTGGTGGTTCTGGTCACCGAAGACGGATTGGTGGAGAACCGCGTCATCGACGCGCCGCTCAGCCTCGATGCCGCCACGCTGACCATGGCCGCCAATTACCTCAACCGCCGTCTGGCAGGCCGCCGCCTCGCGGAAGCGCAGCAACAGATCGAAGACGACCTGCGCCTGCGCCGCGCCGAACTCGACGAGCTGACCGGCAAACTGGTCGAAGCGGGCCTCGCCGTCTGGTCGGGCCAAAAAGGCCCGCCGCAATTGCTGATCCGGGGTCAGGCGCGGTTGCTGGAAGATGTCACCGCGCTGGCGGACGTGGAGCGCATCCGGCAACTGTTCGACACGCTGGAAACCGAAGCGGCGATGGCGCGATTGCTCGAAGCGGCCGGACAAGCGGAAGGGGTCAAGATTTTCATCGGCGCGGACAACACGCTCTTCGCCCACGCCGGATGCAGCGTGATCGTCGCCCCCTACACCAACGGACAGGAACAAGTGATCGGCGCCATCGGCGTCATCGGCCCCCTGCGCATGAACTACGCCCGCATCATCCCCATGGTCGACTTCACAGCCAAACTGATCGGCCGCATGGGCAAATAAAGCCCTCCCCCCTTGAGGGGGAGGGTTGGGTGGGGGGTCCTATCCCGTAAACGCCAAACCTGCGCCATAGAGCCAAGCGGAACCCACCCCCCACCTAGCCTCCCCCTCAAGGGGGGAGGAATGCGGACAGCGCAACCGAAGATTCCGGGGCAAGACACAGGCAGACGACAACTAAAGCCCTCTCCCCCCTTGAGGGGGAGGGTTGGGTGGGGGGTCCTATCCCGTCAGCGCCAAACCTGCGCCATGGAGCCAAGTGGAACCCACCCCCCACCTAGCCTCCCCCTCAAGGGGGGAGGAATGCGGACGGCGCTGTTTCAGACGTTAGGTTAGACGATCCCGACGCGGTTCGCCTCGTTGCGAACCCATGTCTGGAGTCGGGGGCTGAATTCGGAAAACGCTTTTTTCACGACGGCGGAACCCTCGCCGTTTTCGGCCAGCGCAAGACGCGCCAGATCGCCGAGCGGCACGTCGAACGTGCGCCGCGCGCTCAAAGCCGCCTCGATAACATCAGCTTGAGCCAGTTCGGGCGAATCATAGATCGCGCCATAGCCCTTCGACTTCCCGCTGTAAACGCCCGCCTCTTCGTCAAAGAAAAGCCGATAAACCGGATTCTCACTCTGCATCGCCGATGCCATGATTATCTCTCCTAAATAAGCTTCCACAAAGAAATCGAACCGCCGACATAACGCTTCATCAAACGTGCGAACGAAAACACACGTCTCATCAGGCAGCTCAGAAAATCACCCAAAAACGGTCTAGCCAAGACTCGAAACTCTGATGGATGGGACAAACACCATTTCATTGCCGCGCGTTACGCCAACATAGCCACTATCTTTATAGAAAACCTGTTGGGCAGTCTTGCTAAGCTGCCGAAGCAACTTTTCAGGAACATCTTTCTGCCCATTCAACAAAGCATTAACCCGCCCCATAGGCGATGCCTGCCACGCTTCAACCGCCTCTTCCGTGACACAAACAACCGTACCATATGATGCAAAACCACTCATGTAGGAATCCCCCTCATCACGTTGGTACAAAACCAGCTTCCGAAACCTAAACCTTGGAAAAGAGTCCCCAAGCATCTACATCTGCGAACCAAGGTAATTAATGACCCAAAATCAGCAGCCATTCAACCAAAAGATTACTTTCACTGAGGCCTTCCCTGCAAAAGGAAACTTTCTATCGCGCTATCGACGCTTTCCCAAGGGATAGCGCTCATTTCGGAGCCGCCGAAGTCCTGCGCCTGAACGACCAGCCCTCTTGTAACCCTCGGCGCGAGTTTGACCGGCGAAGTGGGGCCGAACAGGCTGATGAGGGGGCAATCCACCGCCGCCAGCATGTGTCCGGTGCCGCTGTCATTCGCGACCGCCACATTGAGGAGACTGCCGACAGCCAGCGTTTGCTCGATCGAAAGCGCCGCCCCACCCCATGCGTCATAGGCCTGCAACGGAAACAGCGCGGCGGGCACGGCGGCGGCCAGCGAATCGCACCAATCCAGCTCCTGCGGCCCCAACAGAAAGACCGGCACGCGGCCCTTGGCCGCCTGCGCGGCGGCGACCTGTTCGAACCGAGAGCGCGGCCATGCCTTGATGCCATTCCCGGCCCCCCGGCGCAAGGCCGACATAAACCGGCCCCGGCGGCAGGATTCGCTGTGCCTTAGCCAATGTGTCCGGCGGCACCGGCAACCGCCCCGTGGCCGACGGCGCATAGCCCGCCACCAGTTCCACCAGTTGCAACAACCGCCCCACCATATGCCGAGGCCGCCGCTGGAACAGCGAAGGCCGTCGATCCGAAAACAGGAATCGCAGCGCGGGCGCAAGGAACAACCTATGCGGCACGCTCTTCCGCGCAAAAAGCGCTTCGCGCCAACGGTTGCGTGTGTCGATGAGGATGTCGAAAAACAGCCCCCCTTGCGGCGCAGAACGGGGGTGAGGATTCAACGCTGTCGCCAACCAGTCCGGCTGTTCAAAAATCCGGTCGATAAGCGGCCGCGTCACGCCGAGCAAAGCGCCGCTGTAAGCCGTCGGCCCCTGCGCCGTGATCCAAGTGATCCGCGCCTGAGGATACGCCGCGCGCAAAGCGCGCAGGAACGGCAGCTTGATCAACGCGTCGCCGACAAGATCGCGCCCGACGATGACGCCGATGCTGGACGCGGCAAAGAACGAAGGTGTGGCCATAGGGGAAATCTTGAAATACGAGGGAAAGCCACCCAGATAGACGGCCTGAGCGGAAAGCTTGTAACATCGCCGCCCGAAAGATAGAAGGATGTCGAACAACCTTAAGGAAAATCCATGACCGACCCCCAAGCCGAACCGCCCGAAGACTCCGCCCCCGAAGCCGCGCCCGTCGAAACCATCGACCCCATGCAGCTGGAAATCGACCAGCTTAAAGACCAAGCGCTGCGCGCCATGGCCGAAGCCGAGAACACGCGCCGCCGCATGCAAAAGGAAGTCGAAGACTCGCGCAAATACGCCGTATCCAGCTTCGCCAAGGACATGCTGGCCGTCGCCGACAATTTCCGCCGCGCGCTCGACACGATTCCCAAGGATGCCGCCGGAAACGAAGTGGTAAAAAATCTCGTCACCGGCATCGAAGCGACCGAGCGGCAGCTGCTGGCCAGCTTCGAGCGCTTCGGCATCAAGCCCATCAACCCGCTCGGCCAGCCCTTCGACCCCCATTTCCACCGCGTCATGATGGAACAGGAAGACGCGACCCACCCGGCGGGAACGGTCGTGATGGTGATGCAGACCGGCTATATGATCCACGACCGCCTGTTGCGCGAAGCGCTCGTCGCCGTCGCCAAGGGCGGCCCGGTGGCGCACAAAGTGGACACGTCGGCTTAATTCGGAAAGAAGACCGCTGAAAACAGGGGCGTTTGGCGAGGTTCAGCCGCCAACCCCCTCAAAAATAACGACGGAATTCTTTCCTTGTGGCATTGCACCCACGGAATTCCACCCTATATTACCCCCTGAGCGCCCCTTCAGGCGGGCGCAACGAATGAAACTGAGGACAAAAACATGGCAAAAGTTATCGGCATCGATCTTGGCACCACCAACTCTTGCGTCGCCGTCATGGAAGGCTCGACCGCCAAGGTGATCCCCAACGCCGAAGGCGCGAACACCACCCCCTCCATCGTCGCCTTTGCCGCGAACAGCGAGCGCCTGATCGGCCAGAGCGCCAAGCGTCAGGCGGTGACCAACCCCACCAACACCCTGTTCGCCATCAAGCGCCTGATCGGGCGCAACTATAACGATCCGATGGTGCAAAAGGACATCAACCTCGTCCCCTACAAGATCACCAAGAACACGAACGGCGACGCGTGGGTCGAAGCCAGCGGCAAAAGCTACAGCCCCAGCGAAATCTCCGCCTTCATCCTCATCAAAATGAAGGAAACGGCGGAAGCCTATCTCGGCGAAAAAGTGACGCAAGCCGTCATCACCGTCCCCGCCTATTTCAACGACAGCCAACGCCAAGCGACCAAGGACGCGGGCAAGATCGCGGGCCTCGAAGTCCTGCGCATCATCAACGAGCCGACGGCGGCGGCGCTGGCCTATGGCATGGAGAAAAAGAAATCCGGCACCGTGGCCATCTACGACCTCGGCGGCGGCACGTTCGACGTGTCGGTTCTGGAAATCGGCGACGGCGTGTTCGAGGTAAAGTCCACCAACGGCGACACCTTCCTCGGCGGCGAAGACTTTGATGCCCGCATCATCGACTTTCTGTGCGACGAATTCAAACGCGAGCAAGGCATCGACCTGCGCCAAGACAAGCTGGCGCTGCAACGCCTCAAGGAAGCGGCGGAAAAAGCCAAGATCGAGCTGTCCTCTTCGATGCAGACCGAAGTCAACCTGCCCTTCATCACGGCGGATCAGACCGGCCCCAAGCATCTGAGCGTCAAGCTGTCCCGCGCCAAGCTCGAAGCCCTCGTGGACGAACTGGTGCAAAAGACGATCGAGCCGTGCAAACTCGCGCTCAAGGACGCGGGGCTGAAAGCCTCGGAAATCGACGAAGTCATCCTCGTCGGCGGCATGACGCGCATGCCCAAGATCATCGAAACGGTCAAGACCCTCTTCGGCCGCGAACCGCATCGCGGCGTGAACCCGGACGAAGTCGTGGCCGTGGGCGCGGCGATTCAGGGCGGCGTGCTGAAGGGCGATGTCAAAGACGTGCTGCTGCTCGACGTGACTCCGCTATCGCTCGGCATCGAAACGCTGGGCGGCGTGTTCACGCGCCTGATCGACCGCAACACGACCATCCCCACCAAAAAGAGTCAGGTCTTCTCCACCGCCGAAGACAACCAGAACGCGGTGACCATCCGCGTGTTTCAGGGCGAACGCGAAATGGCGGCGGATAACAAGCTGCTCGGCCAGTTCGATCTTGTCGGCATTCCTCCCGCGCCGCGCGGTGTGCCGCAGGTCGAAGTCTCCTTTGACATCGACGCCAACGGCATCGTCAGCGTCACGGCCAAAGACAAGGCCACCAACAAGGAACAGCAGGTCCGCATTCAGGCCTCCGGCGGCCTTTCGGATGCCGATATCCAAAAGATGGTCAAGGAAGCCGAGGCGCATGCCGCCGAGGACAAACAGCGCCGCGAAGCCGTGGACGCCCGCAACCACGCGGACGCGCTGATCCACAGCACCGAAAAATCGCTGAAGGACTTGGGCGACAAGGTTCCGGCGGGCGACAAGTCCGCGATTGAATCCGCCGTCGCCGACCTCAAGAGCGTCCTCGACAGCGGCGATGCCGCCGCCATCCAAGCCAAAACCGAAGCCTTGTCGCAAGTGGCGATGAAGCTCGGCGAAGCGCTCTACAAAAACCAGCAGGGCGAAGCCACCGGCGGAGCCGCGCCCGGCGCAACCACGGCGGAACCCGGCGTCGTCGACGCCGAATTCAGCGAAGTCAAAGACGACAAAAAGAACGGGGCATAATCGCCGCCACGAAACGCCCCCTTCCCGCACCAGCGGGCCGGGGGCGTTCCGCTTAGGGCCGACTCGCATATCAGGAACGAAAGAATGTCCAAAGCGGATTACTACGAACTCCTCGGCGTTTCCAAGACGGCCAGCGCGGACGACCTGAAAAAGGCGTACCGCAAGCTGGCGATGCAACATCATCCCGACAAAAATGCGGGCGACAAAAAAGCCGAGCATAAATTCAAGGAAATCAGCGAAGCCTATGACGTGCTGCGCGACGAGCAGAAACGCGCGGCCTACGACCGCTTTGGCCACGCCGCGTTCGAGCAGGGCGGCGGCGGATTTGACGGCGGATTCAATTTCTCCGGCGGTTTCGGCGACATCTTCGAAGAAATGTTCGGCGAAATTCTGGGCGGCGGACGGCGCGGCGCGCAGCAAGCCGACCCGCGCGGCGCGGATCTGCGCTACGACCTCGAAATCACGCTTGAGGAAGCTTTTCGCGGCGTCGAAAAGACGCTCAAGGTTCCCAGTATGGCTACCTGCACCGACTGCAAGGGCCACGGCGCGGCGCACGGCACGCACCCCACCACCTGCGCCATGTGCAACGGTCAGGGACGCGTACGCGCCCAACAGGGCTTTTTCACCATCGAACGCGCCTGCCCCACCTGTCAGGGCGCGGGCCGCGTGATCAAGGATCCCTGCAAGACCTGCATGGGCGCGGGCCGTGTGCGCAAAGAACGCAACCTCGCCGTCAACATCCCGCCGGGAGTCGAAGACGGCACGCGCATCCGCCTGTCCGGCGAAGGCGAAGCGGGCCTGCGCGGCGGCCAAGCGGGCGACCTGTACGTCATCATGGCCATCGCGCCGCACCCGCTGTTCCAGCGTGAAGGCGCCAACCTGTTCTGCCGCATTCCGATCCCCATGACTCTGGCGACCCTCGGCGGCCTCATCGACGCGCCGTTGATCGACGGCAGCATGACCGAAATGAACATCGACGCCGGAACCCAATCCGGCCAGCAAGTGCGCCTGCGCGGCAAAGGCATGCCGGTTCTGCGCAGCACCTCGCGCGGCGATCTATATGTCGAACTGACGGTCGAAACCCCCGTCCATCTCTCGAAGCGTCAAAAAGAACTGCTGGAAGAATTCGCCGCCGAAGCCGAAAAACACAAAACCAGCCCCGCCAGCGAAGGTTTTTTCAGCAAGATGAAAGAAGCGCTGGGAAGATAGAAAAAACCCAGAGGAACCGCCGATGCGCCGCATCGCTACACCTTCCTCCCTTCTCTGGCTCGAATTGCTCGTGCTGTACGTCGGCGCGCCGGTGGGACTGGAGGTCTACAGCGGGCCGCGTTGGACGATCCATCTGTGTCTGTGGCTCTGCACCGCCTACGCCATCGTCCAGCTCAGCCAAGCGCCGGATTTTTCATGGCGGCGCTTGTGGCACGGCAACGGTTGGCCGGACGGCTCCCGCCGCCGCGCCATAACGCGCTTTCTTCTGCTCGCCCCCCTATTGGCGACGCTCACATGGTATCTCGTGCCGGATCGTTTCCTGAGCTTCCCCCAAACCCGCCCCGGCCTGTGGGCGCTGGTGATGCTGCTCTATCCGCTGCTGTCCGTGGTGCCGCAAGAACTCGTGTTCCGCAGTTTTTTCTTCGCGCGGTATCAAACGCTCCTGCCGCAATCGACGCTTTTCATTGCCGCCAACGCGTTGCTGTTCGGATTCTCGCACATCATGTTCAACAACTGGGTCGCGCCCACCCTGTGCGCCATCGGCGGCCTGATCTTCGCCACGAGCTACGCCCGGCACCGTTCATTGAAAAGCGCGGCGCTGGAACACGCGGCCTATGGCTGCCTGATCTTCACGCTGGGCTTGGGCAGGTATTTCTTCAGCGGCGGCATTCACTGAATCGCCACGCCCTCGCCCGCCAGCAACAGCCGCTTGACCGCCAAACCACCCCCGAAACCGCCCAGAGAGCCGTCGCTGGCAATCACGCGATGGCATGGCACGAGGATCGGCACCGGATTAGCCCCCAACGCGCTCCCCACCGCCCGCGCCGCCATGGGCCTGCCGATACGCTGCGCGAGAAGGGCATAGGTCACGACCTGCCCCGCCGGAATGTCCAACAATGCTTTCCAGACCTCGCGTTGAAATTCCGTCCCCGACAACCGCACCGTCACGGCGGCCTGCGAAGCAAGCGCCTCGGCGACAAACATTGCAGCGGCAGCATCCTCCGTAAAAACCGCGCCCGGCCAATGCCGCCGCCAAGCGTTCAGGAGCAATGCCGTCGGCTCGCCAAAGCCCACACGGCACACCGCGCCATCGTCCGTCACGCCGATCGTCACCGGACCGCAAGACGCATCGCACCGCCCCCACCGCACGCGGGCGGGCGGTTCGGCGGAGAAAACAACGGCAATACGCGCCATGCGTCCGTCCCTTCATTTCCGGCGAAAGCCGTGCCTATTATACGCGTCCCGCCCGCAACAACCAAACCGTCCGATGAAACCCGCCGCGATCCATGAATTTTTCCGCCGCCTCGCCGCGCTCAACCCCGCGCCGAAAAGCGAGCTTAACTACGTCAACCCCTACACGCTTCTGGTGGCCGTCGTGCTGTCGGCGCAAGCGACCGATGCGGGGGTGAACAAAGCCACAGCCAAACTCTTCGCCCATGTAAAGACCCCGCAGCAAATGCTGGAACTCGGCGAAGCCGGATTGAAAGACCACATCAAAACCATCGGCCTGTTCAACGCCAAGGCGAAAAACATCATCGCGTTGTCGCGCCTGTTGGTCGAGCGTTTCGGCGGCGACGTACCGCGCACGCGTGACGCGCTGCAATCCCTTCCCGGCGTGGGACGCAAAACCGCGAATGTAGTGCTGAACGTCGCCTTTGGCGAACCGACGCTGGCGGTGGACACGCACGTCTTCCGCGTCGCCAACCGCACCGGTATAGCCTCCGGCAAAACGCCGGAAGCGGTCGAAGAAAAACTGCTGAAAGTCATCCCGGCGGCATGGATGCCACACGCCCACCATTGGCTGATCCTGCATGGCCGCTATGTCTGCAAAGCCCGCGCGCCGGATTGCCCCCACTGCCCCGTGCGCGACCTGTGCGGTTTCAAGGACAAGACGGGCGCGTAAGCCTACTTCCCCTTGCCGTTCGCCGCTTTCGGATCCGTCGGCGGCGCGCCGCGATAGGTATCGAGAAAACCACGGAACATATCGACTTCGGCGATACGGGCCTGCGCGGCGGCGATGTCGCGCATCTGCGTCGCTTTCTCGGGACGGGTCAGCACGCGGAACGTATCGCTCTGGGTCGTCCCCGCCATGGCCGCGCCAAAGTCGATGGCCAACCGATCCAGCCCCGCCGTGTCGCCCGCCAACGATAAAGCGATAGCGTCGTTCACCAACCACTGCGCCTGCTGCGGCGAGAGCGTGATGCCGGGTTTGGGAGGATCACCGATAAGCTCAGACAGCGCCTTGGCCGCTTCGCTCCAACGCTGCGCCCGCATGGTGATGTCGGCGCGAAGCATCTTGGCGGGAACGCTGGTGTCGTCCTTGAAAAGCTCCAGAGCCTCGACTTCCTTGCGTTGTTCCGACAAAGCGCGCGCGCGCAGCAACCGGCGTTCGGCCTGCAGAGCGTCAGGCAGACCATCGCTCGCGCTGGCGTCCAGCGCAGTGATCGCAGCGTCAGGATTGTGGTCCAACAGCCGGATCGCGGCCAGTCGGGTAGCGATTTGCGCCTTTTCTTCGCTCTTCGGCTCGTTCTTCACTTGGTCTTCCAGCAACCCCGCCGCCTGCTCCAACAAATCGATCGCCACCAAACGTTCGGTCAGATTGCGCAGAACCGCTTTGCCATCTTCGCCAGGCGGCACCAGATCGCGGAACTGCTGGAAAAGCGTCAAAGCTTCAACAGGCGACACATTCTTGCCCGCGTCGCCGATGTAAATGTCGCGAAACGTCTTGACCATGTCGGCGCGGATGGACGGCGTCAAAGGGCTGTCGGGATAATAGCGCACCGCCTGCGCCAACGCGCCAAGCCCCGCCTTGAAATTCTTGCTCTCGATGTAGAAATTACCCAAACGGTGCAAAATATCGAGTTCAAGGTCGTCGCCCCGCCACGCATAACGCAGCCCCTCAAGCTGATCGGCCGCCTGCGTCGCCGTCAAGGAGCCGGTGGCGACGCCGAGATCGATCAACGCCAGCTCGGCGCGGATCTTGTAGAGATGGTCGGAAGATTCGGCAACGCGTCGCCACAACTCCTGCGCCATCTTGGCGCGTCCCGACTTGCTGTGCAGCACGCCGCGCAGATAATGCAACGCCGGATCGACGCTCTCCTCATGAGGCCCGTCTTCCAAACGATCAAGCCACTCCGCCGCCTCGTGATCCCTGTTCGTGGCAAGAGCCGCTTCAATCGCCAGCACCGAGAAACGGGAGTAGAAAGGTTCGGGATACCCCGTCAACACACCCTCGCTGCGGTTGAACTTTTCCTCCGCCGAGACCCAATCGCGCAGCTGGGCCGCGCCCGCCGCCTGCCACAGTTCGATTTCCGGTTGTTGGCGCAACGCGGGGATGCTCAAGTCGCGCAGACCATCCTGCGCGTGGCCGGACAAAATGCGGGCCGCGCCGCGCAAGGCCAGAAACTCGGCATGAGAAGCCAGATCGGGGACCTGCTTCAAAAGCAAACCTAACAAAGAGAGAGCTTCATCGCCCATGGCATGGGCAAAATAAAAACGCGCTAATTCCAGCCGCGCGCGCGCGCGTTCAGCGTCCGGCACGTCCACCGCCGTTTGCATGAGGCGCTGGCGCGCCATGGTAAAGGATTCCTTCGGCTTTCCGGTCCACAGGGCAAAGTCGAACAGCGATTTGCCCACCGCCGCCGCCTTGGCCTTTTTGTCGGATTGCAACGAAGCGCCCGTGTCGTCGCGACTCGAAAGACGAAGGCCTCCGGCAGCGGTTACCTCCACGCCGTCCGAAACAGTGCGCACGACGACCTTCTCGTGCCGAGGCCTGACGACGAGCCCCTGCGCGGAGGGAACGATGTCGCAATCCACAAAACGGCGCATCACGCCGAACGACTCGGCTTCGCGCAGCGGCACGATCATAATATCGTCGCCGACCACGGGATCCGTGAACCGCACCGGCTCCGGCGCATCGGCGACGGGCAACAACAAACGCGCGCCGAGGGCAAAGTCGGGTTGCGCCACCAGCTCGGTCGTCACCGTAATCTCGCGGCGTTGGCGGCTGAGGTAAATCTGCCAGACATTGCCGGAAAGCATCGCGCTGATGTCCGCGCCCGCAGGAACGGCAAAGCGAAACCCGCCGTTGCGTGGCAGATCAAGCGGCTCCAGTTGAACGCGCGGCGCCGGTTGGTTGGCGGTCAACGCCGCCTTGTCGAGCGTCAATTTGCGGTCAAAGACGACGTAACCATAGCCGCCGCGCGTGAAGATCACGGCCCCCGTCGGCACGCCTGGATCAAGCGCGACCACCAGTTCCGGAGCGGCACCCACATCAGGCAAGACTTTCGCCGCCGCGCCCAACGCCGGAGGCACGCGGCTCGCCGTCTCGGCGGGCGGCGGCGCGGCTTTCGTCACCGCATTTTTGTCGTTGGGCGGCATCGACGGCAACGCCACGGAAGGCAAAGCCGCAGGCGGCGCGGCTTTGGCGGTAGCGGGCACCGGCACAGGCGGAACAACAACAGGTTTATCCGTCGCGGCAGCCGGAGACTCTTGAGCCACCGGCTTGGCCTCGGACTTGGTCTTCACCTCGACCTTGGGCTCCTCCTTAACCCTCGGCTCCGTCGCGCCGTCAGAGGGCGAAGCGGGAGGGCCAAAGACATCGAAAATCACAGCGGTATTGCTGGCGGAATTCTTGAGAACCGCCGTAGGCGCGACGGTAAAGCGAACCGCCGGACGCGCCACGTCCTCCGTCACCGCGACATCGCGCACGCGGCTCAGCCGCGCCGCCGTCACCCCGCGCACATTGATCGTCATCGGTTGCGCGAATTGGATCGTCACGCGAGAGCCGTCGCGATGAATTTCAAAAACAGGCGCGCGGACCGCGTCAAACACTAGCCGGTCGAATTCGGGATGAACCCCCGCCCGCGCCGTCAGCGCAAGCGGCGCCGCGCTATCGGCCGACGGCTCCGCCGCGCCAACGGGCAGCGCAAAGCCGAGCAAAAGCATCCCGGCGCAAACGAGCGGCAGGATGTGTCGCAGACAAGATGGAGCATGATTCGACGCCATGATTCGCGCCCTAACATGAATCAACCATCGCCGGAGAACAAGGAGAAACCAAGCGACAAGCCGAAGGAAAACCGAACGACAGGAGGCGGAACCGCGCGTTCCGCCGAAGTCCCATCATCGCCGCTTACATGCCGGAAAGCAAACGATCTATAGCGTCTTGGTCGATGGCGTTCTTTGGCAGCTGAGGCCCATTGAGCAGAACCTTCTCAGAATCGACGGGAGCCGGAGGGGCCGTATCGCCGCCGCCCCGATGAATTTCCTCGCCCAAGGCGAGCAACAACGCGCCGACCTTGCCGTCGATGTGCTTGAGGGTTTGCACCACCTTGGTGATACGTTGGCCCGTGATGTCCTGAAAATTGCAGGCTTCGTACACTTTTGTGGTGCAGGCGATCAGCTTCTCGTTGATTTCGGGCGCGCACGAACCGGCGATGGAAGTGATTTCGTCGCACACGTCCATGATTTTGTTGGTCGCGTCCTCGGTCGCGCCGACCACCGCGTCCAATTCGTCGGTGGCGTTCGGAATATGGCTGGTGCTGATGTCCTTGGGCTGGATCGCCGCGATTTCCTGCTTGGCGTGGCGGATGTAAGTGGCCAAGTCTTCCAGTTCGGCATAGAATTTCAGGTCGGAGGCCGAAATATCGCCGGACAACGACCCCACCACCTGACGCACGATGCCGGTGATGTCGTCGGCGGAGAGCGGTTGCTGGGCCGCCGCGTGCGCGTCCTTGATTTTCTGGTGCAGGTTCGTTTCCAGCGTGGCGAAGCGATCAGCGTCGGTCATCGATAAATCCCCCGGTCGGTCATTCTCAGAAAGCGCCCAGAACGGCCGCGATTTTCTGTTTCAAAGTCTCGGCGTTGAACGGCTTGACGATATAGTTGTTGACACCCGCCTCCTTGGCGGCAATGACGTTCTCCGTCTTGCTCTCGGCCGTAACCATGATGAAAGGTGTCGTCTTGAGCTTAACGTCGGCGCGCACTTCCTTCAAAAGCTGCAAGCCCGTCATCGGCTCCATGTTCCAGTCGGAAATAACGAGGCCGAAACTGCCCTCGCGCAACATCTTGAGCGCCATCGTGCCGTCGGTCGCTTGGGAAATATTCTTAAATCCCAACTGCTTGAGCAGATTTTCGATAATGCGCAGCATCGTCTTGTAATCATCGACGATCAGCACGTTCATATTCATGTCGACAGCCATGGCAGGCTCCTTGCTTTTCGTCTCGAGGGCGCGGACAGGGAGGTGGAGACAGCCCCATCGAAAGCTACGCCGTGGTTAGGTTGGAAAGACTAGACCCGAGAAGCTGAAAATTTGGTTACCGCCTCAAGCCTTTACAGCCCAGACGGCCATTTCCGCATAATTTCAGCTCGACGCGCCCCACAGACAAGGCCAAAGCCCCTACTTCACAGGGGGTAATTGATCCTGTTTGGTCAGAGCGACGGTGATTTCCTTGGCTTTTTCGGGATCCATCTCGGCCATAATCGGCGCGGTCCGCTGCGGCTTCATGCGCTGCACGACCCCCAAAAGAACCGGCAACTCCATCGTCATAAAGATTTTCGCCGCTTCCTTGGGCTTCATGGTCTCATAGATTTTGACCAGATTGTCGAGTTGCTGCTGCTGCGCGGCTCCGGCCTGATTGACCATCGATTGCAATTGGGTGCGCAGCGTCTCCATCTCCTTGATCTTCTGATCGACCCGCTGCTCGGCCACGCGGATGAGCGCCTCGCGGGCATCCAGCGCATGGTTGCGCTTCTCAAGCTGATCGCGTCGATCCGTAAGCTGCTTGATAAGCTCCGCCTCGGCGCTGGACGCGTCATCCAAAGCCGCCTCAGGCGCGGAAGCCGCCGCAGGCACCGCCGCGCCAGCCCCTTGGGCATCCTTCCCTTCCGTGGTCACGGGAGGCGGCGACGGAGCCGCCGCCGGGGCGGGAGCCGCTTCCGCCGCAGCGCTCGCCGTGGCGACGACGGGGAAAACCTTGCCGTCGGCCATCACCGTCCACAACTCGTTGACGCGCACGCCTACCAGCAGGACGCTGAGGAACATAATCAGCGGCAGAAAAACCTTAGGGTGAGCCACGCGGAAACGCATCATCGCCTCACCCTAGCTTCTCAAGCGCTTTGAGCAACTCGCGCTCCGCCATCGAGTTGGAGCCTCCCATGGCGACCGCTTTCTTGTCGGCCACCGGCGCGGACGGCTTCAAAGCGACCGGCGGCGCGACCGAAGGCTTAACGGTCGCCGCAGGCTTGGACGGCGCGACCGAAGGCGTTTCCGGCAACATCGCGCGCGCTGCGACGGAAGCCGCGTTGCTCAAACGGTTGGCGATTTGGTCGGCGCTTTCGACCAGAAAATGAAGCTCGTCGCGAAGCGATTGGGCCTTTTCGATCAGCTGTTCCAGATCGTCGCCGCCTTCGCGGGCGGCCTGCTTCAGCCCGCGCACGCCCGCTTCGGCGCGTTGCACCGTGCTGCTGAATTCGGCGACAAAGCGCCCCATCTCGGCCCGGCTGGCGCGGAGTTCGGCCAACTGCTTTGACAACCGGACGGCATAGCCGATTCCGATCACCAGCAAGGCGATCATCGCCGCGTTGAGAAAAACGGAAATAAGTTCGCCCATCGCCTACTCCTGCTGTTTGGGATCATGCAGCATGGCGGATTCCACGCGCACGGCGATGCGATCGTTCAACGACCCCATTTTACCTTGAAACAGAGTGACCTCGCCCGCCCGCAGAGCGATCAGGTCGTCGGGTTTGACGTTCAGCATCACCTTTGAGCCGACCTTCCAATTGATGATCTCGCCGAGCGGCAACGTCACCTCGTCAAGAACCGCGTTCATATGCATGTTGGTTTGCAACAATTCGTTGCCCAAATGGGTTTCCCAAATCGAATCGCGCCCGAATTTTTCGCCCATGAACATCTGGAGCAAAAGTTCGCGGATCGGCTCCAACGTCGCGTAGGGAATCAGAATCTCGATGCGTCCGCCGCGATCTTCCATGTCGATGCGCAATTTGGCCAGCACGGCGGCGTTGGCGGGTCGGGCGATGGTCGCGAAGCGCGGATTCGTTTCCAGACGGTCAAAGCGGAAGGTCACCGGCGACAACGGATCGAACGCGCCGGACACGTCGGCCAGAACAACGCGCACGAGGCGCTCGACCAGATTGCGTTCGATGGTGGTGTAGGGGCGACCTTCGATGCGCATCGCCGCCGTGCCGCGCCGTCCGCCCAGCAAAACGTCAACGATCGAATAGATCATTGCGCTGTCGATGGTCATAAGCGCCGAATTGTCCCACTCCTCGGCCTTGAACACGGCCAGCATAGCGGGCAACGGAATCGAATTCAGGTAATCGCCAAAACGCACCGAGGTGATTTGGTCGATGCTGACCTCGACGTTGTCCGACGTGAAATTGCGCAGCGACGTGGACATCATGCGCACGAGGCGGTCAAAGACCACCTCCAACATCGGCAGACGTTCGTAATTGACGAGCGCGCTGTTGATCAGCGCCATGATGCCGGAATTGTCCTGCGCCGTGTTGCCGCCGCTAAAGCCCAGCAGACTGTCGATTTCGTTCTGGCTCAGAACCCGCGCTTCCTCGGCGCTCGGCTCCGCCGCGCCGCCTTCGGACGCGGACGCCCATTCGGCGGCCATCCGTTCTTCTTCGGTCATCTCCTTGGTTTCGGGCGTATCGTCCATGGGGATTCAAACGTCAGAGGTTAAAGGCATAGGAACCGTTGGCAGGAAAGCGCCGCCGCCGACATTCTGCCCCCGAACGCGGTCATTGTACCAGCATTTCCTGAAACAGAACACTGCGGACGCGCACCGGCTGCGCAGCCTCGGTCACGCGCAGCAAAAGCTCTTCGCGCAGACGGTAAAGCCCGGCCGAACCGCGCAAATCCTCGATGCGCAATTCGCGCAGATAGACTTGAAAATTGTCGATGATGCGCGGCTTGATCGCTTCCATCAGCGGCAAGTCCTTTTCGTCCGCCAACTCAAGGCTGATCTTGAGCTTGAGATAGTTGGGGTGCTTGCCCTCGCCGCTGAGATTGACCAGAAGATCACCAAGCGAGAAATACACCGCCTTGCCTTTGTGGTCGGATTCGACCGCCGCTTTCTCTTCTGTCGTCGTCGTCTCGGCGGTCTTTTTGCCGCTTCCGGCAAAGTAAAAAGCCGCGCCCGTCCCGCCGCCGATCACCAGAACGCCCACGACGGCAAGGATGATCAACTGCTTCTTGCTGAGCTTTAGCTTCTTGGCGCCCTCGGCGGATTCCTCCCCACCCTCGGCATCTTCGCCTTCGGGTTTTTCTTTTTCGTCGTCTTTGTCCTTTTTGTCATTCTTCTTCTCGTCTTTTGCCACGGCAAACTCCCTGCAAAGCCAGAACGGCGCACGCCCGCCATTGAATGAATAGGTCACATCTTATTAACTATTTGATGGTTAACAAGTGATTAGGGAATCGCCTCCCATCAAGGACGTGACCCCCGTTCCCGCATGTGGCAGTCTTCGATCAACGGAACAACGGCTCCGCCGCTTTTGGCGCAAGAACCGAAGGGGCTGATTGCGCCTATCGGTGCCTTGCGCAAACACAGTAGGCCAAAGGCTAGGCCAAAAGCGACATCATTCAACACCCCAACCGACACAGCGCCCATGTCCAAAGCCTTCACCAAAGAAACCGACGCGGACACCGACGATCAAGACGAGGCGGATGCCCTCCCCGCGCATCAAAAGAATTACATGACGCCCCAAGGTTTCGCCGCGCTGCAGACCGAGCTGCGCCGCCTGATGCACGACGAGCGGCCCAAGGTTGTGGAAGTCGTATCGTGGGCGGCGGGCAACGGCGACCGCTCCGAGAACGGCGACTACATCTATGGCAAAAAGCGCCTCCGCGAAATCGACCGGCGCGTTCGTTACCTGACCAAACGCATCGAAAGCGCCGAAGTTGTCGATCCGCAACGGCAACAAAACCTGCAACAGGTGTTCTTTGGCGCGACCGTCACCTACGCGCGTGAGGACGGCGCGGAACAGACCGTCGCCATCGTCGGCCTCGACGAGGCCGATCTGGAAGCGGGCAAAATCAGTTGGCTGTCCCCCGTCGCCCGCGCCTTGATGAAGGCGCATGTCGGCGACACGGTCGAATGCCGTACGCCTGCGGGCAAAGACGTGCTGGAAGTGCTGGCGATCCGCTACGGCGCTTAACAGGCAAGGCGAACAAAAGCCGCCACGCCGATGAAACAGAACGACATCTAGGCCGGAGCCGTTCCCTTTTTCTCGCGCGTCAGCGTCCACCCCACGATGGTCGGGTCGGCGTTGGTGCAACCGGTGACCTTTAGCTGCAACGTGCGTCGTGGCAAAGCGCCGCCGCAATAGACGCTGGACTCCAAACCAAGGTCGGTGCTGCCGCGATGATCGGTTTCGATACGCAGACGCCAACCGCTGCCCGAAGCCGTGCGCAGCAACGCCGCCCGCCCGCCTTGCAGCAAAGAGGCCTGCACGCCGGGATGCAAATGCCAGCGCAGCGTGTACGCGCGTCCCGCCGGACCGGACAAAATCTCGCGCCCGTGCAACGCCTCGCCATCAGCGGAAAGGCTAAGCGCGCGGTGGTGCGTAACACGGAATTTTCCAGCATAACCGTCGTGCTTGGCCTCGACGAAATGCACCCCGTCCTGCTCATAGCGTTCCGCCGTCACCAGCAGCGGACGATGGCCGAGGCCGCCGTCGGGCAAAACATCGCAAACGTTGGTGTCGGCCAAGGTTAGCGTGCTGTGCGCCGCCGTCGCCGCCATCGCCTGCCGCCACTCGGCGCTGCTCTCGGGCCCCGCGCCGCAATTGACGATCAGCCGTTCGCGCCCGACGCTGAATTCGAAACTGAGAAGCCCCGCGTGCGCGTCCTCGTCATAGGGCCGTGGCGGCGGCGCGGCGACATCGACCAGCAGCAAAGCACGCCCCGCCGTCACGCGCTCATAGCCCGCCTGCGGCAACCGGCGCAGCACGCGCCCGCGCGTTTCCGCCAGCGTGATGGCGGCATCGATCCACAACGTCCGATCCTCGCGCCCGCCATGGAACAACGCCAAACCTCCATCGCCATGACGGCAGAGCTTAAGCGCCGGAACCATGCGTTCAATCGCGGTCTGCAACGCGTGCGGCACTTCGAGCCGCACCGCGCGCAAAGCCGCGCGAATGTCGATGAGATACCGCAACACCTGCAACTGCTGCGCCGGACACCGCGAGACATGCCCCCCATCCGGCAGAATCTCGGCCTCCAGCTGGCGCTGCAACAGATCAAGCGCGAGGCTGAGCGCCTTTTCGCTGTCGATCAGACTAAGTCCGGCATAGATCAACCCCTTGACCGCCCGCAGATTAGCAACGCCCGTCAACGTCACCGGAATCGTGCGCAGCAGATGGCGCAACTGCCGCACCATGCTGACGATCAACCGCTCCTGAAAATCCGGCGCGGCCAGCGGGCTATAGAAATCATAGAAACTGACCCAGTTGGCCAGACGTTCGCCCAACACATCGGGCGCCCAGCTTTCCTCGTCCCACGCGTCCTGCCCGGCCAACCAATCCTCAAGGAGCGCCAAAGCCTTGCGCCGCGCCGAATCGGTGCCGACGGCGCGCAAATCGCGCAGCCAGTCGTGCGCCACGATGGGCCTGTGCTTGGCGGGCGTAAAGTCCTGCTCGAACAAACCGGGCTGGCTGGCGATCAGCGCCTGCCCCGCCAAAGCGTCGCCCGGCCACGGATCGTTGAGCGTCAGCCGCAACCGCTCCGGCACCGGCCCCTGATCCAGCATCATTTTATAGATCGGGCTGCCGTAAGTGACCGACTGCACCCGGCGGCGCACACGCTGCAGGAGTTTGACGGGGCTGCTCATGCCGCGCCTAGCCGCGCAGCTGCTTCAGATTGTCGGCATACTGCGCGGGCCCGCCCTTGAATCCGGCGGTTCCGGCGACAAGAACATCGGCTCCGGCGGCGACAGCGAGTTTGGCCGTGTCGGGCGTGATGCCGCCGTCCACCTCCAAATCAATCGTCCGCCCCGAATCGTCGATCAAACGCCGCAACGCCTGAATCTTCGGCAACTGCGACGCGATAAAAGCCTGCCCGCCAAAGCCGGGATTGACCGTCATCACCAGCACGAGATCAATATCGCCCAGCACCGACTCCAGCGCGGCCAACGGCGTCGCCGGATTCAAAGCCACCCCGGCCCGCTTACCGAGCGCCTTGATCGTCTGGATCGTGCGGTGCAGATGCGGCCCGGATTCGGGATGCACCGTGATGATGTCGGCCCCCGCCGCCGCAAAATCGGCAAGAAAAGGATCGACCGGCGCAATCATCAGATGAACGTCGAAAATCTTGCGGCTGTGCGAACGCAAAGCCTTCACGACATGGGGGCCAATCGTGATGTTGGGCACGAAATGCCCGTCCATGACATCGATATGGATATAGTCGGCCCCCGCCGCGTCCATAGAGCGCACCTCCGCGCCCAATTGGGCGAAATCGGCGGACAGGATCGAGGGGGCGAGGCGAAGGGACTGTTGCATCCCGGAAAACTACCAACTCCGGCCGCCTGCGGCAACCGCTCTCGCAAAAAAAATCAGCGCATTTTGCGGACGATGGCGGTGGTCGTGTGCGCGATGTTGTTGAGATTCGCGTCAATACGCGCGATCGAGGCCGCAATGGCCTCAAGCGCCGCCACGGCCCGTTCCATCGGGTCATCGTTAACGTCTGGCGCAATCACGGGTTCGATCTTGAAGGCGGACTGTCCGAGTCGAAGGGGCATGGCACGACCGAATCAAGGGGTTACGATGCGGATAGTGTAATCAAACGCACCGCAAAATGAAGCCCGAAGTTGCCGCCGCGTCGCCACCAAAATTCAACAGGAAGTTATCCAACGCTCTTCAGCCGCGCCGCAAAAAATCCGTCGATGCCGCCCAAATCCGGCCACAACGACGGCAAGCATCGCAAATCGCCCGCAGGCGAAACGAACGCCTCTTCACCCCCCACCTCAGTCGGTTGGATCGGCACGCGGCACAAAGCCGGATGCCGTTGCAACAGCGACTCAATCTGCAACTCCGCCTCTTCCGGCTGCAAGGAACACACGGCATAAACCAGCGTCCCGCCGGGCGCGAGCAGAGCGGTCGCGACATGATCGAGAAGCTTCCGCTGCAATTCGACCATCCGCGCCATGTCTTCCGGCGTTTTCAGGCGCTGCACATCCGGATGGCGGCGAATCGTGCCCGTGGCCGTGCACGGCGCATCCAGCAAAACAAACGGAACCTTAGCCGGAGGCGCATAGCTAAGCGCGTCGCGGCACACCACCTCCGCCGACAGTTGCAACCGCGCCAGATTTTCCTTTAATCGCAGCAACCGCTTCTCGGAGCGATCCACGGCGATCACCTCGGCCCCCAAAGCCGCGAGCTGCGCCGTCTTGCCCCCCGGCGCGGCGCACAGGTCAATCACTTTATGCCCCCGCACATCGCCCAGCAATTTGACCGGCAGCGCGGCGGCGGCATCCTGCACCCACCACGCGCCCTCGGCAAAACCAGGCAGCGCAGTGATAGGTGTCGCGCCGTCGAGCCGCAAGCTCCCCGTCGGCAACAGCCGCGCGGACAATGGCGCGGCCCAAGCGGTCGCATCGCCCTTCACGCTCACGTCCGTCAAAGCCTCGCCCAAATTGGCGTTGGCAATCGCGCGCGCCTTGGCCACGCCGTAAGCCTGTCGCCAGTTCAACCACAACCAACCGGGCGTGTTGAGCTTGGCGTCGTCCTGATGCTTGAGCAGCTCTTGGCCCTCGCGCCCCAAACGGCGCAGAACGGCATTGATCAACCCCTTATAGGGCGCGGTCGCGTTGTCGGCGGCAGCCAGTTCGACCAACGTATCCACGGCGGCATGCGGCGGCGTGGCGAGAAACAACAATTGCGCCGCGCCGAGGCGCAACAGATCGTGCGCCGCCGCCTTCAACTCCTGCGGCTTGTCGAGGCACGCCTTGATCGCCTCGTCGATCTGCCCCAACCGCCGCAACACGGTCGCCACCAGCACATGGACAAAGGCGCGGTCGCGCTTTTCCAGCTTGGCAAGCCCCGCGTGCTTTTCGAGAGCTTCGTCAAAAGCCTGATTCTGCCGCACAACGGCCTGCAACAATTCAAAGGCAAAAGCCCGCGACGCAAGCGCAGGCGGAACGGAGCGGGGAGCGGAAAGCGGTTTTTTCATGCGCCTCCTATAGCATTCTGGGCGCACAGCAGAAGAAACATATTACTTTCGCCCTCAAAAACATGGATTCCGCCCGTTTTGAACCCCGCGCCGCCGCAATTTTTCACAGGAACGCCACAATCCCTCTCAAAAACACCCCGATCCGGCCACGATTCACCGGCAAAGTCCTTTTCAGGCAACAAACCGTTGCCAACATGAAACCCGGAGGAATTTGATGAAGACCCTACGCCGCGTCGTTCTGGCCGCCTCACTGTTCGCCCTGCCCGCCGCCGCCTTTGCCGCCACACCCGAAGCGACAATGCCAAGCAGCGTCGAAACCAATGAAACCGTCGCCGCAACCGATACCGCCAAAGAGTCCGGCGTGAAAGCGACCGAAACGGTCAAGAACGTCGAAACCGCCAAACCCACGCCCAAAAAGATGGCTCACAAAACCCACGAAAAACTGAAAGCCCAACCCATCAAAGCCCAAACCACCCCGGCCGAGGAAACCCTCGCGCCCGCCCCCACCGAAAAGTAACCCCAACCCCAATCCACCCCTCGCGCCCGGAGAGAAATCTCCGGGCGTTTTTTCAACGCCGCGCTGTCTGTCAAAAACCCCGAAACATCCCCACCCCAATCACAAGCGTCGTCGCAAAACATCGCTGATCATTTGGAGCCCCTCCGTCACCTTCGTGAATGACCCCGGCGTACCGAGGCACAAACGAACGGCATGGACGGCTTGAGATCGTTCAACGGCAAAAGCCTCCGCAGATTGAACAAGAACTCCCGCCTCGCGAAGCGTCTCCGTAAACTGCGTTGCCCGCCACGGATCCGGCAGTTTTAACCATCCGTGCAATGCGCAGGGATGAGCGGCATAAAGACCATGGCCACGAAAAGCATTCCGGGCCGCTTCTTGCCGTTTATTGATTTCGCGCCGTTGTTCCCCAATCAGCCTGTCGGCATCGCCGGACGTTATGAGATTTCCGGCCAGCTCCATCAGCAACGGCGACGCGTACCACGATGTCAAACGCAGGCAGTCGAGCGCATCCGTATAATGCCGCTCCGGCACTTTGAGAAAAGCTAGCCGCAACGACGGCGCAAGCGCCTTTGAAAGGCCTGCGATATAAAAGCCCAAATCCGGGATCAACGCCGAAATCGGAGTCGGCACCTCATCAAGAAGGGGAGCAAAGATATCGTCTTCGATCAGCGGAACGCCATGGTGGGCAAGGATAGCCGCAACTTTGCGACGCCGCCCCAAAGGCAATAGCGTCGATGTAGGATTGTGAAGCGTCGGAACAAGGTAAACGGCGGAAACGCGCTCCTTGCGCAACAGTTCATCAAGATGTTCAGGGATAATCCCCTTGTCGTCCGTTTTGATTCCCTTCAGCCGCAACTTCAACCGCCGCGCCGCCCCCTTGATGGCCTGCGAGGTCATGTCTTCGGTAAGAACCGTATCGCCCGCGCGGCACAACGTAAGCAGACTAATAAATCCGGCATGAAGAGCCCCGTTCGCAATCAATGTCGTCGAAGGCGTGGCGCTGACTCCAAAACGCCCCAACCACGTCGCCGCGATATGCTTATGGTTGGCCCATGCGCTGTTCTGCTGGTATTGCAGGAGCTGGCCAAGGTTCGATGTTTTGGAAAGAACCTCCAGCTGTTTTTGCACCAACGCAACCTTTCTTATCGGGCACGGAAAGTTGTCGCAAAAATCAATCATTCGACTGCACGGATCTTCGTTCGGCCAATCAGCGTTGCTCGCAGCGTCGCCGCGAACAAAGCTGCCCCGCCCCACCTCGCCGGACACCAACCCCCGCTTGGTAGCCAGCCTATAGGCCTTATGCACCGTCCCCAAATTTAACCCCAGCGTATAGGCCAACAGTCTTTGCGGCGGAAGCTTGGCCCCGGCCTTTAGCCGACCACGCTTGATGTCGTCGCCAATGGCATCGGCAAGAGCCACATAAACATCCGCCTTGCGATGAGACAAATCGGGAAGCCAATCGAGTCCATAGGGATTGTTCGCCATACATTCCAACATTGTTTGAGTGACAATAAAACAATTGCACGAAATTGTTCTCCTCGCAACAATAACGTCGAAACAACAAACACGGAGAGCATTATGAAAACATTCATAGTACCGGACGCAGTTGGATAAAGCCTTGAAGAGATTCAAGATAAGGATTCTTTCCGACCAAAGAAGGAATCCAAAATGCAAGGAATACTGTCCAAGGCTCTATCCAGTTGGATAGAGAATCACATTCCCCTTT
>CAIXHP010000002.1 GCA_903919315.1 uncultured Pseudomonadota bacterium | reverse complement strand
GTACCCCTCCGGCGAAGGCCGCCTAGCAATGTGACGCGATAGCTGATGTCTTAGCGATGCTGCTAGCGCTGGTGTTAGCAGCGCAGCTAGAGGCAGTGTTATGGCGCAGATTCAGATTATCAGCGGCGTAGAGCGCCGGCGGCGATGGAGTAAAGACCAAAAACAAGCGCTCGTCGCCGCGGCCTTTGCGCCTGGCGCAACGGTTTCTGAGATAGCCCGGCAAGCCGACATCGGCACATACATGATCTATCGTTGGCGACAAGAGTTGAGCGCCGAGACGACTGGATTTGCCGAGATGATTGTGTCGCCGGGCTCAGGATCCAGAGATCAGCACGGCTCGGCGATTGAAGTTAGGGTGGGCAATGGCGCCCATGCGCGCATTCCGTCAACGACACCGCCGGATTTGGCGGCGGCGATCGTCAAGGCGATGGTGCGGCTATGATCCCGGTTCCTGGTAATGTCAGGGTTTGGCTGGCGGTGGGTAAAACCGATATGCGCCGTGGCATGAACGGCTTAGCGCTGCAGGTGCAGGAGACGTTACAACGTGACCCGCATGCCGGCGATCTCTTTGTGTTTCGTGGAAGGCGGGGTGACCTAATCAAGATCATCTGGCATGACGGGCTTGGCATGTCCCTTTACGCTAAACGGCTGGAGAAGGGTTGCTTCGTTTGGCCGACACCGGTCGATGGCGTGGTCGGCATTTCGTCGGCGCAGTTGGCCTATATGTTGGAGGGCATCGACTGGCGGAATCCACGTCATACATTCCGTCCAGAACAGGTTGGATAAAAATGTCGAAAGGCAAAACTATTTTTGCCACCATGTCATTTTATGCGAGTCAAAAGCATCGATTTGTGATTCACTACTTTCATGAGTTTGCAGCCACAAAACGCCATACCTGATGATATCGAAGCGTTAAAAGCAGCGCTGGTTGCGACGCAAACTCACGTCGCTCTTATCGAGGGTGAACTGGCCACAGCGCGAGCAAAAAATTCTGACGACGATGCCCTTATTGCTCACCTGAAGCTGATGATCGCCAAACTGCAGCGCGATCGCTTTGGACCACGCTCCGAACGTACCGCCCGCCTTCTGGATCAGATGGAACTGCAACTGGAAGAGCTGGAGGCGACGGCAACCGAGGACGAACTTGCCGCCGAGAAGGCTGCCGCCAAGACCGCCAACGTTACCGCTTTCACGCGCAAGAAGCCCTCACGCAGACCATTCCCCGACCATCTGCCCCGCGAGCGGGTGGTTGTGCCAGGACCAACCTCTTGTGCCTGCTGCGGCGGCACGCGCCTGAGTAAGTTGGGCGAAGATATTACCGAGACCCTGGAAGTGGTTCCGCGCACATGGAAGGTTATTCAGACCGTGCGCGAGAAGTTCACCTGCCGTGATTGCGAGAGCATCGGTCAGGCACCAGCACCTTTTCACGTCATTCCCCGCGGCTGGGCCGGCCCTAGCTTGCTGGCCATGATCATGTTTGAGAAGTTCGGTCAGCATCAGCCTCTTAATCGGCAGGCCGAGCGCTATGCCCGGGAAGGCGTCGAGCTGAGCCTATCGACACTGGCCGATCAGGTCGGCGCCTGCTGCACCGTCCTCGATCCCCTCTTCAAACGCCTTGAAGCCCTTACTTTTGCCGCCACCCGCCTGCATGGCGACGATACGACTGTACCGGTTCTCGCCAAAGGCAAGACCCATACCGGGCGTTTATGGACCTATGTGCGCGATGATCGACCGTTTGGTGGCGAAGCACCGCCATCCGCAGTGTTCTACTATTCACGTGATCGTAAGGGCGAACATCCTCAAGAGCATCTGGCCAACTATGTCGGCATTTTGCAGGCTGATGCCTATGGCGGTTATGGCCATCTTTATGAAGGCAATCGAAGTCCGGGGCCCATCAAGGAAGCAGCGTGCTGGGCGCATGCGCGACGCAAGTTTTTCGAACTCGCCGATATCGCCTCTGCGGCCAAACGCAAAGCTGCGGGCAAAAGTGATGTGACCCTTGCACCATTGGCGCTGGAAGCTGTTTTGCGTATCGATGCTTTGTTTGACATCGAGCGTGATATCAACGGCAAGAGCGCTGATGATCGGCGGAACGTTCGCCAAAAACTGAGCGCGCCCCTAGTGGCTGATCTCGAGACCTGGATGCGGGATCAACGCGCAAGATTGTCCCGCCATTCCGATGTTGCTGGAGCTATGGACTACATGCTCAAGCGCTGGGCTGCCTTTGCCCGCTTTCTCGACGACGGTCGTATCTGTTTGACCAACAATGCCGCCGAGCGGGCGTTGCGCGGTATCGCTCTGGGTAGAAAGTCCTGGCTGTTTTGCGGTTCCGATCGCGGCGGTCACCGCGCCGCAACCATGTACAGCCTGATCGTCACCGCCAAAATGAATGACATCGATCCTCAGGCTTGGCTGGCCGATGTTCTCGCCCGTATTGCCGAACATCCCTTTCAACGCATCGATGAGTTGTTGCCGTGGAACTGGAAATCGTCAAACACCCCCACAAAACAAGCGGCTTAACCATGGCCGCCATCACTCATGTCTTCACCATAACCCACGTTGCCGCAATGCTTGGTGAAACGGAAGAGTTCCTCGAGGAGATTGCTGAAGCCATGGAGCCAGAGGACGGCTGCCTGTTCATCGTCGGTCTGGGCGAAGATCGAGCCACGGCGTTCACCCAGTTCGGCATCGAAAACCTACGCGAATTGATCGCCGACACAAAACGCTGATACCTATAGATCTTAATGACAGAGATCGCCTGCGTCCTTCACCGGATGCTTACG
>CAIXHP010000001.1 GCA_903919315.1 uncultured Pseudomonadota bacterium | reverse complement strand
TGGCGGTGACCGCCCTGTCGCTGCCCGAAGCCATCATCCTCCGCAAAGTCCTCACCGGGCGGCTGTTGGCAACCTATTTCGCCATCGTCGCGGCGGGAATCCTGATCGTCGGCTTGGTTTTTAATGCGGTGCTGGGGTGACGGAATCGGTTGTGCCCCGCAACGGCGTTTCCTCAAGCGGTCATCTTGGGACGGCGGCCACGGCGTGGCGTGTCCACCAGATCATCCATGTCGCCGGCGTCCACAACCTCCGCGCCGCGCAGTTCGGACAAGCAGTGTTGGAGCGTCAGGGCTTCGCGGAGACCTTCGCGGCTGCCGACATGCACGGTGGCCAGCCTGTTTTCGACCAAATCGACCAAAACGGAAATCGTGCTTTTGGAAAAGGGCATAACCCGCCTCCGGCTTTTAAAAAATTTTAAACGAATATGAACATTATTTGCCGAAAAAGATTAAGAAATGCAAAACAGCGCCGATTTTTTGCCGCAATTGTTGCGCAAAACAGAGCCGTCGGACAGCCTTCAGGCCAACGACCGCATCTAGAGGCACATTCAGCTGCTTCTCGCCACATATAGTCAAAGATCAAATATTTCCCAGCAAATGAATCCGGAAGCGAAATATAAAATAGCCAACAATAGTAATGTTCATGTCATAATTTTGTTATCGTAAATTACGCCCATGTAGAGAATGGACATTTAAAGAACAAATCAGACGGCGCTGGCTGATTGTTGTTGAGCTGGAGAAATATTTACCGTATGGTTCTTTCAGGCAACAGTCCTTGAGCCTTGAAGTTCTTCAGGGTTCGCCTTTAACCTCGAACGAAAGAAGGAGCATCGCCATGAGTGTTTCGATCTTCTCGCGCAATGACGTCACCGCCATCGCACCGCATCGCCTCTTTGAATCGATGCCCCGTGCGCACCAGCGGCGGAGGATCCTGTCAGGACGGTTTGCCGCGCGCGCCAATCCCATGGTGGACATTATGCAAGGCCTGCCCCCTGCGGCTTATGCCTCGCTGTCGCGCGGCCACGGCGGCTCGGTCCCCGAAGACACACAATAACGCCCGAACCGGGCGGGGTTGTTCCCCCGACCCTGCGCCCGGTCTTGAAGCCCTTGCCCTCCGTCACAAGCGACATTCGTGTTGCGTCTGGCGGCGGGCATGTGGCGTTTTGGGGTTTCACGCCGGTTGCTTTTAAGGAATCGGCATGGTCTAATTCCTACCAAATTTGTCCACAATCCAGAGGATCAATCGATGGCCTTCGAACTTCCCCCGCTCCCCTTCGCCCCCACAGCGCTCGAGCCGCATATGTCGGCGCGTACGCTGGAGTTCCACCATGGCAAACATCATCAAACCTATGTCACCAACCTGAACAATCTGGTCAAGGCGACTCCGCTGGCCATGGCGACGTTGGAGGACGTGATCCTCGCCACCGTCAACGACGAATCCAAGGCGGGTATCTTCAACAACGCCGCGCAGGTCTGGAACCACAGCTTTTTCTGGAAGAGCCTAAAGCCAGACGGCGGCGGAGCGCCCACAGGTACCATCGGGGCGCGTATCATCAGCGACTTCGGCAGCTTTGATGCGTTTAAGGATCAGTTCAAGCAAGCCGGAACGACCCAGTTCGGCAGCGGCTGGGTCTGGCTGGTGCAGGAGCACGGCAAGTTCAAGATCGTCAAAACCGCCAACGCCGCCACGCCCTTAACGCAGGGCCAAACGCCGCTGCTTACCTGCGATGTGTGGGAACACGCCTACTACCTCGACTATCAAAACCGCCGCCCCGACTTTCTCCAAACCTTCCTCGACAAACTCGCCAACTGGGACTTCGCCGCCGCGAATTTGCTCAAGGCAGGGTAACGCCCCTTGGCGCGCGCGCCGGAAGCGGCTAGGTTCGGGACATGTCGACGCAACACAGCACAGCCGCCCCGAATCTCAACCCCGAAGCCGAATGGTTCGGGTTCGAGCGCGTGGCACCTGAGGAAAAGACGGCGCGGGTGCGCGATGTCTTCGCCTCGGTCGCCGAACGCTATGATCTGATGAACGACCTGATGTCGGGCGGCCTGCACCGGCTGTGGAAAAACCGTCTCGTCGCCCAGATGAACCCTAAGCCGGGTCAGGTGATCCTCGACGTGGCGGGTGGAACGGGCGACATCGCCATGCGCTGCGCCGAACGCACGGCGGGTCAGGCGCGGATCATCGTCTGCGACATCAACCCCGCCATGCTGCAAGTGGGGCGCGACCGCGCGGTGGACCGGGGATTGCTGGACGAAAAGGCCGGACTCGAATGGCTAACCGGCAACGCCGAGTCTTTGCCCGTCGCCAGCCGCAGCGTCGACACCGTCTCCATCGCCTTTGGCTTGCGCAACGTCACGCGCATCGACGCGGCCTTGGCGGAATTCGCGCGTGTGCTCAAGCCCGGCGGACGGTTTTTCTGCATGGAATTCAGCCCCGGTGTCGCGCCGCGCCTCAAGCCGCTTTACGACCGATATTGCATGAACGTCCTGCCCCTGCTGGGCCGCTTTGTGGCGCAGGATCGCGACTCCTATCAATATCTGGCCGAAAGCATCCGCCAATTCCCGCCGCAGGAGGAACTCGCCCGTCGTATGGAATGTGCCGGATTGGCGCACGTCGCGTGGCGCAACCTGACCGGCGGCATCGCCGTGATCCATTCCGGTTGGCGACTTTAACGCGATCCGTCAGTGAGCGCAGTGCGCGTTGGCGGTGCCGGTCGGGGGGGTCAGAAAGATCACGAACTTTTGATCTTCGCTGGAGCTGTCATAGTCGACTTCCTGACTGGAAAATTTCGTCGCGGCCTGAGTCAGCCCCGCGACAACGCCGGAACTGCTGCTCGTGGGCGCGGTCCAGATGCAGCGCCCGCCTTCGGCTCCGGCATTCATGTAATACCACGCGTTAAAGCCCTTGGTGGGCGGCGGCAACAGCGCAGCGCGCAGCCCCGACCACAGGCTTTTTTGCCCGGCGGGATCGGCCTCGCATTCCAGAGCCGACACCAGCGTGCCGTCGGTGGGGTCAGAGGCAGGCCAGCCGTCGCCATTGCTGTTGGTGCCGTACATCAGATTGCATTCGTTGATTTTGCTGCGGATCAGGTTGGCTTGGCTGACGACATCCGCCGTCACGCGATCCGCGACGCCTGCTGTGCCAAAGCTGCTGACGCTGGACGACATCGTCATGGCCAGAACGCCCAGAATGGCGAGCATGAACAAAATCGGGCCGATGGCGATTCCGGCCGTGGACGAAAAACGCTGCATGAAAGCCTCGTGGGATAAGGAAAGGGCGGGGAGGGGCTACGAAAGGTCAGCCATCCTACGCCCATCTCGCCGCAAGCGAAAGCTTTCCCGGTTCGTCAAACGCAGCGGCAACGATCAGTACAGGCGATAACGAACCTGAACGCCGTACTCGATCGTCTGGTTGCGCGGTTCCACAAGCACCATGCCCAAGTCACACGCGGCGCAGGACAGGTCGGAATCGTTGATGTCCCAGTAATTGATGAACGGGCCGGCCGACCATTGTTGCGCTTCGTACATAAACTCGCCGCGTACGCCAAAGCCGTCATTCTGTTTGTTGTGCACGTTTGGCAGGACAGGATCGACATCGTGCAGGTTCGTGGTCTGCGAACCCCAGAGCAGGGGATCCAGCTCGATCAGCATGCTGAGGCGCGACCCGTCGTTGAGGCCCATGCGCGCCGTAGTGCCCACCGGCGCGAAGAAGTAGTTGCTGTAACGGCGATAACCGTAATAGCCCGTGCTGGTGACGCCGCGCGAGTCGTTGAACAGGTGCCGATAACCGACGCCGACGTAGGGCGAAATGACATAACGGTCGCCAAGCGGAAAATCGCCGCCCGCCACGCCGCGCAAGTCGATCAGATAGCCCGGCAGGTCCTTTGACGTGCCGCTTCCCTTGTAGTCGTCGTCGCCCAAAGCGCCGCGCACTTCGCCGCGCACGAAATAATCTTGGTGAACAACCTTGGTGCCCGACGCGGTGAAGCCGTACTTCAAGCCGTCAAGCGTCACGTCAATCTCAGGTTCCTCATAGTGCAGATGCGAGAACTGCATGCCCACGTCAACCGCTGTCTGTGTGCGCGGCACCAGCTTGTGATCCGGCGCGACAACGGCCGGGTTGGCTTGATGCCAAGTGCCCGCCGCTTCTTGCTGCTTCAGGGGCGACTCGCCGGTGACGGCGCGCATACGATAATCGCGCACGGTGACGGGCTTGGGCGCAGGAGCCTGCGCCACAACCTGAGGCTGGGCGGCTTGAGGCTGGCGCGCGGCAAAATAAGATGTGGGCATGGGCTGCGACGCGCGCGGGTAATCCGACGGCAGCTTGAGGACATGGTCGGGGTTGGGGTCATAGGCCGCAGCGGTGACGGAAGAGGAAAAAGCGCCCAACGCCAGACCAAAGCCCAGAACGCAAACGCCGGAAAGAGCCCGTTTCATCGCAAAACCCCAAATGTCATTAAACGTACCGATTGTGCATAATACATCGCGCCCGCTTTGAAAAGCGCTATTGGACAAATGGTCAAAGTTTGGCTATGTCAGCTCCGGAATGTCATTTTCCTGCAACACAAAGCAGCATGAACGGAGACCGACCATGAAGTTGACCCGCCGCGTACGTGAAATCCTCGATGGTTACGAAGGCGAAACGCCCGGAACCAAAGCCAATCTGGCACGCATGTTGATGGCCGGTCGCCTCGGCGGCACGGGCCGGATGGTGATTTTGCCGGTCGATCAGGGCTTCGAACACGGCCCGGCGCGCAGCTTTGCCGTCAATCCGGCGGCCTATGACCCCCACTACCATTACCAACTGGCCATCGATGCCGGGCTGAACGCCTACGCCGCGCCGTTGGGGCCGTTGGCGGCTGGAGCCGACACCTTTGCCGGATCCATCCCGACCATCCTCAAGATGAACAGCGCCAACAGCCTGTCGTGCCAAAAGGAAAACGCCGATCAGGCCGTGACCGCGAGCGTGGACGACGCGTTGCGCCTCGGCTGCGCCGCCATCGGCTTCACGATCTATCCCGGTTCGGACGCGATGTACGACCAGTTCGAAGAAATCCGCGACCTGTCCCGCGAAGCCAAGGCCAAGGGTCTGGCGACGGTCATCTGGTCCTACCCGCGCGGCGGCGACCTGACCAAGGAAGGCGAGCTTGCCGTCGATGTAGTGGCCTACGCCGCCCATATGGCGGCCTTGCTCGGCGCGAACATCATCAAGGTGAAGCTGCCCACAGCCGACCTCGGCAACAAAGACTCGAAAAAGGTCTATGAGGAGAAAAAGATCCCCGTCGCCACGCAAATCGAACGCGTCCAGCACGTCGTGCAATGCTGCCTGAACGGCAAGCGCATCGTGGTGTTTTCGGGCGGCGCGGCCAAGGGCGAAGACAGCGTGATGGACGACGCGCGCGCCATCCACGCCGGTGGCGGCAACGGCTCGATCATCGGCCGCAACTGCTTCCAACGCCCCCGCGAAGAAGCCCTCAAACTCCTCGACAGCATCATCAAGATTTACAAGAGCTGAGGCGGCGTTCTTCCACGCCAAAGAAACAAACCCTCCCCCGACCGGGGGAGGGTTTTGCTTAACGATGACCACCATCAATAGCTTCCTGTCATTCCGGAAAATTTTGCGTCCTTCTGTGGCACGGAATAGAGCGCAGCGGGTGGGGGCGCAAAATTTATCCGGAATGACGTGTTGTTGTGTGAAGGGGCGTGATGCTCGACGACAAAGATCGCCTGTTCACCAACTTGTAAGGCACCGCGTCGTAGGGGCTGCTTTACGCTCCGACGCACGGCCCTCGAGGGGAGTCGTCCCCGCTCCCACCCTATTCGCGCAGGCGGGCATCTCGATCCCTTATATCCCATTGAAAAACAAGCGAATTGTTGCCAGCGCGGGCGCAGCCGGACAGGAAAGATCGGCCTCAAAAGGTGACGAAAGTAATTGCATGGCCTTTGGTTTTGCAGGAGTTTAGGGAAAGTAATAAAGTATAGCCGAAGCACGCATTTTAATAGACAAATTTGGAGAACATCAAATGGATTATAGCCCTGGACATTCTCGATCCGCCCCTGCGGCAAACGCCGTTCCCCATTCCCCTAACACCACGCGAAAGGCGTTCGGCACAACGGCGCGAAGCTTGTTGGAACGAGTGAGGGACGGTGTATCCGTACCCGTCGCAAGCGCCTTGTTCGTCGCCGTCGTCGCGTCTTCGGGGGGCGAGACAAGTCTGGTCGTCAATTCTGTCGGGCGGAATTATGTCTTGCAAGCGGCGCGGCTGGTCGCCAATCCGTACAACCAAGAAGGGCACGGCCTCGCGCTTAGCACGCAGAGAATGATTAACGAGGCCCGCGATATATTTCGTCTACAGACACCGCCGATGCCACGGTACAGCTCGAAAAGCGGTGGCCCATACAGCTGTTGTTCCCGATAACCGTCTTTGCCGCCGCGTTATCGCAGGATGGGACAATGCCAGCGAAAGTAATTGCCTAATGCCCGGATTTGTGGAAAAACGGGCGGGTATCACAAGACCGAGATAACAATTTAAAGGGGATTTTCATGTTTGGGAACAAAGACAAAGACAGCGATTATTGCACCCACAACATTGGGTTTTCAGCGAACGTCGACAAGCCCAAAAGGCGGGTTCGGTACGGTAAAGCAACGCCCGCGCAGGCGCCCATGTCCCCGCCTCCCCGCGTGCGGCGGCGTTTCAGATGGGCGGCGGGAAGAATGTTGGGGAGAATAGGTCGGGCCGCCATCGGAACCGCCGCGCTTGCCACCATGGCCGCTGTTGTTGTGCCGCCCGTTTGGACGGGGATTGAGGCCGGAATGGCCGTCGACACCGCGAAAAAGGACTATGTCCTGCGGGTTACACATTTGGCCGCCAAACCGTATACTCAAAAGGATTTTAGTCTAGCCCTCAACACGCAGAGAATTTTTTCTGAGGCTTCGGCTGAGGCCACGGCGCAGGTCAGAAAAAGATACAACGATTGGGCGGATGCTCCCGAAAGAAGGAACTGCGGATTTTTTCAAAGGATATACGGCTGCAATAATCCGTAACCCTCAACCCCCGCCCGCGTTTTCCTCACAGAAAGCGCGGGCGGTTTTCCTTTGCGGACGGGTTTTTGTTTGTGCGGGCGTTTGTGGTAAGTTGAGGCGCGCCTGCCAACCCTCAACGTCCGGTTCCCCTATGTTCATCCACATCACGTTGCTCTACGCCGGGATGCTCGGCCTCTTGCTGGTGGTGTTGTCCTTTAACGTCATGCACCATTGGGTGCGTGTGACGGGCAAGGGCCAACAGAGCGACCGCGAGATGCGTCGCGCCGAAAAAGTTCTGGCCAGCTTTGGCGAATACGTGCCGCTGTCGTTGATCCTGCTGTTGTTGATCGAGTCCAAGGGCGCGCCGTCGGCGGTCATGCACAGCCTCGGCCTCGCGCTGGTCGCGTCGCGGCTGTTGCATGCGTTCGGCAGCAACGAAGTCCGGGGCGCGGGACTCATGCGCTTCGTCGGCGCGCAACTCGCCTTTCTGATGACGATGATCGCTTCGCTGGCCTGCGTTTATTACTATGTGTTGAGCGGGGTCTGAACTTACAGCAGAGTCAACGCGCCCCATAGGGCCGTGACCGCGCCGATAAGCGCGAGCGCGATGCCATACAGGCGAAACCACCCCGCCAGCTGCACATGGAAACGCTGCGTCGCCTCGGCTTCGGCACCGGACGAAGACAGGATCAGATCCCCGTTGCCCCGTCGCTTCGCGCCATAGGCCCACTGCATCAGCCCACCCACCAGCATCAGCGCGAGACCGATAATGACGCCCCAAGCGGCGTGGTCGTAAATCCCCATCGGCGAAGCTCCTTGTGCGGTTTGGGTGGAAACTTTCGCTCGCTTGTGGAGGCGCGTCAAGCGTCAAGCGCTAGGCCCGTCAGGCACAGGCCGCACACAAGCGCATGATAATTGCTGCGCATCGCCATTCTGCACACAACCGCACACTGTCTTTTCATATTCCATAAACAGTGCAAGGCCAAATATCGTGAAAGATCCGTCGCGCTGTTTGTGTCGGCGCGGCGCTGTCTGGGCTTTGTCGTATCTGGGCTTTGTCGTAGAGGAATCTTCCGCCATGAAGACGGTCAATCTCAAACGCCTCGTATCGGTGACGGTCATCGCCGTCGGGGTCTTGCCCACGCTTGTGTTGTTTCTCTTGTTCCACTCCGGCCGCGTCGAGGAGGAAGCCGAACGCGGCCATGTCCTGATGGACAACGCCGAATCCGTCGTCAAAGCCATCGACGCTTCGTTGTTCGAGCGTTACGGCGATGTGCAGAGTTTCGCGCTCAACCCCGCCCTCCACGATCTGCCCGCACGCGCCCATGACGCAGCCTTCACAGGGGCGCTGACGGCGCTGATGAACGATTACGCCTATCTCTACGGCATCTACAAATGGATGGCGTTGTTGGACGCGCAGGGCAACATCGTCGCCGCCAGCAACCGTGCGCCGGACGGAAAGACGACGCTCAACACCGCCACACTGCTGACCGCGAATTTCGCGGCTGCCCCATGGTTTCAGGATGCGCTGCAGGGCCGCTTTCTCGAAGGGCGCAACGGCTTCACCGGCACGGTCGTCGCCGGGCCGCTGAGCCATGCGGGCATCGCCGGACTGTATGGCGATCAGGAAAACGTCATCGTATTCGCGACACCGGTCAAAGATGCCGCCGGACGCGCCGTTGGTGTCTGGGTTAATTTCGCGAGCTTCGGGCTGGTGGAACGCCTTGTCAGCGCACGGCTGAAGCCGCTGCAGGAACAGGGGCTGCCCAACGCCGCCGCGATGCTTTTTGATCGTGGTGGTGCGCCGCTGCTGGCGTGGCCCGCGTCCGTCAAGGACAAAGTCGCGGTTATCCAGCAAGCGACGGCGGCGGCGCAGGACAATCAATTCCGCCTCGCCCTCGGCACCGTGCCCGCCATGGCCGGACGCGCCGCGAGCGTCGGCGATTTCGATTTCCCCGGCCTAGGCTGGACAGCGGTCGTGACCGCGCCGCAAAGCGAGGTGTTGCGCAGCAGCGAAAGCAAATTCGCGGCGATGAACTGGACGCTGTTGATCAGCTCGATCCTGTTGACCTTGGGCGGCTGGTGGCTCGGCAACGGACTGACCCGCCTGTTCGCGGCCTCGGCGCTGCGAGAGCGCGCGCAGGTGGCGCAGGACTTTCGCGCCGCGATGGACGGCACGTTGCAGGCGATGCGCCAATCGACGCAGAGCATGGATGACAGCACCAGCCAGTTGGAACGCTTTCTGAACGACCAGCAGGAACGCGCCAACGGCACGGCGCTGGTGGTGTCCAAGGCATCGGAGAGTTCCACGATCATCGCCGGAGCGACCGAAGAGATGAACAGCGCCATTCAGGAAATCGAACGCCAAGCCGACGAAGCGGCGCGCGTCGCCACGACGGCCGTTCAAGAAGCCCAGAAGGCGGACGAATCCGTGACCTCGCTGGCGGAACGCGCCAACCAGATCGTGTCGATCGTGGGCCTGATTCAGGCGATTGCCGGACGCACCAATTTGCTGGCGCTCAACGCCTCGATCGAAGCGGCGCGGGCGGGCGAACACGGGCGCGGCTTTGCCGTCGTGGCCAACGAAGTGAAAGGCCTCGCGAACCAGACGGTGGATGCCATCGGGCAGATCGAAACGCAGATCGAAGACATCCGGCGCGGCGCGGCGGGCAACAAGGATCAGATGCAAAGCATCCAGCAGGTCATCAACCGCATCAACGCCATCACGCTCGGCATCAAGGGCGCGTTGCAGCAACAGACGGCGGCGACGCGTGAAATCGCATCAAGCGCGCAACAAACGACGCAAGCCGCCCAAACGGCCACCGCCGACATTTCGCGCCTGCTCGTCAGCACCGAGGAAACGCGCCGAGCGGCGACAGCGGCTCATGAACAAGCAGGCGCCCTGCGGCTTCAATCTGAGACGCTGGAAGGCGCGGCGACCGAGTTCGTGCGCCGCCTCTCCGCCGCGTCGCCACAAAGCGAAGACCGCGCACCACCGCGCGTTTGACACGAAGGCTGCGCATGTCGATCCGTTGTAGCCACAACGGTACGCCGCCATGAGGCATCTAGGGGCAAGCCCCATGCCCCGGTCGCACCGCGTTAACAAAACATCAACCATAAGCGGCGGTTAGACAAAGCGCTGGGAAAGAGTTTCTGCCAGTCATGTACGGTCTAACCACGCAGCATTTTGCGCCGACGCAAAACGGATGAGGGGCAAGCCCCATCAACCCTGACTTTCGTCAAACGGCAGTAATCTCTAGTTGGATTTCCGCTACAAGACTACGGATTGTGACGGGACGCTATCTGTGAGCGGAAAACATAATTATCGATGCCGCAGAACAACAAAAGCATTAAGGATATCACCCAAATCCTAGCAAGGGACAATGGCATGATTGTTGCCGCAGCTATCCATTCCGCAAAAGAAATCTCTCTGGAGTTTCCTCCGCCGTGTCCTTCCCAAAACAAGGCTGTTAGCAAGCCATACCCAATAATGGAGCCAATTTCAGGCACAAGTGCAGCCCAAGTTAACCGGGTTATCAAAGATTGCCCTTTTACAAACAAGCTTGAGAACAGGATTACTGCTGCAAGGCTAGGAAAATAGGCCTGTATGTCTTCGCTTTTGAAGTGTCTGCCCATAGTACCGGACGCAGTTGGATAAAGCCTTGAAGAGATTCAAGATAAGGATTCTTTCCGACCAAAGAAGGAATCCAAAATGCAAGGAATACTGTCCAAGGCTCTATCCAGTTGGATAGAGAATCACATTCCCCTTT